>DATMDR010000044.1:0-44085 GCA_035557635.1 Solirubrobacterales bacterium | reverse complement strand
CTGCGCCCGCACCTGCTGGCCGGCGGTGACCAGCACCGGCGAGTGGTTCGCCTGCGCGTTGAAGATCGCCCCCATCGCGTTGCCGACGCCGGGCGCCGTGTGGAGGTTGGCCATCGCGACTTTGCCCGAGGCCTGGGCGTACCCGTCGGCCATTCCAACCACGATCGCCTCTTGCAGGCCGAGCACGAAGCGGAAGTCGGAGGGGAAGTCGGCGAGCATCGGCAGCTCGGTCGAGCCCGGATTGCCGAAGATCGTGTCGATCCCGTGCCCTCGGAAGAGGTCGTAGCTGGCCTCGCGCACCGTGGTCATCGCGCCGCAACCCTACCGATGCTTTGCGGTTCTCAAGCAGACCCCCGGTGGCGGTCGATAAGCGGGAGGAATGCCGGAGCTGATGCCGACGACAGGACAGGGAGCACGTCCGCGTACCTGGAACGCCCTGGCCCTCGCCTGCACGGCGACGGCCCTGCTCTGCGCCTGGCTGGCGGCGCCCGCCGTGGCCGGCCCCACGACGACGCGGGTCGTCTACGCGCTGGGCGAAATCGTCCCGATCCCGGCCTCGATCCCCCACGAAGAAGGGGACATGGTCGACCGTCGCATCATCCCCAACCTGCGCTGGCTCGCGCAGCGCTTCCCGATCTACGTCACCGACGGCTACTCCGGCCCGCTGCCGAGCGGCGAACACGCCGGCTGTCGCGGCTGCCACGTCAAACGCTCCGATCACTACAACGGCCTCGCCGTCGACATCGTCCCGCTCAACGCCACCACCCGCTGCGACGCCGCCTGGAACGGCATCACCCGCCTCGCCAAATGGGCCGAGCCGCTGCAGAACCGTCCCGCCGCCCCCTTCCGCTGGGTCGGCTACGACGGTGACGCCCACCACGGCTGCGGCCACCACCTCCACCTCTCCTGGGAACACGCCCCCGCCGCCCACTTCGAGCTGGCCGAATGGGTCTCGGTCTTCCCGGTGCGCCTGCAGGAAGTCGCCCCGCACCCGCGCGGTGGCACCAAACCGGAGCAACCGAAACCGAAACCAAAGCCCACTCCCAAAGCTCCGCCGCCGCCCACACCGCCGGGTGGGATCTCCACCGTGCAGTCCGGCGGCGTCTCGCCGCGTGGCGACTGAGCCTAGGATGAGCGGTCGATGCACCGCCTCCTCTCGATCGTCGGCCTGATCGGTCTCATCGCCGCGTTCGCCGCCGGCTGCGGAGGGACGAGCGACGAGACGCCGGTCGCCTGTCTCGACGGTCCGGGCGCCTACGTCGGCGCGCTCGGCGATGCTCCGGGCCAGGTGCGGCTGAGCGGCGAGGTGCCGATCAGCGATTGCCTGGCCGAGAACCAGAAGGGCGGCGACCTGGCGGCGGTCGGGGGCACGATGCTCGACGCGGCGACGACGCTCAACGCGGAGGCTCGCGAAGACCCCGGCGGCAGCGCCAACCTGCAGCTCGGTTACCTGCTCGGCGCCGCCGAGAGCGGGGCCGAGCAGAGCGGCGGCATCCACGCCGACCTGGTCCGCCGCCTCGCCGTCGCCGCGCGCTATAGCCCCGGCAACCAGCCACTGTCGCCCATCTTCCTCCGCACCTACCGCGAGGGCTTCGACGCCGGCCGGGCGAGCGGCTGAGCGCTCCGGCTAGGCTCCCTGCCTCCACCAACGATGGAGGCAAGACTTGACTGAGCAGCTCTGGGGTGGCGAGACCACCAAGGCCGTTGACAACTTCCCGGTCTCGGGCGAGCGGGTGCCGGTGCCGGTGGTGCGGGAGCTGGGCCGACTGAAGGCGGCTGCGGCGCGGGTCAACGGCGAGCTGGGCGGGCTAGACCCCGACGTGGCGGAGCAGATCGCCGCGGCGGGCGACGCGGTCGCCGCCGGCGAGCACGACGGCCAGTTCCCGGTCGACGTCTTCCAGACCGGCTCCGGCACCTCCTCCAACATGAACGCCAACGAGGTGATCGCCAACCTCGCCGGCGAGGCGGCCCACCCCAACGACCACGTCAACATGGGTCAGTCCTCCAACGACGTCTTCCCCTCCGCCGTCCACCTGGCGGCGCTGGGCGAGGTGACGCACGACCTGCTGCCGGCGATGGAGGGGCTAGAGGGCGCGCTCGAGGCCAAGGCCGAGCGGTTCGCCGACGTGGTCAAGGCCGGCCGCACCCACCTGATGGACGCGGTACCGGTCACCCTAGGCCAGGAGTTCGGCGGCTACGCGGCACAGGTGCGGCTCGGCGTGCAGCGGATCGAGGGGACGCTGCGGCGGGTCGGCCAGATACCGCTCGGCGGCACCGCGACCGGCACCGGCCTCAACACCCACCCCGAGTTCGCCGCCAAGGTGCGGGAGAAGCTCGCCGCCGAGACCGGGCTGACGATCTCCGAGCCGCTCGACCCCTTCGAGGCGCAGGGCAACCGCGACGCCCTGGTCGAGCTCTCGGGGATGCTCAAGGTCTACGCCGTCTCGCTGACCAAGATCGCCAACGACCTGGCGCTGATGGGCTCGGGCCCGCGTGCCGGCCTGGCCGAGCTGCGCCTGCCGGAGCTGCAGAAGGGCTCCTCGATCATGCCGGGCAAGGTCAACCCGGTAATCCCCGAGGTCGTGATCCAGGTCGGCGCCCAGGTGATCGGCAACGACGCCGCGATCACCGTCGCCGGCAGCCAAGGCCAGTTCGAGCTCAACGTGCGGGTGCCGCTAATAGCCCGCAACCTGCTCGACTCGATCAAGCTGCTCGCCTCGGCCTCCCGCCTACTGAACGAGAAGTGCGTCGCGGGAGTCGAGGCAAACGAGGAGATGACCGAGCGCCACGCCGAGGCGACCCTGGCCACCGCCACCGCGCTCAATCCCCACATCGGCTACGACCGTGCCGCCGACATCGTCAAGGCGGCGGCCGAGTCGGGCCGCTCGCTCAGGGAGGTAGCCCTCGAGCAAGGCGTTGAGCCGTCGGTGCTCGAGGAGGCCCTCGACCATCGCCGCATGGCAAGGCCTCACGAGTAGTAGGGGGAGGGGCCGGGGGAGGGCCTCCCCCGGCCCCTCTTCTGCCCGCGCTGCCTAGCGCGGGTCGGGCAGCAGCAGCTCGACGTTACGGTCGTCAGCTTGGCCTTCGCCGATCGGGGCGCCCGACTGTAGGTCGTTGAAGCTCATGGTCCGCCCCGCCGAGGCGAGGTCGTTGAGGTCCATGCCCGAGGCCGGCGTGCCGGCGGGCGGCGCCGCCGACTGACCGACGTGGTCGAGGATCGTGCCGAAGATCGAGAGCGTGCCGTCCTCGTTGTCGAAGACCTCGAGCAGGCGGCTCTGCTGCGGCCAGTCCGCCTCGGCCGCCACCCGGATGCTCCAGAACCCGCCTTTGCCGCCCGGATTCGGGAACGGGTTGACGACGTTGTCGTGCGAGTGGCCGGCGACCCAGGCGATCGCGTTAGGGAACTGGTGCAGCAGGTTCACCGCGTCGGCCTGCAGGTGGATCGGCTGTGAGCTTCGGGGGTCGAGATCGCAGCCGGGGTTGATGTCGTGCCCGTGGGCGTCGGCGAGCAGGCAGAGCGGCGCCAGCTCGTCGGCGGCGTCGGCCGTGAGGCTCTCCGGCGCGTGATGGGCGAAGATCACCACCAGCTCGTCGGCGGCGGTTGCGGCTTCCAGCTGGCCTTTCAGCCATTTGAACTGGGGATCGTCGATGTTGCCGTCGGAGGTGGTGCTGCCGTTCGGCGTCACGATCGTGCCCGCCTCGGCGACGGTGTCGACGGAGATGAACCGCATCCCCGGCGCCGGGCTCCAGGCGTAGTAGCCGGCGGCGCCTTTCGAGGCGCTCTCCTGAGCCGGGTCGACGAAGTCGAAGCCGTGGCCGTCTTCCTGGGACCCTTTTTTGAAGATGTCCTTGTACTGCTTCTTCGAGACGAACTGCCGTTTCGGGTCGCCCGGAACGATGATCAGGTTTTTCGGGTTCGTCAGCAGGGTGCTCAACAGGTTCGTCGGGTTGAGCAGCGCGGCGAGCAGCGCCGGCGCGTTTTCGGGGTTGGGGACCGGTCCCATCGGCTTCAGGCAGCCGGTGGCGACCTGCTCGAAGGCGAGGTTCGCCGCCGCGTTGCCCTGCACGAGCGCGTCGTGGTTGCCGAAGGCGACGTAGGAGGGGATGTCGACTCCGCTCGCCTCGAAGGCCTGCTGCGCCTTGTCCATCAGGCCCGGGTATTTGGGCCAGGCGGCGTGCGGGCCGGCTGGGCTGTCGGGGTCGTAGAACTCGGGGAAGGTGCCCTCGAAGTAGTCGTCGTAGTCCTGGACGCCGGTGTAGCGGGCGGCCTCGGCGGCGCCGGGCACGAGCAGGTTCGGGCAGAGCAGGTGCGAGTAAGTTTTCTTGTTGACGCCGCTGTTGGGATTGAGCAGGCCGCCCTCGAGCAGGGTGCGCACCCAGAGCGTCTCGTTCAGCTGCTGGCTGTCGGCCGAGTCGCCGGTGACGATCGACAGGTCCATCGCGCGGCGCGCCCCGCTGCCGTCGGCCACTGGGCTTTCCGTCGTGAACAGGTTGACCTGGCGGATCATCGCCTCGTCGATCTGCGGGTTGAGCGCCTCCCAGGGCCGCCAGGCCGAGCCGAAGGGGAGGTTGAGCGGAGTGGAGAGCGGGTCGACGATCTCGACCCGCGCCGGCGACTCCTCGTCGGCGAGCTGGAAGTCGGAGAGCTGGCCGAAGTAGACCAGGGAGGTGCGGGTTTCGGCGCGGCCTTCACCCGCCGTGCCGAGTTCCTGGCGCACGGTGTAGGGCTCGCCTTCGCCGAGCTGGAGGAAGCGGTAGGCGCCTGGCGCGGCGGGCACGACCCGCTGTTCCAGCGTCGTCTGCCCTTCCGTGTCGGACGGCGCCGCCGTGGCGGCGGTCGCGACGATTCCAGCGGTGGCAAGCACCGCCACCAGGACGATGACCTTGGACCTCGCGACTCCCAGCATCGACGCCTCCCAACGTTCGATCAAGACTTGTTAAGCGAGCGAGGCTACCAAATATTTTGTAGCGAAGCTCCTCGAGCTTTCAGCCCTGCAGGGTGACGAAACGCTCCTCGGTCAGCTCGCTCACCGCGTAGGCGGGGCCCTCGCGGGTGTTGCCCGAGTCCTTGACGCCGCCGTATGGCATCTGATCGGCGCGAAAGGTGGGGACCTCGTTGATCAGCACCCCGCCGAACTCCAGCGTCTCGGCCGCCTCGAGGCCACGGCCGACATCGCGTGTGAAGACGCCGGCTTGGAGGCCGAACTTGGAGTCGTTCGCCATCCGCAGCGCCTCGGCGAAGTCCGAGTAGCGGTCGATCGTCGCCACCGGACCGAAGATCTCCTCGCACCAGACCTTGGCGTCGCGAGGCGGGCCGGCGAGCAGGGTCGGCGCCAGGCAGCGGCCCTCGTCGACCAGCTCACCACCGGTGAGCAGCTCTGCCCCGGCGGCCACGGCCTCGTCGACCCACTGCTTGACGCGGTCGCGGTCCTCCGGCGAGATCAGCGGGCCGACGTCGGTCCCGGGGTCGAGCGGGTCGCCGACCCGCAGCGCCTCGGCGTTGGCGACCAGGCGCTCGGTGAATCCGTCGGCCACGTCCTCGTGGACGAGGATCCGCTGGATCGAGATGCAGCTCTGTCCCGCGTGGGAGAAGGCGTGGAGCTTCGCCTTGTCGGCCGCCGTCTCCCAGTCGCCGTCGGCGTGGACGATCAGTGGCGCGTTCGAGCCCAGCTCCAGGTTGACCTTCTTGTGCGGGACGCTGCTGCGGATCCCCCAGCCGACCTTGGAGGAGCCTGTGAAGGTGAGCGCCTTGATCAGCTCGTGCTCGACGATCGCGTTGCCGACCTCGGAGCCGGGGCCGGGGATGACGCTGAGCCAGCCGTCGGGGAGGCCGGCCTCGGCCAGCGCCTCGGCCAGCTTCAGCGCCGAGATCGGCGTCTGCCCCGCCGGCTTGAGGACGATGGCGTTGCCAGCCGCGATCGCCGGCCCCAGCTTGTGGGCGACGAGGTTGAGCGGGAAGTTGAAGGGGCTGATCGCGCCGACCACGCCGTAGGGGACGCGCAGCATCACGCCAAGCTTGCCGGCGCCCGACGCAGAGGCCTCCATCGGTACGGTGCCGCCGGTCAGCTTGCGCGCCTCGACCGCGGAGAAGGTCAGCGTGTCGACGCAGCGCGCCGCCTCGACCTGGGTGGTCTTCAGCGGCTTGCCGGCCTCGGCGGCGATCGTCAGCGCCAGGTCGTCGATCCGCTTGCCGACCAGCTCGGCAGCACGGTCGAGCACGGCGGCCCGCTCGTGCTGGGGGAAGTCGGCGGACTCGAAGGCCTCCTGGGCCGCCCTGGCGGCGCGGTCGACGAGCGCCGCGTCGCCCTGGGCGACCCGACCGACCGGGATCCCGTCATAGGGGCTGAGCACCTCGTTCCACTCACCGGTCTCGACCCACTCGCCGGCTGCGAGGAGCTTGTGGTCGGTCGCTTGCACCCTGAGGCCAAGGGTAGTGCAGGCCGAAACGCCTCCGCCTCGAATCTGTTGAGCCTGTGATGGAGCGACCCCGCATTTGTCGAGTTTCGATCGCTATGCGAACGAAACTCGCCATGCTCGCCGCAGCATTGCTGCTGGCGCCCAGCGCCCACGCGAACGTCTCCTGGGTCGTCGAAGGGCGCGGCTTCGGCCACGGGGTCGGGATGAGCCAGTACGGCGCCTACGGCTACGCCAAGCACGGCAAGGACCACCGCTTCATCCTCAGTCACTACTACTCGGGGACCACGCTCGGCAAACTGACCGCCGGCCGCGTCGTCCGTGTTCTGGTCGGCATCGAGCCAGGCGACGTCGGCTTCACCGGCGCGACCAGTGCTTGCGGACGCGCCCTCTCACCCGAACAGAGCTACCAGGCCCACCGCAGCGGCCGCAGCGTCAAGCTGCGCACCTCGTCCGGCCGGCCGCTGGCCAGCTGCGGCGCCAAGCTGCGCGCCGCCGGCAGCGGCACGATCGAGATCGACGGGACCGCCTACCGCGGCGCCCTCGAGGTGGTCCCGACCGCCAGCGACGCCGGCGCGCTCAACGCGGTCAACGCGGTGCCGATCGACCAGTACGTAAAGGGCGTGATCCCCAACGAGTCGCCCTCCTCCTGGCCAATGGCGGCGCTGCGGGCCCAGGCGGTCGCGGCCCGCTCCTTCGCCCTCACAACCCAGGTCGGCGGCAACGGCTTCGACCTCTACGAGGACACCCGTAGCCAGGTCTACGAGGGGATGGCGAGCGAGACCGCGCGCGGCAACCGCGCCACCACCGAGACCCGGGGCGAAGTCGTCCTCTACCGCGGCGAGGTCGCCCAGACCTTCTTCTCCGCCTGCTCCGGCGGCCATACCGAGAACGTCGAGAACATCTTCTTCGGCACGCCGGTCCCCTACCTGGTCGGCGTTCCCGATCCCTACGACTACGAGTGTCCACTGCACACCTGGACCCTGCGCTTCAGCGGCCCAGAGATCAGCGCCGAGCTGGGCTCCTACCTCGACGGCCGCCTCGAGCGGGTCGCGATCGTCCAGCGCGGCGTCTCGCCGCGGATCGTTTGGGCGCGGCTCCACGGCAGCGGCGGCACGACCAAAATCCGCGGCGACCAGCTGGCGGCGGCGCTCGGCGGCTACGACCGCTGGATGACCTTCAAAAAGGTCGTCGAGAATCAGCCGTCGGGATAGGGCTGGAGTGGGATGCCGTGGTCGGTCTCGTGCATCCCCAGCTCGTAGGCGGCGCCGGCCGTGAGGGTCAGCTGGCGCGCCGGGCGGGCAGGCTGTTCGACCGTCAGCTCGAGGTCGGCGACCGAGCAGTTGATCGTGTTGTGCTCGGGCCCCTTCGGGTCGGCGTAGACCCAGCCGACGAAGTCCTCCTTGGGCGCGGAGACGCGACCGCGGACGACGATGTCCTTGCCCGGGAGGACGAAGGAGCAGGCGCCCGCCGACTCCTCGATCGATGCGGCACGGATCGTGCCGAAGCCGCCGAGGCGGTGCGCCACGCCGTCGAGCATCAGCATCCCCGATGGGATCCAGGGGGTGGTCCAGGAGCCGAGCTTGATCCGGGCGGCGCCGGCGTCGAAGTAGGTGCCTGCCGCGCCCTCGAACCCGGTTCCCTCCAGCCAGACCCAGCGCTCGGCGTGCTCGCTGCCCCAGTTGTGGCCGATCATTCCCGGCCAACTGGTGAGCTCGATCGTCTCACCGCCGATCTCGAGCCGGCCGTCGAAGCGCGCGTCCGGGTAGGGAGCGACGAACTTGGTGCGCGGCACCGACGCCTCGTAGAGCCAGTCGGCCGGGAGGTACTTGCAGGGGTCGGCGTCGCCGGAGAAGCTGAGGTCCCAGGAGGCCTCGAGCGCCTCGGTCTTGACCTTGCCCTGCGCCCGGCCCGGGCCGATCTCGGCCTCGGCGACGCGGATCCAGGAGCCGGCCGGGGCCGAGAGCTGCGCCTCCGGCACGGTCAGCTTGGTCGCCCGCGGGGCGTCCGCCGCGCGGTCGAAGAACGTGAACCAGACCGAGCCTTTCGCTTCGCCGCCGGGCTGCTTGTGGACCGTGTGCCGGATCCAGATCCCCTGCCCGCCACCGGGCCGGCAGGCCTTTATGTAGAAGCTCTCGTAGTGGCCGGCCTTGGCGGCGACCCGCGGAAACCTCGCTCCCTGGTCCATGGCCGCTGACGCTACACCTTGATCGTGATCACGTCGCCGTCGGCGACGACGTAGTCGCGGCCCTCGATCCGCAGCAGCCCCTTGTCGCGGGCCGGCGCGTAGCCGCCGCACTCGACCAGCTCCTGCCAGCCGATCGCCTCGGCCTTGACGAAGGCGTCCTGGATCTCGGTGTGGATCGTCCCCGCCGCCTCCCAGGCGGTGGAGCCGCGGTGGATCGGGCGCGCAACCGCCTCCTTGCCCTCACCCGCAGTGAAGAAGGTGAGCAGCTCGAGCAGGTCGTAGGCGGCGCGGACGAGTCGCGCCAGGCCGGAGCCCTCGACCCCGTAGGACTCGCGCATCTCCTCGGCTTCGGCCGGGTCGAGCTCGGCCAGCTCGCCCTCGATCCGGGCGCTGACCGCGACTGCGCCGGCCCCGACAGCGACGGCGTGGGCGGCCACCGCCTCGGGCACCTCGGCGTCGCCCTCGTCGACGTTGGCGACGTAGAGGATCGGCTTCGAGGTCAGCGCCTGCAGGTTGCGCGGCGCGTCCGCAGCGGCGTCGGGAATGGGGACGGAGCGAGCCGGCTTGCCTTCGCCGAGGGCCTCCAGCACCTGCTCCAGCCAGCCCTGCTCGGCGATCGCCTCGGCGTCGCCCGACTTCGCCCCCTTGCGCACCCGGCCCAGGCGCCGCTCGACCTGCTCGTAGTCGGAAAGGACAAGCTCGGTCTCGATCGTCTCGATGTCGGCGAGCGGGTCGACGCGGCCGTCGGGGTGGGGGACGTCCGATTCGGTGTGACAGCGGACGACATGGCAGATCGCGTCGGTCTCGCGGATCGAGGCGAGAAACTTGTTGCCGAGCCCCTCCCCCTCCGAGGCGCCTTTGACCAGGCCGGCGATGTCGTGGAAGGCGATCGTCGCCGGTTCCAGCTTCGAGCTGCCCACCGTCGCGGCGACCTGCTCGAGCCGCTCGTCGGGCACCTCCGCGATCGCCACGTTGGGCTCGATCGTCGTGAACGGATAGTCGCCGGTCTGCGCCCGGCCCTCGGTCAGGGCGTTGAAGAGGGTCGACTTGCCGGCGTTGGGCAAGCCCACGATCCCGACCTTCATACGGGGCCGCCTCCCTCGCTCATATGGACAGCGGCACGATCAGGCCGAGCGCGATCCCGAGGATCGCGCCGGCGAGGACGTCGGAGGGGTAGTGCATCCCCAGGTAGGGGCGGCCGAGCGCGAGTGCGATCGCCAGGACGAAGGCGAGCGCGCCGAGCGGCTCGACCCGGGCCATCGCCGTGGCGACGGCGAAGGACGAGGTGGCGTGCGCCGAGGGGAAGCTGAGCGAGCTGGGGGCGCCGCCGAGCGGCGGCAGCCTCTCGAGCACGGGACGCGGGCGTCGCACGACGAGCTTCACCGCGTAGTTGAGCCCGATCGCGACCGGTCCCAGCGCCGCGCAGATCAGCCAGGCCTCGCGGTTGGATGAGTCGACGATCGCGAGGACCCCGCCGAGCGCGAGCCAGACCGTGCCGTTGTTCCCGGCCTTGCCGAGCGCCCTCGCCGCCCGCTCGAGCGCAGGGGTGTGCCCGCGTGTCCGCATCGCGTGCAGCAGTCTCAGGTCGGCGCCCGCCATCGCGGCAGCAGGATAATCCGCTCTCGATGCCTTCCGTCCCCGGCTATACCCACACGCCCGGCCATCACTGCGGCTCGACCGCGCTGCGCAACCTGCTCGGCTTCCACGGAGTCGAGGTCAGTGAGGAGATGGCGTTCGGCCTCGGCGCCGGCGCCTGCTTCTACTACGTCACCCTGGAGGACGCCTCTCCCAGCCGCTGGTTCAACGGTCGCACCGCCCGCCTCGAGGAGAGCTTCGACGAGCTGACCGGGGCGGCGCTGCAGATGCGCACCTTCGAGCAGGGCGACGGCGACGCCTGGGAGGCGGCCCGCGCCGAGGTCGATGCCGGCAACCCGGTGCTCCTGCTCACCGACCTCTATTACCTGGACCACTACGGCAACTCGGCCCACTTCCCAGGCCACGCGGTGGTGCTCGCCGGCTACGACGAGGAGGTCGCCCACCTCTCCGACACCGGCTTCGAGGAGCTGCAGACGACCCGGCTAGAGAACCTCGACAAGGCTCGCCACAGCGGCCACCCTGCCTACCCGCTCTCCGGCCACATGTTCACCGCCTCCGGCGCGGTCTCGCAGGAGCAGCTGCGCGCCGCCATCCCGGCCGCGATCGAGCGCACCGCCAAGGCGATGGTCGAGCCCGAGTTCCGCGACTTCTCCGGCCTCGACGCGGTGCGACGGCTCGCCGAGGAGGCCGGTTCCTGGCCTGAGGTCGCCGAGGACTGGCAGTGGTGCGCCCGCTTCGGCTACCAGGTGATCGAGCGCCGCGGCACCGGCGGCGGCGCCTTCCGCCTCATGTACTCGCGCTTCCTCGAGGAGGCCGGCCGCCCCGAGGCCCAGCTGGCCGCCGAGGCCGCCGCCCGCTGGACCGCCCTGGCGACCGCCTTCCACGCCGCCAGCGAGCGCGACGAGCCCGAGCCCGGCCTCTGGCGCGAGGTCGACGCCGCCGCCGCCAGCGTCGCGGAGGCCGAGGAGCGGCTCTGGACCTCCCTCGCGTAACGCTCGGCGTTAAGGGCGCCGGCGTCCTGTTTGTCTCCTTCGCATAACGGGCACCCAGGGAAGTGGGACGGGGGACCCGGGGGGACCAACGCAACGCGACCTTGGAGGTTTTTGCGATGACCGATGCAACAAGCAGTCCGCCGGCGACGCCGTCGGCGGAAGGACAGGAATCGTCAGGGGCCCAGGAGACGGTGCAGCAGGTTGCCGGCCAGGCCCAGGAAAAGGCGCAGGAGGCCGGCGCCAAGGCACAGGACATGCTGCGTGAGCAGGTCGACCAGCGCTCGACGCAGGCGGGCGAGAAGGTGTCCGGAACCGCCGGGGACCTGCGCAGCGTCGGCGAGGAGCTGCGCAACCAGGGCAAGGAGACACCGGCCAAGCTGGCGGACCAGGCGGCCGAGCGGACCGAGCAGCTCGGCTCCTACCTCGCCGAGTCGGACGCCGACAGGATCCTCTCCGATCTCGAAGAGTTCGGCCGGCGTAGGCCGTGGGCGGTCCTTGCCGGCGGCGTAGTAGCCGGCATAGCCGCGGCGCGCTTCCTCAAGGCGTCGAGCCAGAACCGCTACCAGGGCCGGATGCGCGCCGAAGCGCCGACCCGGGGGGTGCGGTCCTCGACCCCGCCGCCGCCGGCGGTCCCGCCCGAGGTCGGCGTCGCGCCGGGCGCCGAGGGGCAGGTGCGCGTCCCGGCCGACCCGGTGATGGGGCGATGAGGACCGGGAACGGGCAGGGCACGGAGTTGCGCGGGAACTCGACCGGAGAGCTGATCAAGCAGCTCTCCGAGCAGACCTCGACCCTGGTCCGCCAGGAGCTGGATCTCGCCAAGGCCGAGCTCGCCGAGAAGGGCAAGACGGCAGGGATCGGCGCTGGGATGCTGGGCGGTGCCGGCGTGGCCGGCATGCTCGCGCTCGGCGCGCTCAGCGCCATGCTCATCCTCCTGCTCGCTGAGGCGATGGACGCCTGGGTGGCGGCGTTGATCGTCACCGCGATCTGGGCAGGAGCCGCGGGTGTCCTCGCCCTCACCGGCAGGGACCGAGTCAGGGAGGGCATGCCTCCCGCACCCGAACAGACAGTCGAAAGCGTGAAGGAGGACGTGCAATGGGCCAAGACCCAGGCCAGATCAGGCAGGACATAGAGCAGACGAGAGTGGAAATGGGCGACACCGTCGGCGCGCTTGCG
This sequence comes from Solirubrobacterales bacterium, assembly GCA_035557635.1. Taxonomy (GTDB): domain Bacteria; phylum Actinomycetota; class Thermoleophilia; order Solirubrobacterales; family 70-9; genus VRUE01. The sequence continues at coordinate 31,722 of DATMDR010000044.1, read as the reverse complement.
CACAAGACCGACGTCAAGTCGCGCGTGAAGGAGTCGTTCGCCGACAAGAAGGAGCGCCTGCGCGCGCAGATGACAAGTACGACGTCTCACATAAGCGACGCGACACCGGAAGGACAGCAGATGAAGGAGGGAGCACAGCAAGCCGTTGGCATCGCCCAGGAAAACCCGCTCGGCCTCGCCCTCGGAGGCGTGGCGACAGGGTTCCTCGTCGGCATGATGCTGCCGAGCACCCGCGTCGAGGACGAGCGCGTCGGGCCGATCGCCGACGAAGTCAAGGAGAAGGCGATGGAAACCGGCCAGGAGGCGCTCGAGCGCGGCAAGGACGTCGCCGGACAGGCCGTCGACACGGCCAAGGAAGCCGGCCGGGAACAGGCCGGCGAGATGAGGTCGAGCGTCCAGGAGAACGCCTCCGAAGTCGGCGAACAGGCGGATCAGCAGAGCCAGACACCCCCGCGGCCCTAGTTGGCCGAGGGCGACACGATCCACCGTGCCGCCCGGCGGATCGGAGCGGCGCTCGGCGAGAAGGAAGTCGCCGTCGCCGCTCCGAACCCGCGCGGGCGTGTCGCGGGGGTCGAGCGGCTCGACGGCCGCAGGCTCGTAGCGGCGGTGGCGCGGGGAAAGAACCTCCTGCTCGACTTCGACGACCTCGTACTCCACAGCCACCTGGGGATGAGCGGCTCGTGGCACGTCTACCGGCGCGGGGAGAGCTGGCGCAAGCCCGCCGGAGCCGCTTGGGTCGTGCTGAGGGGAGACGAAGCGGAAGCGGTGCAGTTCGGCGGTCCCAAACTGCGGGTCATCAGAGCCGAGACACTACGCCGGGACCCCGTTCTCGCCCGACTCGGACCGGACGTCCTCGATGAGGATTTCGACGCCGAAGTCGTCGCCCGTTCTCTCGGTGCCGTCCCCGATCGCACCCTCGGCGACGCCCTGCTCGACCAGACGCTGGTCGCCGGGATCGGCAACATCTTCAAGAGCGAGGCCTGCTTCGCGGCGCGGGTAGATCCCTGGCAGCCAGTCGGCGAGCTCTCCACCGAGCAGCTGCACCGCGTGCTCCAAGCGGCCCACGACCTGATGCGAGAGGCGGTCGAGCGTGGGCGTCAGCCGCGAGCCGTCTACCGCCGCGCCGGCCAGCCCTGCACCGCCTGCGGCAAACCGATCGCCGCCCGAGGTCAGGGCGACGCCAACCGCACCACCTACTGGTGCCAGAGGTGTCAGCCGGGGTCAAACAACTGACGCGGGTTGATACCTCGTGTTGCCGGGTATGGCACGGCAATGCCTTGGTGGATCGCCCGACGCGCTATGCCCGCCGCTTGGCGGCGAGTTCCGTGGAAGCTGGCTTGGCTCGTCGCGGTCTGGCTCGTCGAGAAGGGACGAGAGCGAGTCAAAGGCAACCTGACCAAGAAGGAACAGCAGGAACTGGTGCGCCTGGTCACGAAGTCGAAGGGACGCCCCAGCGCCCTTCCACAGCGCGACAGAACCCGGCTGAAGAACATCGCCGGCAAGGCAATCCGCGGCTGACCGGGGACAGATGATCGAGGCCGGCTCACCGCTGTTTCGGCGTTTGGGACGCTGGGTAGACAGGCTTCCGTGACGATCGCAGGAGCGATATTCCTGATTGCCGTAGGCGCGATCCTGCGCTACGCGACGAACCTCCACGTAGAGGGAGTCAGCGTCGACACGGTCGGCCTGATCCTGATGCTCGCCGGCGCCGCCGGCCTCATCCTCACCTTCGTCTACGAGTCGATGGTGGGGAACCGGGCTCGCCGCGCCGCGGCCCTTCCCGACGAGCGCGTCGCCGAAGAACGCCGCGAAGTCCGCGAGCCGCCCCGCTACTGAGCGCGGAGCGCGCCGAAGCGACCAGCAGCTCACGGCGCGCATCGATGGACGCGCGCGATTCCGCGTAGGTACTTCGGTGGCTCCTTAACATTTGCGGGACGGGTCCCGACAGCTGCTCAAAGCCACGCTTACGTGCAGGGATTTTGGCTCTGAGCCTGAGTCTCGACCACAAATCGAGCCTCGCCAAACTTTAAAAATCGGTGTGAATTTGGACAAATATTGGGTAATCTGGCTCGCTCGTGGGAGTTTCAGCCAGACAACTACCGAGGGGCAAGTTCGCTCTCTGGATCCTTTTGGGAGCGGTGCTCACGGCGCTTCTTGCAGCGACGCCGGTCAAGGGTCAGGTGCCCCAGGCAGCCGGTGCCGGTGCCGCACCCAGCGAGGTGGTCGAAGTCGCTCCGGAACCTGCCGCGGAAGCGCCCGAAGTCGCGCCCGTGGTCGAGGGGTCGGCGACAGCCGCTCCCTCGCCCGCTCCTGCTCCCACTCCTCCCCCATCTAGTCCTGCTTCCGATGCGGCCCGCGCCGTCTCCGACGTAACCGCCGGCGTGGCGGCCGTGACAGCCGATGCTGGGACCGTGGCAGCTTCGGAGGCCGGCGACCGACCAGCCTCTGGCCTCGTCGCCAGAGCCGGCGAGGAGACTTCCAGAACCCTCGAGAGCACTTCCGAGGCTGCGGCGGCAGCGCCGCTCCCCGAGAAGATCGCCAAGCCCGTCGCACAGGTAGCCAAAGGGGTGGACCGGTTGAGCGACGAGGCTCAGGCGCGGGCGATGGACCTCGTCGCCTCGGCCGAGAAAGCTGTACTTCCCGCGCTCCCAGGCCAAGCACCAGCGGGCCCCGCGGCACCGTCGGATCAGAGCCTCCCCCTCCATCAGCATCAGGCGCCGGTCGGCAAGAGCCTGCTGGCCGGCGCCTGGGTGGGACTCCTTCCCGAGGCGGAGAAGAGCGTGCCGGCGACCCGCACGGCCGACACAGCTGCGATCGACCTCCTCAGCGTCGAGAGCCCGAACGGCTCGATCGATCTCGCGGGTGCCCAACCCTTGACGATCCTCGCCACCGCCGTGGGTTCGGTTCCACACTTCAATAGCCCTGCGTCTCCCAGCGGTCCAGTACCGCTGGGGTCGACGACCGGCCTGACCACATCAGGCTCAGGGGCTTCGTTCTTCGTCCCCATCGCCGCGCTGCTCGCGTTGCTCGCGCTGGCATCGCCGGCGATACTCCGCAGGCTCAGGGAGCTGCCGGACTTCCCGGCGCCAACTCCCTTCGTCTGCGCGCTCGAGCGCCCTGGCTAGGTCCTCTCGGACCCCAACCAGGGCTGCGCCGGGAGCCCTCTCACTCCCCGGCGAAACGCAACTCGAGCACGAAAGGAATTACCAATGAGAAGTTCCATGGCTGCAATCGCGGTCGTGGTCGCCATGGCTATCGGATCGGCGCCTGCCGCCGCTTCCGTGCCGCTGCCGGTGCCCTCTTCCGGGCAGACCAACAGCAGCAGCGTGACCCAGGGCGACCCGAGCGCGACAGGCGGCGAAGCCAACGCAACCGGCGGTGAAGGCGGCGACGCCAATACCGGCAATACGCAGATCGGCAACGGCAACGCGGTTGCCGTCTCGGTCGGCGGCGACGCCGACGCCGAGGGTGGAGACACCGAGGCGACCAGCGGCGACGCAACCGGAGGTGACGGTGGCGACGCCGACGCCGATGGCGGCGACGCCGAGGCCGAGAACGACGCGGTGGTCAAGCAGACCAACGAGTCGGGCAGTGACAGCGACTCTCACAAGGGTTGCTGCGAGAGCCACTCGACGGACGGTTCCGGCTCGCAGAGCAACGAGTCGAGCGTCCATCAAGGCAGTCCCGAAGCGACTGGTGGAGACGCCAACGCCACGGGCGGTAAGGGCGGCGACGCCAATACCGGCAACACCCAAATAGGCAACGGCAATGCCTACGCCAAGTCCGAGCCCCAGGAGCAGAAGGAGAGCAACTCCTGCGGCTGCGGTCATAAGGGCGGAAGCCACAGCAACGACGCAGACGCCAAGGGTGGAGACACCGAGGCGAGGAGCGGCGATGCACGCGGCGGTGACGGCGGAGACGCCGATGCCGACGGCGGCGACGCCGAGGCCGAGAACGACGCGGAGGTCGAGCAGACCAACGAGTCGGGCGGCGGTCACTCCTCGTACGAGAAGTGCGGCTGCGAGAGTCACTCGACGGACAGCTCGAGCTCCTCACAGAGCAACAGCTCGAAAATCGAGCAGGGCGACCCGAGCGCGTACGGCGGCGACGCCAACGCCACGGGCGGTAAGGGCGGAGACGCCAACACCGGCAACACGCAGATCGGGAACGGCAACGCCGTTGCCATCTCGGTAGGCGGCGATGCCGACGCCGAGGGTGGAGACACCGAGGCGAGAAGCGGCGACGCAACCGGAGGTGACGGCGGAGACGCCGATGCCGACGGCGGCGACGCCGAGGCCGAGAACGACGCCGAGGTCGAGCAGACCAACGAGTCGTCGGGCCATGGCTCCGGCAATTCCTCTCACGGGGATTGCGGGTGCCAGAAAGCTCCCTGGGAGATGAACGGCTCGAGCTCTGGGTCCCAGAGCAACGAGTCGAGCGTCCACCAGGGCAGCCCGGAAGCGACCGGCGGCGAAGCCAACGCCACCGGCGGTGACGGCGGAGACGCCAACACCGGCAACACGCAGAAGCACAACGGCAACGCCGAGGCCAAGTCGGAGCCGCGCGAGCAGCAGCCCAACGGACAGACCAAGTCCAAGTCCTGCGGCTGCGATCGCGGCAAGGGCGGAAGCCACAACGATGCCGACGCCGAGGGTGGAGACACCAAGGCCCGCAGTGGCGACGCGCGCGGCGGTGATGGCGGAGACGCCGATGCCGACGGCGGCGACGCCGAGGCCGAGAACGACGCGGTGGTCAAGCAGACCAACGAGTCGTCAGGCAAGAAGTCCCGCGGTTCCAAGCACGGGGATTGCGGCTGCAAGAGTCACTCGACAGACGGCTCGGGCTCGCCACAGAGCAACAAGTCGGACGTCAAACAGGGTGACCCCACGGCGACCGGCGGCGAAGCCAACGCCACCGGCGGTAAGGGCGGAGACGCCAATACCGGCAACACCCAGGAGCACAACGGCAACGCCAAGGCCGAGTCAAAGCCCCAGGAGGAGAACGTGCCACTCGAGCACAAGTCCTCCTGCGGTTGCGACTACGGCAATAGCGGAAGCCACGACGCGAACGCCGAGGGTGGAGACACCGAGGCGACCAGCGGCGATGCGACCGGAGGCGACGGCGGAGACGCCGATGCCGACGGTGGCGACGCCGAGGCAGAGAACGAGGTGAAGGTGGTTCAGCTCAACTCGAGTGGATCGCGAGGCTCGTCCTGGTAGCCGACTAGACGAGACACCTCGAAGGGACAGGCCCCGGCGACGCTTCGGCTCGCCGGGGCTGTCCCCTGCCTTGCCTCGAGCCTTTCGCCTGTGGAAACGGGGCCGCTTCAGGCAGGTGTCAGCCGGGCGAAGTAAGCGAACCAGTTGCCGGAGTGGGACTCGTAGGCGAGGCCGGCCGCGGCGGCCTGGTGCTGGAGGCTGGCGCGAGTGGTGAAGTGGGGATCGCCGAAGAGCTCGCCGACCACGAGACGGCCGGTCGGCTGGAGGACGCGGCGGATCTCGCGCAGGGCGGCGCCGGGATCCGGAATCTCGCCGAGCACTGCGGTGAGGATGACGGCGTCCATCGAGCCGTCCTCGTAGGGGAGGTCGGTCGCGTCGCCCTGGGTCGCGACGACGTTGGCGAGGTCACGTTTGGCCGCACGACCCATCGTGTGCTCGAGGAACTCCTGCTGCAGGTCGAAGATCTCGACCTTGCCCTCGGGCCCCACCCACCGCGCCATGTCGAGCGTGTAGTAGCCGGTGCCCGGGCCGATCTCCAGCAGCCGCTCGCCCGGCTCGGGACGCAGGACCGAGCGCAGCCGCTCGGGCGTGACGACCGGGTGCGGCGCTTCGACCCAGAAGCGCTGGCCATAGGGACAGGCCGAAGGGTTCTTGCGCCACCACAGCGCCGCTCCCAGCGTTGCTGCCGCGCCGACGCCGAGCAGCGTCCGCGCCCGCATCAGGCCGGGCGGTTGAGGCCGAAGCCGACCTGGTGCTCGCCCGAGTCGATGCGCAGGAAGGAGACCTTGCCGAGGTAGACGGCGAGCACGCCGTCCTCGGTCTTGACGTCGTGCCAGCCACCCTTCTCCACCTGCTTGCGCAGGTCCTTCAGCTCGTCGTCGGTGAGCCGCACGGAGACGACCTGGCCGCCCTCGAAGCCGATCTCTACACGTTGCGCTTCTGCCATCAGTGCCCACCTCCAGCGGGTTCGACGATCTCGGTCAGCACTCCGCCGGTCGAGCGCGGGTGCAGGAATGCGACGCGGCTATCGCGGATGCCGGTCCGCGCCTCGCTGTCGATCAACTCGATCCCGGCCGCGGCCAGGCGCTCCAGCGTCGCGTCGATGTCGTCGACGGCGTAAGCGACGTGGTGCAGGCCAGGGCCCTTGCGGGCGAGGAACTTGCCGACCGCGGTGTCCGGCCCCAGCGGCCGCAGCAGCTCGACGTGGCCGTCGCCGACGTCGAGCAGGACCGCCTCGACACCCTGCGACTCGACCGTCTCGCGATGCGCCAGCTCCATCTCGAAGCTCTTCGCATAGAGCTCGATCCCCGCGTCGATGTCCTCGACGGCGACGCCGATGTGGTCGATCCTGCTGAACACGGGCGGCAGTCTACGTGGCCGGCGGCGGCTCATCCCCGGCGCCGCCTGCCTGCTCGACGCGGAGGATCTCGGCCAGCGCCGCGACGCCGACCTCGAGCTGCTCCGGCGTCGGCTCCTTGGTCGCCAGGCGGCGCTGGATCTCACGGCCCGGCGTGTGGAACGCCTCCGCGAGGGGGGCGCCGTGATGCCGGTCGCTCCAGGCGAACATCTCGACCGCAATCGAGGCGCCGCCCAGCCCGACCGCGGCGCGGGCCAGCGGACCCGGCCGCTCGACCAGCCGCTCGAGCAGGACCGTGCCGCCCACCGAGAGCAGCATCATCGGGGTGACCAGGTTGGAGCCGCAGCGGTCGTGCTCCTTGGGCACGCCGGCCGGGTCCTCAATCCCCTGCTCGTAGGCGGCGATCGCCTTGTGCTCGACGCCGTGGTAGGCGGCGAGGTCGCGGTCGAGCAGCGCCACCACTGCCGGCAAGGCGCCGACCACCTGGATGACGCTCTCGCGCAGCGCCGAGCTGCCGACCCGCTTGCGCAGCGCCGCGGTCGCCGCCAGCGTCGCCCCGATCGCGGCGAGCACGCGCCAGTCCTCGAACGGGAGCCGGGCGGCGCGCAGCCGGCGCCGGGTCAGCGGCAGCACCGCCAGCGCCTCGGCCAGGCGCAGCGGCCCGCGCAGGCCTGGGAGTTTCGCCGCCAGGCCAGGGGCCAGCTCGGGCTTGCGCTCCGAGGCGACCTGGATCTTCCCGTCGGCGTCGCGCACCGCGGCGGCCCAGTGGGTCGGGCCGTGGATTAGCAACCCGTTGCGCAGCGCCATGCCGCCGAGTCGCAAAGGCTCCGAGCTCATGGCTCCAAGATAGACGGCCCGCTATCTATGCCACCGCCGCCTGCACGCCAAGGGCCAAGCCGGCGACGACGAGGATTGCCGCGATTGCCCTGAGCAGAGCGTCATCGTCGAGGCGCCCGGTGAGGTGAGCGCCCAGATATGCGCCCGGGACCGCGCCGGCGCAACCCGCGGCGAGCAGCGCCCACTCGACCCCTCCCGCGAGGTGGCCGATCAGGCCGCCGATTCCGACGACGACGCCGGTCGCGGCGTTCGTGCCGACCGCCGCCTTCGGCGCAGTGCCGAGCCACTTGACCATCGCCGGCAGCCGCAGAGTGCCGAGAATGAGGCCAACCAGGCCGCCGAGCACGCCGATCGCGAAGGCGATCGCCATCGCGACAGCGGCGCCTCCAGACGGTGGTGCTGCGGCAGCGGGCTGTCGTCGTCGTCGCGCGATCTCGAACGCCCCATAGAGAACGACGATCGCGATCGTCGCCAGCAGCAGCCGCTGGGGCAACTCGCCCGAGACCAGTCCGCCGACGATGCCGCCGACCAGCGAGGGCGGCGCCATCAGCCAGAACAGGCGCCAGTCGATCCGGCCGCCGCGCCAGTGGGCGATCGAGGCCGTAAAGGCGGAGGCGGCGCTGATCGCCACATTGGCGCCCGCCCCGGCTGCCGCAGAGGAGGAGAACTGGAGGACGACAGGCAGTCGCAGGTTGCCCAGGACAAGCCCGGCAATACCTCCCGCGACCGCGACCGCGAACGACCAGACCGCGACGCAGATCAGCTCCAGCGGCTCCATCGGGCCGCGAGCGTATCCCGGCTCCTCGAACGAGCTGTTAAGGCCTCGATGCCCGACGGCCGCGCGAAATCGGCGCGGTCGTCGGTTCCCCCTGGGCTTCCCTTGTTAGGCCCGGCCGGAGGCCCCCAGTCCAGGCCTCCGGCCGGTGTGTCGGCTCTCCCTGGCTCTAACTTGGAAAGCCAACTTTGAAACACCGATCGGTATTGGAAGTTGCGCCTGCACTAACCCCTGCCGAAGCGCTTGCGCAGCTGCTCCAGGCGCCTGCCCAGCTCCGCCTCGAAGCCACGATCGGTGGGGGAGTAGAAGCGCTGGTCGCCGAGTCCGTCGGGCAGCAGCCGCTGGTCGCTGACGCCTCCCGGCTCGTCGTGGGCGTAGCGGTAGCCCTCCCCCCGGCCGAGCTTCTTCGCGCCGGGGTAGTGAGCGTCGCGGAGGTGGTCGGGCGGCGTCTGGGCGCCGTTCTCGCGCACCTCGGCCCGGGCCGCCGAGAGCGCCTTGTAGGAGGCGTTGGACTTCGGCGCCAGGGCGAGGTAGACGGCGGCCTGGGCGAGGTTGAGCGCGCACTCGGGCAGGCCGACGCGGTCGACGGCGCGAGCGGCGGCATCGGCGACCAGCAGCGCCTGCGGGTCGGCGTTGCCGACGTCCTCGGAGGCGAGGATGACCATGCGGCGGGCGATGAAGCGCGGGTCCTCCCCTCCCTCCAGCATCACCGCCAGGTAGTAGAGCGAGGCGTCGACGTCGGAGCCGCGGGTCGCCTTGATCCAGGCCGAGATGAAGTCGTAGTGGCGATCGCCCTGGCGGTCGTAGTCCAACGCCTTGCGCTGCAGCGCGTCCTCGATCGCGGCGACGTCGACCGGTTCGCCGTGCGAGCGCTCCGCGGCGCGCTCCAGCGCCGAGAGCGCCACCCGGGCGTCGCCGCCGCTGCGGTGCGCCAGCATCTCCAGCGCCGCGTCCTCGACTGGCGGCGGGTCGGCGAGGCCGCGCTCGGGGTCGGCGAGCGCCCGGCGCAGCAGCTCCTCGACCTGCTCCGGCTCGAGCGGCCGCAGCTCGTAGACCTGGCAACGCGAGAGCAGGGCCGAGTTGACCTCGAAGTAGGGGTTCTCGGTGGTCGCCCCGATCAGCGTCAGCAGCCCCTCCTCGACCGCCGGCAGCAGGGCGTCCTGCTGGGCCTTGTTGAAGCGGTGGATCTCGTCGAGGAAGAGCACCGTCGGCCGCCCAGCCGATCGCCGCCGCTCCCGAGCCCGCTCGATCACCGCCCGGATCTCGGCTTTGCCCGCGTTGACCGCCGACTCCTCCTCGAACGCCCCCTCGGCCCCGGCAGCCGCGATCCGCGCCAACGTAGTCTTCCCCGACCCCGGCGGCCCGTACAAGATCGCGCTATGCGGATGCCCCTCCTCAATCGCCGTCCTGAGCGCCGACCCGGCCCCGAGCACATGCTCTTGCCCCACCAGCTCATCGAGCGAACGGGGACGCATCCGCACAGCCAGCGGCGCATCGCTAGCTGGAACGTCAGCGGGGGGAGCCTGCTCGGTTTCGAATAGCCGGTCGTCCACTGCCGCTGAGTATGAGGCCAACGGGGGAAGTCTCGAGGTGCCTCGCGAAGCGGCCCCCGGCAAGGTGATTCCCAGCCGCGAAGCGGCACCAAATTGGTGAGCGGAGCGCCAGCGAAGCGAACACAGGCCCCCTCGAGACTTCCCCCGTTGGCCTCAACCCACCTACAATCGATCGCTATGGAGAGCGCCACGCAGTCACCCCCTGCCCAGTCCACCCTCGAGAGCTTCAACCCCGCCACCGGCGAGCTGGTCGGCTCGGTCGCGACGATCACCCCGGACCAGGTCCAGTCCGTCGTCGACGACGTCGCCCGCATCCAGCCGGCCTGGGGCGAGCTGAGCCTGGCCGACCGCGGCCGCTACATGCGCCGTGCCGCCGACGTCCTGCTCGACGAGATCGACGAGATCGCCGACCTGCTGGTCAACGAGCAGGGCAAGCCGCGGGCCGAGGCCTACACGATGGAGCTGCTGCCGACCGTCGACGCCCTGCACTGGTGCGCCAAGGCCGGCGCCAAGATCCTCGCCGACGAGAAGGTGCGGATGTCGCAGGCCTTCCTGATGACCAAGAAAGGCCGCTTCTCCTACGAGCCGATCGGCGTGGTGGGCGTGATCGCGCCCTGGAACTACCCCTGGTCGATCCCCTTCGGCGAGGTAGCGATCGCGCTGATGGCCGGCAACGGCGTGGTGCTGAAGCCGGCCAGCCTGACGCCGCTGCTGGGCGAGGCGATCCGCCGCGTCTTCGAGAAGGGCGGCCTGCCCGAGGGCCTGGTCCGCGTCGTCCACGGTGGTGGTGCGGTCGGCGACGCGCTGGCCCGCTCCAGCGTCGGCAAGGTCTTCTTCACCGGCTCGGTCGAGGTCGGCCGCAAGGTCGGCGCCGTCTGCGCCGAAGGGCTCAAGGGCTCGGTGCTCGAGCTGGGAGGCAAGGACCCGATGATCGTCTGCGCCGACGCCGACCTGGACAACGCGATCTCCGGCGCCGTCTGGGGAGGCTTCGCCAATGCCGGCCAGACCTGCTCGGGGATCGAGCGCGTCTACGTCGAGCGGGCGGTCGCCGACCGCTTCGTCGAGGGCGTCGCCCGCGAGACGCAGAAGCTGCGGCTCGGCGACCCGCGCGAGTGGGAGACCGAGATCGGCCCGATGACTTCCGAGGGCCAGTACGAGATCGTCGTCGACCTGATCGAGGACGCGGTCGCCTCCGGCGCGACCAAGCTCTGCGGCGGCCCGACCGAGGTGAGCGGCTTCAGCGGCAAGTACGTCGCGCCGACCGTGCTGACCGGCGTCACCCACGAGATGCGGATCATGCGCGAGGAGATCTTCGGCCCGGTGCTGCCGATCGTCGTCGTCGACTCCGAGCAGGAGGCGATCGAGCTCGCCAACGACTCGCAGTTCGGCCTCGGCGCCTCGGTCTGGACCAAGGATCGCCAGAAGGGCGCGCGGATCGCGCGACGGATCGAGTCGGGCATGGTCTGGGTCAACGACCACTCCTTCAGCCACGGCGCCTGTCAGTGCGCCTGGGGCGGCGTCAAGGACTCAGGAGTCGGCCGCTCTCACTCCAAGTTCGGCTTCTACGAGTGCGTCAACATCAAGATGAACGCCTGGGAGCCGGGGCTGACCCGCGACTTCTGGTGGCATCCCTACGACCGCACGCTGGGCGAAGCGGTGCGCGCCTCGGCGAAGCTGCTCTACGGCAAGGGCGCGACGCGGACGCAGGCGCTGAAGGAAGGTGCCGGCCCGCTGCTCGAGGTCGGCCGCCGCACCCTGCGCAAGCGCCGCAGCTAGGCGCCCCGAACCTGGCGTGGGTCAGGAGGCGACTGGCTCGGCGAGCTCGTAGAGCCCCTCGGCCTCGAGCTCACGCAGCTGGTCGTAGTCGGCTTTCAGCCGCTCGCGATCGGGATCGACCAGGTAGATCATCCCCGGGCAGGAGAAGAGGTCGATCGTGCGCTTCAGCTCGTCGCCGGGGCCGAGCATCGCGATCGAGCCGGCGAAGGTGGGGAGCGCCTCGATCCGGCGCAGGCCGTCGGCGCCGACGATCCGCCCTTCGTGCTGGGAGATCAACATCACGCAGTAGTTGGCGGCCTTCAGCTCGTAGGGCTTGCCGGCGTGGCGGGCAACCGAGCCGGGGTCGACGTAGGCCTCGGCGGTGATCGCGGCGTGGCTCGGCGTGCAGCGGTCGATCACGTCGTCGCGGGTCGAGCCGTGCGGGCGCGCGCCCGACTCGACCAGGACCGGCCCGGTGTCGGTCAGCATCACCTCGGTGTGGGCGGGGCCGAAGCGGATCCCGAGCGCATCGAGGGCGTCTTCCACGTAATCGACCACCGCGTCCTGCTGCTCGCCGTGACGCGGGTGCAGCTCCTCGTAGTCGTAGACGAGGTTGCCGGCGATGCGGCGCTTGTTGTCCTGCCAGACCTCGGAGACGCGGTGCCGCCCCTCCCAGCTGACCGAGTTGACGAAGAACTGGGTGCCGCGCAGCATCTCCTGCACGAGCAGCTCCTCGTTGGCGCCCTGCAAAGCGTTGGGCCGGCCGAGGATCGCGGCGAAGGCGGCTTCGACCGCGGGGGGGTCCTCGCAGAGGGTGACCCCATCGGTGCCGGCGCTGTCGAGCGGCTTGACCACGACCGGCCACTCGTCGCGCTCGCGCGCCCAGGCGGCTGCCTCGGCGGGGTCGCCGGTCTTCAGCTCCTCCACGGCGCGCAGCCCGGCGGCGCGCAGCGCTTCGGCCATCGCGTGCTTGTCGCGGCGCGCCCTGCTGCCGACGCTGCCGTTGGAAGGGAGGCCGAGGCGCTCGCTGAGCGCGTCGGAGAGCAACACCCCCGGCTCGGAGCCGACGACGACGAAGTCGGGGTCGTGGGCGGCGACCCGCGCCGCGGTCGCCTCGAGGTCGCCCTCGTGGACGACGTTCTCGACGAAGTGCTCCGGGCGAAAGGAGGCCAGGTAGAAGCCGGGCATGCCCGGGTCGCTCTGCACGTGGACGGCGGAGATGCCGGCCTCGGCGAAGCGCGGCGCCAGTTTGGCGCCTGTCGAGTAGGCGTCGACGACGACGCCCGTGCGCCCGTCGCTCATGCCGTCGCCACCAGGACCTGCCGGTCCTCGGGCCGCTTCGGCCCGCCGGCGAAGTCGCCGTAGCGCTCGACGTCGCGGAAGCCCGCTTCCTCCACCATCCGCTCCAGGGCCTCCGCCTCGTACATGCGGATGCGCGAGTCGACGATCTCGCCGTCGAGCTCGTAGCGGACGTGCAGCATCCCGGTCGAGAAATTGACGTCGAGCGTCTCCTTGACGCCGTTGGTCTCGCGCACGACGACGCCCTCGTCGGTTTTGAGCCGGTAGCGCGAGCGCTCCAGGTCGGAGAGCTGCATCAGCAGGCGCCCGCCCGGCTTCAGGTCACGGTGGAAGGCGCGCAGCATCGCCATGTCCTCGGCCTCGGTGGCGCCGTAGCCGAAGCTCGAGTAGACGCTGACCAGGGCGTCGAAAGGCGCGACGCCCTCGGGCAACGGCTCCAGCAGGTCGGCGACGAGATAGGTCGGGCCGGGGCAGCGCTTTTCGGCCTCGGCGATCGCGGTCGGCGCGATGTCGACCCCGACCGCCTCGCAGCCATGCTTTATCAGCGCCGCGGCAAAGCGACCGAAGCCGCAGCCTGCGTCGAGCACCTTCGCGCCCGGCTCGAGGCCGAGCAGCTCGACCGTCTGGGCGGCGTCCTCGGCGGTCGTGTCGTAGCTGCCAAGCCGCGCCGCGACCCGCATGAATGCAGGGCCGTAGTTGTCGGTCTCGTTGAGATGGGCGGATTCGGCGCTCACGAATTTCAAAGCGTAGCCGGACGCCGATATGGCAGGGTGCCGGGGATCGAACCCAGCGAGCTCGCCATCTCCGTCACCGATCTGCGCCGGGACTATGGGGAACGGCGCGCCCTCGACGGCGTCGACTTCGCGCTCGCCGGCGGCGAGACGCTGCTCGTCCTCGGCCCCAACGGGGCCGGCAAGACGACGCTGCTGCGAGTCCTCGCCACCCTGCTGCGCCCGAGCGGCGGCCAGGCGCGGGTCCTCGGCTGCGAGCTGCCGCGCGAAGCCTGGCGGCTGCGCGGCCGGGTCGGCTACCTCGGTCACGAGCCGCTCCTCTACCGCGACCTGAGCGGGCGCGAGAACCTGCGCTTCCACGCCGACCTGCACGGGATCGAGCGGGGCGAGGCGGAGCGCCGGATCGGCGAGCTGCTCGCCGACGCCGGCATGGAGAACCGGGCCGAGAGCCGGGTCGGCGAGCTCTCGGCCGGGATGCGCCAGCGCCTGGCGATCTGCCGTTGCGTCCTGCACGAGCCGGCGCTGCTGCTGCTCGACGAGCCCGACTCCCACCTCGACGCCGAAGGCCGCGAGCTGGCCCGGGCGCTGATCGGCGCCGACGAGAGCCGCATCCGGGTAATCGTCAGCCACGACCCGGAGCGCTTCGCGCCCGAGGCGCAGCAGATCCTCCGCCTCGAGTCGGGCGGCAAGGTGGTCGCGGCATGACGCCATCGCGAAGGGCCTTCGCCACGATCCTCGCCAAGGACCTGCGCAGCGAGCTGCGCACCCTGCAGTCGCTGCCGGCGATGGCGCTCTTCGCCGTCACCACCTTCGTCATCTTCCGCTTCGGGCTCGACCGCACCAGCCTCTCAGGCGACCTCGCGGCCGGGGTGCTCTGGGCGACCCTGCTCTTCGCCGCGATCCTCGGCATCAACCGCCTCTTCGTCGCCGAGCGCGAGGAGGGCGGCTTCGACGCGATCCGCCTCGCCCCGATCGACCGCACCGCGCTCTTCGCCGCCAAGGCCGCGGCGCTCTTCACGTATCTGCTGGCGCTGGAGCTGTTCGTCGTCCCGGTCTTCGCCCTCTTCTTCCTCGACTCGGCGGCCGGGCTGGGGCCGCTCGTCGCGGTCCTGCTGCTCGCCGACCTCGGCCTCGCCGCCACCGGCACGCTGATCTCCTCGATGGCGGTCCACTCCCGCGCCCGCGACCTGCTGGGCCCGCTCGTGCTGCTGCCGCTCTCGGTACCGCTGACGATCGCCGCGGCCGGGGCCAGCGAGCCCCTGCTCGCTTTGGGCGGTCCCGGTTACGAGGGCTTCGGCGGCTGGCTGGCGGTGCTGGCGCTATACGATCTGGTCTTCCTCCTGGTCGGGTACGCCGTATTCGACTTCCTGCTGGAGGACTGAGGCGCCCTGCTCCCAAGGCGGCGCAAACCATGTACGGCACAGGACTGAGACCCCTCTCGATCGCGACCGTGGTGCTGATCGCCGCGGCGCTCTCGCTCACCTTCTTCTACGCGCCGCTCGACGCCGACCAGGGCTTCGTGCAGAAGATCTTCTACCTGCACGTGCCGCTGGCGATCGTCGCCCTGCTCGGCTTCGTCGCCGGCGGGGCCTTCGCGATCGCCCACCTGCGCAGCGGCGACCGGCGCTGGGACGCCTGGTCCTACGTCGCGATCCACATGTCGGTGATCTTCGGCGTCGCCGTGCTCCTCACCGGCGCGATCTGGGCCAAGGCCTCCTGGGGCCACTGGTGGGTCTGGGACGAGCCGACCCTGGTCAGCTTCCTGATCGTCTTCCTCCTCTACGCCACCTACTACCCGTTCCGCTACGCGATCGAGGACCCCGAGCGGCAGGCTCGCTACGCCTCCGTCTTCGCGATCGCCGCCGGCGCCTTCGTGCCGCTCAACTTCATGGCGGTGCGGATGGCCGAGAGCCTCGTCCACCCGCGCACCTTCGCCACCGCCGAAGGCGGCCTGCCGGGGTCGATGATGTTCACCTTCCTCGTCTCGCTGGCGGCGATGGCGCTGCTCTGGGTCACCCTGGTCAAGCTCGAGCTGACCGCGAAGAGCGCCTCGGGCCAGCTGAAGCGCCTGCGCCGGGCGCTTGACGCCCCGGCGCCGGGCGGCGGCAGCCGCGTCGCTCCGGAGGTCTCTTAGTGGACTTCCTGCCGCTGGCCGCACCCGCCCTGCCGCTCGACGAGGCCGGCAAGTACGTCGCCGGCGCCTACCTCGTCTTCATGGTCCTGCTCGTCGTCTACGTCGCGATCATGGCGGCAAAACTGCAGCGGATCGAGCGTGAGCTGCGTGAGCTGGCGACCTTCGCCGAGGCCCGAAATGCCGCTGAGCAAGTCGCCCCCGGACGCGGGGAACAAGTCGCTGCCTCCTCCGCTTCGCGTCCGGGGGCAGCGAGAGGAGGCGGCGCCTGATGTCTGAGCTCCTCGCCCTCGGCGTCTCCCACAAGACCGCCCCGCTCGACCTGCGCGAGCGCCTCTCGCTGACCGAGGGCCGCGCGGTCGGCGCCCTGCAGGAGCTGACCGCCTCGCCGGGCATCCACGAGGCGGCGGCGATCTCGACCTGCAACCGCACCGAGCTCTACCTCGTCGTCTCCGACCCGGTCGAAGCCGAGTCGACCGCGCTCGGCGTGCTCACCCGCCAGGCGGAGATCAGGCCCACCGAGCTGCTCGGCCACCTCTACTCGCTGCGCGCCGGCGAGGCCGCCCGCCACCTCTTCCAGGTCACCTCCGGGCTCGACTCGATGATCGTCGGTGAGGCCGAGATCCAGGGTCAGGTCAAGCGCGCCTACGAGCTGGCGCTGGTCGAGGGCGGCACCGGGCCGATCCTCAACCGCCTCTTCCGTGGCGCCCTCGCCGCTGGCGGACGGGTTCGCGAGGAGACCTCGATCGGCGAGAAGGGAGTCTCGATCCCCTCGGTCGCGGTCGAGCTGGCACGGCGCACGCTCGGCGACCTGAGCGAGCGTCGGGTGCTGGTGGTCGGCGCCGGCGAGACCGCCGAGCTGGTCGCGCGGGCGCTGGTCGCTCGCGGCGTCGCCACGGTCTTCGTCGCCAACCGCCATTACGACCGCGCGATCGGACTCGCCCAGAACTTCGGCGGCGAGGCGGTGCGCTTCGAGGAGCTGCCCGAGCAGCTCGAGGCCGCCGACATCGTCGTCTCCGCCACCAACTCGCCCCACCACATCGTCGAGCGCGACGAGCTCGAGCAGGTGATGAGCGCCCGCGAGGGACGACCGCTGCTGCTGGTCGACATCGCCGTGCCCCGCGACATCGAGCCGGCCTGCCGCGAGATCGCCGGAGTCAGCCTGCACGACATCGACGACGTGCAGCAGATCGTCGAGCGCAACGCGAGCGGGCGCGAGGCCGAGGCGCAGCGGGCGGAGCCGATCCTCGCCGCCGAGCAGGACCGCTTCGAGCGCTGGCTCGCCTCGCTGGAGGTGGTGCCGACGATCGCCTCGCTGCGCGAGCGCGGCGACGAGGTCGTGCGCCGCGTGCTCGCCGAGAACGAAGGGCGCTGGGAGAGCCTCGGCGAGGCGGATGGGGAACGACTGGAGACGATGGCGAAGGCGATCGTCTCCCGCCTCCTGCACGAGCCAACCCTGCGGATGAAGCGCTCGGCCGGCAGCGACGAGGCCTACGCGTATGTGAGCGCGTTGCGCGAGCTGTTTGGGCTTGACGCTGAGACGGAGCCGGAGGGCGAGACGGGCGCCAAAGTGACAGAGCTGCGTCGCAAAGGCCGCGAGTCGGCCTGAGGGCCACCCGGTCTTCGATGATTCGAATTGCCACCCGCGGCAGTGCGCTTGCGATAGCTCAGGCTAGGCAGGTCGCGGAGATGCTCGGGGGGGCTGAGCTGGTCGAGGTGTCTTCGGATGGGGAACTCGGGGACAAGGCGCGGTTCGTGCGGGGGGTCGAGCAGGCGCTGCTGGCCGGTGAGGCGGATATCGGCGTGCACTCGGCCAAGGACCTGCCGGCTGAGATGACGGCGGGGCTGGCGATCGCGGCGGTGCCGCCGCGATCGGATGCAGCCGATGCCTGGATCGGCGTCGGTGGCTCGCTCGACGAGGTGCCCGAGGGCGCGCGGGTCGGTACCGCCAGCCTGCGCCGCCGCGCCCAGTTGCTGGCCGCCCGGCCCGACCTGCGCGTCGGGGAGCTTCACGGCAACGTCGACACCAGGCTGCGCAAGCTCGCCAAGGGTGAGCTCGACGCGATCGTCCTCGCAGTTGCGGGCCTGCGCCGCCTGGGACGCGAGGACGAGGCGTCGTTCGCGATCCCGGCCGAGACGATGACCCCAGCCGCCGGGCAGGGAGCCCTCGTCCTCCAGGCCCGCGCCGGGGACGACGCGGCTGCTGGAGCGGCGGCGATCGGCGACGCGACGGCGCTGCGTGAGCTGAGCGCCGAGCGCGCCGCGGTCGCCCTGCTCGAGGCCGACTGCACGTCGCCGATCGGGGTGCTGGCGAGCGCCGCCGGCGAGCGCATGTCGATTGAGGCCTTCGTCGGCCTCCCCGACGGCAGCGAGTGGGTCCGCGACCGCATCGAGGGCGACGCGTCGGAGCCCGAGGGCCTCGGCCGCCTGCTCGCAGAGCGCCTGCAGAGCGCCGGCGGCCGCGACATCCTCGACCGGGCAGGAGCAATGACGTGAGCGCATCGGAGATTTACCCACCCATAGTGGGGTCAAAGTCCGCTGCGCGGCCGGGAGTGTGTCGATGAGCGCACGAAAGGGAGTCGTGTACCTGGTCGGTGCCGGGCCGGGCGACCCCGGGCTGATGACAGCGCGGGCGCTGGAGCTGATCGCTTCGGCCGACGCGATCTTCCACGACCGCCTGATCCCACCGGGCGCGCTCGACGGCGCCCGCTCCGATGCCGAGCTGGCCTACGTCGGCAAGGCGCCCGGCGCTCCTTCCGTCCCCCAGGACGAGATCGGCGAGCGGCTGGTCGCGGCGGCGCAGGCTGGCAAGAGCGTCGTCCGCCTCAAGGGCGGCGACCCGTTCGTCTTCGGCCGCGGCGGCGAGGAGGGTGAAGCGCTGCGCGACGCCGGGGTCGAGTTCGAGGTAGTGCCCGGGGTCACGGCCGGCGTCGCCGCGAGCGCCTACGCCGGCATCCCCGTCACCCACCGCGACGACGCCTCCGCGGTCGCCTTCGTCACCGGCCACGAGGATCCCGAGAAGAGCGAGACCGCGCTCGAGTGGGATGCCCTCGCCCGCTTCCCCGGCACGCTCGTCTTCTACATGGGGGTCAAGCGGCTCGGCGAGAACGCAGAGACGCTGATCGCGGCGGGGCGAGACCCGGCCGAGCCGGCGGCCGCGGTCGAGCGGGGGACGATGGACGGGCAGCGCACGGTCGTCGCCACCCTCGCCACCCTGGCCGAGGCGGTCGAACGCGAAGGCGTCGGCGCTCCGGCCCTGATCGTCGTCGGTCCGGTCGTGCAGCGCCGTGAGGCTCTCGCCTGGCTCGAGCGGCGTCCCCTGCACGGCCGCCGCGTCGTCGTCACCCGCGCCCGCGCCCAGACCAGCGGCCTCGCCGCGACGCTGCGCGCACTCGGTGCCGAGGTCATCGAGCTGCCCGCGATCCGGATCGAGCCGCGGCTCGGGAGCGAGGAGGTGCGGGGCGCGATCGACTCGATCGAGGACTACGCGCTGATCTGCCTGACCAGCCCCAACGGCGCCCAGCTCCTATTCGAGGCGCTGGCGGCCACCGGCAAGGATGCCCGCGCCCTCGCCGGCGCGACGGTCGCCGCGATCGGCCCAGGCACGGCGCGCGCCCTCGCCGAGCATGGCATCGCCGCCGACGTCGTTCCCGAGCGCTTCGTCGCCGAGGCGCTGGTCGAGGCGCTTGCGGACGTCGAGGTCGCCGGCAGCCGGATCCTGGTCGCTCGCGCCGCCGAGGCCCGCGACGTCCTGCCGGAGGCGCTGCGCGAGCGCGGCGCCGAGGTCGACGTCGTCGCCCTATACGAGACCGTGCGCGAGCAGCCCGCCGCCGAGGCGGTCGAGGCTGCGCAGGGCGCCGACTACGTCACCTTCACCTCGTCCTCGACCGTACGCAACCTGACCGAGGCGCTCGGCGACCGCTTCCCGCGCGGCGCCCGCGTCGTCTCGATTGGCCCGGTGACCACCGAGGCCGCCCGCGACGCCGGCCTCGAGGTCGACGTCGAGGCCGAGCGCCACGACATAGACGGCCTCGTCGCGGCGCTCCTCGCCGACGCAAGCAGATGAACCCCGAGCGCGTTCGCTGTTTGTGGCGCTATAGGGGGACAAACAGCGAACGCGTGGGGCCGGGATGAGATTCGGAGCGCCCCATCGCCACTACCGCCGCACCGACTCGACGAACTACCGCGCACGCGAGCTCGGCGATGACGGCGCACCCGGCGGCACCGTCGTCACCGCCGAGGAGCAGACGGCCGGCCGCGGGCGCCAGGGCCGCACCTGGACCGCTCCCGCCGGCAAAGCGCTGCTCTACTCGGGGGTACTGCGCCCGCTCGGCGACCGCCCACTGCTGCCGCTGGCCGTCGCCCTCGCCGTCTGCGAGACCGCTGAGGAGCTGGCGCCGGGCCTCGCCTGTCAGATCAAGTGGCCGAACGACGTCTGGGTCGACGAGCGCAAGCTCGCCGGCATCCTGATCGAAACCAAGGTCCAGGACGACTGGGCTGTGATCGGAGTCGGCCTGAATCTCTCAATTGCTTCGAATGAGTTCCCGCCTGACCTCCGAGACACGGCGGTTTCGCTCTTCGGCTCGACCGCAGGGGGTCGGGGAGACCCCCGACGGAGCCTCCCCGCTGTTGCTCCGGCGGGGGTCTCCCCGACCCCCCTCACCGCAGCCATAGCTCTAAGCCGCCATCTCTCCCGCTGGATCGAGGCCGAACCTCAGACCGTCCTCGCCACCTACCGCGAGCGCGACGCGCTCAGCGGTCGCGAGATCTCCTGGAGCGCCGGTCCCGACCTCAGCGAGGTCGCCGGCTCAGGAGTCGCCGCCGGAATCGACGACCGCGGCGGTCTCGTCGTCCGCCTCCCCGGCGGCGGCAGCACCGTTCTCTTCGCCGGCGAGGTCCACCTGCGTCTCTGAGTCCACGTCCCTCTCGGCCTCCGAGGCTTTCTTGGCCTTCGCGCCCCTTGCCTTCTCGGCGCCTTTGGCGTCTTTCTTCTTCTTGGCGCGCTTGCGCCGCCTGCCGCCTTTGGGGAAGTTGCGCAGCAGCTCCCGCCCGATCGAGGAGGGCTTGCGGGCCATCCTCATCCGGGCGCCGCGCAGGACCTCCTCGCCCTCGGGGGTATGGGCGACGGAGGCTGCCAGCAGCGCCACTCCCAGCCGGCGGTCCTGTTTGCGGGCCGCGTGGACGAGCCGCCGGGCGTTGCGCCCATGCGCCCGGCCGGAGGAGTTGACCAGGAGGCCGAGCAGCCGCTTCGTCTCCGGCCAGCGCTGCACCGCATACTCTTCGTGCAGATCACGGGTGTAGGAGGCGAGCCGCCAGACCCAGGCCTGTGCCTGGTCGCGCCGTCCGATCCGCTTGTCGATCAGCGCCTGCAGCAGCGTCTTCGTCCCGGCTCGCTTGTCGTCCCGGCTCCAGGTGCCGACGATGTCGATCGCGTCGTCGAAAGCGTCACCGTCGCCCAGCTCGGCGATCTCACCCAGCGCTTTCAGTTTCAGCTGCGAGTTGCGGTTGCGCTGGATGCAGGTGAGGAGAAAGCGTCGGCGCAGCTCCATGGTCTGGGCGCCGCGCAGCATCGCCCGCGCCCGCCGCCAGTTCTGCGGGTTGACCCGCGCCCCGGCCAGCGCCGCCCAGGCGTGCTGCTCGGCGTGGTCGAGGTTCTCAACCGCGATCCGCCACAGCTCCCGTTCCAGCACCTGGGTGCGGCGCTCCTCGTTGTCGGAGACGGGGACGATCCGCCGCTCGACCCGGATCCGCCGGCCGCGCGCGCGCCGCACCGGTCCGACCACGATCGCGCCGCCGCGGTAGACATCGCGGTCGAGCAGGCTGTGCAGGGTGACGATCGTCTCGTCGTGGGTCGTCGCCGGGTGGACGAAGTCGATCACCAGGCCCGCTTCCTTGCCGGGGGCGCGGCGAGTCACACGTCCCACCCGCTGCTGGTAGACGCGTTTCGAGGCGGTCGGCGCCAGGTGCATGCAGATCGTCGCCCGCGGCGAGTTCCAGCCCTCGGCCAGCAGCATCGCGTTGCAGAGCACGTCGACCTCGCCGCGCTCGAAGGCGGCGAGGATCTCGGCCAGTTCGCGCTTCGGCGTCTCGCCAGAGACGGCGCGGGCGACGATCCCCGCAGCCTGCAGCGCTTTGGCGACGTTCTTCGCGTGCTGCACCCCGGCCGTGTATAGGACGCCGGGGACTTTGCTGAAGCGGGTCTTGTAGAGGTCGGCGATCGCCACGTTGAAGGGGGCCTGGTCCAGCAGCGCGGCCAGCTCCTCCTGGTCGAAGTCCTGGTCGACCTCGCCCTTGCGCAGCGGCACTTTGGCGATCGTCCGCACCCCGGGCCCGGGCGGAATCCGCATGCAGCGCAGCGGCGAGATCACGCCGCGGCGGGCAGCCTGGGCGAGGTCGAAGCGCGAGGTCTGGGTCGGGAAGAGGTCGGTGACGTGGCGGGCGATCAGCGCCCCGGTCGCGGTCATGCCGATATAGACGGGGCCGGCCCAGTCGCGGATGCAGGCGCTGGTCTTCTCGCCGAGGGCGGTGTGCGCCTCGTCGCAGATCACGATCGAGTAGGCGTCGGAGACTTTCTTGTGGTTGCGGACGAACCACTGGTAGGTCTCGACCGTGACCGGGCCGTCGGGATCGTCGCGACCGTCGAGCAGGGGTGGGCGCAGCCGCTCCTTGTAACCACGGTCGGAGATCTCGCCAATGAACTGGTCGACCAGGTTGCGGCGGTGGGTGAGGATCAGCACGCCGCCGGTGCGGGAGGCCTCGATGAAGCCGACCGCGGCGACGGTCTTGCCAGCCCCGGTCGCGTGCTCGAACCAGAAGCGTCGGTCGGCGCCGGGGTCCTCGGGCGCCTCCTCGATCGCCTCCTCGTCCTCGGCGTCGGCAGGCGGCTCCTCCCAGTCCTGGGGCTCCTCGTCGGGGGCGAGCTCGTCGTCCTCCAGCGCCTCGGCGTCGTCGCCGTTGCCGGAGGCGCCGTCCTCGGACTCCGCCGTCTCGGCCGGGGGCGCGGCCGCGGCCGCGCCGTTGCCGTTCTTGGCGGCGGTCTGCTGCTCGGCCATCAGCTCGGTCAGCGTCCCCGAGAGCGCATCGACCTGGTGGGGGTTGAGCTGGGCGCCGTCGCGCAGCGTCGGCGGCTCGTCGGCGAGCAGCCGCTCCAGCCCAAGCAGCAGGGAGAAGTCCTGCCGCCACTGGATCGAGGGATCCTCGGCGCCCGCGTCCAGCTCCTTCAGGGCGGCGTCGAGAGCGCGGCGCCGCGCGGTCCCCGGGGCGAGCGCCTCCGGGCCCTCACCGTCTAGCAGGAAGGGCTCGCGGACGAACTTCGCCGCGCGCTCGATATCGGCGCCTGAGGGAACAGCCGCTCGCGCGGCAACTTCGCTGGTCTTGGCCATAGCGGCTTGTGGGTCCGTCCCGCCGGAGCATGCGGCTGGGACAAGTGATGAGGAGCCGGGAGTCGGTCTCTCCTCCCCCCGACGATTCTCGGAGTCCGCATCCAACGCGGACAGAACAAACGTATTGTAATCAAGGAATTGCGAAAGCCGGGGCGACAGCTGGCGATCTGCCTGGTGGCGGTAGCCGCGCTCACCGCGGGGGGCTGCGGCTCCTCCGATGACGGAGGCGGCAAGCACCCCGACTACGAGAGGGCTCTGGCCGGGTCGCCGCCGCCGCTGGCGGCTCTGCACGCGCAGGGGAACCAGCTGCTGGACGGCGGCGTCGACGCCTACGAGCGACGGATCGAGGAGCTGCGCGGGTACCCGGTCGTGGTCAACGTCTGGGCCTCCTGGTGCGGGCCGTGCCGGATCGAGTTCCCAGCCTTCCAGCAGCTCTCGGCCGAGTACGGCAAACGCGTCGCCTTCCTCGGCGTCGACAGCCAGGACTCCGAGGACGCGGCGCGCACCTTCCTCCGCGACAACCCCGTCCCCTACCCCAGCTACGCCGACCCCGACGAGGAGATCGCCGACAGCATCGGCGCCTCGCGCGGCCTCCCCGCCACCGCCTTCTACGACAGGCGCGGCGAGCTTCTCTTCTTCACGTACGTCCCCTACGTCGAGCACGAGGACCTGCGCGCCGCGATCGAGCGCTGCGCACTCGGGCAGCCTCCCGAGTGCGAGAGCGGATAATCAGCCCGTGGATGCCTACGTCGTCATCGCCCTGCTCGGAGTCGCCCTGCTCGTCGCCGAGCTGCTGCTGCCGACCGGTGGGGTGCTGGCGGTGCTCGGCGCGCTCGGCCTGGTCGGCGCCGGCGTGGTCGCGCTCGAGAGCGGCTCCGACTCCTCCTCCTACATCGGCCCCGGCCTGATCACCCTCGGCGTCCTCTCGATCGTCACCTTCTTCTTCGTCGGCCGCAAGGTGCTGGAAGCGCACCGCGACGAGCCGGTGCGGACCGGCCCGGAGGAGCTGGTCGGCGCGCTCGCCGATGCACGCACCCCGCTTGCGCCGGAGGGTCAGGTCTGGATCGAGGGCGCCCTCTGGAGGGCGCGCCTGGCCGGGGGCGAGGGCCCGGTCGGCGTTGGGGATAGAGTCAGGGTCGAGGCGGTCGAGGGGCTGACCCTGGTGGTGCGCCCCGAGCCGCAACCCGCAGCGTCCGAGGAAGGAGCAGGCTGATGGAGGTCCTGATCGGCGTACTGGTCGTCCTGGCGATCTTCGGCCTGATCGCGGTTGGCGCCTCTGTGCGGGTGCTGCGCGAGTACGAGCGCGGGGTGATCTTCCGGCTCGGGCGGCTGATCGCGCTGAAGGGGCCCGGCCTGATCCTGCTGATCCCGTTCATCGACCGCATGGTCAAGGTCGATCTGCGCACGGTCACCCTCAACATCCCGCCGCAGGAGGTGATCACCCGCGACAACGTCCCCTCCAGCGTCAACGCGGTCGCCTACTTCCGCGTCGTAGACGCCAACCGGGCGATCGTCGAGGTCGAGAACTACCTGCTCGCCACGTCGCAGATCGCCCAGACGGCGCTGCGCTCGGTGCTCGGCAAGGCCGAACTGGACCAGCTGCTCTCCGAGCGCGAGCGGCTCAACGAAGAGCTGCAGAAGATCATCGACGAGTCGACCGAGCCCTGGGGCGTGAAGGTGACGGCGGTCGAGATCAAGGACGTCGAGATCCCCGAGCAGATGCAGCGGGCGATGGCGCGCCAGGCCGAGGCCGAGCGCGAGCGGCGGGCCAAGATCATCAACTCCGAGGGCGAGTACCAGGCGGCGCAGAAGCTCACCGACGCCGCCGACATCATCAGCACCAACCCCGCCTCCCTGCAGCTGCGCTACCTGCAGACGCTGCTCGAGATCGGCAGCAACCAGAACACGACGATCGTCTTCCCGCTGCCGATGGACGTGCTCGAGCCGTTCCTGGGTGGGGCCCAGGGCGGGGCGAAAGCCAGGAAAACCTCAGCCCCCCCGGCGGCAGAGGCCGACGACCCTCCCCCTTCCCAGCCCTGAGCGCTCCCGAGCTCCGCATCGACCAGCTGACCGGGCTGCGAACGATCCTCGCGCCCGGCCGCGCCGACCGTCCGGACAACTTCGGGACGCCGAAGAGCGAGCCCACGGGGGCGGAGAACTGCCCCTTCTGCGAGGGACACGAGGACCGCACCCCGCCTGAGGTCCACGCAACCCGCTCCGGCGGCGGCGAGGCCGACACGCCGGGCTGGGTGACGCGGGTGGTGCCGAACCTCTACCCGGCGCTGGCGCCTGAGGGCGGCGAGGCCGCCGGCGACGGAACTACCGGCGGGGCGGGCGGCAATCCCGGCGAGGGCGCGACAGCGACCGGCGGCGAGGCGGGGGCCTTTGCCAGCTCCGGCGACCCGCTGCTGGAGTCGCGGCGCGCCGGCGAGGCCGACCTCTTCGTCTCGCGGCCGGTGGCCGGCGCCCATGAGGTGATCGTCAACGCACCCTCGCACGCGACCGCGATGGCGGAGCTGGACGAGGAGCAGTTCGCCGCCGCGGTCGAGACCTGGCGTGAGCGGATGCGGGCCCACAGCGACGCCGCCTACGTGCAGCTGATCCTCAACGAGGGCGGCGAGGCGGGCGCCTCGCTCGAGCACACCCACGCGCAGCTCTACGCGCTTCCCTTCGTGCCGGCGGCGGTGGCCCGGGAGCGCGAGCGGGCGGGTGCCTACGCCGAACGGACTGCGGGTGGCGGGCTGCTCAGCGACGTCCTGGTCGAGGAGGTGCGCCGCCGCGAGCGCCTGGTCGCGATCGACGACGAGGCGGCGCTGATCTGCCCCTGGGCGTCGCGCTCCCCCTTCGAGCTGCGCGTCGTGCCCCGCCGGGGGGCCGCTCGCTTCGAGGAGGACAGCGCCGGGGCGGCGATGCTGCGCACCGCGCTGCGCACCCTCGCCGCACGCTTCGACGGCTCGCCAGAGCTCAACCTCTGGGTGCGCACCGCCCCCCGCGGCGCCGAGAGCTTCCACTGGCACATCGACATCGCCCCCCGCCTCACGGTCAAGGCAAGCTTCGAGTTCGCCACCGGCGTCGACATCAACACCTACGCCCCGGAGCGGGCGGCGGCCGACCTGCGGGAGTCGCTGCCCGGGTAGGGTCGCCAGGCGATGCCGCCCAACCCGCGCCCGATCCCCCGCTTCGTCGCCGACTCCACCCAGGAGGGAATCCCACACGGGCGCTTCGCCGAGCGGCTGGCGGAGGCGTTCGGGGAAGCGTGCGGAGAGATCGAGGAGCTGCCGGAGGGAGTCGAGGCGCCGGGTGCCGAGGCGATCGGCTGGTTCCCCGAGCGCGCCTGGGGCGGGCGTGTCTGGGTCCCCTGCACGGTGCGCGTCGACGGTCCCGACGGCGGCACGCT
Source organism: Solirubrobacterales bacterium (assembly GCA_035557635.1). GTDB lineage: Bacteria > Actinomycetota > Thermoleophilia > Solirubrobacterales > 70-9 > VRUE01. Next base: position 5,286 of record DATMDR010000044.1, on the reverse strand, counting down.
GGAGCTTTTCGGCCATGTCTCCTACGCGCAGCCGGAGGAGGGCGGCGAGCCCGGAGACTTCCAGGCCAAGGCCGACTTCACCGACGTGCTCGCCGAGGACAACCCCGAGTGGCGGATCGACCTCAACGACGACGTGATCGGCCGCTGGCGGGGCGAGAACGGCCGCGCCGGCGACGTCACCCTGGTCTGGGGCCGCCCCCTGGTCCGCAACGCCGTCGCCGCCAGCGCCGAGCTGGACGCGGAGACGGTCGACCAGGAGATCGTCACCGACGAACGCTTCACCCTGATCGCCCTCGACGCCCTCAAAGGCTACGGCGACGACGTCTTCATGGAGGTCAAGCTCTGGAGCCGCCGCGCCCTCGAGCTCGCCTCCGAGAGCCTTTACGACTAGTCGCTCGCGCTGCGGCTCACCGCGCAGCTGCGGGTCAGCGTGCTGGAGAGCGTGCGGTCGTCCTCGAAGGTCATCGAGGTACGGGCGAAGGGGAAGAGGGCGCTGAAGAAGCCGGCCGGGGCGTCGCAGGCGGCACTGATGTAGCTGCGCGCCCGACCGCGGTAGGTGTAGCGCCTGAACAGCGAGAGCGAGATCTTCTCGACGTATCCGTAGCGGTTCACCGAGATCGGCAGGGCGCCGGTGAGGACGGTGCCGAAGGTGCCGGGAGTGCGGCGGATGTGGAAGACGATGATGCGAGTGATCGGAACCGGGTCCTCGCCGTAGATGTGGGCGAGGATCGCGTCGTGGCCTTTCGAGACGGCGTTGAAGGCGATGATGTGACCCTGAGAGGGGAAGGTGTCCTGTTCGGGAAAGGCCGTGTTGGCGCGGTAGACGCCTTCGCCGACCTTGGCCGGGCCGCAGGTGGCCATGGCCTGCTGAGCGGAGGCGGCGACGATGTCGTTGTAGCTGCAGATGGGCAGGCCAGTGGGGTCGATGCGCCCGCCGCGGTTGAGCTCGATTTTGATCTGACGCAGTGCCGGCGGTCGCTCTCCCGAGAGCGTTTTGACCGTGCCTTCCACCTGGACGGAGATCGGCGCCAGCTTCTCGCGAGGCAGGGCATTGGGGTTGATCCCTCCGTTGAAGCGAACGAAGAGATCACCCCGCTCAGTCAGCTCAGCATGGGCAGGGGTGCCGATCGCACCCAAGAGCATGAGCACGACGACCAGCCCCGCTGCCTTCCCGCTCAACGACATCCTCAGTACCAGGATAGGGAGACTCTCAACCGTGGGCGGCTGTACATTCGAGTCGATGTCCGACGAGCAACACGAGCGGCTAAAGAGCCTGCCTGGGGCCGAGATCGTGCTCGCAGGGATCGCCGACCTCGAAGCCGGGCGTACGACCGTCGACGCGAGCGCGGTTCAGTGCGCGGCTCCAAGGCTGCGTCGCCTGGGCTTGGACGCGCCAAGCGCAGAGGGTGACGTCCCTGCTGCACACCAGCTCTATCGTCGACTGAGTGGCGATCTCGGCGATGCCGCCCACTCTCGCTACAACGCCATCCTCGCCCGTGTAGCCAGCTTCGCCGGAGCCGCAGAGCGTGCGCAACGCGGCTGACGCCGAGCGGATACGCGCCCTTGCGCGCGAGCTGGGTCGGGTCGTAGCGCCGGGAACCCGGATGTACCTCACAGGTGGGGCGACCGCCGTTTTGGAGGGATGGCGGGACTCGACCGTGGACATCGACGTCCGCTTCGAGCCCGACTCGGACGCCGCCCTGACTCGAATCAGGGACCTCAAGGAGGAGCTGGAGGTCAATGTCGAGCTGGCGTCGCCCCTCGACTTCCTGCCACCCCTGAAAGGCTGGCAGGACCGTTCACGCTTTCGCTTTCGCGAGGGCAACCTCGATGTGTTCGACTTCGATCCCTATTCCCAGGCGCTGTCCAAGCTGGAGCGCGGCTTCGAGCTCGACCTGCACGACGTGCGCAGCATGGTGAGCTCGGGGCAGGTCGAGCCAGCCAAACTGGTCGTGCTCTTCGAGGGGGTCGAGCAGGAGCTGTACAAATTCCCTGCCGTAGATCCAGCGAGCCTCCGCACCGCAGTCGAATCCCTCAAAACCTGACCCAATGATGGGAGCTATGTGTCAATACCGGGAATCGATTCCACCGGCAGCTCGCCGTGGATCGCTTCCAGCTCTTCCAGATCGATGCGGTCTTGAGGTCGCCTGGCGAGGCGCTTGAAGCCCGCGATCCCTTGTAGCTCGTACGTAGCCATGGAAGATCACACTGAAGCCGCCAATGACGACGTGCTCCAAACCGCAGCGTTGGCGTCCGTTATGGCGCCGGCGAGATCAGGTCCGGAGAGCTCGTCTTGGGACATGCCCGGCTTTCACGGAGGCTGCAAGTAGTGAGACAGCTTGCTGCGAGAGCTTTTGGCCCTGCTCCAAGCGCTGGGCCGGCGTCAAGGCCAGGTTCGAAGCGCGCAGCTGCTCGGCCTCTTCGCGATTGATCCTTGCCCATTCGGCCTCATTGCCGGGGGCAAGCAACGGCTTCCTGGTTGCCATGAACCCATGGTAGGCAGCCAGCCGGATCGAGGCGGCTTGCGAAGAAAAGTCTCTGCCTGCCCCTTAGGTAGGCATGCGCGAAGCGCCAACCTTCCACCAGTTCGCCTCCTCATGGCTGGAGCAGCGTGAGCCAGAGCTGCGGCCAAAGACCGTCACCAGCTACCGCTGGCAGCTCCGCACGCACCTGCTGCCTCACTTCGCGCGGCTGCGAGTCGATATCAGATCGGCCCGCAGGACGTCGATCGCTATAAAGGCCGCCAAGCTGCGCGAGGGAGCGCTCGGACCGAATCAGATCAACAAGTCGCTCGGCCTGCTGGCGATGATCCTCGACGCCGCCAGTGACTACGGACACATCGACGCGGTACGGAACCCGGCTCGCGGCAGGCGACGGCGCGTGAAGGGTACGACGCCGAGCCGGCCAACGGTGAAGCCCGAGCAGTTGCCCTCGCTGCTCGAAGCCGCTGGCCATCTTCGGCCGATCCTGACGACGATGGCCGGGGCTGGCCTTAGAAACGGCGAGGCATGTGCGCTCAACCGGCACGACTTCGACGCTGCGAGTGGCACACTGACCGTCGCCGCTGCGAAGACCGATGTCGATGTTCCAGAACCGCAATGGGCAGCGGCAGAGCGTCAGCAACGTCGAGAGACGCCTGAAGACCGCGATCCGTCGCGCCAATACGCGGCTCGCCGAGCTGGGCATCCGCCCGATTGACGACGCGGTCACTCCGCACTCGCTGCGCCGCCTCTACGCAAGCCTTCGCTTCGCCCCTTGGAGATGATCCCGTGTACGTAGCGGCCCAGCTCGGACACACGGATCCGGGCTTCTCGATGAAGGTCTACGCTAGTGCTGTGCGTCACTCCCCCACAGCAGAGCTTTCGCGGCAACCGGCCCCGATAGCTCAGTTGGATAGAGCGACTCCCTGCTAATCGAGGTGGAGGAGTGAGCAGTTCGGCCCTATAGAGCCAAACGAGGCAAACTGCGCCGGCTTGCGGATTCGATTGGATTACGCACGATTGGAGCCGATTTGGGCAGCGCTGCCCAAATGATTGGCCTCGTTCGCCGCTCCGCTACGGTGTCCGAATGGCATCTCTCGAACAGACCGGAAGGACTCCCAAAGACGCGGCTGCCGCTGCTGAGGAAGTCCGAGTACTGCGACTTCGGGCGGATGCTCAGCGTCCAATGAGCGTAAACCTGGCGGAGACCATCGCCCTGAGCCACCAACTGCTCCAATTTGCCGGCGCCGCTCGCCGAGGGTGAACGCTCCAGCCTTCGATCAGATCCTCCGCCGCTTGGCGGAGGCAGAAGTGAGGTTCGTCGTAGTCGGCGGCCTGGCGCTTGGAGCGTGGGGGGTGGTTCGCGGGACCAAGGACGTGGACATCGTTGTCGCCCCGGATGCCGAGAACTTCAAACGCCTTGCGGCGGTTGCTGAGGCAATCCACGGGCACGTACACGCAGGCGAAGCCTTCCTCAGCAGCCAACTTTCAATCGCAAGGCAGGTCGCGGGCGGCGACCAAGTTGCTATCGAGACCGATCTCGGTCGCCTGGACATCGTTCAGGGCCTCGACGGGATTCCCCCCTACGACGAGTTGCACGCGCGCTCCACGAAGGCAGAAATCCTTGGCGTTGAGGTAGCCGTCTGCTCAATCGAGGATCTCAAGGCCATGAAGCGCGCGGCTGGCAGAACCCGCGATCTCGCGGACCTTGAGGACCTCGATGCCGCGAGCGAATAGCTCTACGATTCGCCTTTGAGCCCCGATAGCTCAGCTGGATAGAGCGACTCCCTCCTAAGCTCGATCGAGGAGCGGTTCTTTCGCGGCTGCAGAGCCGAATCGGCTGAGCACCCACAGGGTTCGATGCGACTCGATTGGGCGGGATCTAGGCGGATTTGGGCAGCCGCTGCCCGATGAATTTCAGTTGACCGCCATTGGCTCGGCTACCGTGTCAGCGTGGCTTCACGCGATCTGATTCAGCGGGCGGGAGAAGCGCTGGCCGAGGCCGCCGGCGCTGACTCCAAGGTGATCTTGTTCGGCTCCCACGCCCGTGGCGAGGAGAGGCCCGATAGCGACGTCGACTTCCTCGTGATCGAGCCGGAGGTTGAGAATCGCCTCGAGGAGTGGGCACGTCTCCGTCGCTCGGTCGACGACATCCTCCTTCCCGTTGACATCATCGTCCTCGACGAGGCACTGGCGGAGCGAAGGGCAAAGGTTCCGGGTACCACGGTCTACCACGCGCTTCGCGATGGCCAGGTCTTCGCCCATTCCTGAGCAAATTGAGGTTGCCGAGCTGTTGGCTGGCAAGGCGGCAGGCGACTTGATGGTCACGCAGAAGCTGGCCCACGACCCGGAGGTCAACGACGACCCAGTCGGCTTCCATGCTCAGCAGGCGGTCGAGAAGGCTCTGAAGGTAGCCCTCACCCTGCGAGGTCGATTTGCCTGCCGAGATGGCAAGCGCCGGCAGGCTGACTCCTTGGGCTGCCGAGTTCAGGTATGACGACGCGCCACTCGAAACGCTCGACCGTGACCGAGCCGTGGTTCTGGCTGAATTTGCCGCCGAATGGTGCCGCGAACTGATCTCGGAGGCCAGCCCTTAGCTGTCCTGCCCACGGACGTTGTGAACGCGGCTGATCGGCGGCCGGCCCCCCAGTGAGCTGTGCGGCCTTGTCTCGTTGTAGTGCTCAAGCCAGTGTGGCAGGGCCCGGTTTCGATGGCGGTGGGATCGGTAGGCCATCCCGTAGGCCCACTCCCGCGCCATCGTCTGGTGGAAACGCTCGACCTTCCCGTTCGTCTGGGGCCGGTAGGG
>DATMDR010000043.1:0-46797 GCA_035557635.1 Solirubrobacterales bacterium | reverse complement strand
GATCGACGGCGAGACCGCGGTCTTCGCCGGCGACCTGACCGAGCCCGGCGTCCCTGACGAGCTCGTCGCCAAGGCGGTCGAGGCGTTCGGCGAGGTCGACATCATCGTCAACAACGCCGGCTACACCTGGGACGGGGTGGTCCACCGGATGACCGACGAGCAGTTCCAGGCGATGCTCGACATCCACACGATCGTCCCCTTCCGCGTGGCGCGGGCGCTGGCGCCGCACTGGCGCGAGGCGGCCAAGGCCGAGCGCAACGAGGGCAAAGAGGTCTTCCGCAAGATCGTCAACATCTCCTCGACCTCCGGGATGATGGGCAACGCGGGCCAGGTCAACTACTCGGCGGCGAAGATGGCCGTCGTCGGCATGACCAAAACGCTGGCCAAGGAGTGGGGCCAGTTCAAGATCAACGTCAACGCGGTCGCCTTCGGCTTCGTCGAAACCCGCCTCACCGCGGCCAAGGAGGCCGGCGGCGAGATGACCACCCCCGGCGGCGAGAAGATCGAGCTCGGCATCCCCGAGCAGATGCGGGCAATGGCCTCGGCGATCATCCCGCTCGGCCGTCCCGCCACGCCGGAGGAGGCATCCGCCCCGGTGCTCTTCCTCTCCTCGCCACTCTCCAACTACGTGCACGGCCAGGTGCTGAACGTCACCGGCGGCATGTTCGGAGGGATGTACACCTGAGCACCACGGCGACAGAGGGCAGGCGCCCACCCCGCTACCTCGACGTAGCGGACAGGATCTGGCCTGCCCTCCGTCGCTTCATGGGCCTTCACACCGCTCTCTATAAGGCGAGCGGCGGGCGGCTCGGCGGCAGGATCCCGGGGGTGGGCAAGATGCTGCTGCTCGACCACGTCGGCGCCAAGAGCGGCACCAAGCGCACCTCTCCCCTGCTCTACTTTCGTGACGGAGAGAACATGGTCATCGTCGCTTCCAAGGGCGGCTTCCCCAAGAACCCGGCCTGGTACTACAACCTCAAGGCCAACCCCGACACGGCGGTCCAGGTCGGCTCGCACCACGTGCCGGTCCACGCCCGGGTCGCCGAGCCACAGGAGCGAGAGCGCCTCTGGCCGATGGCGGTCAAGGCCTACCGCGGCTACGCCGACTACCAGGTGCGCAGCAAGGGCCGCGAAATCCCGCTCGTCATCCTCGAGCCGCGCCCCAACTGACCTGCTGGAGGGGTCGTCAGGCCAGGACGCAGGAGCGTGGCGTGCTCTGCACGCGAGCGACCGAGGACGCCGCCTGACGGCGCCTCCGGCCGGTCAGCGGCGCTCCTCGGCGATCGGGTCGCCAGACTCGCTCGTAATCGCTTCGGGCGGCCAGGGGCCGGCCCAGTTGTCGCGGGCGCCGTCGATCGTGATCGTCGTGCCGGAGAAGAAGTCACCGGCCGGAGAGGCCAGGTAGGCAACGAGCCAGGCCATCTCCTCCGCCCGTCCGGCGCGGCCGATCGGGATCGAGCGCTCGAGGTTGTCGATCACGACTTTCGGATACTTGGTCATCAGCGTCTCGGTCGCGAACTGGCCCGCCGCCAGCGCGCATGTCTTGATCCCGAACCGCGCCCACTCGATCGCCAGCGTCCGCATCATGTTCTCGACCGCGGCGCGGGCGGCCCCGGAGTGGACCATCCCAGGCATCCCGTGGTGGGGGGAGAGGGTGACGCTGAGCACCTTGCCTCCTGCCTGGGGGATGAAGAACTTGGTCGCCGCCGCATGGGTCATCAGCCAGGTCCCCTGCACGTTCAGCTCGATCACCGTACGGAAGCCCTTCGGCGTGATCGACTCGGCCGGAGCGAGGAACTGGCCGCCGGCGTTGTTGACCAGCGTGTCGAGGCGGCCGTGGCGCTCCAGCAGGCCGTCGAAGAACCGCTCGACCGCCTCCTCGTCGCGGATGTCGACCGCCTCGTGCTCGAAGGAGCCGGGCAGGCCCGCCGCCAGCGCCGCCGTCTCCGCCAGCGGCTCCTCGCGCCGGCCGCAGCCGACCACGGCGGCGCCGAGCCGGGCCAGCTCCAGGGCCGTCTCCCGCCCCAGGCCGCTGCCGGCGCCGGAGACCAGGCAGACCTGCCCCTCGAGCAGGCCGGGCCTGAAGATGCGCGAGGGATCGCTCTCAGCCATGCGGGCTCAAGCCTATAGACGGCCCCCTGGCATAACCTGACTCGCGATGAGCGTCCACGTGGAGCCGAAACCGCTACACGAGCCGCTGGCCGGCGGGACGGCGGGCGCAACCGTGACCGTCGAGCCGATCGTCGCCGGCACCGTCACATGGTCGCGCTCGATGATGGAGAGCCCCGGCGGTCGCTTCCTGACCTTGAAGCTGCTGCGAGCCCTACTCACCGGCGAGCCTTCGATGACCGTGCCGGTCCCGGCCTTCCTGATCCGCCACCCGAGCGCCGGGGCGATCCTCGTCGACACCGGCCTGCACCCCTCGATCGCCACCGACGGGGACGAGAACTTCGGCCGCATCGCGACCCACATCGGCAAGCCCGCACTGGCGCCAGGTGAAGACGTCCCGGCGCAGCTGCGCAAGCGCGGCCTCGATCCCGGCGAGATCCCGATCGTCGTCATGACCCATCTCCACATCGACCACACCTCGGCGATCTCCGAGTTCCCACAGGCGACCTTCGTCGTCAGCGAGACCGAGTGGAAGGCCGCCGTCGGTGGCAGGCAGCCCGCCCTCAACGGCTACCGGCGCCCGCACTTCAACTACGCCTTCGACTACCGCACGGTCGACTTCGACCGCGGTGGGATTTCCTCCTACGCGAGCTTCGGCCGCAGCTTCGACCTCTTCGGCGACGGCTCGGTCCGCCTCGCCTACACGCCAGGACACAGCGCCGGTCACATGTCGGTGATCGCGCACCTCGAGGAGAACGACTTCGTGATCGGCGGCGACGCCACCTACACCCAGGGCCAGCTCGACGGCAGCGCCCCGCTGGCGCCCCGTCCCTTCGACGCCCACAACTACCGCCGCTCGCTGCAGGAGCTGAAGCTCTTCCGCGGCCAGTTTCCCGACGCGATCGTCACCCCGGGCCACGACCCGGACTTCTACGCCGGTCTCGAAGCGCGCTACGAGTAGCGGACGTCAGCCGCCCGGCGAGGGCTCGCCGGGCTCGGGCAGGCCCTCACGCAGGGCGCGGATCACGTTGCGGCGGCCCTGCTCCTCGAGCTGGGTGTACATCGCCCGCACCTTGTCGAACACCTCAGTCGCCGCTTCGAGCTGGCGCTCGCGGCTCGGCTCGGCATCGACCGGGAAGGAGAGCGGCTCGCCGAACTGCACGGTCACCTTCGGGAAGCGCAGCCGCTTCCACCTGCGCACGCTGGCCGAGCCGTGGATCGCCACCGGCACCACCGGCACGCCGGACTCCAGCGCTATCCGCCCGATCCCCGGCTTGACCTGCCCCAGCTCGCCGCTCCGCGAGCGGCCGCCCTCGGCGTAGACCAGCAGCATTTCCCCCCGCTTGAGGATCGTGAAAACGGTCTTGAATGCCTCCTCGTCGTGGTGGCCGCGGCGAACCGGGAAGACGCCGCCGTGCTTGTAGAGGTAGGTGAGAACCCGCGGACCGAAGAGTTGCGACTTTGCCATGAAGCGGACCTGGCGGCGCAGGTAGAGCCCCGTGAAGAAGTGATCCATCTGGCTGAAGTGGTTGGGGGCGAGAAGCACCGGTCCTGACTTCGGCACGTTGCCGACCCCGATCGCCCGCGTGCGGTAGGGCACCAGCGCCGGCAGCGTGATGATCCCGCGGACGAGCGGGTAGGTCCAGCCGACTCCTTTTCGCGCCAACGCGTGGAACTGGTCGAAGTACTCGGCAGGACGTTCGTCCTTATAGACCTGTGGTTTGAGATCTGGCATCGGTGCAAGGCCGGATCGGGCCGGCCGTCGCTGGTGCGTACCCCCTGGTGGCGGGACGGTTACGCGACCGGTTCCGTGTCGTCCGGAGAAGCCCAGCCCTTCGCCCGCTCGACCGCCCGGCGCCATTCGGCGATCAGCGACTCGCGCTCGTCCTCGCCCATCGCAGGCTCGTAGCGCATCGCCTCCCGCCACATCTCCCGCACCTGCTCGCTGCTCCAGAGCCCGGTCGCGATCCCGGCCAGGTAGGCGGCCCCCAGCGCCGTCGTCTCGGCCACCTCGGGCACGACGACCGAAGCGCCGAGGACGTCGGCCTGGAACTGCATCAGCCAGCGGTTGGCGACGGCGCCGCCATCGGCCTTCAGCTCCTTCAGCCGCTCCCCCGCGGCCGCCTCCTGGGCGCGCACGGCGTCGACCGTCTGGAAGGCGATCGCCTCCAGCGCGGCGCGCGCCAGGTGCTCGCGGCGAGTGCCGCGGGTGAGGCCGACGACCGTCCCGCGCGCGTAGGGATCCCAGTACGGAGAGCCGAGCCCGGTCAGCGCCGGTACGAAGTAGACGCCGTCGTTGCCGACCAGCGAGGCGGCCATCGCTTCGCTCTCGCCCGCCTCCGTGAGGATTCCGAGGCCGTCGCGCAACCACTGGATCGCAGCGCCGGTGACGAAGATCGAGGCCTCGAGCGCGTAGGCGGCATCCTCGCCCGGGGCGCAGGCGACAGTGGCGAGCAGCCCCTCCCCCGGCTCCGGCGCCTCGGGCCCGGTGTTGAGCAGGACGAAGCTGCCGGTCCCGTAGGTGTTCTTGGCGCTCCCCGCGGCGTGACACGCCTGGCCGAACAGGGCTGCCTGCTGGTCGCCGGCGATCCCCGCCACCGGCACCTCGCCGCCGAACTCCGAAGTCATGCCGTAGACGTGAGCGGAAGGCAAAGGTTCGGGCAGGCGCTGCGGGTCGACGCCGAGCATCGCGCAGAGCTCCTCGTCCCAGGCCAGCCGCCGGATGTCGAAGAGCATCGTCCGCGAGGCGTTCGTGTAGTCGGTCGCGTGACGACCGGTCAGCTTGAAGAGCAGCCAGGAGTCGACCGTGCCGAAGACCGCCCGCTCGGCGCCCTCGACGTTGCGCAGCAGCCACTCGACCTTGGTCCCGGAGAAGTACGGGTCGAGCGTGAGGCCGGTTCGCTCCCGCACGACCGCCTCACGGCCCTCCGCACGCAGCTCGTCGCAGCGGGCTGCCGTGCGGCGGTCCTGCCAGACCAGCGCCCGGTGCACCGGCTCGCCGCTCGCCGGGTCCCAGGCGACGACGGTCTCGCGCTGATTGGCGATCCCGATCGCGTCCAGCTCTGCCCCCTGGATCCCCGCATCGGCGATCGCCTGGATCGCCACCCGCCGGGTCGTCGCCCAGATCTCCCCCGCATCGTGCTCGACCCAGCCCGGCTGCGGGAAGTGCTGCTCGAACTCCGAGTAGGCACGGCCGGCGATCCTCCCCTCGGCGTCGAAGACGAGACAGGTGGTGCCGGTCGTCCCCTGGTCGATCGCGAGGATCACGACTGGCGCGCGCCCCGCACGAGTGTCAGCAGCGCCTCGGCGGTGCCTGCCGCGTCTTCCTCTCCGGTACCGAGCCGGCGCAGCCCCAGTCCGTAGAGCAGCGCCACGACCTCAGAGGCGTGGCGCTGGGGGTCGGGGACGTCGAGCATCTCCAGGGCGGTCGCGGCGACGCCCTCGTAGGCCTCGAAGCAGCGGCGCGAAGCGTCGCGCAGCTCGGGGTCGCGGGCAGCGCGAAGGTGTAGCTCGACCTCGGCCAGCTGCTGCATCCGGCTGGCCGATTCCTCGACGATCCGCTCCACTTCGCCGGCGACCTCCTCGACGCTGGGACGGCGGCTGCGCATGTCGGCCGCGATCGCCTCCAGCCGCCCGACCTCCTCGCCGACGAACAGCAGCAGGCTCTCGCGGAGCAGATCGACCTGGCTCTCGAAGTGGTACGTGAGCGAGCCGAGGGAGACGCCGGCCGCCGCGGCGACGCTGCGGTTGGTGACCGCGGCTATCCCCTCGCGCCCAATCAGCTCGAGCGTGGTGCGGAGGATGCGGTCGCGGGTGTCGGTGGCGGTAGCGGGAGTCAAGCTGCGGCAGAGTACTCGTTTGGCCTATTGTTCGTTCGAACGAACTAGCGCCTGCGAGGGAGGCCCCATGTCCAGCGAGACGATTTCGAAAACGCCGGAGACCGCGAGCGAGGCTCACGGACTGGCCGAGCAGGCCGCACTCCTGGTCACGGGCGAGGTGTCCTCCCGCGAGCTGGTCGAGACCGCGCTGGAGCGGGCGGAGGCAGCCCAACCAGACCTCAACGCCTTCCGCCTGCTGCGCGCAGAGGAGGCTTTGGCGGAGGCCGACACGGCAGACGCTCGACTCGGCGAAGGAAACGGCGCACCGCTGCTCGGGGTCCCGGTGGCGATCAAGGACGACGTCCACCTGACCGGCTGCACCTCCCCCTTCGGGTGCGCAGGCGAGCATGAGGCCGCGGTGCGCGACGCCGAGATGGTGCGGCGGCTGCGCGAGGCGGGGGCGATCGTGATCGGCAAGACCCACGCCCCGGAGGTCGGCCAGTGGCACTTCACCGAGACCACGACCCATGGCGCCACCCGTAACCCCTGGAACACCGACCACACGCCCGGCGGCTCCAGCGGTGGCGCGGCAGCCGCGGTGGCCGCCGGGATCGTGGCCGCCGCCGTCGGCTCGGACGGGGCGGGTTCGATCCGCATCCCCGCGGCCTGGACCGGCTTGATCGGCCTCAAGCCACAGCGCGGCCGCGTCTCCACCTGGCCAGATCCCGAGGCCTTCAACGGGCTCAGCTGCTACGGGCCGCTGACGCGTAACGTCGCCGATGCGGCCCTGCTCCTCGACGCGATCCACGGCAATGTGCCGGCCGACCTCCACCGCCCGCCAGTGCCGGCGGAGCCGTTCTCGGAGGCAGCCGCCCGCGAGCCGCGCCGCCTGCGCGTCGCGGTTTCCTTCGCCACACCCTTCGGACTGTCCGGCAAGGTCGACGACGAGCACCGCCGCGCGATCGAAGCGACGGCTGACCGACTAGGCGAGCTCGGCCACGACGTCACGCCGGCCGACCCCGACTACGGCCTCGTCGGCCCGGCGATCATCCCCCGCGGCATGGCCGGGGTCGACGCGTGGCTCAGCGCCAACGTCGAGGACCGCTCCTGCTTGGAGCCGCGCACCCGCGTCCACGCGAAGCTGGGCAAGGCGCTCAGCGGAGTTCCCTTGAGGCTCTCCCGCGCCGCCGAGCCCGCCCTGCGCCGCCGAGTAGGCCGCATCTTCGACCGCTTCGACGTCGTCCTCACCCCGACCACGGCGAAGCCGCCGCCCCGGATCGGAGTCCTCGAGGGACGCGGCTACTGGGGCACCAGCACGGTCGCCAGCGCCACTTGCCCATTCGCCTTCGCCTGGAACGTGACCGGCTGGCCCGGGATCAGCGTCCCGGCCGGACTGACGGCATCGGGCCTGCCGATCGGCGCCCAGCTGCTCGGCCGCGAAAACGACGAGGCGACCCTGCTGGAAATCGCAGGGGCCCTGGAGCGTGCCGGCGACGGCTGGCCGCAGGCGCCTTGGGAGCACCGGGCCTAGGGCCTACGCGAAGCGGCTCAGGCGGTCGTCGAAGGTGAGCAGGGCAGCCTCGCGGTACCGGGCTGTCGCTAGCACGAAGGCGTCGGCGAGGCGCAGAGCACGGTGCTTGGCCCGCAGCTCGGCGGCGCCTCTCGCGATCTCGCGGCTTAGGGGGACGACCTCCACACGGAGGCCGTCGATGAACTCCTCGACCAGGTCGCCGTGCCCTTTGGCGAGCGGCCAGACGAGGATCTCGCTGTAGACGCTGGCCGCAATCAGCAGCTCGTCCTGGTCGGTCTCGCGCAGGCTCGCGACTGCGCGCTCATGATGTGCGTCGGTCGGATCGAGAAAACCGATCGCGACGCTGGCGTCGAGGGCTACCGCTCCCACTCGGACCGCAGCCCCTCGAGGTAGCCGGGTGGATATGCGGAAGGGAGGCTGCCGGCGAACTGATCGACCAGATCAGGGCGGCGCTCAAGCTCCAGCCGCCCCCGCCCAACCGCCCGCACATTGAGCTCGTCCCCCGGCTCGAGGCCAGACTTGCGCAGCACTTCGACGGGGATCGTCACCTGGTTCTTACGAGAGAGCTTTGGCATTGCTTTACCTAGAGTGGTTGAGGTAAAGGTAGCAGGGGCAACGGCGGTTGCGGGCTGGTTCATGCCTCCCTAAGAACCAGAGCGCGGAGACTCTCCCCCCTTGACCAAGAACACCCGGGCGAAATCCCGCAGCTGGCGGGCGCGATGGAGGAAGCCGGCCGCGGAGCGGCCGGTGGCGCGGTGGCTGAGGTCGAGCTCGTACTCGCGCAGGCGGTAACCATTGCGGACGGCGTCGATCGTCATCCCCACCTCCATCCCGTAGCCGCGGGCGAAGGGAAGCGCCGCGCGCAGAACCTCGACCCGCATCGCCCGCTGGCCAGAGATCGGCGCGGTCGTCTCCAGGCCGCAGCGACGGCGGATCGCCCAGCGGGCGAAGCCCAGAGCGATGCCGAAGCCGCCGCCGACGCGACGGGCGAAGGCAGCGACGCCGAGGTCGCACTCACCCCGCTCCACCCCTTCGACCAGGGGTGCCAGCGCGCCCGCCGAGACGCCGAGGTCGCCGTCGCAAAGCAGGACGAGCCGCGGCACGGGATCGGCGCTCAGCGCCGCTTCAGCCGCCGCCGTCACGTTGGCGCCCTTGCCGTGCGGACGGCCGCGGCTGACCACCTGGGCACCGGCCGCCAGGGCGGTCTCCGCGGTGCCGTCGTCCGAGGCGTCGTCGGCCACCCAGATCGCCGCGCCGGGGAAGGCCTCGCGCAGCGCCGCGACCGTGGCGCCGACCCGGTCCGCCTCGTTGCGGGCGGCGACGATCACGGCAAGGGAGTCCTGCACGGCGGATATTGTCCCCGCCCATGGCGGACATCGAGGCGCACATCACCGGCAACGTCTGGAAAGTCGAGGTGGCGGTCGGCGACAAAGTCGAAGACGGCGACACCGTTGTCATCCTCGAGTCGATGAAGATGGAGATCCCGGTCGAGGCCGAGGACGACGGGACCATCAAGGAGATCCGCTGCGAGGAGGGCCAGTCGGTCAGCGAAGGCGACGTCCTCGTAGTGCTCGAGTGAGCGAGCAGCTCGCCGGCGGCAAGCTCCTGCTCGACTCCCCGGCCGAGGCGGTCGTCCGCATCCGCCTCTCCAATCCCGAGCGCCGCAACGCGCTCGACCACGAGATCCTCGACGCGCTGGCCGAGACCCTGCCGCGCCTCGACCGTGGCATCGAGACCCGCTGCCTGCTGATCACCGGCGCGCCGCCGGTCTTCTCGGCCGGCTACGACATCGCCTCCTTCCCCGCCGAGACCTTCGAGCGCGATGCCGAGGCGCTCGTCGCCCACCCCTTCCACCGTGCCCTGGAGGCGCTCGCCTCCCATCCCTGGCCGACGGTCGCCGCGATCAACGGCCACTGCCTCGGGGGCGGGCTGGAGCTGGCGATCACCTGCGATTTGCGGATCTGCGCCGCCGGGGCAAAGCTGGGGATGCCGCCGGCCAAGCTCGGCCTCGTCTACGGACACACCGGGCTGCGCAAGTTCCTCGACACGGTCGGCCTGGCGCGGACCAAGGAGCTATTCCTGACCGGGCGCAACTTCGAGGCCTCCCGCGCCGAGCAGATCGGCCTCGTCCACGAAGTCGTCGCCGACGACCGGCTCGAGGACCTCTCCGTCCAGCTCGCCGCCGAGATCGCCGCCAACGCGCCGCTCTCGATGCGCGGCAACAAGAGCGCGATCGAGTTGCTCAACGCTTCTCCCGTCCTCAACGAACAGCAGGAGGCCGGCCTGATCGCCCTGCGCGAGTCCTGCTTCTCCTCCGAGGACCTGCGCGAGGGGATCCGTGCCTTCGCCGAGAAACGCAAGCCGGAATGGAAGGGAAAGTGAGCGCTGCCGCCCGCAAAGCGCTCGCCGCCTCCGACCCCGTGATGGCGGATCTGATCGAGCGAATCGGCAAGCTGGACGTGAAGACGCGGCTGAAACGGCGCAGCGAGGAGCGTCCCGCCGACGCCTACGGGGCGCTGCTGCGGGCAATCGTCGGCCAGCAGCTCTCGACCAAGGCGGCGCGGACGATCTACGGCCGCGTCATTGAGATCTTCGGCGGCCGCACGCCGAGCCCGGAGGAGCTGCTCGAAGCGAGCGAGAAGGACCTGCGCGGCGCCGGCCTCTCCGGGCGCAAGGTCGAGTACATCCGCGACCTCGCCTCCCACGTGATCGCCGGCGAGCTCGAGGTCGACCGGCTGGACCGGCTCCCCGACGAGGAGGTGATCGAGGAGATCGTCGCCGTCCGCGGCCTCGGCCAGTGGACCGCCGAGATGTTCCTGCTCTTCCACCTCGAGCGCCCCGACGTGCTCTCCGGCGGCGACCTCGGCATCCGCAAGGCCGTTCAAATCGAGTACGGGCTCGAGGAGATGCCGCCCCCTACGCAGGTGCTGGAGATCGGTGAGCCCTGGCGGCCCCACCGCAGCCTCGCCTCGCTCTACCTCTGGGAGTCGCTGGCGGCGACGCCAGTCGAGTGAGGCGTCTCCGCGCGCCTAGCGGGCGAGACGGTGACGTAGGCGCAGGATGCGGCTCACCGACTCTTCCGCGGCGGCCCTGACCGTCGACCGAGTGCGGACTCGGCGCGCCAGGGCGCGCTGGGCTTGGGCGCCGGCGCTGTAGTCGGTGAAGAGGAGGAGGTCGACGCCAGCGCCCGCTGCCGCGAGGCCTGCCTTGGCCGGGCCGCCGAAGTCGCGCACGGCGACGGTCTCGAGGGCGTCGGTGATCGAAACGCCGTCGAAGCCGAGCCGGCGGCGCAGCTCGCCGGTCGCGATCGGGCGGGCGAAGGCGGCAGGCCTGGGTGAGAAGGCCGGGTAGATCGCGGTGCTGAGCATCACCAGCTCGCCGCCTGCATCGATAAAATGCCGGTAGGGCGCCTCGTCGACTCGTCGCAGCTCCTGCCTGGAGAGATCGACTCGTTCAACCGCGAAGTCGGTGTTGAGACGGGCCTCGCCAAGCCCGGGGAAGTGCTTCGCCGTGGCCGCCACCCCACCCTCCTGGAGCGCTGCGGCGAAGGGCACGGCGGTCTCCTCCACCTGCCCGGCGCTCGAGCCGAAGCCGCGTTCGGTCTCGTCGATCGTGCCGCCGGGACGGGCGACGTCGAGGACCGGCGCCAGGTCGACGTTGACGCCGAGAGCGCTCAGGTTGCGCGCCGTGAGCCGACCCTGCTCGCGGCTGAAGGCAGCGCCGCGGGCGCCCATCTCCCGGGCGGAGGCGGTCGGCGCGCCGCCGACCCTCTTCACCAGCCCGCCCTCCTGGTCGATCATCACCAGCAGCGGGTCGCGCAGGCCGGGCGGGCGCGGAACCGACTGCAGACCTCGTATGAGCCGGCGGTCGGCAGTGCGGCCGGCGAGGTTTTCGTCGAAGAGGACCACCCCGGCGACACGGCCCTCGCGGATCATCCGCTTGACCGGACGAGGAGCTTCCAGGTCGGGAAACCCGACGATGATCCGCTGGCCAGCGAGCCGCTCGGGTGTGAGCCGGCTGGCGACGCTCGGTTGCGGCGGCGCTGCTCCATCGCCAAGCGTGACGCCGAACGCGAAGGCTCCTACCGCGAGCCCACAGCAGGCGGCCAGTGCGAGCCGCCTGCGTCTCCTGGTCTTCGCCGCGCGCACGCGCCGATGTTAGGAGGACCGGGCAGCGATGACCCGCGCGAGGCGTGGCCAGCCGTCCGGCCTGGTTCCTAGCCTTGCGCCCGAATGACTTCCCTGATCTCGTTCGACGAAGCCCTGTCGCTGGGCGAACTATCCAGCCACGAAGAGATCGGCACGCTGGTCGAGCGCGCCTGGCAGGTGCGCAAAGAGAACTTCGGCGACTCGACCGACATGTGCTCGCTGGTCAACGCCAAGTCGGGCGGCTGCGCCGAGGACTGCGGCTTCTGCGCCCAGTCGCGCTACGCCGAGGCGGACACGCCGATGCACGCGATGATGGAGCCCGAGCAGATCCTCGAGCACGCTAAGGCGGCCGAGGCCGCGGGCGCCCACCGCTTCTGCATGGTCACCCAGGGCCAGGGGCTCTCCAAACGGGACTTCCAGAAGATCCTCGAAGGGACGAGGCTAGTCGCCGAGCAGACCAACCTGAAGCGCTGCGCCTCGATTGGCCACATGTCGGGGAAGCGAGCGAAGCAGCTGAAGGAAGCGGGAGTCCAGCGCGTCCACCACAACGTCGAGTCGGCCCGCTCCTACTACCCCGAGGTCACGACCACGGTCCGCTACGAGGGCAGGCTGCGGACGATCGACGCGGTCAAGGAGGCGGGCCTCGAGACCTGCGTCGGCGGCATCCTCAACCTCGGCGAGTCGCCGCGGCAGCGGGTCGAGATGGCCTTCGAGCTCACCGAGCTGAACCCGACCTCAGTGCCGATCAACCTGCTCAACCCGCGTGAGGGCACCAAGTTCGGCGACCGGCCCCTGATGGACGCCTGGGAGGTGGTCAAGTGGGTGGCGGTCTTCCGCCTGGTCATCCCCGGCGCGCTCTTCCGCCTCTGCGGCGGCCGGGTCGAGAACCTCGGCGACCTGCAGCCGCTGGCGGTCAAGGCAGGGCTCAACGGGGTGATGATGGGCAACTTCCTGACCACCCTCGGCGCCGAGCCCGAGGACGACCGGGCGATGTTCGAGGAGCTGGGCCTGAACGTGGCCCGCCAGCCCGATAACGGCGCCAACCCGCGGCCGGACAACCGCTCCGGCTGGCTCGCGGGCGAGGCACCGGCGACCCCGATCGAAGAGCTGATCGACCGCCAGGACGAGGCTAACTTCTGGGACCCCTCGACCCAGCTGCGGGTGATCAAGAAGACGAAGAAGCCCCCGCCGTACCCGCAAGCGGCATGACCGACATCGCAGATCGGCTGGAGGAGCTCCGCGACCAGGGGCTCCACCGGCGGCTGCGGCTCATCAGCGGACCGCAGGGCCCGCGCGTGCTGCTCGACGGCCGGCCGGTGCTGCTGCTCTGCTCGAACAACTACCTGGGCCTGGCCGACCACCCGCGGGTTCGCGGCGCGGCGGCCGAGGCGGCGATGCGCTGGGGGGCCGGGGCCGGGGCCTCGCGGCTGATCTCCGGCAACATGCAGCCGCACCGCCACCTCGAGGAGCGGCTCGCCGAGTTCAAGGGCTATGAGGCCTCGCTGCTGTTCGGCTCCGGCTACCTGGCGAACACCGGCACGATCGCGGCGCTCGCCGGGCGCGGCGAGGTCGTCTTCTCCGACGAGCTCAACCACGCCAGCATCGTCGACGGCTGCCGCCTCTCCCGCGCCGAGACCTTCGTCTACCGCCACGGCGACCTCGAGCACCTCGCCTGGGCCCTGCGCGAGGCCGGCGAGCGGGCCTCGCTGATCGTCACCGACGGCGTCTTCTCGATGGACGGCGACGTGGCTCCGCTGGAGCAGTTGGCCGAGCTCTCCCGTCGCCACCGCTGTCGGCTGATGGTCGACGAGGCGCACGCCACCGGCGCGCTCGGCCCCGGCGGCCGCGGCTCGGTCGCCGCCGCCGGCCTCGGCGACGAGGTCGACGTCGTCGTCGGCACCCTGGGCAAGGCGCTCGGCTCCTACGGGGCATACGTCTGCGGGAGCGGCGAGTTGGTCGAGTACCTCGTCAACACCGCCCGCCCGTTCATCTTCTCGACGGCGCCGCCGCCGCCCGCGGCCGCCGCCGCGCTGGCTGCGCTGGAGTTGCTCGAGTCCCATCCCCACCGGGTCGAGCGCCTGCAGGCCAATGCGGAGGCGCTGCGCACCGCGCTGGCCGGCGAGGGTCTCGCCGTGGGCGGCTCGTCGACCCAGATCGTCCCGGTGGAGATCGGCGATGCCTCGCCGGCGATGGAGTTGAGCGAACGGGCGCTCGAGCGCGGCGTCTTCGCCCAGGGAATCCGCCCGCCGACGGTGCCCGAGGGCTCCTCGCGGCTGCGCTTCACCGCGATGGCGACCCACCGCAAGGGTGAGCTGGAGCGAGCGGCGAAGCTGGTCGGCGCCGCGGCACGGGAGCTGGGAATCGCCCCCGCACAGTCCTCCAAGTCGCCGGCGCTCGCCGCCGCCTAGGGGCGATGCGCGGCGTCTTCGTCACCGGCACGGGGACCGAGGTTGGCAAGACCTACGCCGCCGCGATGGTCGCGCACAGCTTCGCCGCGGAGGGTCAGAGGGTCAAGGTCTTCAAGCCTGCGCTGACCGGCCTCGACGAGCCGGGCGAACCCGATCACGCGATCCTGCGCCGCGCCGCCCGCTCGGATCAGAGCGACGAGGAGATTGCCCCCTTTCGCTACGGCCCCCCCGTCTCACCCCACCTCGCCGCCGCAATGGTGGGCGAGGAGATCGAGCGAGAGGCCCTGCTCGAGGCGGCTCAGGTTGCCCAGCAGGGAGCGGACACCTTCATCTGCGAGGGGGTTGGGGGGCTGCTGACGCCGCTCAGCCTCGATTACCTGGTCAGGGACCTGATCGTCGACTTGGCGATGCCGGTGGCGATCGCCTCGCCGCCCGGCCTGGGCGCGATCAACCACACCCTGCTGACAATCGAGGCGGCGCGGTCTGCGGGACTGCGGGTCACCAGCGTCATCTTCACGCCCTGGCCCGAGGATCCCGGTGAGATCGAGCTGTCCAACCGCGAGACGGTCGCCGCCCTCGGCGCCACCGACGTAGCGACGCTCCCCTGGGTCGATCCCGCCGACCCGGACAGCTGGCCCGGCGAGTGGGGGCTACTCGGCCCCCCGCGCGGCTAGCGCGGTGCCAGGCTGGACGTCCGCCTCCGCGCTCTCGATGCTCACTTTCTCGCGCTTGGCGCGGATCGCGACCGCGGCGATCGCGGCGCCGGCTAGGGCGACCGTGGCGGAGACCGTCATTGCGTGGCCGAGCGCGTCGACGAAGTCGGCCGGCGTCGCGGTCTCCGGATTGCCGACGGCGCCTTGGAAGATCGCACCGGTGACGGCAACACCGAGACTGCCGCCGACCATGCGGAACATCGAGAGCACGCCGGAGGCGATCCCCGCCTTTTCGACCGGCACCGCGTTCATCGCGGCGCTGGTCATCGGCGACATCGTCAGCGCGATGCCGATGCCGAGCAGCATGAAGCCGGGCAGCAGCTCGCCGTAGCTGGAGTCGACCGCGATGCCGCTGAAGCTGAACAGCGAGGCGGCGACGACGAGCAGCCCGCCGGCGATCAACCAGCGCGGGCCGATCCGGTCCGCCATGCGCCCGGCGAGAGGGGCGATGACGACGATCATCAGGGTCGAGGGCAGGAACCTGATCCCGGCCTCGAGCGCCGAGTAGCCGAGGATGTTCTGCATGTAGAGGGCGAGGAAGAAGAAGACGCCGAGCATCGCGAAAGAAACGATCAGGGCGACGACCACAGCGCCGACGAAGTTGCGGTCGGAGAAGAAGTGGAACTCGACCATCGGCACCTTGACCCGCAGCTCGATCGCGACGAAGGCGGCGAGCCCGAGGCCGGCGCCGATCAGCAGGGCGACGATCTCCGGCGAGCCCCAGCCCCAGGCGTTGCCCTCGACCAGGGCGAGGATCAGCGCCGTCAGGGCGCCGGTGAGGATCGCGACGCCGGCGTAGTCGACCTCGCGGCCGACCGTGGTGTCGCGCGACTCGCGCACCGCGAACAGCGCCGCCAGCACGGCTCCGATCGCGACCGGGATGTTGAGGTAGAAGATCGCCCGCCAGCTGACGTGCTCGGTGAGGAAGCCGCCCATCACCGGTCCGACCGCCAGGGCAAGCGCGGAGACCCCAGCCCAGGTTCCCATTGCCTTGCCCCTCTCGTGCGCGGGGAAGGCGTCGGTGACGATCGAGAGCGTCGCCGGCATCATCAGCGCTGCGCCGACGCCCTGCACGACTCGGCTGATCACGAGCGAGGTCGTGTCGGCGGCGAGGCCGGCGGTCGCCGAGGAGAGAGCGAAGATGACCACGCCGAAGAGGAACATGCGGCGGCGGCCAAAGATGTCGCCAAGCCGCCCACCGGTCGCCAGCAGCACCGCGAAGGAGAGCGTGTAGCCGTTGACGGTCCACTCCAGGGCGGAGAGGGAGGCACCGAGGTCGCGCTGGATCGAGGGCAGCGCCACGTTCACGACCGTGTTGTCGAGCATGATCATGAACAGGGCGAAGCACATCGCCCCGAGCGTCCACCACTTGCGGTTCTCGTCGGTGATCAGGTGGCGGTAGCGGGTCAAGCCGGCCCCACTTCCTTGAGCAGCTCGTAGGCCTCGGCGATGTCCTCCCGGTCCATCAGCGAGTCGACCGCCGCGTCGAGCTTGCGCCGCTGCGCCGCCGTCAGGCTCGCGGCGAAGGCCTCCATCCCGGCCTGGCGGACGACCAGCATGGTGTCGACCAGCTGCTTGCCCCTGGCGGTGATCGCGACGCGGCGCACGCGCCGGTCCTCGGTGTCCTCGACCCTGGTCGCCAGCCGCTTCTTGACCAGGCCATCGACGGCCCTGCTCATCGAGGGGACCGAGACGCCGAAGGTCTCCGCCAGGTCGCTCACCTGCCGCGGGGCCGTCGCCTCGCCGAGCCCGCCCAGCTCCAGCAGCACCTTGCACTGGGTCGCCGAGAGGCCGCTCTCCTCGATCACCCGCAGCATGTTTCCGCGGTCGTAGAGGAAGAGGTGCCGCAGCAGCGCGCTCAGCCGCGCCGCGGTCTCCTGCTCGGCCGGGCTCGTCTCGGGTGTAGCCACCTCATCGACGATCGCGGCGATCTCGCTCGCTTGCATGCGAAGATACTTGCACTAGAGCAACTATTTCTCAACCGAAATAGTTGCTCATGTGAGCACTATCACAGAGCCGGGTGGTCCTCCCCGCGATACGGGCCCGGCTTCGGCCGCGGCGCTCCTCCCGGGAAGGCGAGGCGGAGGATCGTCCGCTGCACCATCCCCAACTGCTGCCCGAAGGGGCCGCTGTTGTAGGGCAGTCCGTAGCGCTCGCAGACCTGCTTGACCTGGGGGGCGATCTCCGCATAGCGGGTGCTCGGCAGGTCCGGGAAGAGGTGGTGCTCGACCTGGTAGCCGAGGTTGCCGCTGGCGACGTGGAACAGGGGGCTGCCCTCGATGTTCGCGGCCCCGGTCAGCTGGCGCACGTACCAGCCGCCACGACTCTCGTCCTCGACCTCCTCGGGCCTGAAGGTGTGGGTCTGGTCCGGAAAGTGGCCGCAGAAGATGATCGCGTAGGACCAGACGTTGCGGACGATGTTGGCGGTCGCGTTCGCCGACGCCGCCGCGCGGTAGGAGCTCCCGCCGCCACGAAGAGTTCGCTTCAGGGCCCCTGCCAGGCCCCCGCGACGCCGCCTGCCGCCACTGCGAACCTCGAGGCCGGCGTCTAGGGCCGCCATCGCCAAGCCGCTCAGCAGGGGCCAGGCGATGTAGTCCTTGACCACCTGGTCCTTCGCCTTCTCGCGGATGCCGGCGAGCTCGCGCTTGATCTGCGCCTTGGACTTGCGGCCCGTCCGGATCGCATCGAAGTCGAGGTCGTGGACCGCCACGCCCCACTCGAAGAACGCCGCCAGCAGGAGGTTGTAGAGCGGCTGCAGGAGATAGACGGGATGCCATTTCTGCTGCGGGTCGATCCGCATGATCTCGTAGCCGAGGTCCTTGTCCTTGCCGAGGATGTTGGTGAAGGTGTGGTGTACGTAGTTGTGCGAGTGCTTCCACGCCTCCGCGGTCGACGCCGTGTCCCAGTCCCAGGTCGAAGAGTTGATCTGGGGGTCGTTCATCCAGTCCCACTGCCCGTGCAGGACGTTGTGCCCGATCTCCATGTTCTCGAGGATCTTCGCCGCCGAGAGCGCGGCGGTGCCGGCGAGCTTGGCGGGGCGGTAGCGCGCGCCGAGCAGCAGCACGCGCCCCATCACCGCCAGGCGGCGCTGCATCGCGATCATGCTCTCGATGTAGCGGCGGTCGCGTTCGCCGAGGTCGGCGAACGTCCGGTCGCGGATCTCGTCGAGCTCGCGGGCAAGCTCGTCCAGCTGCTCCGCCGAGAGGTGCGCGAGCGGGCTCGCGACCTCGGCAGTCGTTGCGTTCATCGTTTCCCTTTCCTAGGTTTCAAAGCGCAATCTCGATCGGGCCCTCGGGGGCGTTGACACAGGTGCGGACCATCTCCCCCTCGCTGCCGTGGACCTCACCGGTGCGCAGGTCGCGCACCTCGCCCTTGCAGAGCCGACCGACGCAGGTGTGGCAGATCCCCATGCGGCAGCCGAAGGGAAGCGTCGCGTCGGCTTCCTCGCCGCCGACGAGGATCGGCGTGCCGCTGTCGCAGCTTGCCTCGACCCCGCTCCTGAGGAAGCGCACCGTGCCGCCCTCCCCTTCGCCCGGCTCGCCGCCGATCACCGGCTGGAAGCGCTCCATGTGGAGCAGGTCCCGGTCGCCGTCGCGCTCCCAGCGCTCGCTCATCGCGTCGAGCATCTCCGCCGGGCCCGAGAGGAAGGTGTGCCGGTCGCGCCAGTCGGGGCAGAGCCGGTCGAGGTCCCCGGGGGCGAGCCTGCCCTGCTCGCCGGTGAGGCGCAGGTGCAGCTCGTAGCCCTCCTGGGCCGCGTCGATCTTGCCCAGGAGGTCGGAGAAGATCACGCCGTCGGCGCTGCGCGCCGAGTGGAGGTGGACCGCGTCGCCAAGCGCATCGTCGCGGTGCAGGCTGCGCAGCATGCTCATGATCGGCGTTATCCCGCTGCCGGCGCTGATGAAGAGCAGCTTGCCGGGCAGCGGCTCTGGCAGGACGAAGGTCCCTTCGACCCCGCCGAGCCGGACGACGTCGCCCGGCCTGGCCGCGGCGACCAGGAAAGGCGAGACCTTGCCGGCTTCGACCAGCTTCGGGGTGATGCTGATGCACCCGTCCGGGCGCCCGGGCTCCGAGGTGAGCGAGTAGGCACGCCAGTGGTGCACACCGTCGACGACGACTCCTATCCGCAGGTACTGCCCCGGCCGGTGCCCGGGCCACTCGAAGCCGGGGCGGATCAGCACCGTGACCGCGTCGGGCGTCTCCCGGTCGATGCGCTCGATCCTTCCGCGCAGCTCGCGCGTCGACCAGAGCGGGTTGATCAGTTCGAGGTAGTCGTCCGGGAGCAGCGGCGTGAAGAGGGAGCGGACGGCATGCAGCGCCCGGCGGCGCATCGCCGGGACCTTCGGGGGTGCTCCACTCTCGGCCATTGGTAAATGATTACAGCTATCGGTGTAGAGGTTTGTGCGAAGCCGCACGCTTCCTACCCACTTGGCCCCAGCGTGAAGCCGCGTGCTTCGCGTCTTGCCGCCGGGAGCGGGGCTAGGGTCGGTGGCGGCGATGTTGGTGGACCATGCGCAGCTCGATCGGGACCATCTCTGGCACCCGTTCACGCAGCAGCAGGACTGGTGCGAGGAGGAGCCGCTGACGATCGAGCGCGGCGAGGGGACTGACCTGATCGCGACGGACGGGAGCCGCTACATCGACGGCGTCTCCTCGCTCTGGTGCAACGTCCACGGCCACCGCCATCCCGACATCGACGCCGCCGTGCGCGAGCAGCTCGCCAAGGTCGCCCACTCGACCACGCTCGGCCTCGCTCACCCCTGCGCCACGGAGCTCGCCGGCCGCCTGGTCGAGATCGCCCCGCAGGGGCTCTCGCGCGTCTTCTATTCGGAGTCCGGCTCGACCGCGGTCGAGATCGCCCTGAAGATGGCCTTCCAGTACCAGCAGCAGCGTGGCGGCCAGCACGCCCGCCGCACCTCCTTCGTCCACCTGCGCCACTCCTACCACGGCGACACGCTCGGAGCGGTCGCCGTCGGGGGGATCGAGCTCTTCCACTCCACCTACAGGCCGTTGCTCTTCGAGAACCACGCCGCCGAGCCCGGCGACGCCGCCGACCTCGAGCGGGTGCTCGCCGCCCATGAGGAAGAGATCGCCGCGGTGATCGTCGAGCCGCTGGTCCAAGGCGCCGCCGGGATGCTGATCCAGCCGCCGGGCTACCTGCGCGCCGTGCGCGAGCTCTGCGACCGCTTCGGCGTGCTCTTGATCTGCGACGAGGTGGCGACCGGGTTCGGCCGCACCGGAACGATGTTCGCCTGCGACCAGGAAGGAATCTCCCCCGACCTGCTCTGCGTCGCCAAGGGGCTCACCGGCGGCTACCTGCCGCTGGCGGCGACGCTGGCGACCGAGCACATCTACGAAGGCTTCCTCGGCGACCCCGAGGAGTTCCGCACCTTCTTCCACGGCCACACCTACACCGGCAACCCGCTTGCCTGCGCCGCCGCGATCGCCAGCCTCAACGCCTTCGAGCGGGAGCGGACCCTGGAGCGCCTCCAGCCCAAGATCGAGCTGCTGGAGGAGCTGCTGGCGGAGGTCGGGGCGATGCCCGAGGTGGTGGAGGTGCGCAGCTACGGCTTCATGGTCGGGATCGACCTCGGCGAGCACGATGCGGCCCTGCGCCTCGGTCACCGGGTGACGCTGGAGGCGCGCGAGCGCGGGGCGATCATCCGCCCGCTCAGCGACGTCGTCGTCCTCATGCCGCCGCTCTCGATCTCCGAGCGCGACCTGCGCCGTCTGGTCGCGATTGCCGCCGACTCGATCCGCGCCGCCTGGGCTTCCGCCTACCCAGCGACGGCGGAGATGAGCGCCCAGCTTCCCCAGGCCGCCTAGCGGGGCCTGTGACAGATCGGCCGGTGGCTCGTAGTAAGGACATGAGCCAGGCACTCGCCGCACCGGCCACCGAGGCTCCCAGCGCCGGGGAGCTCGCCTTCGAGCAGCTTTACCGCTCCAGCCGCGACGACGTCTACGCCTACGCCGCCGGCCTGCTGCGCGATCGCGCCGCTGCCGAGGACGTCACCGCGACCGCCTTCGAGCGCGCCTACCGTAAGCGGTCGCGCTTCGACCCGAGCCGGGGAGAGCCCCGCGCCTGGCTGTTCGGGATCGCCCGCAACGCGGCGCTAGACGAGCTGCGGCGTCGCGGCAAGCAGGCGGAGCTGACCGCCGATCCAGTCGACGCCGCGAGCCTCGCCGATCTCCACCCGGCCGAGCGCAGCGAGCTGCGACTCGCGCTGATGAGCGCCCTGGCGAAGCTCGAGGCGGGCGAGCGCGAGCTGGTCGCCCTCAAGTTCTTCGCCGGCCTCACCAACGCCGAGATCGCCCAGGTGGTCGGCATCACCGAGTCGAACGCCGGCACCAAGCTGCACCGAGTCGTCAACAAGCTGAGGGAGGCATGCGATGGACCCGCATAGGGACGACCTCGACCTCGCCGCCGAGCTGCGAGCGCTGCGTCCGGCGCCGCGGCCCGAGTTCACACGGAAGCTCGACGCCCGCGCCGCGGCGGGCTTCCCGCACGCCGACGGCCATCCCGCGACGGCGATCCGCCGCATCGCGGAGCGCCTCCGTGCCACTCCCCCACGCCGGCTGCTGGCTCCCGCCGGAGCCTTCGCGGTGACCGCGATCGTCGTCGCCACCGCTGTGGTGGCCACCTCAGACCAGCCGACCTCGATGAGGCTCGGCAGCGGCACCTCCGACTCGACCCAGACCATGGAGCCGAGCGGCGGCACCGGATCTCGGCTGAACGAAGCCGCAGTTGAAGCCGCTCCCTCGAAGCCCAAGGCCGGAGCGAATTCCGGAATCCAATCCTCATCCGGAGCTGGATCCTCATCCGGAGTCGAATCCTCATCTGGAGTCGAATACTCGGGCCCGCCGCAACTCCTCAACCTGAATAGGAACAGCGCATATGCGGCGGGGGCTGGCCGCCGGGAGATTGAACGCTCCGCCCTGATCGTCCTCGGTACCGACTCCGATCAAGTGCGCGCCGACGCCGCCAAGGTCTTCGACGCCGTCCACGCGGTCAACGGGATCGTCCTGCGCTCCGCGATCCGCGACGGGGCCGCGGGCGAAGCCGGGGCCGAGTTCGAGCTGCTGATCCCCAGCGGCAAACTTGGCGACGCCCTCGCCGACTTCTCCTCGATCGCCGAGGTCCGCTCGCGACGAGAGTCAACCCAGGACATAACCGCACCGACAGTCGGTGCGAGAGGGCGCCTCGAGGACTCGCAGGCCAGGGTCGACGGCCTGCTCGCCCAACTCGGCGAGGCGACGACCGAAGGCGAGCGCAGCGCGGTCGAAACGGAGCTTCGAGCCGAGCGGCGGCAGGCCGCGGTGCTGCGCTCCCGTCTCGCAAGCCTCAGTCGCCGCGCCAACCTCTCCCGCGTCTCGCTGCGGATCGAGACGGGAGCTGCCGCGACTGGCGAAGACCACAATGGCGCCTGGGGAATCGGCGACGGACTCGATGACGCCGGCCGCCTGCTCGAGATCGCAGCCGGCGTCACGATCGTCGGCTTGGCCGCCCTCACGCCTCTTGCATTGCTCGCCCTCCTGGCCCGGCTCGCCCATCGCACCTGGGTTCGAGCCGGCCGCAGGCGAGCGCTCAGCCAGGCGGGATAGCGCCATCCCGCGAGATACGCTGGCTCGCGTGACCGAGCGGCAGCGTGGACCAGCGGAGGCGCCGAACTTGGGTGAGCCGGCCGTGCCGCGACCGTCCGCCTCGGTGGTGCTCCTGCGCCGTGGGGGCAAGCATGCCGACCGGGCGCTCGAGGTGCTGCTGTTGAAGCGGACCGAGAAGGCGAAGTTCATGCCGGGTGTGTGGGTCTTCCCCGGCGGCGCGGTCGACCCCGAGGACGGCGAGGACGAAGCTGGGCACCGGGCCTGCGCGGTCCGCGAGCTGGCCGAGGAGGCCGGGATCGAGCTGCCCGCCGACGAGGAGCTGGTGCTGTTCTCGCGCTGGATCACCCCCGAGGTGATCTCGCGGCGCTTCGACGCCTGGTTCTTCATGGCGCTCGCCCCCGCCCACACGCCGCCGAAGCCGGACGGCGTGGAGACGACCGAGGCCCGCTGGTTCGAGCCCCAGGCGGCGCTGCAGGCGCAGGAGGCGGGCGAGCTGGTCCTCGCCTTCCCGACGATCAGCCAGCTGCGGGAGCTGACGCCGTTCGCCACCTCGCAGCAGGCGATCGAGGCCTACCGCGGGCGCGAGGTCGAGCCGATCCTGCCCAAGGTGATCGGCACCCGCGAGGACCACCGCGTCGTCCTCCCCGGCGATCCCGACTACCCGGCCTGACCCGACGCATCCGACTTTGACCCCACTCTGGTGTGGTGAAAGTCGGATGCGTCGCGCCGTTACCCCGGAAAAGCCTCCAGCCCCGCGTGCCAGGGGCCGGGCGGGTAGGTGTTGATGCCGCTCTCGTCCATCTCCGCCTGCAGCCGCTTGAACAGCTGGCCGGCGTTGCGCAGCGCCTCCCCCAGCTCCGCCTCACCGCGCTCCCGCAGGCGCCAGAGGAACCAGAGCTGGCGGTCGTTGACGCCGAAGTCGATCTCGCCGGTCATCGTCGTCGTCCACTCAAGGAAGCCGGGGCCGAACAGCTCCCGCAGCGCCACCGGGTCGTACTCGCGCGGCACCGTGGCGATGAAGCGCCGGTTGAACTCGATCGACTCGAACTCGACCTTGCGGGCGAAGCGCTGGGTGAGCGCCTCGTGGCCCTCGATCGACTCGACGTTGAAAGCCGGCGCCACCCTGGCGAGGTCCGGCATGTGGGCCTTGGCGAGGATCGCGGTCGGCAGCACCGCCTTGTTGAGGAAACCGCCGACCTCCTTCTCGTCGGCGTCACACGACGACCCCCAGAAACCCTCGGCGAGCTGCCCGGTGAGCCGGTTGGACCCGCCCACACAGAGCGCCACCGGGCCGTCCTTGGGATTGATCCCACCGACGAGCTCGTAGACAAGGCCTTCGCGCTCGCCGTAACTGCGCACCGTCTCGGCCCATGCCTGCGCTTCCTGCTTCGCTCCCATCGGGCGTCGATCCTATGCAGTTGGCCGGGCGGCCAAGTAGGATGCCCTCAATGACTTGGGTCATCGTCGGAGTCGTCGCGATCGTCGTTATCGCGGTCCTCTACTTCATCGCGAAGCGCAACTCGATCATCGCCGCCCGCAACCGGGTCGACGAGTCCTGGAGCGGAATCGACGTGCAGCTGAAGCGCCGCCACGACCTCGTCCCCAACCTGGTCGAGACGGTCAAGGGCTATGCCGAGCACGAGAGTCAGACGTTCGAGCGGACGACCCAGGCGCGGGCCGAGGCGATGGCTGCCTCGAGTGTCGAGGACACCGCCAAAGCCGAGCAGAAGCTGACTCAGGCGCTGGCGGACGTGAAAGCGGTCGCCGAGAACTACCCGACCCTGCGCGCCACCGAGAACTTCCAGCAGCTCAGCCGCGAACTCTCCCAGCTCGAGGACGAGATCCAGGCCTCGCGCCGGATCTACAACTCCAACGTGCAGGCCTACAACACCGACATCGAACAGTTCCCGGGGTCGATCATCGCCAACCAAGGCAATTTCAAAGCACGTGAGTTCTTCGAGATCGAGGACGCCACCGAGCGTGAGCCGGTCTCGGTCAGCTTCAGCAAAGACTGAGCGCCTCTAAGCTTTTCGAGATGACCGCGACCAAGGAAGCGACGCTCTGGATCTGCGAGAGCTGCGGGTTCATCTACGACCCCGCGGAGGGCGATCCGGACGGCGGGATCCCCCCCGGAACGGCCTTCGAGGACATCCCCAAGGACTGGTTCTGCCCCGTCTGCGGCGCCCGGACCAGCGACTTCAGGCCGCTCGAGCCGGGAGAGGCTTGACCCACGACTACGACTGGCTCGTAGTCGGGTCAGGTTTCGGCGGGGCGGTTTCGGCGCTGCGGCTTGCCGAAAAGGGCTACTCGGTCGCCGTGCTCGAGTGCGGCAGCCGCTTCCGCGACGAGGACTTCGCCGAGTCGAACCTGCGCCACCCCCGCCGCTACTTCTGGATGCCGCGCCTGGGGATGCGGGGGGTGCTGCGGATGACCTTCTTCAAGGACGTCTTCATCGTCTCCGGCAGCGGCGTCGGCGGCGGCAGCCTCGGCTACGCCAACACCCTCTACCGCGCCCGCCCCGCCTTCTTCCGTGACCCACAGTGGTCTGAGCTGGGCAACTGGGAGACCGACCTCGCCCCCCATTACCGCACCGCCGAGCGGATGCTCGGCGTCGTCCAGTACGAGGGCATTGGCCCGGCCGACAAGCTGCTGCAGGAATACGGCGAGGAGATCGGCGTCGGCGAGACCTTCACCAACACCCAGGTCGGCGTCTTCTTCGACCAGCCCGGGGTCGAGGTGCCCGATCCCTTCTTCGAAGGCGAGGGACCGAGCCGCACCGGTTGCATGCGCTGCGGCAGCTGCATGGTCGGCTGCCGCCACGGGGCCAAGAACACGCTGACGAAGAACTACCTCTGGTTCGCCGAGAAGCTCGGGGTCGAGATCGTGCCCGAGCGTCAGGTAACCGAGATCCGCCCGCTCGGCGCCGCCGACGGCTCGGGCGGCTACGCGGTCAGCAGCGAGCGCTCCGGCTCCTGGCTGCGCAAGCAACGGCGAACGCTGACCGCGAAGGGCGTGATCGTCGCCGCCGGTGCCCTCGGCACCAACAACCTGCTCGCCAACTGCCGCCACAGCGGCGCCCTGCCGCGGGTCTCCGGGCGGCTCGGCGATCTCGTCCGCACCAACTCGGAGTCGATCCAGGCGGTCACCGCCCCCGACGACGAGCGCGACTTCAGCCGCTCGGTGGCGATCACCTCCAGCATCTACCCCGACCCCGACACCCACATCGAGGTCGTCACCTACGGCCAGGGTGGCGACGCGATGGCCAGCACCTTCACCGCGATGACCGGGCCGGGGACGAAACTGACGCGGCCGCTGAAGTGGCTGGCGGCGATCCTGCGCCACCCGCTGCGCACCGCCCGGATGCTGATCCCGCACCGCTGGTCGCAGCGCACCGTGATCCTGCTGGTGATGCAGACGGTCGACGCCGCGATGCACTTCCGCCCGAAGCGGAAGCTGTTCGGCGGCGGCGTGCGCCTGACGACCGAACAGGACCCTGGGAGGCCCAACCCGACCTACATCCCAGCCGCCGAGCAGGTGGCGCGCTGGTTCGAGAAGCGCACCGGCGGCGTCGCCCAGAGCGCGGTCACCGAGTCGGTCCGCAATATCCCCTCGACCGCCCACATCCTCGGCGGCGCCGTGGTCGGCGCCAACCCCGACACCGGTGTCGTCGACGCCGGCAACCGTGTCTTCGGCTACGAGAACCTGCTGGTCTGCGACGGGGCGGCGATACCCGCCAACCCCGGCGTTAACCCGAGCCTGACGATCACCGCCAAGGCCGAGCACGCGATGAGCCTGATCCCTTCCAAGGAGGGCGCCGGGCCGCGCCACCTGCCGGAGGCGGCGCGGCCGGCTATTCCAGTTAGTCCCTAGAACGGGCGCGAAAACCAAGCAGGTCGGGGGATGCAGGGAGGCCGGCGAAGCGAGCGCACTGTTGTGCGTGAGCGAGACGGCCGACCGAAGACCCCGAGATGCGCCGGTTTGCAGCGTCCGCTATTGAGCGAACCTCTTCTCGACATAGTCCCAGTTGACGACGTTCCAGAAGGCGTCGATGTAGTCGGGGCGCTTGTTCTGGTACTTGAGGTAGTAGGCGTGCTCCCAGACGTCGCAGCCGAGCAGCGGCACGCTGCCGTCGGAGAGGGGCGAGTCCTGGTTCGGGGTCGAGACGACCGCGAGCCCGGAGCTGTCCTTGATCAGCCAGGCCCAGCCGGAGCCGAAGCGGGTCAGGCCGGCTTTCTTGAACTCGTCCTTGAAGGAGTCGAAGGAGTCGAAGGTCTCGCCGATCGCGGCACCGAGGTCCCCGCCGGGCTCGCCGCCGCCGTCCGGGCTGAGCATCTGCCAGAACAGCGTGTGGTTGTAGTGGCCGCCGGCGTTGTTGCGCACCGGGGTCTGCTTGTCGCCGGGCAGGCTGGAGAGGTTGCGCAGCACGTCCTCGACGTCGCGGTCGGCCCACTCGGTTCCCTCCAGGGCTTCGTTCGCTTTGTCGACGTAGGTCTGGTGGTGCTTGTCGTGGTGGACGCGCATCGTCGCCTCGTCGATGTGCGGCTCGAGCGCGTCGTATGCAAAGGGAAGGTCGGGAACCGAGAAAGCCATCGGGGTGTCTCCTCCTGGTCGGACTGGGCTGGTCGAAATCGAGTTGGAGCCTAGCGCTAGAGCGCCGCCGGCCCCGCCGGCCGTCACTCGGCGACGATGGCGCGCGGAACCGTGTCGGGGTCGCCCCCGGTCCAGGCGTTGAAGCGGTACCAGGACGGCTTCGCCTCGCGCCCGCTGGTGAGCAGACCCGCCGAGTCGCAGAACTGGCAGGTGCCGCCCTCGTCAGACCAGGAGAACCACCAGACCCCGCCGATGCGCCAGCGCTTGCGCTGCCTCACCAGCATCGAGAAGGCTCGGTCGAGTTCCCGCGCCTGGCCGTCGAGCCCGCGCTCCCAGCGCGACTCGAAGCTGTCCGAGCCCCAGCCCATCTCGGTCACGTAGAGCGGGGTCTCGCCATCGCCGTTGATTCGCATGATGCGGCGCAGGTTGATGATCTGCGACCGCATCGCGCCGGCGTCGGCCACGTAGGGGTGCAGGGCGATGCCGTCGAAGAAGCGCTTCAGCGGCCGCGCCCGGTAGAAGCGCGCGAGGTAGTCCCCCGAGGCCACGTTCGGCGGGATCTGCAGCGGGCGGCCGAACAGGCCTCCGACGATGACCTTGGCGCCGGGGTCCGCCCGGTGGAGCACTCGCCCGGTGAGCCGGATCAGGCGGGCGAAGCGCTCCGGGTCGGGCCGGTGCGCGAAGGTGACGATGTTCTGCTCGTTCCAGATCTCCCAGCGCCGGATCGGCTGGCGAATCAGCTCGGGGTTCTCTTCCCAGAACTCGCCTTCGGGCCCGTAGCGCCCGACCGCTTCGCGCAGGAAGGCAGCCCAGGCCCAGCGCTGCCAGGCGCTTTCCACTGGCTCCGAGCTGAGGTGGGCGGCGACCCACCCGGGCGAGCCCCAGAGGAAGGGGAAGACGCGGAGCTCGTGCTCGGCCGCGAGGCGGACGGCGCGGTCGAATCCCGACCAGTCGGGCTCGTTCACGAGCGGAACGCCGGGCTGGATCTGCGCCCAGACCAGGGGCAGCCGCACGTTGTCGATCTCGGCCAGCTCCATCAGGCGGTAGTCCGCCTCCTCGGCTGCGTTCTGCGGCGCGATGCCGATGAAGTTCCACGGCGCCCGGGCGGCCCCGGCCGAGGCCGGCATCGCCAGCGCGATCAGCGCGGCGCAGATGAGCAGGAGCTTTCGCATCATGGCCTTCAAGGAACCTCCCCGCCAGCCAAAGTAGCGGCCCCAGCGCAACCGCGCCGCTCCGCATCACGGTTAGGAGGAAACGATCTCTATTACCGCTGGCGCTGCGTAGACCCGGGCGTTACCCAGCGCGTGCATCCCTGACAACTCGAGGATGCCCAGATCCAGAAGCGTCCTGATCGCGTTGCTCGCACCCTGCTTGGAGAGCCCGTACCTCTGCGAGACCTCCCTCTGGGTTAGGTAGGGACGACCGACGAGATCAGCGGCAAAGCGCTCGGCCACACCCCGTTTGCCGGCCGACTGCACCTTTGATCGAAGCTCTCCCTGAAGACCCACGAGGCGCTCAACCTTGTCTTGCGACTCGGCGGCGGACGCGGCAACGCCCTGTGCAAAGAACGCGATCCATGCATCCCAGTCACCATCCATGCTCAGCTGCAGGAGCGCGTCCTGATACTGGTCTCGGCGCGCCTCGAACCATGGGGACACCACCAAAAGCGGCTCGCGTATGACAGCGCCACGAAGTAGCTGGACGATAACCAGCAGACGACCAAGGCGACCATTTCCGTCTGAGTAAGGATGAAGCGACTCGAACTGGTAATGAGCCATTGCCGCCTGCACGACAGTCGGCAGATCCGGTGGGCCATTCACCCAGTCAAGGAGGTTTTCGACCCCGCCTCGGAGCTGATCTCCGGGCGGAGGAGGGACGAAGCGAGCACCATCGAGACTTCGTCCTGGCGCTCCGATTACAACGATTCGATCGCGAAGTCCACCGGCGTCGCTCAACTCGCCGGCCGTGCCGGTGACGAGCGTGCGCTGCAAGTCACCGAGCATCCCTATGGTGAGTGAGCGATCCTCCGGCCACGAGAACGCCAGTTCCGCCATACGCTCGAAGTTCAGAATCCAGCGGATCTCAGCCGTCATATGCCGCTCGTCGTCGGCGTCGGCCGCAAGAACGTCCGCGAATGGGGCATAGGTCCCCTCAAGGGCGCTCGTGCTCTGGGCCTCTCGTCGCAGAGCAGGACGACGAAGAAGCGCCGGATTGGGAATCAGCCTGGCGGCTCCATCCAAGCGTGCAAGCGCTGCTGATGCCCGATTGATGGTCGTCCAAGTCGCCGTCGAGAGCGTCAAGTCGCCAGGCAAGGGGTCGGGCAGAAATGCCTTTCCCTCAACGATCTCATGGGTTGCGGGATCCGGCCCTACGATGGGGACCAAGTGCCCGATCGGGCTGGAGCCGAGGCGCTCGAAATCCATTGAGTCAAGTTTACCGGCTAAAACTTGACCGCCCAGCAAAAGTGGGCAAGTTGTCTTGACACTGCGACCTTAATCCCTGCAATCAAGCCACTTCGGTTCGCTGGCAGGATCAATCATCGGGGCGCCCGGATTTGAACCGGGGACCTCACCGACCCGAACGGTGCGCGCTACCAGGCTGCGCCACGCCCCGAGAGGGGGCGATTATCCCAGACGGGCGGCGCAGCCAGCGCGCGCCTTCACTCGACTTCGGCGATCGCGCGTTCGATCCGGGCCAGGCTCGGGCCGTCCTGGAGCGTGCGGGTGCCGCCCGGGCCGTTGACGATCATCGCCCCGCCGGCGCGGATCCCGAGCTCGTCGCCCAGCTCCGCATAGCCTTCGAGCTGCTCGGCGATCGGCCCGCCCACTTCCCCTTCGCGGTCGAGGGTCTCCTTCCACTCCGTCACCTCGAGTTCGCCGACGGACCCGGCCAGCGAGGCCATCAGCTCCTCGTCGATCCCGAGCCGCTCGGCCTCGCCCTGGTTGCGGAAGAAGAGGTAGGCGTACTGCCAGCCGTAGCCATGGCGCGCGGCGGCCTCGGCGCCGAAGAAGCCGAGCTCGAGCGCGTTGCGGGCGGCCGAGTAGTGGCGCATCAGGAGTTGGACGTCGCCCGGTCGCACGTAGTCTTCGACAAGAGAGGGGATCGCCGCCAGGAAGGCGGCGCGGCAGCTCGAGCACTGCACGTCGTTGAAGACCTGGATCGAGACAGGCGCATCGGCGGATCCGACTCGATCTCCCTCCTGGGGCACGCCGCCGAAGAGGCCCTGCGCGTCGGCGATGCCGGCGACCCGGACCACGCTGGGATCGGCCTCGCGGGTGGAGAGGCCGACGATGGCGTAGCCGAGCGCGGCGAGGGCCAAGGCAAGGCCGAGGATGACCCAGATGCGGCCGCGGCGAGGCACGGCGTCGACGGCCAGTTCGGACACGCAGGCATTATCGCGATCCGCCCCCCTCGGTCTCCGCAAGATGCGATGTGGCGATTGACACGTCCGCTGATTCGGGTAAATATCTGACTACCCGATTTCGACTACCCCTGGGAGGTCGCATGGCCAATCACCTCACCCCCTCCGAGCTTGCCACCGAGTTGCACATGAAGCGGGAGGAGGTGATCGGCAGGTGCATGGAGATGGGCGTTCCCATCTTCCATGGGCGCATCGACAGGTTCCTCTTCGAGTCCTCGCTGCGCAGCCTGCCGAAGAACCCCCGACGACGTACCCAAGCCGCGTAGCGAGCAACTAGACTTCCCCTCCGCATGGGGAGGGGGACCAACTCCAAGACGCTGGCTGACCTGCTGCCGCGCGCAGCGGAGATCTACGGCGCCGCACCGGCCGTCCGCTACAAGGAGGACGGCGCCTGGGCCAGCCGCAGCTTCGAGCAGGTGCTGGAGACGGTCCGCTCGCTCTCGCTGGGCCTGATCGACCTCGGGGTCGAGAAGGGCGACAAGGTCTCGATCCTCGCCAACACGCGGCCCGAGTGGACCTACTTCGACTTCGCGGCGCTGGCGGCGGGCGCGGTCGTCGTCCCGATCTACCAGACCAACTCCCCCGAGGAGTGCCAGTACGTGCTGGAGAACTCCGACGCCAAGGTCGTGGTCGTCGAGGACGACGAGCAGATGGAGAAGGTACGCGCGGTCCGCGACCGGCTGCCGCTGCTGGAGCACGTCGTGCGGATGACCGGCACCAGCGACGACGCGATCTCGATCGAGGATCTGGCGCAGCGCGGCGCCGGCCGCAACGCCGCCGAGTGGGAGGCGCGCTGGAGCAGCGTCACCCCCGCCGACGTCTGCACCTTCATCTACACCTCGGGCACGACCGGCCCGCCGAAGGGCTGCGTCATCACCCACGGCAACTACCGGGCGATGCTCGACATGGTCAACGAGAGCAGCGTCATCGAGGACGAAGACGTCACCTACCTCTACCTGCCTCTCGCCCACTCCTTCGCGCTGCTGATCCAGCTCGGCAGCTTCGACCTCGGCGCCACGCTCGCCTACTGGGAGCGCGACCCGCTGAAGATCATGCCCAACCTGGCCGAGCTGAAACCGACCTACTTCCCCTCGGTGCCTCGCATCTTCGAGAAGATCTACACCGCCGCGACCAGCGGGGTCGAGAAAGCGGGCGGCCTGAAGAAGGTCATCTTCAACTGGGCGATCGGGGTCGGCAAGCGGATGCGCACAGCCGAACGCAGCGGCCGCCAGCCGGGCTTCCTGCTGCGCAAGCAGTACGCCTTCGCCGACAAGCAGGTGCTCTCCAAGATTCGTGGCCTCTTCGGCGGCAACCTGCGGCTCGCCGTCTCCGGCGCGGCGCCGATCAACCCGGAGATCCTCAGCTTCTTCGACGCCGCCGGGGTCCTCGTGCTAGAGGGCTGGGGGATGACCGAGACCTCGACCGCGGCGACGATCTCCTCCCCCGACGACTTCAAGGTCGGCACGATCGGCAAACCGTTCCCCGGCTGCGAGGTCAAGATCGCCGAGGACGGCGAGATCCTGGTCAAGGGGCCCAACGTCTTCCAGGGCTACTACAAGAACGACGAGGCAACTCGGGAGACGATCGTCGACGGCTGGCTGCACACCGGCGACATCGGCGAGATGGACTCGGAAGGCTTCATCACGATCACCGGTCGCAAGAAGGACATCATCATCACCGCGGGCGGCAAGAACATCACCCCCGCCAACCTGGAGAACGAGATCAAGCAGCACCCCCTCGTCTCCCAGTGCGTGGTCGTCGGCGACCGCCGCCCTTACCTGGTCGCGCTGGTCACGCTCGACCCCGAAGAGGTCGTCGCCTACGCCCAGGAGAACGGCCTGCCCGAGGACGTCGAGCAGCTCGCCGCCAACGGCGAGATCCGCAAAGCGGTCGAAGACCACGTGGCGACGATCAACGAAAAGTTCGCCCGGGTCGAGCAGGTGAAGAAGATCGCGATCCTGCCCCGGGACCTCTCCCAGGAAGCCGGCGAGCTGACTCCGACGCTGAAGGTGAAGCGAGCGGTCGTCGCCTCCAAGCACGAGCCAGAGATCGAGCAGCTCTACGCGAGCTGACGAGGAGTCGGGGGCCGGTTGACCCGCCGGGCGAATTGATGTCGCACGCGCTTCGCGCTTAGCGACAGATTTGGTGCGCGGCTGCCGCCGCGCAAAAGACAGATTGCGCGGCGCCAGCCGCGCTCGAGATCAGTCGCTAAGGCCGAAGGCCGTGCGACGCAATTCCCGAAAGCAAGACCGGCGTCCCCCTAGTGGGATCTGCGAACTAGGAGGCCTCGCCGGACTGGCGCAGCAGGGTTGCGGTTGTCTGCTCCAGCACGCGCTTCCATGCCGATGTCTGCCCGGGCTCCTCTTCGGCGGCCCGCTCGACCACGCGACGTACGCGGCGCTCGGAGATCTCGAGGCCGTGGCGCTCGGAGATCTCCTTGTAGCGGTCGTATTCCTTGGCCAGGGCCGCGGTGACCGACTCGAAGCCGTGGCGGGCTATCCGCAGGCGCCGCGAGTAGTCCATGATCGGAGTGCCGAACATCAGCTCGTCGTTCGGATCGGGCTCGACCAGGATGATGTCGACGCCGGGGTAGCGCTCTTCCCACTGCTCGACCGCTTGGTGCAGGCGGGCGTGGGCGATCAGGCGGAAGACCTGGTTGGCGATCGCCGGCAGCCCCATGTCGGAGACGCGTCGCACGCGGTTGCCGAAGACGGTCGGGATCGTCTTCTCGAAGTCGTTGAGATAGGGGACGAGCGGGTTGACGACGATGATGAATTTGGCTCCCTTCTCGACCGCGATGTCGACGTTGGTGGTCGACTGCACGCCGCCGTCGATCAGCTGGCGGCCCTTGAGGTCGACCGGCTTGTAGACGAGCGGCAGCGTGGTCGAGCACTGGACCGCCTTCGAGATCGGCACGTCGCTCCAGCCGTCCTCGCCGAAGACGATCCGCTCGCAGGTGTCGAGGTCGGTGGCGGTCAGGTACAGCTCTTTGTCGAGCAGCCGGAAGTCGTTGACTCCGCCGACTTCGGCCAGCGAGCGCTCGATGTAGTCGGCGATCCCGTCGCCCGAGTAGAAGCCGGTCGGCAGCGCCTCGGCGAGGCCGACACCGATGTCCATCGCCGAGAACTCCCCCATCCGCACCAGGTTGGCCACCAGCTCAGCGGTGCGGACCGGCAGCATCGCCGCCTTCTGCAGGAAGCCGAGGTAGTTGGGCTTCAGCACCTTGCCAAGGTCGAGGTCCTCGAGATCGGAGTCGACCTGCTCGTTGATCACCTGCATCATCTCGTCGGGGGTGATGCCATTGGCCAGCATCCCGGCGACGAAGGAGCCGGCGCTGGTGCCGACGTAGACGTCGAAGTTGTTGACGGTGCTGTTGACCGCGAGCAGGTCGAGGGCGCGCAGGGCGCCGATCTCATAGACGCCGCCGGTGAAGCCGCCGCCGCCGAGGACGAGGGCGGTCTTCGACGGGCGTTTGCGGCCGCGGCCGCGTTTACGGCGGGAACTTCGCTCGAGGTCCACAACTTTGCCCATAAAACGTGATTATCTCAGGCAGATGAGACGGGCGCTTGCGGCACTCACGGTCATCGTCGTCGTTTTGGCGTTTTCGCCGGCGGCGGCCCTGGGCGGCACCTGCGACACGCTGAAGTCGCGCCTCGTGCGTGGCGGCGGATCTGCCAGCGGGCTGGCCGTGATGAATGCCGAAAGCGGAGAGGTCATCTGTCGCAGGGCGGCCAGTACCCGCCGACCGCTGGCTTCGAACATGAAGATGTTTACAACCGCGACGGCGCTCGCCCGGTTCGGGCCGCAGGCGCGGATCGCGACCAAAGTGGTGAGCGACGGGTTCTTCGAACTCAACGGCGTCCTGCGCGGCAACCTCTACCTGCAGGGCGGTGGCGACCCGGCGCTGGGCGCACCCGCCTTCTACGGGCGCTTCCTCGGCGGCCTCGGCACAAACCTCTTCGCGCTCAAGGCGCAGCTGCGCGCGGCAGGCGTGCGCGAGGTGACCGGCCGCCTCTACGGCGACGACTCGGTCTTCGACCGCCTGCGAGGGGTAGCCGACTCCGGCTATGCGACCAGCCCCTACATCGGCCCGCTCTCGGGCCTCTCGTTCAACTCCGGCTACAGCAGCTCCCGCGGCAGCAGCTTCGCCTCGGACCCCGCCCAGATCGCCGTGCGCAAGTTCGCCCGTGCGCTGCGCGGTGCCGGCATCCAGCTGTCGCCCGGGGTGGCGCTGCGGACCGCCCCTGCGGACGCGCAGACGCTCGCCGTCGTCCGCTCCCCCAACATCTCCCAGCTCGCCGACGCGACCAACGTACCCTCCAACAACTTCTATGCCGAGATGCTGCTGAAGCTGGTCGGCGCCCACTTCGGCGGCGCCGGGACCACCAGCGCCGGGGCGGCGGCGGTCGAGCGCTACGCACGCGAGCACGGCGTCAGCGTCCGCGCAGTCGACGGCTCCGGCCTGACCCGCTCCAACAGCGCCTCGCCCTCGGCGGTCGTCCGCTTCCTGCAGTCGATTCGGGGCGAGGAGATCGGCGACGACTTCATCCAGTCACTGGCCCTCACCGGTGCCGAGGGCACCGTCGCCTCGCGCACCGACGGCAGCGCCGCCGCCGGCCGCTGCCGGGTCAAGACCGGCACCCTGACCGGGGTCAGCAACCTCTCCGGCTACTGCTTCAACCGCAGCGGCAAGGTGATGATCTTCTCGATCCTGATGGGCAGCGTCAGCGACCTCGGCCGCGCCCACCTCGAACAGGACCGCATCGCCGCCGCGATCGCCAGCTACTGAGCTTCTTCCCTCTCGCGGCGTTCGGCCCTCATATCAAGGGTGAGGTAGACCGCACAGCAGGCAATGAAAGACACAGCGCCAACAGCTTGGATCGCTGCATCGCCAGCATCCTTGACGAGGATTACCCCAGGAACGATAAGCGCGATGAACACCGCCAAGCCGATCTTCGCGTATCTCAAACCAGCCATGAACGTCTTTCCTTACGCAGACAAATCATTTCAGCCACCATAGCGAATCGCAACGTCGATGCACGCGATGACGGCTCCCGAAATGCCACCAATGAGCCCATCGGTCAGCACGTGAGTCTCCAGCGCTTGACGAGACTGACCAGTAAGAAGTCGCGCAACGCCAAGGCGAGGCCGCCGAGAACAATCCCGGCGCCTACAGCTGTTGCCAGAGCCTCCATCCCGCCAGTCAACGGTCCGATCTGCGCAAGTGCCATGCCTGGATCCTGCCTCTGATCGACGCGGGCGTGGCGCGCTAAATGTGTCGAAACTGGAATTCTTTGCCGGCAGAGCAGAACTTCGCGGCGCCCTAACCGAGCAAAGCCAACAGGCCGGCTTCGTCGAGGATCTCGACGTCCAGGTCCTCTGCCTTGGCGAGCTTCGAGCCGGGGCTCTCGCCGGCGACGACGTAGTCGGTCTTTTTCGAGACCGAGTTGGTGACCTTGCCGCCGGCCGCCTTGATCGCCGCCGCCGCCTCGTCGCGGGTCATCTCCGGCAGGGTGCCGGTGAGGACCAGGGTCTTGCCCTCCAGCAGGCCTCCCATCGCCCGCCGTTCGGAGGCGTCCTGCTCCAGCCGCAGCCCCTTCTCGCGCAGCTTGCCGACCAGCTCCCAGGTGCGCTCGTCGGCCAGCGACTCGGCGATCTGCACGGCCATGATCGGGCCCACGCCCTCGACCTCCTCGATCCGCTCCGGGTCGGCGGCGTGGAGCTCGTCGATCGAGCCGAAATGGTCGGCCAGCGCCTCCGCGGTGACGTAGCCGACCCCCGGCAGGCCGAGCGCGTAGAGCACCGTTTTGAAGGGCCGGTCGCGGGAGAGCTCGATCGCCGCCATCAGGTTGCGGGCCGAGAGCTCGCCGAAGCCCTCCAGCTCCGCCAGCTGCCCCTCCTTCAGCTCGTAGATGTCAGCGACGTCGGCGATCAGTCCCTCACGCAGGAAACGCATCGCCTGCTTCTCCCCCAGGCCGTCGATGTCCATCGCCCCCTTGCTGACGAAGTGCTTGACGTGCTGGAAGGACTGGCCCGGACAGCCGGCCCGGTTGGGGCAGATCGAGAAGACGGCGTCCTCGGGCTTCTCGACCGGGGTGTCGCAGGCCGGACATTTCTTCGGCGGCTTGACCCGGCGCGCCCCTTTCGGCCGGCGCTGGATCAGCGGCGAGACCACCTGGGGGATCACATCGCCGGCCCGCATCACGACCACCTCGTCGCCGACGCGCACGTCCTTGCGGGCCAAATCCTCCTCGTTGTGCAGGGTGGCGGTGGAGACGGTGACGCCGCCGACGTGGACCGGCTCCAGCATCGCGAAGGGGACCAGGTGGCCGGTGCGGCCGACGTTCCAGACCACATCGCGCAGGGTCGTCGTCGCCGTGGTCGGGGGGAACTTCCAGGCGATCGCCCAGCGCGGCTCGCGGCCGACCACGCCCAGCTCGCGCCACAGCGCCCGCTCGTCGATCTTGACCACGACGCCGTCGATCTCGTAGTCGAGCTCCTCGCGGCGCTCCTCCCACCAGCGGCAGCGCTTCACCGTCGAGTCGATCCCCTCGTGGTGGGCGATGTCGGGGTTGACCTTGAAGCCGCGCTCGCGCAGCCACTCGAGCTCCTCGCTGTGCGTCGCCGGGTCGAGGCCGCGGGTGGCGCCGATGCCGTAGCACCAGATCGAGAGCGGCCGTTCGGCGGCCAGCGCCGGGTCGAGCTGGCGGATCGAGCCGGCGGCGGAGTTGCGCGGGTTGGCGAAGGTCGGCTCGCCGGCGGCGGCGCGGCGCTCGTTGAGTGCTTTGAAGTCGGCGATCGGCAGGTAGACCTCACCCCGCACCTCAACCAGCGGCGGCGCCTCGTCGATCCGCAGCGGGATCGCCCCGATCGTGCGCAGGTTGCGGGTCACGTCCTCGCCGACTCGGCCGTCCCCGCGGGTAGCGCCGCGGGTCAGCACCCCGTCCTCGTAGGTGAGCGAGATCGCCAGGCCGTCGATCTTCGGCTCGGTTGTGTAACTGAACTCGGCGGCGCTGATGTCAAGCTGTTTCAGCCGGTTGCGAGTCCGCGTCTCCCAGCCGCGCAGCTCCTCCTCGTTGCGGGCGTTGGCGAGCGAGAGCATCTGCTCGGCGTGCTCGACTCGCTCGAAGCGGTCGAGCGGGGGTGCTCCCACCCGCTGCGTCGGCGAATCCGGCGTGCGCAGCTCCAGGTTGTCGGCCTCTATGGCCCGCAGCTCGTCGAGCAGGGCGTCGTACTCGTCGTCGCCGACCTCCGGGTCGTCGAGGACGTAGTAGAGGCGGTTGTGGTGCTCCAGCAGGCGCCGCAGCTCCGCGGCGCGCTCCTTGGGGTCGGCTCCGGTCACACCGACGAGGGGGCGCAGGCCGCCAGCATCTCGGCGAACTCCCAGCCCCGCAGCCGCTCCAGCCCGCCGTGGTCGGTGAGGTCGAAGTGGATCGGGGTGACCGCGATGCGGCCCTCGGCGACCGCGAAGAGGTCGGTTCCCTCGATCTCCTCGTAGCCAGGTTTCCAGCCGTAGATCTCGTAGCGGCGGCGGCTGTCGGACTCCTCGCCGACCAGCTTCAGCTCGTCGTTGTAGATCCGCTTGCCCAGTTTCGTCACCTCGACCCCGGTTGGCTCCCCGGCGGGGCAGTTGACGTTGATCAGCGTCGCAGGGGGCATCAGCTCTTTGGCGAGGCAGCGGACCAGCTGGGCGGCGAAGGCGGCCGCGACGCCGAAGTCGAACTTGCCGCTGACGTAGCCCATGCCGCCGCCGGAGGACTGCTGGGAGATCGCCACCGCTGGGATCCCGAGCACGATCCCCTCGAAGGCGGCCGCGACCGTGCCCGAGTAGGTGATGTCGTCGCCGAGGTTGGCGCCGTGGTTGATCCCAGAGACGATCAGGTCGGGCCGCCCGCCGACCAGTCCCAGCTCGGCGAAGCGGACGCAGTCGACCGGGGTGCCGTCGGTCGCGTAGCCGACGTCGCCATCGCCGAACTCGACCTCCTCGACGGTCAGCGGCGAGCGGGTCGTGATGCTGCGCGCGGTGGCGCTGCGGTTGGAGTCCGGAGCGATCACCTCGACCTCGACGCCGTCGATCTCGCGGATGGCGCGGCGGGCCGCCTGCAATCCGGGGGCGGAGATACCGTCGTCGTTTGTCAACAGAACGCGCACAAGGCGA
The DNA here is from genome assembly GCA_035557635.1 of Solirubrobacterales bacterium. Classification (GTDB taxonomy): domain Bacteria; phylum Actinomycetota; class Thermoleophilia; order Solirubrobacterales; family 70-9; genus VRUE01. The sequence goes on along the minus strand of DATMDR010000043.1, from coordinate 8,302 downwards.
TTCTAGGCGGCGGGGCGGGCATCCCTTGTCGCCCCGGACCGCTGCATACTGCGCGCGTGACAACGGTGCGACTGGAGCTGGAATACGACGGAGGTGGATTCCGGGGTTGGGCGGCGCAGCCGGGACTGCGGACCGTGCAGGGGGAGCTGGAAGCGGCGCTGGAGACGGTGCTGCGCGCATCCGTGCAGCTGACTGTGGCCGGGCGGACTGACACGGGGGTGCATGCGCTGGGACAGGTGGCCAGCTTTGAGACGGAGGCGGAAGTGCCGGAGGATTTGGCGCGGCGGTTGAACGGGGTTGGGCCGGATGACGTCGCCGTGACGGCGGCCGAGGTCGTCGCCGATGACTTCGATGCGCGACGCGACGCGAAGTCGCGCAGCTACCGCTACCGGGTGCTCGCGCGAAGTGCCCTCAGCCCCTTCGAGCAGGGCCGCGCGCTCTGGTGGCCACACCGGATCGACCGCGACGCTCTCGACGCCTGCGCGGAGGCCCTGGTCGGCACGCACGACTTCACCGCCTTCACCCCGACCCAGACCGACCACGTCCGCTTCGACCGCGACGTCCTCGCCGCCAGCTGGACCGCCGAAAGCGACATCCTCGCCTTCCGCATCACCGCCGACGCCTTCATGCGAAACATGGTCCGCGTCCTAGTGGGCACGATGCTCGAAGCCGCCTCGGGAAGACGCACCGCCGAGAACTTCACCCAGCTCCTAGCCGGCGCCCCTAGGTCAGCAGCCGGCGACACAGCACCCCCGCACGGCTTGTACCTGGAGTCAGTCAGCTACGCGTAGCCGACATTGACCCCACCCTGGTGTGGTCAATCTCCGCAGCAGTGAATTTGAGGAGGGCGGGGTGCCTCCCGAACGGGCGGATACTCAAAGTGCCGGTCTAATTAGACCGGCACTTGTCCGGGCGGGAGGCACCCCGCCCTCCGCCTAAACCAGCTCGAGATAAACCATCTCAGTCGAGTCCGAACGCCTCGGACCCAACTTCACGATGCGGGTGTACCCACCCGGCCGCTCGACGTACCGCGGCGCGACCTCCTCGAACAGCTTGTGCACGATGAACTTGTCGTTGTGCAGCGTCGCCAGCGCCTGGCGCCGCGCGTGCAGGTCGCCCCGCTTGGCGAGCGTGATCAGCTGCTCGACCTCGGGCTTGACCGCCTTCGCCTTCGCCTGGCTGGTTTCGATCCGCTCATGGTCGATCAGCTGCTTGCAGAGGTTGGAGAGCAGCGACTCGCGGTGCGACGCGTCGCGGCTCAGCTTGTTGCGCTTCTTGCGGTGACGCATCGGCTCTGCTCTCCCCTGCTCCTCGTGCTCCTAGTCCGCCTGCAGGTCGAGGCCGCGGGACTGGAGGGTTTCGATCACTTCCTCGATCGACTTCTGGCCGAAGTTGGGGATCGCGTTCAGCTCGGCGCGGGACTTCCGCACCAGGTCGCCGACCGTCTGCACCCCCGCCCGCTTTAGGCAGTTGTAGGAGCGAACGCCCAGCTCCAGCTCCTCGATCAGGATCTCGTCGAGCCCGTTGCTTTCGGCGATCCCTTCGCCGGCGAGCCCGGCCACCGCATCGGCGGTGTGGGAAACGACCGGATCGCGCGCGGTCAGTTCCTCGACCCGGTCGGCGTCGGTGAAGATCGCCAGGCTCTTGATCAGGATCTCGGAGGCTTCGCGCAGCGCCGCCCCCGGCTCGATCGAGCCGTCGGTCTCGAGGTCGAGGGTCAGTTTGTCGAAGTCGGTGCGCTGGCCGACACGGGCGGAATCGACCGCGTAGGAGGCGCGCCGGATCGGCGAGAAGATCGAGTCGATCGGAATCACACCGATCGGCTGGTCGTCCGACTTGTTGTCTTCAGCCGCCGAGTAGCCGCGGCCGCGGCCGATCGTCAGGTAGACCTCGAGCTTGGTTTTCTTCTCCAGGGTCGCGATCGGCGCGTCGGGGTTGAGGATCTCTACCCCGGACGGCAGGTCGATGTCCTTGGCCTTGACCTCGCCGGGGCCGGTGGCGACCAGCGGCGCCTCGACCTCGTCGGCGTCGGTGTGCATGCGGACGACGAGATCCTTCAGGTTGAGAACGATGTCGGTGACGTCCTCCTTGACGCCGGGCACGGTGGAGAACTCGTGCGCCACTCCCTCGATGCGGACGCTGGTGATGGAAGCGCCGCCGAGCGAGGAGAGCAGGACGCGGCGGAGGCTGTTGCCGAAGGTGTAGCCGAAGCCCTTATCGAGCGGCTCGATCGTGAACGTGCCACGACGGTCGTCGATCTTCTCTGAGCTGATGCGGGGGACCTGAAAGTCAGTGGTCATGGATTCCTTCGTTGCGTGTTACGGAATTGGGGCCGGTTACTTGGAGTACAGCTCGACGATCAGCTGCTCCTGCACCGGCGCCGAGATCTCGGAGCGCTCCGGATAGCGCAGGACCTTGGCGGTAAGAGAGTCGTGGTCGGCCTGTAGCCAGGCCGGCACGGTCGAAACCAGTTCGGTCGCCCGCCGGATCGTGTCGTTGGCGGCCGATCCGGCTTTGATCGAGATCACGTCCTCGGGGCGGACTTGGTAGGAGGGGATGTCGACGCGGCGGCCGTTGATCAACCAGTGGCCGTGGCGGATCAGCTGCCGGGCCTGGCGCCGCGAGGCGGCGAAGCCGAGGCGCACCAGCACGTTGTCGAAGCGCGACTCGAGCAGGCGCAGCAAGTTCTCGCCGGTGACGCCATCCTGGCGCGAGGCCTTGTCGTAGTAGGCGCGGAACTGCTTCTCCAGCACCTGGTAATAGCGGCGCGTCTTCTGCTTCTCGCGCAGCTGCACGCGGTACTCGGACTGGCGCATGCGGCCGCGGCCGTGATCGCCGGGCGGGTAGGAGCGGCGCTCGACCCCGCACTTGTCGGTGAAACAGCGCTCACCCTTGAGGAAGAGCTTCTGGCCCTCGCGACGGCACTGCTTGCACTGGGGAGAGGTATCGCGGGCCACTAGACGCGCCTCCGCTTCTTCGGTCGGCAGCCGTTGTGGGCCTGCGGGGAGACGTCCTTGACAGTAGTCACTTCGAGCCCGGCAGCCTGCAGCGAGCGGATCGCGGTCTCACGGCCCGAGCCGGCGCCCTTGGCGAAGACCTCGACCTTTTCCAGGCCGTGCTCCATGCCTTTCTTGGCGGCCGCGTCGGCGGTCACCTGGGCGGCGAACGGCGTCGACTTGCGCGAGCCTTTGAAGCCCGCCGAGCCGGCCGACTCCCAGGCGATCACGTTGCCCTGGGTGTCGGTGAGGGTGACGATCGTGTTGTTGAAAGAAGTCTTGATGTGCGCCTGCCCGTAGGCCACGTTCTTCTTGACGCGGCGCCGAGCGCGTCCCTTCGCAGGTTTTTTCGCTGCTGCCATTCGTATCTCCTCAAGGAGTCCCGCGCGCCCCAGGAGACGGGCGGCAGGCACGATCAAACGGCCCCGATGGGCCGACCGGGAAAGATAGCAAGGGCCGAGCGTGCGTGAGCTCAGGCAACAGCCCGGACGCCGACGTTCAGCGTTACGGTCCGGTCTGGCGCAGCGATAGCAGCATTTGCGGCAGCGATCAGCGCCTCAGCATCGAGCTTGAGGCGCTCCGCGGCGACGCGAAGCGGCTCTCCGAAGCCATTGCGCGTGCCGATCACGTCAACCATCACCGGTCGATCCTCATAGATGCCAACGATGACCGCACCATTCTCGACCACCTCACTATGGCCGAGCTTTCGAACGCGCTCCAATTCGATCTGGATCGTGTCGCCCTCGCTGTCGTAATCGGCTCGCATCATGCCTCCAGATCGTAAACAGTCCTGTTAAGGGCTGGACACGCGCTATCCCCGATCCGGGGTCCCGACTACTGGACAGCGATGGCAGCGGCGCTACTTGGGTTGGGGCGCCCTGCGCTTGCCCGCAACGCTGAGACGGCGCGGGCCCTTGCGGCCACGCGCGTTGGTCTTGGTCCGCTGGCCCCGCACCGGCAGGCCGCGGCGGTGCCGCAGGCCCCGGTAGGCGCCGATCTCCATCAGCCGTTTGACGTTCTGGGAGCGGTCGCGCCGCAGGTCGCCCTCGACCTCGCGCTGCTCCACCGCCTCACGCAGGCGGACGACCTCGTCCTCGGTCAGATCCTTGACCAAGGTGTTGGGGTCGATTTTCGTCTCCTTGAGGATGTCCTGCGAGGTCGACTGCCCAATCCCGAAGATGTAGGTGAGGCCGATCTCGACCCGCTTGTTGACGGGGATGTTGATGCCCGCGATACGTGCCATGCCCTAGCCCTGCCTCTGCTTGTGGCGCGGGTTCTGGCAGATCACTAGAACCGCCCCATTTCGGCGGATGATCTTGCACTTTTCGCACATCGGCTTGACTGAAGCTCGGACCTTCATAGCTCCGGATCTCGTATCGAATACAGGATTCCCGCTCGCCCCAGGAGTTGGATGGACGGGCACGGCCAAACGGCCCAATGGGCCGACCGGGAAAGATAGCAAGGGCGCGACGTGCGGGGCGCTTAGGCCCAGGGCAAGACTTATCGCCCCAGCGGGCCCGTAGAGCCGAGATGCATGGGGCCAGGATCTCTCCCGGCCCCATGCCCCATCCATCTGACTCAGATCGCTGCGTTCGCGATTGAGCCCCTCTTGCCTACTGCAGCGCGTGCAGGGTCGAGCCGCCCACGTAGCTGGCGGTGACGCCTGTTTTTTCGCCGCAGTTGGTGACGTTGCCTTTGGTGCGGGTGTAGGAGATGCCTTTTACGCCGAGGTCGACGGCGATGCCGCGTTCAGCGCCTGCGCCGAAGGTGGCGAGGCCGACCCCTTCAAGCCCCGCCTGGGGCGAGATCTTGTAGGCGCAAATCGAGTCACTGACTTCGATCCCATCGCCTTCTTTGCCGCAGGTGACGCCCAGCGAGCCGGCGTAGGCTGGGCCGGCGTTGAGCACACCCAGAGCGAAGTGACAGCTGTTCATCGTCACGCTCGCGGCGATGGTGCTGCCACCCAGAGTGGCTTTGCAGCCGACATATTTTGCGCCGAGCGCCAGCTGCGTCGTCGCCGCTGATGTCCCCGAGGAGAAGTCGACTTCCTCGCATTTGACCGTGCGCCCACCATGGAACGTCAACACGTGCTTGTCGGCCGGGTCCTGGCGACCAGCCACATTCACCGGGTAGCTTTCGGCCTCGATCCGCGGCTGTTTGGCTTTGTCTTCTGATTTTTCGCCAGCCATGTAGAGGCCGAGCGTCTCCACACGGACTCCGTTCGACGCGCCTTCTGCGTTCGTGGCGGTCACCTGCCAGCTGCCATCGTAGGTCGCGTACTGCACCCCTTTGCCGCAGAACCCTTCCGGGCCTACGACGGTGTAGGCAATGCCGGTAGTGGTCGCATCGATCGCGACCGCCGCTTTGCTGCCTTCGCCTTCGTTGTCATAGGTCGCCGAGAGACCACCCTGAGCGCCGAAGAAGCGGTCGCAGGTGGGCCCGTTCAGCACCATGGAGCCGCAGCTGAATGGCCCTATCTCAAAGGTTCCCGTGAATTCCCCTGGGTTGGTTTCCGCGCCCGGGTGGAAGATGAACTTGCAGTTTTTCACTTCCAGTGTGGCATTTCCTTCATACGTCGAGCATTTGGAGTCGAGCATCGACCCCGGGGTCAACTTTTCGGTTGGTGCGGAGTATTGCTCCGTGAAGGGGCTTCCGGGACATGTCGCGGTCCGTCCGCCTGAGAACGTGATGACGGGGGTTCCCACGGCTTTCCCACTGACATTCGCCGGATATTCATCAAACGAGAAATACGAGGCCGACGCCGAGGCGGCGCCAACGCTCGCTGTCAGGGCCAGCGCCATCGCGATGGCGAGCCCCAGGTTTCTAATGCGTTTCACTTCTACCTCCTTGTCCCGGCGCCTCAGACGCCGGGGTGACTGGTTTGACTGGTTGATCCATGGGTGGTGACTTCCAAGCTTTGACTGGTGTTACTCCCGCGCTTTGCAGGTGTCGGTGAGCACGGAACTGAGCTCCCTCCCGCCCGCGAAGGCAAAGGAGGCGCGGGCGAGGGGGAAGACGGCGCCGCGAAAGCCCTTGGGCGCCGGGCAGGCGGCGGAGAGGTAGCTACGGCGCTGGCCGAGGTAGGAGTAGCGGCGCGAGAGGGTCATCCGTAGGGCGCTGAGGCGCCCCCAGGCGTCCATCGCCTTTGGCAAGGGCGCATTGAGTGCCGTGCCGTAAGTGCCGCCACCCAAGCGCTTGATCGCGAAGACGATCACGAAGGAGGTGGCAAAGGGTCGGGGCGAGTAGATGTGGCCGAAGAGGACGGGCTTTTTGCCCTGCAGGCCGTTGAAGAGGAGCAGCCGCCCCCTGGTCGGGTAGGGCTCCTGGCCGGCGAGGGTGATGTTCGCGGTGAAGGCGCCCCCGCCGACCAGGGCGGAGCGGCAGGCGGCGAGGGCACGCGAGCTCGAGCCGGGCTGGATCGCGCTGTAGGGGCAGGTTGGGAGGCCGGTGTGCTCGAGGTGGCCGTGGCGGTTGAGCTCGATCCGCAGCGCCTTTAGCTGCGGCGGCAGGCTCTGGTCAGTGGTGGTGATCTCACCGCCGAGGGAGACCGCGACCGGGGCTGTCCCGTCACGCGGCAGGCGGCGCGGCGAGAGGCGGCCCGAGACGGCGACCCGCAGGCTGCCATTCTGGGCGATCTCAGAGGTGCTGGCTTCCCCTCCCCCGCCCGCGGGCTGAGGAGCAGGAGGGTCGCTCAGCGCTTGGGCGGCGAGGGAGCCGGCGCCGGCTCCACCTCCAGCTTCTGAGAGCTCGAGCGGCGGCAGGGGTGGCGGCGAGGTGAGCGCGGCATTGGCCGGGTAGGCGTAGATCCCCGCCGGTGAGGTGTTGCCGGAGGTGACGTAGACGCGGCCTTGGGTGGCGCCGGCGCTGTTGTCGACGGCGAGGCCCACCGGGCGGGCGCCGATCACGTTGTGCTTGAGGTGGCCGGCGTAGATGCCGGTGGAGGTGAAGACATGGACGCTTGCCTGCGGGCGCTCGGTGTGGGTGGGCTGGGTGTCATCGACGACGTAGACCTCGCCGCTCACCCGGTCGACAGCCACGGCGGAGTCACGCAGGGAGGTGAAGCCCTCCCCGGGCCCCTGAATCGTGGCGAAGGGGTCCTCTATGTCAATCGCCGGGTCATAGACCTTGACCACATCGGTGGCGGCGTCGGCGACGTAGAGGCGCCCGGCGGTGGCGGGGAAGGTGGAGACCGCGAGGCCGTAGCCGTTGCCGAGCGAGCCCTCGCCGATCCTCAGCGGCTCGCCTCCTTCCAACACTGGAGCACCCGTTGCGTCATAGACGGCGATGTAGGTGCGGTGGTTGACGTAGACGTTGCCGTTGGCGGGGTCGAGCGCGACGCCGGTCGGGTGCTCGGCGTCGAGTGGGGCGCCGGCAAAGACGGGGCCCGGGGCGAACGTGGGAGAAGGTCCGTACTTCTCAACATTGCGGTGGTAATTGTTGACGTAGAGGTTGTTTACGCCGTCGAGCGCCAGGGCGCAGGGGCCGCCCAGCGGGTCGACGTTCGCGAGCTGGGCGACGTAGCTGGGCGGGAAGACGTTGGAGGAGCCGGCGGTGAAGACGTCGACGGCGTGGTGGTAGTAGTCGGCGACGTAGATGCGCCCAGAGGAGTCGACCGCAAGCCCGCAGGGGCCGTTCAGCTTGCCGGTCGGGGGCGGCAACAAAGGCAGCGGTGGCGCTCCCGGTTTGGCTTTGGGCGGTTCGGGGGTGAAGAAGTAGAGCGGGTCGCCGGGAGCGCCCTGTGCTGAGGGAGCCGCGGCACAGAGCGCCAGGAACATCGCGCCGAGCAGCGCCGGCAGCGCTCGCCGTGAGCCGGAGATCCTCATCGTCCCCTCCCCCCCTTACTCGGCCTCTTCCCGCACTGCCCGCGCAGCACCGAGCTGAATTTCGCCCCGACGTTGTTCTGCCCCAGGGCGCTGACCGTGGCAAGCGGCGGTGAGTTGCAGATGTTGGCCGAGTTGACCAGCAGCCCTCTTCGGCCACCGCGCAGGGTCATCGTGAAGCGGTTGATCGGCGCGTCGGGAAGCTCGTCAAAGAAGGCACGAATGCCGTGTTTGGCGGGGCCGATCTTGCCCTCGATCACGATCCGGATCGCGCCGCTTCTGAGATCGGCGACGAGGTCGGGGAGGCGGCTGGTGGAGGAGCGCAGGTAGACGTTGCCGCGCAATGGCTCGTCAAAGAGCGGCGTGTGGGCGACGGCCTTGCCATAGGCAGAGCCCTCGGGGCAGCGGCCGACGGCGAACTGCTCGCGGGTGCAGACCGCCCTGATGTGGTTCTGGGCCAAAAAGAGCGAGTGCGGCATCGTCACC
>DATMDR010000042.1:0-18435 GCA_035557635.1 Solirubrobacterales bacterium | reverse complement strand
ACCGCGATCGAAGCGAGCAGCACAGCAGCTGGGCCGCTGGGCACCTGAGAGTCCTTCCGCCTACCTCGCCGCGCGAGGGCCGCGACGTTTCTTGCGGGACTGCTTGCCGCACTTGACCTGAAGCTTCGGCCGCAGGGTGATCCGGTCGCCGTTGTGGGCGGCGGCTTTGACCGTGGCGCGGTTGGTCCCTTTGCAGATGTCGCGGCTGTTGATCAGCAGGCCCTTGCGCCCGCCCGGTAGCTGCAAGACCAGTTTGGTGAAGGGGGCATCGGGGACGAAGTCGAAGGTGTTGCGGATCCCGCCCCTGATCGAGTCGGTGCGACCGGCGGCCTCGACCCTCAGCGGCTGGTAGGCCGGGCCCCTGAGGTCGGGGACGAGGTCGGGCAGGGTGTTATCGGAGGAGCGCAGGTAGACGTTGCCGCTGAGCGGGTAATCGAGCAGCGGTGTGGTCACGGTCGCTTTGCCGTAGACCGAGGCCGCTGGGCAGGCATCGGCGGCGAACTGCACCCTGGTGCAGACGGTGCCGATGTGGGCCTGGTCGAGGAACTCCGACCTGGGCAGGGCGACTGAGATCGCCGCCAGGTTGGCATCGCCCGCTCGTGGGGTGAGGGTGGCGGTGAGCGCAGGGTGCCCGCCGCGCTTGGTGCCGCCTTTGAGCTTGAGCGCCAATTTGGGCTTGAAGCCGAGCCGCGTGCACTCGGCGAGCTGGAAGCGCGAGGAGACGCTGGCCGCTGTCGGCGAGCCGAAGATCGTGCCGTCGAAGCTCATCGGGTTGCAGGAGGTCGGGTTGAGGGTGAAGCCCGGCCGGTCGGCGTCGACGTGCACCGAGCGCACCTGCAGGGGAATGCCTTGCAGGATCTCGGGGAAGGGGTCGCTGGCGACCGTGATCTCGGTTGTCTTGGGATCGACCTGGGCGGCGCTTCGCACCACGACGGTGCCGAGGTCGAAGGGACCGGCGACAGCGGGGGTGATCACCGCGACCGAGATCGGGGCGCCCTTATAAGGGGCGGCTAGGTAGGCGGTGCCCTGGGCGTGGTAGGGAGTCGGGCCGGCGCCGGCGCCGACGATGACGGTGCCGAGGCGGCTTTGGGCTGGACAGCTGGGGGCGGACTGCTCTGCCCTGCCGCCGTTTGCTGCCGCCGCAGCAAGGGCGGCATCGGAGCAGGTCGCCACCCCGGCCAGCTTGCCGGTAAGTCCCTGGGGCAAGTCAAGGGTCAAGCCCTTGAGGGCCTGGGAGCCGTCGGGGCGCGATGTCTTCACCACCAGCGGGCTGAAGGCAGCGGCGATCGGGCTCACCGTGCCGGCGTCGAAGGGCGGGGCGAAGGGCAAGGCGGCGACATCGGCGGGGTTGCCCGCTTTGCTGGGATCGCCCGCCACGCAGGCACCGCCGTCTGGGCCGTGGTCGATCGTGAAGCTGTCGGTTTTGACCAGTGGTGGGTTGCCCGACCAGGGGTAGAGCTCGCTCTTCACGTCATAGGTGCCGCAGGTAGAGGGGGTGATCAAGGGTGCCCGGTTGCCGATCTTGAAGGAGACCTCGAGATGGGAGAAGGGGAACTGGGGGTTCTGATCGAAGCTCGCGGTGAGCTGTCCCGTTACGGGATCGGGCTCGATCTTTCCGGCCAGCTTGACCGCGACGCCGCGCTCTGGGGACTTGATCACCAGGTAGCCGGCGAGCAGCGTGTCGAAAGGATTGTCGTACGGGGTGGCGAGGAAGACCGAGCCGCTCAAAGGGTCGTTGGGCAGAAGTGGCGTCTCGACCTGCACCGAGGCGACCTTGGAGGAGGCCGGGCAGCCCGAGCCGAAGTCAGAAGACGGGGTCTCGGCAGCTAGCTGAGCCTCAGAGCAGGCGCCGAGCCCATCGGCGGAGGCGGGGTTGACCGTGAGGCCCTCGGGCAAGGTGACGACCGCCTTCTTCAAGTCCGACTCGGCGCTGCTGTCAGGATCGGCAAGGCCCGGGTCGTCGACGTCGATCGAGAACTCAAAGCCCGAGGGGCTGGCGGCGTTGGGGGTTGTGGGGGTGGCGCCGACGTCGGGATCGAAGCCGAGGGTCTCGCAACCGGTGGTGGCGGGAGCGGTGGTGCTCTGGTCGACCCAGGTATCGGGGTCGGCCCAGGAGGCGATCGAGAAGGGGAACTCCAATGGCTCGCCCGGGCAGGAGCGCGGCATGGTCAGGAAGGCCTTCTCGGGGACGCCGGCGGGACCGCCCCGCTCGGCGTCATGAGCTGGGTCGGCGGGGTTGCCCCAGATCGTCACCCGCGAGGAGTAGACGAAGGAGGCTTGGGAGACGTTCTCGACCGTGGCGATGATGCGGTAGGGCGGCTCGGGACTCACCGTGGCGATGATCGAAACCGGCAGGATCCCGACCGGGATAAAGCCGAACCGAGCAGCCTGACCAGAGGCGGGGGCGAGGTTGTAGATTTCTTGGGTGTAAGGGCTGACCCCGGTTCCGGTGGTTATTTTGGAGATCCCCACGATGCTCGAGGCCGGGCACTGTTTGCCGGAGCCGGATTCGGAGCCAGCGACGAAGGTCGCGTAGGGGCAGGTGGGAACGGCGGAGGGATCGCCGATCAGGCCCACCGGCAGCTCTGCGCTCAGGTCCTTCAACTCCCCCTCGGGGATGGTCAGGCGGGTCGGGTCGGGCGGGTCGTCGGGACTGGGGATGGTGTTGAGGTCGAAGTCGGTGGTGAAGGCGTAGGGGTGGGAGCCGGCCTGGGTAACAGGCGCATCGCCTGGGTCGGTGAGAGTGACCTCGAGGTCGCTGAAGCCGAAAGCGGCCTGGGCGCTCGCCGGTGAACCGATTGCCAGCAGGAGTGGCACACAGAGCGCCAGCAGCGCTCGTGTGAGGCGATGCGGGATCACGATGCTCATTGCTTTGCCCTCCCCCTCTGGCTGGCGGCTCGCCGCCGGGGTTTCACGCAGCGCACTTTGCCCCCGCGCCTCACCTTGCGCCTGCCTTTCGGGCAGCCCTTGGGCCCGCCGCGGTCTTTGCCCTGGTTGGGCGGGCCGGAGAAGACCGCGGAGCCCGCGGAGGGGGTGCTCGGCGCCGCGGCAGCAGCGCCCTGGCAGGCATCGCCCAGGCAGGGCGGCGGCACCGGCGGGTAAGCGAAGCCGCCGCCGACGCGGGCGTCGTAGACGTCGCGCAGGTCTTCGTCGACGGAGACCAGGTCCTGGTCGGTGCCGATGAAGACGTCATCTCCCGTGGCGGAGGCGTCGAGGAAGGAGGAGTCGCTCTCCCCTTGGCCGCTTGAGACCAGGCTGAGGCAACCGCCGTTGGCGGCGAAGAAGCTCGGGTCTGTGGGCTCGCAATCTCCAGTGCCGGGCGCCTGCCACTGGTAGACGTCGGCCTTGCCGTTTTCGTCTTGGGGCAGGAGGCGGTCGAAGCTTTCGAAGAAGAGGCGCGAGCCGTCATCGGAGAGGACGCGAGACTCGTGCAGGGCGTACTCCCAGCCGGGGATGCGGGCGGCGAGCCAGGGAGGAGGCGTACCTTGCAATGGAGGGCCTACAAGACGACCGTCCGGCCGCGCTCCGGTCGGGTTGCAGGAGACGCAGCGCAGCTGGTCGGTGGCGGCCTCGTAGCGGAAGACCTGGCCATCGGCCTCGCCGCTTATCGCGTCGGTGTTCTCAACCCCGGTCAAAGGGGCTTGCGACATGAAGACGAGAACCTCGCCGTCGGCAGTGGCGTGGGCCAAATGCTCGAAAGGACGGGCGCTGTAGCTGCTCCTATCGGCGGCACCGCCGCCGAGCGTGGCGATGAAGGAAAGGCCCGAGCCCTGCTCGTAGAGGTAGAGGTTTTGCTCCCCGGCGTCGGCGCCGGCGTCGAGCACCTCGGTGGAGACTAGGTAGATACGCGAGAGATCCTCGGAAGAGGCGAGTACGCCACCACGACCTTTGATGAAATCGTCATCGGCCAACCCTCCCGCGATCAAGCTCGAGCTCTCGCTCGCCAGGTCGTAGAGGTAGAGCTCGCCGCCGTGGGGGCTGCTGAGGCTGCCTTTTGTGCCATCGAAGCTGAACAGAGCCCGCGAGCCGTCGGGGGTGGCGGTCCAGAAGTGCGCTGGGCCGGGGTCGACGGTCTCTGAAACCGCCAGTGTGCAGGCGCGGTCGGCCTTTTTGGTGCACTCGCCATCTGCGATCGGGCTCTGGGCGCGGTCGGGGTTTAGGCGGAGGTAGATGCGGCTGCCAGCGAAGAAGCCGGAGCCACTAGGTGGTTGGGTATTGTCGGTGGCCGTCCAGTAGACGCGCGAGCCATCCTCGGAGACGGCGCGGGCGAGGGTACTGCGCTCAGCTTTCAGTTCTGGTCCCTCGGGGGTGCCGAGCGAAGAGTGAGTGGTCGCGGCAGCGCCGGGTTTGGTGCCCCCCGGACTGGGCAGGACGCTGACCAGGCGCAGGGCGCCTTCGTTGTATAGGTAGAGGGAGAGGATGTTGCCGGTGGGGGAGGTGGGGAGCAGTTCGCCATTGGCGCGCAGGAAGACCTTCGAGCCGTCGGCGCTGAAGCCCTGCACGCGCGGCCAGTACGTGTCTACTTTGTTGGCGGGAGGGTTTTTGGGTGGTGCGATGGTGAGGGTCTCGAAGCCCTGGGGCTCCTCGCAGTTGCGGCGCCGGTAGAGATCCGGGTAGCCGGCCTGGTCGCCGGCGGCAACCGGGTTTTCGGTCTCGTTGACGAAGAAGGCGAGGCAGAGGTCCTCGCTGAGGCCCTGCATGTGGGGCATCTGGCGGGCGAAGTTGTAGTGGGAGAGGCCGAAGCGGGGCGGGTTGAGGGAGCGGCTCTGCCAGCCCGCCGCAGGGTCGCGCTTGGCGAGGTACTGGCTGGTCCAGTCCGAGGAGGCCGGGTCGGCGAAGGCGTGCTTGGATGAGTAGGAGAAGGCCCCGCCCTCGGGTGCGGCCTGGTTGAAGTTCTCAGCTTCCCAGGCGCCGACGTTGATGCCGCCGTCCTTCTCCAACGGCGAGACAAGCTCATAGGCGCGGCAATCGGGCAGGGCGGCAGAGGGGCCGGTGCGAAGCGCCTGGTTGGGGCAGTCTGTCTTCGGGGCAGCTGGCTCGGGGAAGGTCGTGAAGGTCTGGTCCGGGCCGAAGACCGGCCCGCCGCCGCTGCTCTGGGCGACGAAGCGGTAGTGATAGGTGGTGTCGGGCTCCAGGCCGCTGAGCTCGACCTCGGCGGGGAGGTTGGCGTCGATGACATCGTCGGTCAGGTCCGTGCCGGGTGGCACAGGCTCGGAGGCACAGCCGCCCAACGAACAATCGGCGCTCCCGTACTGAACGTAGTAGGTGGCGTCGGGCCAGAAGCGGGGGTTGATCTGCGCCTTCAGCGTCGCCGCGTCGGTCTCGACCGAGAGGGCGAAGGAGTCGGCGATTGTCGGCGGGTTCGCGGGCGGCGGGCAGAGGTTGGGGTCTGGCGGCGGGCCGTAGGCGCGGACGAAGCTGTTGGAGAAATTGGCGTTCGACAGGTAGAGCTCGTCGCCGTCGAGCCCGCAGGCCGTGCCGATCGCGAGACCGGTGGAATCATCGAATCTGTCAAAGACGAACGGCTCTTTGTTCTGGTCGAAGACTCCGATTTTGTTGCCGGTAGAGTCGAACTCGAGGATCCGCACGATGTGATTGCCAGGCTCGAGTGTATTGCCTGGAGCCTCGTCATCGAACACATACACAGTGCCCTCTGGATCAACCGCCAGGGCCCTGGGGATGCCAGCTGCGAGCGTGTCAGTGGTGCTTCCCGTGAGGGGATCTATTCGGTGAACGTTGGGCGGATTTGCTTCACCGTTGACGAAACCTTTGTTTTTGAATGCGACGTAGAGGTCGCCGCTGCTTGGGTCGACGGCAAGCGACTGAACCGTCTCCCCCGCCAGGGCGATCTCGCCATGGTAGGTGCCGTCGGTATCGAATTCCTGGATCCGGCCCTCGTCGCCGACGTAGAGGATGTCGTCGGCGGCGGTCGCGGTGCCGGCGGTATCGACGGCGACGTTGCTGCCAATGGCTGATACCGGCCAGCCGAACTGGCCTGGAACAGAACCTTCGCTGCCGGCGCCGCATGTATCGCCATTGTCGATATGGGCGGCGGTGCAGAGGTTACCTGGGTTATTGGGACCCTGGTTGACCCCTCCGCCGACCATCCACTCGAAGGCTGGCTCGGAGCCGGCAAGATCGAACTTCTGCACGCGTTGATTAAGCAAGTCGACTACATAGACATCGTGCTCACCGTCGACCGCTACTCCCTGTGCTCCATATCCTTTGAACTCCCCTGTGCCACTTCCCGAAAGACCCGGCAAGCACTCGGTCAGCTCGTCGCAGGTCTGCAGCTCGGGAGAGCCATCGACCACACCCCAGCCGAAGGCACGAAGGAAGGTACCCCAGACGTCGAACTCCTCAATGCGTCGGTTCTCTTGGTTGGCTACGTAGAGGTGGCCGCTGCTTGGGTCTGAGGCGAGACCTCGGGGAACAAAGCACTCTCCGGCCGCAGAACCGGTAGGGCACTTCTCCCAGAGGACCGGCGGGGCGGCGTGGGCTTGGGCGGAGTAGGCGAGGAGGCCCACCACGCCGAAAAGCAAGGCAACGAGAAGGAACTGCGGCCGGTGAGCGGTCCGCGCTTGGTGTGGGTTCAAGTGATTAGTCATAGAGATTCCATTTGACTGTTAGAAGGCCTGACGACGAGACCGGTCCGGCCAGGAAGAACCCGGCCGGACCAAGCCGCGTCAACTATGAAGTGGGAGCGGTTACCGCCCAGTGGCCGTAGACCCAGCCCCCTGGGGACCCTTCCACCGCGAGAATTACCCCTTGTGGCGAGTTCCCGGGTCCTCCTCCATCGACGGTGCTGGTCGCCAAGATGCTTATTTCCAATTCAGCTGACACATACACACACAGATGCCCCGGTGCAGCTTGTCCAGGGCCTGGACAGTTAGGATTAGGTGCTTTTTTTATGATGTGTACATTCGCGTCAGGCAGTGCGGCAGCAAGCGGGATCGTGTACGAGATGGGTGCCGGGCTGAATTCTTCCGCCCCTATAGATGCTCCCCACGCACCTGTAAGAGTCTCGCCCGGCGGCAGGGTCCCACCCACGGTCCATGGTTCTCCGTCTTCGCCCGGTTCCCCTACCAGCGCAGTGGGGCTGCCCCAACTCCCGGCTTCCTTCGGGCCGTAGATCTCGGACACTTCGGTGTCGATGTAGAAGTCGCCGGTGGTACCAAGCGAGGCGGCCGGCGAGCCTTCGCCGTTGAGGACGGTCTTGCCGGCGGCGCCGGGCGCTCCGGCGGCGCCGTTTGTCCCGTTGGCGCCGGGTGTGCCAGCAGGACCGGCGGGACCCTGGGGCCCAGCGGGACCGGCGGGACCGGCGGGGCCTGCTGCACCGGTGGCGCCTTTTGCCCCTTTGGCCCCTTTCGGTCCTTTCAAGGCTTTTTTGGCCGAGGCGGTGGCGCCGTTACCTGAGCCGCCGAGGTTGTCGGCGGCGAAGGCGCCTCCTACCAAGGCGAAGACTAGGGCGATGACCGAGATGACTCCCGGGATGCCAAACCGCGTGCGTAGCGTCGAGAACATCGAAATCTCTCTCCTTGTCCCGTGAGCCCTTTGCTGGCCGCTTCCCTGGGCGGCGCTCCCGCGAGGCTCTGTTGTCCCTGTTTCCCTGCTGGTGCTTCAGCTATACCGTCTTCGTACCTTTGAGAAGACAGGCGGGAGTGTAAACATGGAGGTACGTGATTGTCAAGAGACGCACGCGGTATGGCTAAGCGCCTCGGCCGCTGAGCGCGGCGTCGCGGTCGTAGCTGCGCGAGAGTGCCGCCTTGGGCGCTAAGCGCCGGCTTGGCGGCGGCGGGCTTCGAAGAGCTCGGCGGCTTGGGCCGGCTCCTGATCGAGGGCGATGACGCGGCCCTCTTGGGGGCCGGGCTCGCTGAGGCGGTAGAAGGCGAGGACATACTCGACCAGTGGGCCGGTGAGGTCGCGTAGCTTCTTGGCGCGGCCCTGCAATACCTCGCTGGCGACCCGGGAGGCGATGCCGCCAACGATCACACCCTCGACCTCAGGTGCAGGTATCGACTGGGGTGGCAAGTCGGGGGCAGCAGCGCGCAGCAGGGTGCCGTAGCGCTTCAGCCACTCGTGGTAGCGGAGGGCAATCTCCTCCCCCGCCGAGGGCGCCTCGACGAAGAGCAGACGCGCGACCTCGGGCTCGGAGGCAAGCGCGTCGAGTGCGGCTGAGAGAGAGCGCTCGACCCGCTCCTCGATCCCGGCGCCATCGTCGCCACAGGGCACGGTGAGAATTTCGAGCAGGCGCTCGTGCCCCGCCTCGTGAGCCGTCGCGAAGCAGTCCTGCTTGTCCTTGAAGCTCTTGTAGAAGGCATTGCGCGAGACGGCGGCCGCTTTGACGATGTCGGCGACCGACGTCGCTTCGTAGCCCTTCTCCGCGACGACGCCCGGCACGGCGGCGAGCAGGCGCTCGCGCTGATCCCGCGCCACTTCCTCAGGAGCGAGAGCGTGCCGCCCGCGGGGGAGGCGGCGCGGGCCCGTGGATTTGGATCTGGGGCTGGCTTTGGCCATGGTCGCAATACAAACAATCCGTTACGCGTACAGGCTAGTTCTTAAATACGCCCAGGTCAACGGTGGGCGCGGCCAGGCAGCGCTACGGCGGTCCCGACGGCGACCCGGCCCCTCCCCCGCCTCGCCTTCTTGCGGGAGCGCTTGGTCGAGCGTCGCGGGCCTACGAAGGTGGGTGGCCTGGCGACGGCGACGGAGGACGCGCCCGTCGCGATCCCGGCGCCCTGAGCCCCGCCAGCGCCGCCCAGGGCATCCTCGCCCTCGAGCGGACATTCGAGTTCGGACCCGCCCCCCGATTCGAACGGGCCGTAGGCGAAGACGTTCGACAGTTCGCCGTTGCCGTCGGTGACGAAGAGGACGCCGGTGGCGGGATCGACCACGATCCCGGAGGGTTCGCCGTGGACCGGCCCGACGAAGCGGTCGAGGAACGCCCCCGCCGAGTCGAATTCGAAGATTGCGGCCTGGGGATGTTCAAACCCCGGTTTGAGGTTGTCGACCACCAGCAGGTTGCCGTTGGTCGGGTCGACCGTGATCGCCGCGTCGACCAAGGAGTTGAAGCACCCGATCGCCGCGACCGGGACAAGCGGGTCGACGGCGGGTTCGTAGACCTTCACCGTCTGGTCGGCCGCGTCGGGCACGTAGACCCTGCCGCCGGAGACCGCCACCCCGTAGCCGTCGCCGAGGCTGCCGAGACCGATTTTGAGCGGCTCCCCCCCGTCCAGCACCGGCGCCCCCGACGGCTCGTAGACCGCAACGTAGGTGCGGTTGTTGACGTAAACGTCGCCGCTCGCTCTTACCGCGACTCCGGCCGACGCGGAGAAATCGCCCAAGCCGAATTTGTAGAGAAGGGAGCCGCTGGAGTTGAAGACTTCGACCTGGTTGCCTCTATCGAGGTAAATATCGCCGTTGGAAGGGTCGGTGGCCACCGCGAAGCCTTTGAAGAAGTCGGAGCCGGATACGAATGGGACGGCTTTGGTAAACGCCGAAGTCGAGTATTTCCGCGTCGGCCCTTCGTTGGCGTAATAGGCGACGTAGAGGTTTTCGACGGAGACCGCCATCTGACAGGGGACGATCGAGGTAGCGATGCCTCCGGAGTAGTCCGTCTCTTCGATTGCTCCCCCCGAAGGGGAGTAGCGCCAGATTTGTTCGCTGAAGAAGTCACCGATATAGAGATCGCCACTCGACTGATCGACGGCAACGCCGCAGGGTTCGCTGAAATTGGCGGACGGGGTGCTGGAGCCATCGAGAGCGCCAAGCGGCATGCCGTCGGTAGCGAAGATCTCGATTTTGTTGCTCTGGCTGTTGGTGACATAGATACTGCCGTCGGCGGGGCCGCCCGAGTTGTCGATTGCGATCTGGCTAGCGGTCGGTTCCGTGAAGCCGAAGCCAGTCAACGTGCTGGCGCCGGCATTAGGGCCGGCAGTGAAGTTTTTAGGCAAGCCGCTGGAGTTGAAGCGCGAAACGGTGTCGCCGGTTGAGGAGATGACGTAGAGGTCGCCGTTGGACTGATCCACAGCGATCGCCTGGGGGTCTTCTCCAGAGAAGACGCCATAGGAGAGGCGAGAAGCGCTGGGCGAAAAGGAGTCTTTATAGACATCGACCCGATGGGCGTTCGGATCGGCAACGTAAACGTCGGGCGGGTCGACCACGACGCCAGTCGAGCTGTCGGTGTCGAAGACCTGGACGGTCGGCTCGAGCCTGACCACCCGCTGGTGCCAGACGTTGACGTAGAGGGCGCCGCCGGGCCCGGCGGCAAGCCCGCACGGACCCTCCGGCGGCACGGCGCCGCCGGCGGTCTGCCCGGAGAACATGAGTTCCGGGCCGGCGAAGAAGTTGACCGTGTTGTGGTGGTAGTCGGAAAGAAGGAGACGACCGCCGGCGTCCACGGCCAGCCCGCAGGGACCTTCGACCTGCCCTTCGGGCGGCGGAACCGGGTTCAGGAGTTCGGCCGGGGTCGGTTCATCGCAGTCTTTGTGTTTGCAGAACGTGGTCTGGACCGCCGTTTCCGTGAGCAGCTCCCTGGCGCCCTGAGCCGTGGCGGGGCCGATCGCAACCGCCAGGAACAGCGCGCAGAACAGGCAGCCCGCAAGCGCCCTCGCCCTCATCTCCGACCTCCCCTCCTCTTGCCGCATTTCGCTTTCACCTGCGGGCGAAAGATCCAGCCCCGGTTGTTGTGCCCACGCAACCTCGCTTTGGCGAACCGCGGCTTCGAGCAGAAGTTCCTCGTCGCCAGGACGAGCAGTCCCCGCTTGCCCCCGTACATCCTCAGCGTGAACTTGGTCACGGGGGCGTCGGGGATGACGTCGAAGGTGCCGCGCAGGCCGCCGCCGACCGCGTCGATCCGCCCGGCGACGTCGACGTCGATCCCCTGTCCCTCGAGGGCGAAGACGAGATCGGGCAGGGGGTTCTCGGAGGAGCGGAGGTAGACCGGGCCTTCCAGTGGTTTCTCCAGCAGCGGGGTGAAGGCGCGCGCCCGGCCGTAGGCCGAGCTGGGAGGGCAGTTCTCGGCGGCGAACCTCGCTTTGGTGCAGATCTCGACGATGTTGTCCTGGTCGAGGAAGAGCGAGGAGGGCAGGGTCACCTGAGCCGCGGCGATGTTGGCGTTGCCCGGCCGTGGCCTGACCACGACGCGAAGCGAGGGATGGCGGCCGCGTTTGGTCCCGCCCTTCAATCTGAGGGACATGCGCGGTTTGAAGCCGAGCGCGCCGCAGTTGAAAGCCTGGAAGGGGGCGGTGGCGGTTGCCAGCGTGTCGTCGCTGCGGTCGGCGAAGCGCGCGCCGGCCCCGTTTAGGGCCGAGGCCAGGGTGAAGCGTTCGCAGCTGGTCGGGTTGAGCGTGGTCTGCGGGCGGTCGATGTAGGCGCGGACGTCGCGCAGGTGGATCGGGATGCCCTGGACGATGTGGGGGATCGGGTCGGTGCCGGTGGCATCGATCGAGACCTGTGCGGTCCGCGGGTCGACGCGAATCGCCGAGCGCACAACGACGACGCCGAGGTCGAAGGGCCCGACCAGGGCCGAGTCGATCGCCACCACCGAGAAGGAGGAGCCGCGGTAGGGGCCGGCGAGGTAGAGCCCGCCGGGGGCATAGGAGAGGACCGAGCCGACGCCGTAGCCGGCGACGGTGCGCCCGATCCGACTCGCCTCGGGGCAGGACGGAGCATCGCGCTCGGCCACCCCGCTGCGCGTCGCCGCCGCCGCGATCGCCGCGTCGGGGCAGTAGGGGATGCCGGCGATCTTGCCCAGCAGGCCCGGCGGCAGCTGGGCGGAGTAGGAGACGATCTCCTGCTCGACGGCGGTCCTCGTCAGGTGCAGGTAGAAGGGCGTGTAGGCGCCGGCCTGGGAGTTGAGGGTGCCGCCTTTGGCCTGAGGGGCGAACGGCGCCAGCCCCTGCGGACACGGCCCTCCCCCCTGCCCCGCTGTGATCGAGGCCGGCAGCGAGAAGAGTTTGACCAGGCTCGCGTCGCGCCAGGGCGTCAGGTTGGCCTCGGTGGCGATGGCGCCGCAGGCGCCCGGGGTGGCCAGGGGGCTGCGCTGGCCTTCGCGGAAGTGCATGCTGAGCTGGAAGTAGGGGATCTGCGGCAGCCGGTCAAAGACCCCCGTCAGCCTCCCGGTCGAGGGGTCGGCGCGCAGCTCGCCGGCCACCTTGACCAGGATGCCGCGGTCGATCGACTTCGCCACCAGGTAGAGCGCGATCAGCGAGTCGAAGGGATTGTCGAAAGGAGCCGCGAGGAAGATCGCCCCCTGGATAGGGCCGGAGATCAGCGGGCTGCGGACGGTGAAGTCGCCGATCTTCGATTCATTCGGGCAGCCCGCCCCGGGAGGAGAGGAGGGCGTCTCCGCCGCGTACTGGGCCGGCGTGCAGACCCCGAGGCCGGCACCGACCGAGGGATTGATCGTGACCCCCTCGGGGAGGGTGACGACCGCCCTTCTTAGTGGGGTGGGCGCTCGCCGCAGGGGATCGGAGACGCCGCTCGTGTCGACGTTGATGTCAAAGGTGTAGCCGGAGGGAGAGGAGGTGCGCGGGTCCGTGAGCCGGGCGGCCGGTTTCGGGTCGAAGACGAGCGCAGAGCACCCTTTGAGCGGAGGCGACTCCGCCGTCGCAGTCGCCTCCCCCGGCTGCTGCCACGAGGTCGCGGCGGCGGCGAAATGGAGCGGCGCGTCGCAGAACGTCGGCAGGGTCAGGTAGGCGGTGGCGGGAGTTTTGGCAGGCCGCCCGACCGAGCATTTCGCCCAGCCGAAGCCGGGCTCGAGGGCGTTGAGGCAGTCGCCGCGCTGGGCGTCGTGGAGAAGCGACCAGGGCGTCCCCCAGATCGTCAGGGCGAGGCCCTCGATACCGACCAGCTGTGCGGTGTTCCGGGTCTCAAGGGTGAGGCCGTATTCCCCATCGGCCTGACGTATCCGCGGGGTGAAGACGATCGGGCTGCCATAGGGGTTGAGCCCGAACTGCGACGGCGCGCCGGGCGGCGGCGAGAGGTTGAAGACGCCGAAGGTGCGGGTCTCTCCCCCACCGCGGGAGGAACGCAGCGTGGCGATCCCGATCTGGCTCCTGTCCCGGCAGTCCTCGCCCGCGAGGCTCGCTTCGAAAGGCGAGGAACGAGGCGTGTGGAAGAGCGCGTCGGAGCAGGCCGGGACGGCCCGCGGGTTTTCGACTAGCCCCGGCGGCAGCTCGAGGCTCAGGTCGCGGAGGTCGTCTTCGGGGAAGGGCGCACCGCCGCCGTCCGGTTTGAAGTTGAGCTCGAAGGTCAGGGCCACCGGGTGGGAGCCCGCATCTTTCGCGACCTGGCCGCCCTCGTCGAGCACCTGCGCGTCATAGCCTTCCTCGCCAGGGAGGAAGCCGATGGCGCCGGCGGAGGCGGGCACAGCTGCCATCGCGACAAGAGCGATGCAGAGGGGAAGGAGGCGAGTCACCGCCCCCGCGCTCCCCGACTCTTGTTGCGGCTGCCTTTGTCGCGAGCGCCTTTCTGGTGGCCTTTCCGCTTGCCCCTTCCCTTCCGCGACCTGCGTTTCCTGCGTTCTTTGACGAAACGAGGCGGAGGGTTGCCTGAGGTCTCGATCAGGGTCGCCGGAGTGGGATCGTCGGGCGGTGAGGGCAGCGCCTGGCAGGAGTCGCCGACACAGGGAATCGGCCTGTTCGGCTGCGGGAAGCCACCGTTCACCCTGGCGTCGTAGAGGTCGACCGAGCCCGGATCTGGCTCGATCAAGGACTCGTTGGTGGTGAAGAAGATGTCGGCTCCGCTTTCGGAGGCGTCGATGAAGAGGCTGTCCTCGGTGCTCCTGCCGTTGGAGATCAGGCTGATGCAGCCGGGTGAGAGCTGACAGTCCCCGGTGCCGCTCGCCTCCCACTGGTAGACGTCCAGGTGGGAGTTGGTGTCGCCGATCACCAGCTCGTCGCTGGTCTCGAAGAAGAGCCGCGTGCCGGCGGCGGAGAGTGCCCGGGGGCGGTACGCGCGGGTCGAGCCGTTGACGAGGGCGCCCGGCATCGAGGACGGCGCCAGCGAGCGTTCGCCGTTCGGCTTGCAGGAGGCGCAGACCAGGCCCGGAGCTCCGCCCCCGGCGGAGGGGCCGTAGAGGTAGACCTGCACCTGCCCGGCGTTGTCGAGCAAAGTGAGCTCAGCGGCGGAGAGGAAGGCGAGGTGCTCGCCGTCGGGGCTGACACGGGCGGTGCCGGTCGCCGGAGGGAAGTTCGCCGGCGCGGCGGCGTCGGCGCCCGGCGCGATCGTTGTCGTCGCGCCTACGCGCCAGCGCTTCAGGGCGGAGGCGTCTTGGTAGTAGACGGAGTCGCCGCTCGCCGAGGCCCCGAGCACGCCGGCGACTCCTCCCCCAGGGGTGAGATCCGTCACCGCTTCCGTCGCCGCCGCGAAGCGATATAGGTGCCCTCCCTTAGAGAAGAAGGAGATTCCTCCGTCGCTGGACGCGGTCTCGAAGGTCCCCCCGCTCCCCACCGAGTCGTCGACCGCCAGGGTCTCCGCGCCCTGGCGCAGGTAGAGGCCTCCCCCCTGCGTCCAGTAGACCCTGGCGCCGTCCGCGGAGACCGCGCCGACCACTGCAGCGACCTCCGCCCCCGGGGCTCCTGTCACCTCACCCGGCAGGAGGTTGACCAGGCTCAGGCCGGCGGAGGAGCGGACATAAAGGTTCTGGGCATCGGGGTCGCATTTCCCCGGTCCGTCGGCGACCTCCGTCGCGTTCGCGGTGAGCGCGGCGCAGCTGGAGAGCACGACGTGGGAGAGATTCGGGCTGGCGGCCGCGAAGGAGACCTCGAAGTGCTCCGGCTCGACCGCGGTGTGGGCGAGATCGGCGGCGCTCAACAGCGAGGTGAAGACGCCGCTCGCGCTCTCGCGCAGGTAGTAGGCCATGTAGCCCGGCGGGGCGCCCGTGCCCGGCAGCACGGGGTTGGGCGCGGGGCAGCCTTCGATGTCTCCCCGGCAGGGCAGGCCGCCGAAGAGGAGCCCGCGCGAGAGGCTCGAGGAGAAGAGCCGGTACGGGGCGCCGTCCGGCTCGTCGCCGTAGGCGGCGGACTCCAGCGGCGCGGAAACGTTCTCGGTGACCCAGCCGTTGGCGGTGCGGCGAGAGATGTACTGCGAGGCCGGCGGAGCACCTTTCGCGCCGCCGAAGGAGCTACTTGAGCTATAGGTGACGGCGCCACCGGCCGCGGCCGCCTGGAAGGCGCCGCCGCCGAAGATCGATCCCGGTGCAGCGACGGCGCCGCCGTTCTTGTCGACCGGCGAGACCATCTCCCAGCCGCGGTTGTCCGGGAGGCGGAAGGCGGTTGCGAACGGCTCCGTGGTGAAGGCCTTTTCCTGCCCGATCGTCGTGCCGGCCGAGTTGGTCGCCACCACTCGGTAGCGATAGGTGGTCACCTGAGCGAGGCCACTGACGATCTCGACCACTGTCGACCCCACGACTGCTTTCTCTTTGCCCGACGGGGCTTTGGCGGCGCCGAAGAACCCATCACGGGGTGGGGTCGCGTCCAGGTTTGCCTGGAACGCCGCCTCGCTGATGTACTCGAAGCGGTAGGTGGTGGCGAAGTCGTTGGGGTCGATTTCGGCCCGCAGCCTGGCGCTCGTCGGGGTGACTTCGGTCACCCAGGTGTCGAGGACCAGAGGCGGCCCCACCGCGGAGGCCGGGGGCGCGCCCACGAGCACGGCGACGCTCGCCGCCAGAATCACCAACGCTCGCCTGCCCCGCTGCTCCCTCACTCGCCTTTCCCCGCTATCGGAAACCCCACCTATCCGCTATGCGTCCAGTGTAGTTCCTAAACAGCGTACGGACCGAACGTTGCGGCCGCGCAGTTCCACACAGAAGGGCCGGCGTCTCGCCGGCCCTTTCAGGTTGTTGGTCGACGCCGGATTAGCCGAGGCTGGGGCGCATCTGGCGCAGCCTCTTGACCCGCTCTTCGATCGGCGGGTGGGTCGAGAAGAGTCTCGTGAGACCGCCGCCGGAGAAGGGCTTGACGATGTAGAGCGGCTCGGCCGCCTGGTTGACCTGCATCGGGATCGCCTCCGCCCCCTGCTCCAGGCGCAGCAGGGCGCTGGCAAGCGACTCGGGGTTGCCGCAGATCTGGGCGCCGCCGGCGTCGGCCGCGTACTCACGCTGGCGCGAGATCGAGAGCTGGATGATCGAGGCCGCAATCGGCGCCAGCAGGACCAGTGCCAGTGATGCCACCAGGCTGAGCGGCGACTCGTCCTCGCCCCCGAACCACATCAGCATGTAGGCGATGTAGGTGATCGCGCCGCCGATCGCCGCGGCGACCGACTGGATCAGGATGTCGCGGTGCTTGACGTGCGCGAGCTCGTGCGCGAGCACGCCGCGCAGCTCGTCCTCGGAGAGCAGTTTGGTGATCCCGCGGGTGACCGCGACGGCGGCGTTCTTCGGGTTGCGCCCGGTGGCGAAGGCGTTGGGCTGGTCCTGGGGGATCATGTAGAGGCGCGGCATCGGCAGGCCGGCGCGGGTCGTCAGCTCCCGCATCACCTGGTAGAGGCGCGGCGCCTCGGACTCCTCGAGCGGCTCGGCGCGGCTCATCTTCAGCGCCAGCTTGTCGCTGAAGAAGTAGGAGCCGAGGTTGATCAGGAGCCCGATCCCGAGGAAGAGCGCGGCCGTGCTGGGCCCGCCGATCAGGGCGCCGATCAGGACGAGCAGGCCGGTAAGGGACGCCAGCAGGACCGTCGTGCGCAGCGTCGCGCCGAAGGTGGACTCTCTCGTGGTCTTCATCGCCGTGCTTCTCCTCTGTCGAGTGACTAGCTGCGGGAATCATCCCGCTTGCAGGCGAAACTTCCCATAGGGGCCAACCCCTATTCTCGCCCTGTGGCGACCCTAGTCATCGTCGTGCTGGCGATCGTCGTGATCGTGCTCGCGGCCAGCCTGATCGCGCTGCGGCGGCGCTTTGCGCCGCTGGAGCAGCTGATCGAGGACATGGAGAAGGTCGACCTGAGCAGCCCGGGCCAGGCCCTCCCCGCCTCGATCGACGGCGTCGGCGAGTCGGAGGAGGTGGAGCGGCTCGAGCTCGCCTTCCTGCGGATGCTGCGGCGGCTGGAAGCGGAGCGGCGGCGCGCCGGCACGGTGGCGCTGCGGGCCCAGGAGGAGGAGCGGGCGCGGGTCGCGCGCGACCTCCACGACGAGGTCAACCAGTCGCTGACCGGACTGCTGCTGCGGCTCGAGGCCGCCCGCGAGGCGGCGCCCCCCGAGCTGGAGGCGCAGCTGGCCGAGACCAAGGCGCTCGCCAACCAAGCGATGCGCGAGCTGCTCTCGCTCGCCCGCCAGCTCCGCCCCACCGCGCTCGACGACCTCGGCCTGGCGGCGGCGACGGCCGGGCAGGTCGAGCAACTCTCACGCGCCGACTTCGAGGCGACGTTCGCCGCCGACGGCGACTTCTCCGACCTCGGCGGCGACGCCCAGCTCGTCGTCTACCGGGTCGCCCAGGAGGCCCTCTCCAACGCCGCGAGGCACAGCGACGCCGGGCACGTCACGGTCGCCCTGCGTCGCCGCGAGGACGGCGGCGTCGAGCTCGAGGTCGCCGACGACGGCCGCGGCTTCGCCTTCGACGACTCCGAGAGCGGGCTCGGGATAGCCGGGATGCGCGAGCGAGCGCTGCTGGCCGGGGGTGAGCTGACGATCGAGTCCCGCCCCGAAGCGGGAACCACGATCCGCCTCACGGTCCCCGGCTAGATCTCATCGGGCTGGGAGACTGGGGCGCATGCGAGTCCTGATCGCCGACGACCACGGGATCGTCCGCTCCGGGATCCGGTTGTTGCTGGAGCAGCAGGGGGATATCGAGGTGGTCGGCGAGGCGGCCGACGGGGCCGAGGCGCGCGAGCTGGCGATCAGGGAGCGGCCGGACCTGGCGATCCTCGACGTGAAGATGCCGAAGCTGACCGGGCTGCAGGCGACCCGTGAGATCAAGCAACAGGCGCCCGAGGTCGCGGTGCTGATCCTCTCGATGCACGACGACGAGCGCTACCTGTTCGAGGCGCTGAAGGCCGGGGCTTCCGGTTACGTGCTCAAGACCCAGGCGGACACCGACCTGCTGGAGGCGATCCGCGCGGTCGAGAGGGGCGAGCCCTTCCTCACCCCGGAGGCGCAGCGGACCCTGATCAGGGACGTGCTGGAGCGCGGCTCCTCCGGCGACGAGGAGCTGACGCCGCGGGAGGAGGAGATCGTCAAGCTGGTGGCAGAGGCCAACACCACCAGGCAGATCGCCTCGATCCTCCATCTCTCGGAGAAGACGGTCGAGAACCACCGGGCCAACGCGATGCGGAAGCTGGGGATGCGGGACCGCGTCGAGCTCGTCCGCTACGCGATCCGCCGCGGGCTGATCGATCCCTGAGAGCCGGCGGCGCGACTTTGCTTGACTGAGGGTCCAGTCGATGGAGGGCAACGGAGAATTCAGAGAGAAGCGCTGGCAGGCGCTGGTCCTGCTCTGCTCGGCC
>DATMDR010000041.1:0-26277 GCA_035557635.1 Solirubrobacterales bacterium | reverse complement strand
CTGGCGGATCTCGCCGATCTTGCGGTAGCCGGTGCACTTCTTCTTCTTGAGCAGCTTTTTGAAGTCACGGGGCGTGCCGGCCCGTTTGCGCAGGGCGCTGAGGCGTTTCTTGGTTCGCGGAAGGCAGGCTTTTTTGCCTTTCCGTTTCCCCTTGATGCCGAGGAAACGCTTCTCGAAGGTGAGGACGGCAAGCCCGGCCTCGGTCGAGTTGAAGGTGAATTTGGCGGACTGGCCCGGGGTCAGCGTGGTGTCGCTGATGCCGAACCCGGTGACGCCCGGAGCGATGGTGTCGGGAGGAGTGGACGGGGAGGAGCCTGACTCCGCCTGCGGGTCGAGCGGGACGACGCGGATCGGCCCGGTGAAGCCCGAGGTCCAGGTCGCGAAGCCGCGGCCGTCGCCGCCCGCCGCGAGCTCCGGCTCGTTGAAGCTCTCCGATTTGGCGAGGGTGGCGGCGGCGCCGAAGTTGTTGCCGGCCCCGTCGCTGACCACATAGCGCAGGCGGCCGCCGCCGAAGAGCGACACCCAGGCGACGTGGATCCGGCCCGACGGGTCCTGGAAGCTGTCCGGCTCCTGGAGGCTGTTCGTGTCGATCGGGTCGTTCCCCTGGACGTAGACGGGCGATCCGAACGAGTTGGACCCGGAGTCGAAACGCCGCAATCCGACCCGGTCGGGGTTCGACTGCGTCTCTTCGTAGGCCAGAGTCACTCCGTTGGGGCCGGCCGTGAGGCTGGTGTCCCGGTTGTCGCCCTCGGCCGCCGGCAGCGTTTTCTCGATTTGCCAGTTCCCCGGCGCGTTGATGCTGCCGACCGTCAACAGGCCGCCGACGTAGACGCCGTACTTGACGACGTCGAGGTCGTTGGTCGCGGCGACCAGCTTGCCGGTCCCCGGCAAGAGGACGACCTGCGGCCCGAAGACGAAGGTCCCGCCGGTCGCGTACTGGACGCCTTCACCCCCTGGGAATGCGGCCTTTGCCCGCGAGCTGCTGGCGGCGACGAAGATGCCGACGTCCTCGAGCCAGGTGCCGAAGCCCTCAGTCCTGAAGTCGTTGCCGATTTCCAGAGGCGCTGGGAAGCTGCTCCCGTTGTCGGTCGAGAGCCAGCGATAGTTCCTGTCCGTGACGCCGCCGGCGCCGCAGTTCCAGCAGCTGGCGACGATCACGACTTTGTTGGCGACGGGCGCGAAGACCCTGGCCTTGCCAGCCGAGTTGGCGTCAGTGGCGCCGGGGAAGCTGATCAGCTCGGTGCGGTTGCAGGCGCTCGCTCCCGGGCTGATCCGACAGTAGCCGATCTTGACGTCGCTTTCGGTCGTCACCCAGACGACGTGGCCGGTCCCGTCGGGGCCGACGGCCACAGTCGGGCCAGCGCCGGATCCGGCGGTGAACGGTGCGGCCGCCTGGGCCGCGGCGGGTACGGCCAGACAGGCCGCGACGGTAAGCAGGATGCGAATGGACCAGCGCATGATCTCCCCTCAGCCTCGTCGTCTGCGAACGAGGGCGTAGGGTCTCAGATCGTGCACTTTCGGGGAGGTTGAGTTGGACGGATCGCAGACACAGATGAGTACGGTTCTCGTCACCGGCGGCTCGGGGTACCTCGGGGGCTGGTGTGTGGTCGAGCTGTTGCGCCGCGGCTACCGGGTGCGCACGACCGTGCGGGATCTCTCGCGCGAGGCGGAGGTCCGAGCCAGGATCGCCCCCGAGGTCGACGTCGGCGACAAGCTCTCGGTGCTGGCCGCGGATCTATCCAGTGACGACGGCTGGGAGCAGGCCGTGAACGGCTGTGACTACGTCATGCACGTCGCTTCCCCGTTTCCGCCGGTGCAGCCGAAGGACCCCGACGAGCTGATCGTGCCGGCGCGGGAAGGGACGCTGCGGGTGCTGCGCGCGGCGCTTGGTGCCGGGGTCGAGCGCGTCGTCGTCACGTCCTCGGTCGCCGCCGTCGGCGGCAGCACGAGCCGCGCGTCCGAGCCGCTCACCGAGGAGACCTGGACCGACGCGGACAACCCCAAGCTGACGCCCTACACGCGCTCGAAGACGATCGCCGAGCGAGCCGCCTGGGACTTCGCCCGGGAGCAAGGCGCGCTCGAGAAGCTGGCGGTCGTCAATCCCGGCGCGATCCTCGGCCCGGTGCTGAGCGACGACCGCTCCTTCTCCCTCGAACTGATCGAGCGGCTGCTGAAGGGGATGCCGGGGACGCCGCGGCTCGGGTACAGCATCGTCGACGTCCGCGACGTCGCCGACATGCAGATCAGGGCGATGACGGTTGCCGAGGCCGGTGGCGAGCGCTTCATCGCGGTGAACGAGTTCTGGTGGATGTCGGAGGTCGCCGCGGTGCTGCGCGACCGCCTCGGGGCGGACGCCCCGAAGGTGCCGAAGCGGGCCGTCCCCGATCTGCTGGTGCGCGGGATGGCGATCTTCGACCCGAGTATCCGCTCGATCGTCGGCCAGCTCGGCAGGAGGGTCGAGATGTCGAGCGAGAAGGCCAGGACGCTGCTCGGCTGGTCTCCTCGCCCGGTCGAGGAGACCGTCGTCGATTGCGCCCAGAGCCTGATCGGTGAGAAGGTGGTCTAGCCATGGCGACCGTTCTCTGCGTGCTCTATGACGACCCGGTCGACGGCTACCCGCCGTCCTACGCGCGCGACGAGGTGCCGAGGATCGAGAGCTATCCCGACGGCCAGAGCGCGCCCACGCCCGAGGCCCTCGGCTTCGAGCCCGGCCAGCTGGTCGGCAGCGTCTCCGGAGAGCTGGGGCTGCGTGAGTTCCTCGAGGGGCGCGGGCACCGGCTGGTCGTCACCTCCGACAAGGACGGCCCGGACTCGGTCTTCGAGCGCGAGCTGCCCGAGGCCGAGGTCGTCATCTCACAGCCCTTCTGGCCCGCCTACCTGACGGCCGAGCGAATCGCCAAGGCGCCGAAGCTGAAACTGGCGCTGACGGCCGGGATCGGCTCGGACCACGTCGACCTGCAGGCGGCTATCGAGCACGGCCTGACGGTCGCCGAGGTGACCTACTCGAACAGCATCAGCGTCGCCGAGCACGTGGTGATGATGATCCTGGCGCTGGTCCGCAACTACATCCCCTCGTATGAGGTGGTGGTCGACGGCGGCTGGAACATCGCCGACTGCGTCTCGCGCTCCTATGACCTGGAGGGGATGCAGGTCGGCACCGTGGCCGCCGGCCGGATCGGCTCTGCCGTCCTGCGGCGGCTGAAGCCGTTCGAGGTCGGCCTGCACTACACCGACCGGCACCGCCTGCCGGAGGAGGTAGAGCGGGAGCTGGGTGTCACCTTCCACCCCGACGCCGAGTCGATGGTGGAGGTGTGCGACGTGGTGACGATCAACGCGCCGCTGCACCCCGAGACCGAGAACATGTTCGACGCGAAGATGCTGGCCAGGATGAAGCGGGGCTCGTACTTGATCAACACTGCCCGCGGCAAGATCTGCGACCGCGACGCGGTTGCGCGGGCGTGCGAGAGCGGCCAGCTGGCGGGCTATGCTGGCGACGTCTGGTTTCCTCAGCCGGCGCCGAGGGACCACCCGTGGCGCTCGATGCCCCACCACGGCATGACCCCGCACACCTCCGGCACCAGCCTCTCCGCCCAGGCCCGCTACGCGGCCGGGGCGCGCGAGATCCTCGAGTGCTGGCTCGACGGGCGCCCGATCCGCGAGGAGTACCTGATCGTCGACGGCGGCACCCTCGCCGGCGCCGGGGCTCACTCCTACAGCGAGGGCGACGCCACGGGCGGCTCCGAGGAGGCCGCCCGCTTCAAGAGCGGTTGATGGCCCGATGAGGATGCGCGCGGCGGTGCTCGAGGAGTTCGGGGAGCCGCTCGCGGTCCAGGAGGTCGAGCTCGCCGAGCCGCAGGCCGGGGAGGCGCTGGTCCGCCTTGTTGCCTGCGGCGTCTGCCACACCGACCTCTACACCGCCTCCGGCGCCGACCCCTCGGGCTACGCGCCGACGGTGCTCGGCCACGAGGGCGCCGGCGTCATCGAGCGGGTCGGGCCGGACGTTACATCCCTCGCGCCCGGCGATCACGTCGTCACCCTCTTCTCTCCCCAGTGCGGCGAGTGCGTCCACTGCCTCGACCCGCGGACCAACCTCTGCCTGGCGATCCGCGAGCAGCAGAACAAGGGCTTCCTCCCCGACGGCAGCACTCGCATCTCCCGCGAGGGGGACGGGATCCGCCACTTCATGGGCTGCTCGACCTTCGCCGAGTACACGGTGATGCCGGAGATCGCGCTGGCGAAGATCGACCCGGAGGCACCGTTCGAGCACGCCTGCCTCTTCGCTTGCGGCCTCTCGACCGGCCTCGGCGCGGCGATCAAGACGGCGGCGGTGCAACCCGGCAGCACCTGCGTCGTCTTTGGCGCTGGGATGGTCGGGCTGGGGGCGGTCGCCGGCTGCCGGCTGCAGGGCGCCGAGCGCATCGCCTGCGTCGACCTCTCCCCGGAGCGGCTCGAGCTGGCTCGCGGCCAGGGCGCCACGGACTTGCTCGAAGGGGGCGAGGGCGCGGTCGAGCAGGTCCTCGAGATGACCGGCGGCTTCGGCGCCGACTACACCTTCGAGGCGACCGGCCACGTTGCCGTGATGCGCCAGGCGGTCGAAGCCGCGCGCATGGGGTGGGGGCTGTGCACGATCGCCGGGGTCGCCGGCAAGGGGGAGACGCTCGACGTGGTCCCTCGCCTGCTGATCACCGGCCGCCGCGTCGCCGGCTCCTCCTTCGGCGGCGTCAAGGGGCGCGATCAGGTGCCGCGACTGATCGACCGCTGCCTGGCCGGCGAGATCGACGTTGCGCCCTTCATCTCGCACCGCATCTCCCTCGACGAGGTCAACCGGGGCTTCGAGCTGATGGAGGCTCAGGATGGGATCCGCAGCGTCATCGAGTTTGGCTAGAGGGAAGGCCTTCGCTCTGGCGGGGGTGGCGGTACTCGCCATGGCCGCCGGCTGTGGAGGCGAGGACACGTCGGACTCTGGTTCGCCGCCCCTGATCGAGCGATCGTCTCCCCAGGATCGGGAGGGCCGTGATGCCGAGACCGTCACTCCCGCGCGCTGCCCACCCGGCCTGCCCAGCTGTCGCACCGCCGAGGGGCGGATCGCCTACGTGGAGAGGGTCGACCCCGACGGCGACGGCGACGCGCACTTCGTCATCGTCGACCCCCAGGGGATCACCCTTCCCGGCCTGACCGCGATCGACGTCCGCAAGGGCCTGCGGCCCGATCCGCTCCCCGGCTCCGGCGACCTGATCAGCGCCGCCGGGCCGGTCCAGACGGGCTCCTACGGCCAAAGCCAGATCCACGCGCTCGAGCTGCGCGTCGCCGGGCGCTGAGGTGGGGCGGTCAGCCGGCTGCGCTTTGAGCAGCGGCCAGCTCGCGGCTGACCACGTCGGTCTGGTTCGGGATCTCCAGCCGGCGTTCGAGCACCGGGATCGCCTCCTCCGGGCGCCCGCTGAGGCGCAACGCGTTGCCGAGGTTGAACAGGGCGTAGGCGTAGTTCAAATCGTCGGTGCCCGCTGGGAAAGCGCGGACCGCTTCTTCCAGGAGCGGGACCGCTTCTTCATGCCGTCCCGCCTGGATCAGCTCGAAGCCTTCCTGGTTGAGGGAGCTGCCGAGGGCAGGGTCGTTACCCGCTGGCGCCGGCGACGGCGCCAGCGTCTCCTCACGGTTCACCGTCTCGCCTTCATCGCCGGCGCGTGCGGTGGCGACCCGGTCGGCTTTCCCACCGCCATCCTCCGACGGCCCATCGGCGATGAGCAGGATCGCGGCGAGGAGACCGGCGACGATCCCGGTGGCGGCGGCGACCCTTGTCCAGGCCGGGCGTCGGGCAGGGGACTGGGAACGCCGGGTGTGGGGTGAGGGCCCGAGCGGCTCCGACGGGACGGTGAAGGGCTCGGTCGGCTGGGGAGGTGGGACGAACGCCTCGGTCGGGCGACCGGACACGGCGACCGTCCGGCCGAGCTGCGCCGCGGCGGCGGCTGCCGAGGGCGGCCGGTCCTGTGGGTCAGTCGCCGAGAGGCGGTCCGCCAGCGAGCCGAGGCGGCCGGTTGCGCCCGCGCCGGCGCAGTCGCGCAGCAGGACCCCGCACGAGTAGAGGTCCGCCCGCTCCGTCGCGGGCTCGCCGTTCATCACCTCCGGCGCGATGTAGCGGGCGGTGCCGAGCAGGTGCCCGGTCCGGGTCAGCGAGGTCGCGTCCCTGGGCAGCGCGATCCCGAAGTCGATCAGCTTCGCGTCCCCGTCCGGCCCGATCAGGACGTTCTGGGGCTTGACGTCCCGGTGCACGATCCCGGCGGCATGGATGTGGGAGAGGGCGCCGAGGAGCTCGCGCGCGAGCCGCTCGCAGTTGATCGCGGCGCCCCGCGACATTCGCTCAGTGAGGGTCTCCCCGGAGACGTACTCCATGACGAGGTAGGGCCGTTCCTCTCCTTCCGCGTAGTCGTAGACGCCGATCAGGTTGGGGTGCGAGAGGCCGGCCGCGATCCGCGCCTCGCGGCGAAATCGCGCCAGGAACTCGGGGTCGGAGGCGATCGTGTCCGAGAGGACCTTGACTGCGACCGGCCGCTCGAGGACCTCGTCGTTGGCGAGCCACACGGACGCCATGCCGCCGCGCCCGAGGAGTCGCTCGAGCCGGTAGCGGTCCTTCAGCCGGGTCCCTTCGCCGATCACGGGTTAGCGCGCCATTTCAGACAGGGCGCGTCGACCTTGCCTCTCCCTCTGGGCTGGCGAGCCCGGCACCGATGCCGAGCACCCCGAGCACTGCGTGGAGGACGTTGTCCTCGTCGTTGACCGGGATGAAACCGAGGATCGACTCACCACCGCCGATGATGAAGCCCCAGATCGCAACGACGACGTAGACGGCGCCGAAGGCGAGCGCGTAGGTGCGTGCCGCGCGAGGGCCTGAGGCGAAGGCGAGCAGTCCCAGCGCGCCGCTGAGCAGGTGGACCAGGTTGTGCCAGGCGTTCACGTCGAGCACACCGAGAACGGCGTCCACCGAGCCGGGGCTGCCGAACGAGGCGCTGTAGAAGAATCCGACGACGCCGGCGATCGCCAGCGTGCCCCCGATCAGGACAGCGTAGAGGCTGGCCGGGGTAACAGGTTCGTTCATCTCACTTCCTCCTTCCGTTCCAGCGGACGTACTGCGAATACCCGTCCGCGCGCCGATCAACCGTGACTCTTGGCGCGGGCGGCGGCTCTTCCCGCCTGACTGCCGCGGTAGCTCGGGCCTCGCAGCCGGTTGATCCAGCCGGCAAGCCGTAGGCCACCCCCGGTGTTGGTTGGGTCGAGGTCGAGTCGCTCGGTCGTCGCGCGTGGCAATCGGCCCTGCAGGGAGAGCCTTGCCACCGGCTTCCACCCTCCGCGGAGGGTGGCTACGCCGAGGTCGAACTCTAGATCCAGCTCATGCTCCCTCAGCTCGGCGAGCTTCGGACCGCGCCCGCTCCTCGTCGACTCCCGGGCGCCGATCACGATCAGCTGGCCTTTCAGTTCGTAGGGGAGAAGTGTGGAGTAGGGGCGATCGGAGAAGCCGCGCGCCGGCAGGGGAGCATGCCGGGCCAGCACGGCGGTGGCGGAGGAGACCATCAAGATGTCCTGGTGGCGGCCCTGGCCGTAGGCATCGGGGATGCGCAGGCCCAACCCGCACGGGTCCGGCGCCCACTCCGGCAGGCCGAGCGCGCGCGACAGCCTGACGATGGTCTCGGTCTCCTGGTTCAGCATGGGGGCATCGAAGGCGGGCTCGCCGCAGGGCTCCAAGCGGGCGTTGAAGCCCACCCCATAGGGATGGAAGACCCGCTTGCCGCGCAATCGCGACAGGCCTTCCAGGGCCCGCGCCGCAGCGCCGGCAACGGGAGCTCCCATTTCCCTAGCTCGTCGGGTCCTGTTTCACCTCTCCGCGCCACGCGCCCGTCTCCTTGCCCCGGGACTCGATGAACTCCTTGAAGCGCTCGAGGTCTCCTTTCACTCGACGGTCGAGCATGCCCAGCGCGTCGCCGGCGGCCTCGACGACGCCTTCGGTCTCGGCCTCGATCTGCGCCGTCACCCGGGAACGCTCGTCCCCGGTGCGGTGGAAGGTGATGACGCCGGCGTTCTCGGCGCCGTCGACGTTCTTCCAGGCGACTCGCTCGTCTGGGCGCTGCTCGGTGATCTCGGCGGTCCACTCCTTCTCTTTGCCGCCGATTCGGGCACGCCAGCGCAGATGCGTGTCGTCGAGCTGCCGCACCTCCTCGACACCTTCCATGAACTGGGGAAACTCCTCGAACTGGGTCCACTGGTTGTAGGCGGTGCGCACCGGCACCTCGACCTCGATCGACTCCTGGACGCTCGTCATCGCAGTACCTCCTGTGTGGTCATTTGGTACTGCGGTTACCCCCGGCCCGATACCTAAACCTGGGTGAGCGCCTCAGTCGCGTTTGAGGGCGTCCTTGGCCTTGTCGGCGGCCTTGTCCAGCCCCTCCTTAACACTTCCCGTCGCCTTGTCGACCTTGCCTTCGCGCTTCAGGTCCTTGTCGTCGGTGAGGCTGCCGGCCGCCTCCTTGAGGCGCCCCTTGGCGTCGTCCTTGTTGCGAATCTCGTCGTTCATCGTGGTCTCCTTCGGTGTTGTGTCTTCATCCATTGCGCGCGGCCCGTGTCATGAAGTCGATCTGGCGCTGCTTGCGCATGATCAGATGCTCGAGCATGTGCTCGAGGGCCTCGGAGCGGCCCTCCCGCCCCGTCGGCTCGATCGCCGCCTGCAGAGCTTCGACTCCCTCTTCCTCACACTCGATGAGCCAGGCGAGGGCGTCGTCGGCCCCGCTCGAGAAGCGGATCTCGGCGACCTTCGTCGTCGGCTCGCCCCCGAAGGAGACGATCTTCTCGATCAGGCGGCGCACGCCGTCGAGCTCCTCGTCGCCGAACTCCGTGAACTGGGTGTGGAGTGCCTGGGCCTCGATGCCAAGCAGGCTCGAGGCGACGATCGAGTACTGCAGCGCCGAGCGGTACTGGCGCTCGAGGGCGACGTTGAGTCGTTCGACTGCTTCACCCTCGTCGAGGCGCTCCTCCTGGTCGGCCATCGTCAGATTTCCGTCGCCACCCCGAGACGGATCTCCGGCTCGGGCGGCAGCGGCTCGGGCGGGTCGAGTGGGGGGGACGGCTCCGGCGGACCGGGGTCGGGCCGCGGATCGGGAGGGCCGGGATCCGGCGTCTCGGCGCCGGTCTCCAGCTTGATTGGCTCGCTCATCGTCTCTCCTGTCGTCGGGTCGGCGGTCCCTGGGGCTTTACCCGCGCCTGAGAGATCGAAAAGCGTTTGCGCGACGGCTAAAGCCAGACATGCTCGAAGGCCAGCTCGCCCTCGTCGCAGGCGAGCAGCCCCATCGACGGCCGTGGCGCCCGGCGCCGCTCGGTCGGGCTGCCCGGGTTGAAGATCTGGAAGCCGCTCTGCTCCTCGCGGAGAGGAAGGTGGCTGTGGCCGAAGACGACGGCGTCCGCTTGCGGGAAGCGGCGGCGCAGGCGCGCCAGGCGACCGCCAGCCGGTCCGGCGTCGTGGATGACGACCACGACCCGTCCTCCGAGCTGGAGCTCGAGCGTCGGTGGCAGGGCGCGTCGCAGCGCCGGGTCGTCGACGTTGCCGTGCACCGCGTGGACCGTGAGGCAGAGGCTTTCGAGCTCTGCGAGCACACTGACTCCGGAGAAGTCGCCAGCATGGATCACCGCTTCGGCTTCGCCGATCAGCTCGACGCATCGATCGGGGAGCCGGCGGGCACCCTTCGGCATGTGGGTGTCGGCGAGGACGGCGATCATGCGACGGCGATGGACCTCTGAGGACGCACCGCACGTATCTACTACATGCCCACTTCCTCACCGCGAGCGTTGTCACCGGTGCTGCTGGTGGCGCTGCTCTCGCTCTCCGCTTTCCTGACGGCACCGTCCGCCACGGCGGATGTCGGAGTCGAACGGGTCAGCCGCTTTGCCGGATCACCCGGCGACACGGTCGAGCTGACGATCGGCTGCGGCTTCTGCTTCCCGCCCTGCGAGGGCCCCCAGGGCGACCGAAGCGGCGTCTGCATGCCCGGCGTCGAGCCGCCCCCGCCCTCGTTCCCGGTCTCGCTCGTGCCGATCGAGCAGGTCCCGAGGCCTCACCGGTGTGGGCCGAGGAGGATCTGCACGCCGCAGGCTTCCGGGCCGCCCAGGCGGGCGCCCTTCACCCTGCTCGGCTGGGCGAAACCGGTGCAGGCTCAAACCAGCGGCCAGCGGCATCTCGGCGGCGGCTTTGGCCACGGCGC
Organism: Solirubrobacterales bacterium; assembly: GCA_035557635.1. GTDB lineage: Bacteria > Actinomycetota > Thermoleophilia > Solirubrobacterales > 70-9 > VRUE01. The sequence goes on along the minus strand of DATMDR010000041.1, from coordinate 16,039 downwards.
GATCGAACCGCCGCGCTACATGCTCGACTTCCACATCCCAGACTTGAGGCCCGGCGTCTACTCCTACGTCATCTACTGCGGCGTTTGCAGCGAGGACGGGGCGGAAGCTTGATCGCCTTCCTGGAAAGGCGATGGCGGCTTCGCGTAAGACCATCCGGCTAGGAGCGGATCCGCGCCTCCTCGAGGTCGAGGTCGCGCTGGATCTGGCGCATCGTCGCGTCACGCAGCCGGCCCTCTTTGCGGAGCCCCAGCAGCTCTTCCCGCTCCACCCCGATCAGCTCGCGACGCAGGCGCCCGTAGTCGGCGAGGCGCTCCTGGCGGGCGGCCGTCTCGGGGTCCTCGCCGCCCAGCACCGCCGCGCACATACGGAAGCGGGCTCGGTAGAGGTCGCGCAGCCGGCGCAGTTGCGTCTCGCCGGCGAGGCCCTCCTCTTCGACCTCGTCGAGCCGGTCGAGTGCGGCCTGGGCGGCCTCCATCCGCGCCACCGCCTCCTCGTCGCTCCAGCGCCGCGGCTGCTCCAGTCCCAGCGCGCGGATGACGAAGGGCAGCGAGAGGCCCTGGCCGACCAGGGTGACGAGGATCAGCGCGAAGCTGAGGAAGACGATCTGCGGGCGGGCGTCGACGCTGAGCGGCACCGCCAGCGCGGCCGCCAGGGAGATCGCCCCTTTCATCCCGCTCCAGCCGACCGCGAAGCGCTGGCCGGCGGTCTCGCCCGCGTCTGATCTCATCGCGAAGACGAAAGCGAGCCGGGTGGCTATCGCGGTGAGGGCAATCGCGGCGGCGGGCCAGAGCAACTGGCCGATCCCGGACGAGGTCTGCTCGAGCGTGTCGACGATGCTCGGCAACTGCAGGCCAAGCAGGACGAAGAGGGCCGTCTCCAGGGCGAAGACGAGGACGCCCCAGAAGGCGACGGCGCTGAGCCTGGTGTCGGCGTCGAGTGTGTGGGGTGACTGGTAGCCGGTGTAGATGCCGGCGACGACGGCGGCCAGGATCCCGGACACGTGCAGCTCCTCGGCGCCGATGTAGGCGCCGTAGGCGGTCAGCACGGTGAGGACGGTGACCAACGCGGCGTCCGTCTGGCGGCGGATCACGATCGTCGAGAGCCAGCCCACCGCGAGGCCGATCAATAGACCGCCCGCCGAGACGGTGACGAAGTCGAGCGTCGCGCCGCCGAGGCTGAAGGCGTCGCCGGTCGCGACCCCGACGGCGATGCCGTAGAGGACCAGGGCGGTGGCGTCGTTGACCATCGACTCCCCCTCGACCAGGAGCCGGACCCGCTCCGGCGCGCCGAGGCGGCGGAAGATCGAGATCGCGGCCACCGTGTCGGTGGGGGCGAGCACCGCCCCCAGCACCGCCGCGGCGGCCCAGCTCAGCCCTGGCACCAGGGCGTGGGCCACCACCGCGATCACCGCTGCGGTGAGGAAGACCAGCAGCACCGCCATCAGCGCCAGCGGGCGCAGCACCGCGCGCAGCTCGCGCGCCGGGGCCGACCACCCGGCGGCGTGGACCAGGGGCGGGATGAAGAGTAGAAAGATGACGTCGGGGTCGAGCTCGAACTCGGGCAGGCCGGGGACCAGCGCGATCGCGAGCCCGCCGAGCACCAAGACGATCGGGGCTGGGATCCTGCCGAACTCGGCGATCCGGACCAGCAGGACGGCAGCTAGCAGCAACAGCAGTACGTGCTCGATGTTGCCCACCGGCGCATAACATCACGCAAGTGGACGACAAGCTCACTCCTCCCCTAGACAAGGAGATCGACCACATCCGTGGCGAGTGGGGGAGCCCGCTGGAGCTGGTCATGTTCGGGGACTTCCAGTGCCCGTTCTGCCTTGGCGCCCAATCGGTGCTCCGGCGCGTGCGCGACCGGCTCGGCGAGCGGCTCGTCTTCGGCTTCCGTCACCTGCCGATTCCCGAGCGCCACCCGCTGGCGCCGCCGGCGGCCGAGGCCAGTGAGGGGGCCGCGGCCCAGGGACGCTTCTGGGAGTACCACGACGCCCTCTTCGCCGCCCAGCCGAAGCTCTCGGAGGAGACGATCCTCGAGGTCGGCCGTGAGCTCGGCCTCGACGCCGAGCGGATCGCCGCCGAGCTGGAGGCCGGCGCCTGGCGCGAGCGGGTCGCCCGCGACGTCAGGTCCGCCGAGGAGAGCGGCGCCACCGGCACCCCGACCTTCTTCGTCAACGGCGTCCGCCACTACGGCGCCTACGACGCGTCGTCCCTGGTGGAAGCTCTGACCGCCAGCTCGGGGTAGCGGCGATCCCCGGCGGCTCGCTGCCAGGAGCTCTCCGACGTCCCTTGCCGATCCTCGTGTCGGCTCTACTCGCCTGCGTGGTCGCGACGGCAGCCGGCCTGCCCGCGATGGGGGGCGCCCGCGTCGCCCGCCCGAATAAACCAAAGCCTCCACGCTGGCACCCGCACGTCGCCGAGGCCAGGCGTTACGCGGATCGCCGCGCCGGCGACGTCGCCTTCGCGGTGATCGACCCGCGGGGGCGGATGCAGGGCCTCCACAAGGCCCGGGCCGCTCCGGCCGCGAGTGTCTTCAAGGCGATGCTGCTGGTTGCTCATCTGCGCAAGCGCCACGACTCCGGCCTCTCCGCTCGCGACCGCGCGCTGCTCGATCCGATGATTCGGCGCTCGGACAACGTCGCGGCGTCGACGGTTCGCGACCTCGTCGGCTCGCGACGGATCGAGCGCCTCGCCCGGGTCGCCCACATGCGCGACTTCCGTTACCACCCCGTCTGGGGCCAGAGCCTGACCAGTCCCCGCGACCAGGTGCGGTTCATGCACCGGCTGATGTCGTACGTCCCCGGCCAGCATCGCCCTTACGCGCGCTACCTGCTCTCCCACATCGTCCGGGAGCAGCGATGGGGGATCGCCCGGGTAAAGCCTCGCGGCTGGCGGCTCTTCTTCAAGGGTGGCTGGGGCAGCGGCACGGGCCTGGTTGACCATCAGGTCGCGCTGCTGAAGCGGAAGCGCCGCCGCGTCGCGATCGCCGTCTTCACCGAGCTCAATCCCAGTCACGGCTATGGCAAGCGAACCCTGCGAGGCGTGTCTGCACGGCTCCTCGCCGGCCTCGGCCGGTGACCGCTCAGACCAGCGAGCCGGCTAGCTCGCGATCGATCTCGAGCAGGTAGGGCGCGACCTGGCCGCTGTAGGCGGCCTTACGCTCGGCGGGGAGGTCCTTCCAGCCGGTTACCGAGCCGCGACAGATGTCCGCGCCGCAAAGGCAGCCGCCCGGAAAGTGCTCGATCGAGTAGTTGCGCATCGCGTAGTCGAAGGTGATCTCCTCGCCTTTGGAAATCGACTTGCGCGCGACGAAGTCGCAAGCCCCTGTGTCGTTCAGCTCGACGCCGCAGTTGGGGCTGCACGAGTGGTTGACCTTGGGGCCGAGGCCGCCATGCCGGGCCCACTTGGTGCGGCTCACCTGGGTTGCGTGCGAGTCGTTGCGGGCGACCTCGCCTTCGAGCACTCCGACCATCACCGTCTCACCGATCTGGAAGCCACGGGTTGCGCGAACGCCACCGCCCTTGCCGCCTTCGGGGGTGCACAACTCATAACCGACAGGATCCAATGGGACCGCCTCTCAATTGTTTGAGCGCAGCGAAACTGCGCTCGATTACCCTAGGCCATCGATGTAGAGCGACCTGCTGGGCGGCGGAAGCGACTCTACCTCTGCGGCGAGGGCGCCTGGTGGCCGAGCATACCCCGTGGGGGTATGCAAAGATGAGGCGGCGATGGCAACGCTCGCGCTCGTCCTCTACGCGGTCTACCTGGCGCTCGCCTTCGGGCTGCGGATCCTGATCCAGCTTCGCCGCACCGGCTCGACCGGCTTCCACGGCCTCGGCGGCCGCCCCGGCTCGGCCGAGTGGACCGCCGGGGTGGGCTTCACCGTCGCTCTCCTCGTCGGCGCCGCGGCCCCCCTGCTCGCCCTGCTCGACCTGGTCGAGCCCTTCGGCGCGCTCGACGTCGCCGCCGTCCACGTCGCTGGCTTCGTGTTCGCCGTCGCCGGGATCGCCGCCACCTTCTACGCCCAGGTGGCGATGGGCGCGAGCTGGCGGATCGGCGTCGACCCCGGGGAGCGCACCCGGCTCGTCACCGGCGGCCCCTTCGCCCTGGTTCGCAACCCGATCTTCGCGGCGATGCTCCCCACCGCGCTCGGCCTCGCCCTGCTGGTGCCGAGCTGGGTCGCTTTCGCCGGCCTGGCCGGCCTGATGCTCGCGCTGGAGCTGCAGGTGCGCGTCGTCGAGGAGCCCTACCTGCTGAGCGTGCACCGCGAGGAATACGCGGCCTACTCCGCCCGGGTCGGGCGCTTCCTCCCCGGCGTCGGGCGGATTCGCCGCGCCGGCTGAGGCTCCCCGGGGCCTGCGGCAAGTCCGTCCTGCGGATGCTTATACTGCGCCGCGACCAAATACCTGCCTAATCCCTGGCCACAAAGGCCTAGGGAGTGGGGGAACCACAGGGGAGACATCTCCCCGGGGGCGAATCGGACCGACGTGTCCGTAGCGCAGCTCTTTCAGCGCGAGCCCGACAGCTAACCCCGCCGGCTCGAGAAAGAGAGGATGCACCTTGGTCGGTTCATTCAAGCGGCGCCCAGGCACGGCCATAGTCCTACCGCTGGCACTACTGCTTCTGGCGCTGTCCGCTGCGAGCGCTCACGCCGCGATCTCCCCCGGCAAGGGCGGAGTCAGCGCCACGCCGTCCCCGTCGCTCACGCCGCCCGCATCGGGTACCGAAGCCCCGGTCTACCCGATTCAGGGCCCGTATGAGTACTGGGACGGCTTCGGCGGGTCCCGCGGGCACGAGGGCGTCGACATCGGCTCCCCGTGCGGGACGCCGCTGGTCGCGGTGCAGGCCGCGCGCGTGCGCTACCGCAAATACCACGGCGCCGCCGGCAACTACGTCGTGCTCGACCTCAAGGGCTCGACCGTCGACCTGGCCTACATGCACCTGAGCGAACCCTCCGTCGCCCGCACCGGCCAGCGCGTCGCGGCCGGTCAGCTGCTCGGCTACGTCGGCGACACCGGCAACGCCTCCGGTTGCCACCTCCACTTCGAGGTATGGGATGGGACCTGGTACGGCGGCGGCACGCCGGTCGACCCGATGCCCTTCCTCTCGTCGCTGGAGCGCCCCAGCAAGCGCGCCGCTCGCCAGTCGTCCTCGCGATGAGAATTTCCCGGGCCTTGCCTCGGGGGGCCGATCGGGCATAGGCTTGGCGCCGATGACGGTCAAGCTCCATCGCTGTTCGGCCATGTGGGCCAAGGTCGGCGCGCATCCGTGCTGGAAGGTGCAGAAGGCGCTGGACGAGCAGGGGATCGAGTACGAGGTGGTCAAGGGGCCGCTGCGGCCGGGGAAGCGCGAGGAGCTGGAGCAGATCTCGGGTCAGCGCAAGTACCCGACGATCGAGTTCGAGGACGGCCGCGCCTACCGCGCGGAGTCCGAGGAGATGGCCGAGCGCATCCGCGCCGGCAAGCTCTTTGAAACGAATTGAACTAGTCAGACGGTCTTGTCTATAACCCGGGTGTTGGGGGCAGGGGCCGCATGGGCCCGGCCACCTGGCCGAGACCGGCCGGGCCCATGCGATTTCTTCTGGCTTCAGCCGCCGAGCAGCTGGTCGAAGCGCAGCGCCGCGCGGGTCGGCAGCACCATCTCGCCGTTGCGCTGAAGCAGGCCCGAGGCGATCAGGTCGCGGACGGCGCGTTCGACCGCGTCGCGCTGCGTGGCGTCACCCGACCCCTGGTCGAACTCGCGCAGCAGCTCCTCGCGGCTCGTCTGCACCGGGTGAAAGGCGAGGATGTACTGCAGGACCGCCGACTCGGTTCTGGTCTCCTCCTCGGCGGTGCTGCGTATCTGGCTGCGGTCGTCCACGTCTGCCTGGATAAGCCGGCCGTCACTCGATCTCTCCCCCTCAGGCCGTCGCCCGGTTCCTGCGGCGACCGCGTCCGGGTTTGCGCCGGCCCTCGAGCGGCTCGGAGCTTTCGATCACGGAGCGCGCCCACTCGGCTTCGATCGAGGGGAGGTAGAAGTGCTGCTCGGAGCCGTTGGAGGGCGTGGTTCGCACCAGCCGCACGGCGCCGCGATTGGAGAGGACTCTGACGTGATAGCTGACGGTGGGGAGAGGGAAGTCGAGGTTCTCGGCCAGATCGCTCGGGCTGCGCGGCAGCTCGTCGGCGAGCGTCCGCAGGATCTGTCGCCGCAGCGGGTGGCTGAGGGCCAGCAGTAGGTCGGTGGTACGGGACTCGTCGGCGCTTCCCATGCCCTGGGAATATAGAGCAAACGAAATGAGTTGTCTGCCAGACAGCTAATCTCAGGCTTCTTCGCGGACACCGCCCATCTCGCTGAACACCGCGGTGACACCGCCGTCTTCCCGCTGCTCGTCGGCGATCACATGGGAGACGGCGTTGATCAGCGCCAAGTGGGTGAAGGCCTGGGGGAAGTTGCCGAGGTGCCGGCCGCTCGGCGCGTCCAGCTCCTCGGCATAGAGGTCGAGCGAGCCCGCGGCGGCCAGCAGCCGTTCGCACAGCGCCCGCGCCCGCTCCGGCTCGCCGATCTCCGAGAGCGCCGAGACCAGCCAGAAGGAGCAGATCAGGAAGGTGCCCTCCTCGCCCCGCAGTCCGTCGTCGGTCTCCTCGACCAGGTAGCGCAGGACCAGCCCGTGCTCGGTCAGCTCGTCGGCGATCGCCTCGACCGTGGCACGAACCCTGGGGTCGTCGGCCGGGAGGAAGCGCAGCAGCGGGATCAGCAGGGTGGAGGCATCGAGCGCATCGGTGTCGTAGTGCTGGCGGAAGACGCCGTCGCGCACCCCGCGATCGAGGATCTCGGCGCGGAACTCATCGGCCTTCTGCTGCCACTCCTCGGCTACGTCATCGACGCCAACGCTGCGCGCCAGCCGTACCCCGCGATCGACCGCGACCCAGATCATCAGCTTCGAGGAGACGTAGTGCCGCGGCTCGCCTCGTGCCTCCCAGATCCCCTGGTCGGGATGCGGCCAGGCCTCGATCGCGGCCTCCACCTGTTCGCGGATTAGTTTGCGGTCCGCCGGCGTGCCGCTGCCGCGCAGCGCCTTCTCGTGCAGGTAGATCGAGTCGAGCAGGGCGCCCCAGACGTCGTTTTGTCGCTGGTCGAAGGCGCCGTTGCCGATCCGCACCGGCCGTGAGCCGGCGTAGCCGCCGAGGTGGTCGAGGGTGCTCTCGGTCAGGTCCTTCTCGCCGCCGATCCCGTACATGATCTGCAGGTTGGGGTCCTCGCGGCAGACGCTGAGCACGAAGCGCATGAAGTCGCGCGCCTCCTGGTCGAAGCCGAGCGTGTGCAGGGCCCAGAGGCTGAAGGTCGAGTCGCGGATCCAGCAGTAGCGGTAGTCCCAGTTGCGTTCGCCGCCGGGCGTCTCTGGGAGCGAGGTCGTCGGGGCGGCGACGATCGCCCCCGTCGGGGTGTAGGTGAGCCCCTTGAGCACGAGCGCCGAGCGCTGCAGGTGAACGCGCCAGGGGTGATCGGGGAAGTTGCCGTAGCGCAGCCAGGCTCGCCAGAACTCGCCGGTCGAGTCGAGCCGCTCCAGCGCCTCCGGCGCGCTGCGCGGGCCGCCGAGGTCGCTATCGCCCCAGGACACGGCGCAGAAGCTGGTCTCGTCTTCGCGCAGCTTCACGCGCCCGTGGGCGGCGCCGCCCTCCAGGGTCAGCTCCATGTCGCTGGTCAGGTGCAGCTCGCTGCCGTCGTCGCCGCGCGCAACGGCTCCGCCGAGCTCGCCGCCGCTCCAGGTCGTTTCGCCGGCGCCGTAGCCGAAGCGCGGCAGGCACTCCATCTCCATCTCGACGTGACCGTCGATGCAGGTGACCAGCCGCAGCAGCGACTGGTCGGACTCGTGCTCGGTGCTCGGTCGCGTCCCGTCGGCCTCCTGCTCCTCCCATGTGCCGATCGTCAGCGCGTCCTGGACCACCGCCCAGCCGGTCTCGGTTACCCAGGTGGTCTCGACGATCAGGGTGCCGGGCTGGTAGCGCCGGGCGAGCGGCACGGCGACACCGTGCGGAGCGAGCCGGAAGTGGCCCGCGCCGCGGTCGAGCAGCGCCCCGAAGGCGCTCGGCGAGTCGAAGCGGGGCAGGCACAGCCACTCGATCGAGCCCGCGTAGGAGACGAGGGCGCTGGTGTGGCAATCGGAGAGGAAGCCGTAGCTGCCGATCAGCGGAAAGCGGTCATTACCGGCACTCACGGAGATGCCAAGCTACCACCGTGGACCTCCTCACCGCCCACGTTGCCGGCTCCTTCGTGCCGCTCGAGGTCGTGCCCCTGACTCTGGCGGGCGTCCTCTACTGGCACCGCGTCATGGTTCTCTCCTGGGCCGGGCGACCGGTGCCCGCCTGGCGCCAGGCCTGCTTCGGCGCCGGCCTGGCGACGATCGCGGCTGCCCTTTTCGGCCCGCTCGGCCACATGTCGGAGGAGTTGGTGATCGCCCATATGGCCGAGCACCTGCTGATCGCCGACATCGCCTCGCTCCTCCTCGTCCTCGGCCTGACCCGGTCGATGCTGCAGCCGGTCCTCGCCGTGCACGCCTTCAACCGGCTGCAGTTCCTCGCCCACCCGGCGGTTGCCTTTCCCCTCTGGGCGCTCAACCTCTACGCCTGGCACCTGCCGGCGCTCTACCAGGACGCCTACGGGGCGGCCCCGATCCACGCCTTCGAGCACGCCACCTTCCTGCTCATGGGCTGCCTGGTCTGGATGCCGGTCTTCGGGCCGCTGCCGAAGCCGGCCTGGTTCACGGCCGCCTGGAAGGTCGGCTACGTGATCGCCGTGCGCTTCACCGGCGCCATCCTCGGCAACGTGCTGATGTGGTCGGGCACGGTGCTCTACCCGATCTACGCCCCGGGCGAGCTCTACTGGGGGATCTCGCCGCTCGCCGATCAGAGCACCGCGGGCGTGATCATGATGATCGAGGGCACCTTCCTCACCCTCGGTGCGCTCGCCTGGGTCTTCTTCGAGGTCGCCCGCGAAGGCGAGGAGAAGCAGCGCCTGCTCGACCTCGCCGACGAGCGAGGTGTCCCCCTCGACGAGGAGAGGGCGCAGCGCGCTGTCGCTGCCGGGCACGGGGCGCGGCTGGAGGAACGGCTGACCGCGACTGGGAGTGACCGCGATCAGTAGCTCACCCGCCGAGCCACGACGGCTCGGACTGCTGACCCTGCTCGTCTTCGTCGTCGGCACCGCCAGCCTCGGGGCAGAGATCGCCGCGGCGCGGCTGCTGGCGCCCTACTTCGGCGCCTCGACGATCGTCTGGGCGAACACGATCGGCGTCGTCCTCGTTGCCCTCTCGGTCGGGTACTGGCTCGGCGGGCGCTATGCCGACCGCCACCCGCACATGCGCGGTCTCTGCCTGGTCGTGCTTGTCGCCTCGGTCCTGATCGCCCTCATCCCCTTCGCCTCGCGCCCCTTCCTCGGCTTCTCGGTCGACGCCTTCGACGCGGTCTCGGTCGGCGGCTTCGCCGGCTCGCTGTTCGGCGTGCTGGTGCTGGTCGCGGTCCCGGTGACCCTGCTCGGCGCCGCCGCGCCGTGGGCCGTGCGGCTCGCGGTCGACGACCTCGGCCACGCCGGCGAGACGGTGGGGCGGCTCTACGCGATCTCGACTGCCGGCTCGCTGTTCGGGACGATGGCCTCGGCCCTGCTGCTGATCCCGTTGCTGGGGACGCAGCGCACCTTTCTCTGCTTCGCCTTGGCCCTCGCCCTGGTCGCGGTCGCCGGTCTCGGCTGGCGCTTCGCCGCTTTCCCGGCCGCCCTCGCCCTGACCCTGGTCGCGGTCCCCGTGGGGTCGATCAAGGCGGCCGACACCGGCCGCGTCCTCTACGAGGCGGAGACGACGCACCAGTACGCACGGGTGGTCGAACGCGACGATGGCAGCCGGGCGCTGGAGCTGAACGAGGGCCAGGCGGTGCACTCGCTCTACCGGCCCGGCAGCTACTTGACCGGCGACTACTGGGACGGCCACCTGGTGCTGCCCGCCGCCTCGCGGGCGCTGCCGCCGCGGCGGATCGCGATCCTCGGCAACGCCGCCGGCACGGTGGCACGCGCCTTCGGCCGCTTCTTCCCGGCGACCTACGTCGACGCGGTCGAGATCGACGGCGAGCTGACCGAGATCGGCCGCCGCTTCTTCGACCTGCGCAACCGCCGCATGAGGACGCACGCCGCCGACGCCAGGCCCTGGCTCGAGCAGGCGGACGGGGATTACGACGCGATCATGGTCGACGCCTACCGCCAGCCCTACATCCCCTTCTACCTGGTCACGCGCGAGTTCTTCGAGCTGGCGCGCGAGCGCCTGGCGCCGGGCGGCATCGTGATCGTCAACGTCGGCCATCCCGAGGGTGGGGAGGAGCTGGAGCGGGTGCTGGGACGGACGATGGCCGCCGCCTTTCCGACCGTGCTGCGCTACCCGATCGAGCCGACCAACACGCTGCTCCTCGCCGGCGAGGGCGCGCTCTCGGCGGCGCGCCTGCGCGGCAGCGCCGCCGCCCTGCCGCGACCCCTGCGACCGCTGGCGCGGGAGGCCGCCACGGCGCTGGCGCCGCGCCTGCCCGGCGGCGAGGTCTACACCGATGACCGCGCCCCGGTCGAGTGGCTGGTCGACGCTTCCCTGCTGGAATACGCAAATGACTAAGGCGAAGGCATGGCTTGTAGCAGGGCCGCTAGGGCGCGGCCTCTCTTTTGTGATCGACTTTGCAGTGGCAGTCCGCAGCTGCCTATTGTCGCGCCGCTCGACGCATTGAACACACTGGAGTGTGGTCAATCGAACGAACGGCGATGAGTCGGGCGCGGCGTCGATTCCTCTAGGGTCATTTGAAGATGCAGACCACCGTCACCGAGCTCCCCGGTTCCCGCGCCCGGGTTGAGGTCGAGGTCCCGGCCAAGGACGTCGACCGCGGCATCCAGCGCGCCGCCCGCTCCCTCGCGCGGGAGATGCGGCTGCCCGGCTTCCGCAAAGGAAAGGCGCCGCCGTCGCTGGTGATTCAGCGGCTCGGCTACAGCGCCGTGCTCGAGGAGGCCCTGCGCGACTCGCTGCCCGAGTGGTACGAGCGGGCTCTGCTCGCCTCGGGGGTCAGCCCGATCGGCGATCCCAACATTGAGCTCGTCTCCACGCCTGAGGACGAGGGCGAGCCGCTCGGCTTCAAGCTCGAGGTCGGCGTGCGCCCGGAGGCGAAACTGGGCGAGTACAAGGGCCTCGAGGTCGGCAGGGGCGAGCCGGAGGTGCCCGACGACATCGTCGAGCGGGAGATCGAGCGGGTTCGCGAGGGGTTCGCACGGCTCGAGCCGGTCGAGCGGGCGGCCGCCGAGGGCGACGTGCTGCTGATCGACTTCGAGGGCCTGGTCGACGGCCAGGCGTTCGAGGGCGGCAAGGCAACCGACTACCGCCTCGAGCTGGGCAGCGGCCAGCTGGTCGAGGGCTTCGAGGAGCAGCTCGCCGGCGCCGCCGCGGGCGAGAAGCGCGAGGTCAAGGTCTCCTTCCCGGGCGACTATCGCGCCGAGCAGCTCGCCGGCAAGGAGGCGGTCTTCACGGTCACGGTCAAGGAGGTGCGCGAGAAGGTCCTGCCCGAGCTCGATGACGACCTCGCGGCCGAGGCCTCCGAGTTCGACACTCTCGACGAGCTGCGCGCCGACATCCGCGAGAAGGTTTCGGAGGTCGCCGGGCAGCGGCTCGAGGAGGATTTCCGCATCGCCGCAGTCGACGCTGCGGTCGACGCCGCGAACGTCGAGTTGCCGGAGGAGCTCGCCATGGCTCGCGCGGTGGAGCGCTGGGAGCGGGTCGAACGCCAGCTCGCCGCGCGCGGGATGAGCCCCGACGCCTACCTTCAGATGCAGGGCAAAAGCCGCGAGGAAGTGATCGAGGAATCGAAGCCGGACGCCGAACGCGAGCTGAAGCGCGAGTCGGTGCTGGCGGCGATCGCCGAGGCCGAGGCGATCGAGGTCTCCGAGGAGGAGATGGTCGAGGCGCTCGTTCATACCGCCGAGCACGAGCGCACCACGCCGGAGAAGCTGCTGGCGCGGCTGCAGGAGAACGGCCGTGACGCGATGGTCCGCGAAGACATCCGGATCCGCCGTGCGATCGACCTCGTCGCCGAGTCGGCGAAGCCGATCCCGCTCGAGCAGGCCGAGGCTCGCGAGAAAATCTGGACGCCGGAGAAGGAGCGCGAGCAGGCCGGCTCCCTCTGGACCCCTGGCTCCGAGTCCTAGGAGGGGCTAGTCCCTCCTAGCCGGACGTTCGAGCTTTCGCGCACGAGCTTGTGCAGCAGTTGTCTCCTGGGTAAGGATCATCGATGAGGTGCCTGAGCCCGTGCGCCGCCTCGACGGAATCCATCCAAAGGAGCAATCGCTCGCCCTAATCGGCAAGCGGCCGATCAACGCCGCGCTCCTTACGGCTGCGCTGTTCGCGGCGATCTTCGGCATGCGCTTCGCGATCGGCACGCTCGGCGACGCGATCACCTTCCTCTACGTGATCCCGGTCGTGCTGGCAGGGATGGCCCTGGGCACGCGCGCGGGGCTGGTCGCGGCCGCGGTGGCCTTTGTGCTCTCGACCGCGTGGGTGATCGTCGACAACGCCCCGATCACCCCGCTCGGCTACTTCAACCGGGCACTCGTCTTCCTCTTCGTCGGTGGCCTCGCGGGCCACTTCGCGACGAGGATGCGGGCGCTCGAGGCCGAGAGCGCGCGCCACTTCAACCTCTCCCTCGACATGATCAGCACCGCCGGCTTCGACGGCCGCTTCAAGACGGTCAACCCCGCCTTCGAACGCGTCCTCGGCTACCGGGCGGAGGACCTGGTCGACCGTCCCTTCCTCGATTTCGTCCATCCCGACGATCGCGAGAAGACCGAAGAGGAGGCGGTCGCGCTCTCGGACGGCCGCACCACCGTGCAGTTCCAGAACCGCTACTTCGACAGCAAGGGGGAGGTGCACTGGATCGAGTGGACCTCGGTGCCGATGCTCGAGGAGCACATCATCTATGCCGTCGCCCGCGACGTCACCGAGCGCAAGAAGATGGAGCAGGAGCTGGAACGGCTCTCCCAGCGCGACCCGCTCACCGGCCTCTTCAACCGCCGCCGCTTCGACGAGGAGCTGGAGGCGCAGCTCGCCTACACGCGTCGCTACGGCAAGGGCGGGGCGCTGCTCGTGCTCGACCTCGACCGCTTCAAGCGGATCAACGACGAGCTGGGCCACGCCGCCGGTGACGAGGCGCTGTGCGCGGTGGCCGAGACGCTGCAGCGCAACCTGCGCCAAAGCGACACGGTCGGTCGCCACGCCGAAGGCAGCGCCGCCCGGCTCGGGGGCGACGAGTTCGCCGCGCTGCTGCCCGAGGCGGACGGGCCCGCAGCGGAAGGTGTCGCGGCACGGCTGGTCGAGGCCCTTGCCGCCTCGGAGCTGACCTTCGAGGGGCAGCCGGTGCGACTCTCCGCCAGCGTCGGCATCGCCCTCTACGACGAGCACGGCTGCCCGCCGGCCGAGGACCTGCTGGTGGCCGCGGACCGGGCGATGTACGAGGCGAAGGCGCGCGGCGGGTCCAGCGTGGCCCTTCTATAGAGTGCGGTCCATGAGCCCTCTGGTCCCGATGGTGGTCGAGCAGACCTCGCGCGGCGAGCGCGCCTTCGACATCTACTCGCGCCTGCTCGGCGAGCGGATCGTCTTCCTCGGCACACCGGTCACCGAGGACATCGCCAACCTGATCGTCGCCCAGCTCCTCCACCTCGAGTCGGAGGACCCGGACAAGGACATCAGCCTTTACATCAACTCTCCGGGCGGCTCGGTCTACGCCGGGCTGGCGATCTACGACACGATGCAGTTCATCAAGCCCGAAGTGCAGACGATCTGCGTCGGCATTGCGATGAGCATGGGCGCGCTGCTGCTTGCGGGTGGTGCCTCCGGCAAGCGGATGTCGCTGCCCAACTCGAAGATCCTGATCCACCAGGTGTCATCCAGCTTCCAGGGCCAGGCCACCGACATCGAGATCCACGCCAAAGAGATCATCGACGTGCGCCGCCGCCTCGACGAGATCCTCGCTAAGCACACGCAGCAGCCCTTCGACAAGGTCGCCAAGGACACCGAGCGCGACTACTTCATGAGCGCGGAAGAGGCGAAGGAGTACAACCTCGTCGACCGCGTCATCGAACACCACTGAGGCGTCCCGCCCTTCTCACCCTTGTCCTGCTTGCGGCTCTCGCCCCGGTCTCTGCCGGCGAGGCCACTACCCGCGATGGGGGCGTCCCCTACCGCGAGCACGCCTTTCCCGTCGAGGGTTCGCACTGGGTGCGGGGAGCGATCGGCGAGTTCGGCGCGCCGCGCAGCGGCGGCCGCACCCATGAGGGGTTCGATCTCGTCGCCCCCTGCGGGGCGGGGCTTGTGGCGGCGGCCAGCGGCCGGATTGTCCGCAGCGGCTACGACCCGGTCCTCTACGGCCACTATCTGCTGATCGACGGCGCCGGCGAGCCGCGCAGCTACTTCTACTCTCACCTGCGCCGCCCCGCGCTGATCCCCGGTGGGGGATCAGTCTGGGCGGGGCAGCGCGTCGGCGGGGTGGGCAAGACCGGCAATGCCCGCAGCGTCGGCTGCCACCTCCACTTCGAGATCCGCGAGCGAGGCCGGCCGGTCGACCCCGAGCCGGTCCTGCGCCGCTGGGACCGCGCCGGCTAGGAGGGGCTAGCGAAACCCGCGTGTGCTGGCTGGCGAGCGCCGGACCAAGCGGGGCAAGGACGCAGGGAGGCCAAATAGCAGCGCTATTTGGCCGACTGAGGACGCCGCCCCGCGCAGTGTCCGCCGCCGCCAGGCGCGGGCGGGGGTTTCGCTAGCCCCCTCCTAAAGGCCGAGCTCGTACTCGATCCAGGTCGAGCGCTTGGCGCCGGTCGAGTCGTAGAGGCGCTGCGCTGTGGCGTTGTCCGGCGCGGTTCTCCACTCGAGGTGGTGGGCGCCGCGCTCGCGGGCCACGTCGGCGCTGGCCTCGATCAGGACGCGGCCGACGCCATGGCCTCGAACGGCGGGGTCGACGTAGAGGTCGTTCATCAGCACCGTCTCGGCGGCGTCGGTCGAGGAGAAGTGCCAGTAGAGGCAGGCGTAGCCGACCAGCTCGCCCTCGCGCCAGGCGCCGATCAGCATGCCGTCGTCGCTGGGGGCGAGGAAGCGGCGGAAGAAGGCGCGGTTGCGCTCCTCGTCGATCTCCTCGACCGCGTAGAAGCGCTGGTAGGCGCCGATCATCGGCAGCAGCGTCTCCAGCTGCTCGGCCGCGACCGGCTCGGTCCGGACTGGCGCAGTCATCGCCGCAACCGTAACGGGCCAGTCGTATGCGTTTGGGGCGAAAGGATTTTCAGATTGGCGCAGATGTGGCGCCACTCGCGCGTTTTCGCCTGGCAGAATGACGCCATGCGGCGAAGCGAGCTGTCTGAGCGAATTGAGCGTCATGCGGAGCGCGGCGAGCAATTGATGGAGCTCAACCGTGCCGCATTCGATCGCAACACAGTGGCCTTTGAGCGCGTCATGGCCGCGCTCGATCGTCATGAGCAGATGTTCGAAGAGCACAAGCTCTTCATTCGCGAGATGACCCGCCGCGGCGAGAAGGTGGTGCAAGACCTGATTCGCGGGAACAGGGAGTTCAACGCGGAACAGGCGAAGCGCACCGACGAAATCGTCGCCGAGCTCCGCGATGGGCGGGAGGAACGCAGGGCTCAGACGGCGGCGCTGCTCGCCCTGATCGATCGCCTGCCGCCCCCGGCGCAGGCCGCCTGATCCGGCGATCGGCATGGGCCTCACTCGCTGCGCAAGCACGCGCTCAGTGGAAGGGACCTCCGCCAGTACGGCGTAAGAGCCGCCTACAGGGCCGGCTTGAAGCTCCGTCTAAGCTGTTGGGGCCGACGCCGGTAGGCAACTTCCGCCCCGCAAGGAGGGGATCCCGCTGGCACGTCCCACAGATTCGAACGAGCAACTCCTCTGCAGCTTCTGCGGCAAGTCGCAGCGCCAGGTCAAGAAGCTGATCGCCGGGCCCGGGGTCTACATCTGCGACGAGTGCATCGACCTCTGCAACGAGATCATCGA
>DATMDR010000040.1:0-15064 GCA_035557635.1 Solirubrobacterales bacterium | reverse complement strand
CTTTTCCCCCTTGCTTCAGTTGGCGCGCCTCGGGCGAGACGATCACGCGGGTTTCCGCGCCGAGGGTCACGGTGTATTCATAACGGTCGCCGAGAAACAGCGTCGCCTGCAGGGTGCCTTCGACGACGTTTCGCTGCCCTTCGCTGACCCGGTCCAATAGGGAAATTTTCTCCGGGCGGATGGCGACCATCGCCCCTTGGCCTATCGCCGGAAAACCGTTGGACGAGCCGATGACGTTTCTGCGTTCGAGAATCAGCGCCGAAGCGCCGACTCCCTGGACTTGGATTTCCACCTGTTGGTCGGACACCCGCGCGATTTTACCGGGCAAGAGAAAAGTCTTACCGAGGAAGTCGCGCACGAAGGGCGTCGCCGGGTAGTAGTAAACTTGCTCCGGCGTGCCGACCTGTTCGAGCTCGCCGAATTTCATGATCGCGATCCTATCCGATAAACTCAAGGCTTCGATCTGATCGTGGGTCACGAAGATCACCGTAACGCGCACGCGCTGCTGCAGCGCCTTTAATTCGCGGCGCATCTCTTCCCGGAGTTGCGCGTCCAGATTGCTCAGCGGTTCGTCGAGCAAAAGCACTTTCGGCGAAAATACCAGCGCCCGCGCCAGCGCCACCCGCTGCTGCTGGCCGCCGGAGAGCTGTGCCGGCCGCCGCTTGGCGAAGTCGGCGAGCCCTACCCGCTCCAGCTCGGCCGCGACCCGTTGCCCGATCTCCTGCTTCGGCACGTGCTTGCGGCGCAGGCCGAAGGCGACGTTGTCCTCGACGTTCATGTGGGGGAAGAGCGCGTAGCTCTGGAAGACGGTGTTGGTGGGGCGCCGGTGCGGCGGCAGGCCCGCCACGTCCGTCCCCTCGATCCGGATCGACCCCTCGCTCGGCTGCTCGAAGCCGGCGACCATCCGCAGCGTCGTCGTCTTGCCGCAGCCGCTGGGGCCAAGCAAGGTGAAGAACTCCCCGGCGTCGAGCTCGAGGTCGAGGCCGTCGACCGCGAGCAGGTCACCAAATCGCTTGCTGACCTCCACCAATTCGACGCTTGGGGTGCCTCTCTCCATCTCTCCTCCTGGTAGCTACCCCGATCCGCCGCTCTTCATGACTCCCCCTCGGCGAACGCAGGGGGCCTGCCGGCGGGCGGTGGGGGCGGGGACGGCGCCTGCTCGAGCAGGCCCGGCGGGGCCACTTCGCGGCGGCGCAGGAAGAACGGTTCGCGCTGGTGGCGGCGCCAGGCGAGGAGCAGGACCACACCGAGTGCGAGGAACCCGACTCCGATCACCGCCGGCGGCGCCACCCCGAACCAGGAGGCGCCGGTGTAGGAGTTGGCCGGGTCGGAGTAATCGATCAGCGCCTTGAAGAAGAGGTAGCCGAGCAAGACCGCGCCGATCACCGGGGCGACGCCTACGAAGAGGAAGTTCTTCACCGACTTGGTCAGCTCGTGCCGGTAGTAGACGGCGCAGGCGATCCCGGTGAAGGCGTAGTAGAAGGCGATCATCAGGGCCAGCGCCGAGAGCGAGTCGAAGAGGAAGTTTTCGCTGACCAGCTTCGAGGGGAGGTACCAGGCAACCGCCAGCACGCCGATCGTGACGGTCGAGGCGACGGGCGTGAAGAAGCGGGAGCTGACCTCGCCCAGCGCCGACGGCATCGCCTCGGCGCGGGCCATCGAGAGCGAGGTGCGGGCGGCCGGCAGGATCGTCGTCTGGGTCGAGGCGAGTGCCGAGACGACCACCGCGAGCAGCACGATGTTGCCGAGCGGATCGCCGAGCACACCGGTGGCATAGCCGGAGAGAATCGCCTCGTTGTCGTCGAAGCGCTCGGCGCCGGCGGCGCCCTTCCAGGCGACCAGCGCGGTCGCCACCCCGAGGTAGGTGACGAGCAGCAGGACGGTGCTGATCAGGCCGGCGAGGCCCGGCGCCGTCACCGAGCCCTCCGTCTCCTCGTTGAGGTTGACCGCGCTCTCCCAGCCCCAGTAGATGAAGACGCCGAGCAGCAGCGCCGCGGTCAGCGCCCCGCCGCTCTCGATCGCGAACGGGTTGTACCAGGAGAGCGAGGGGTCGACCGCGGCAGGCGGCGCGTCGCCAGCGAGCACCTTGTAGATCGCGACGCCGGCGAAGACCAGCAGCGGGCCGATTTGCAGCACCATCAGACCCTTCTGCAGGTTCGCCGAGAGCTCCGTGCCGAGCACGCAGATCGTCGTCATCAGCGCGATCAGTCCCAGCGCCAGCAGGGTCACCGCCGCCGCGCTTTCTTCCAACCCTTCGGCGCCGATCAGGTCGAAGAAGGAGTAGGCGGCGACGTCGGCGAGCGAGCCGACGACGAGGATGCCGGTGACGCAGATCGCCCAGCCGACGATCCAGCCGCTCTGCGGGCCGATCGCCCGGGTCACCCAGGAGAAGCTGGTGCCGCAGTCCTGGTCGGCGCGGTTCAGGTAGTAGAAGGCGGCGGCGATGAAGAACATCGGCACGAAGGAGACGAGCAGCGCCGCGGGGGCCTGGAAGCCGACGATGACGACGATCGAGCCGATCACCGCCGCCAGCGAGTAAGCCGGAGCGGTAGAGGCGAGCGCGATCGTCAGTCCATCGCTGAAGGTGATCGCATCTTTCTTGAGCCCGTGCTCGCCTGTCTGTGCCAACTCGTCAGCATCGTAACCCTCGGTACTAGCAAAGTCCTTATACGATTTGGATAAGCATCACGTTTTCCATGTACCCATCGGCAACTTGCGTGAGGTCCCAACTGGGACTAGCGTTGTCCATATCGTCGTAACAAGAGAGGAGATTGGAAATGGCTGTCGCCTCGCGAACAAGCGCTGAGCTCGACACCAGCCTTCAAGATCTCGCCCAGCGGCACCTTTGGCTTCACTTCGCCCGGATGGGCGCCTACAGCGAGGGCGCTGAGATACCGATCATCTCCCGCGCCGAGGGCTGTTACGTCTACGACGACCACGGCAACCGCTACCTCGACGGGCTCTCGGGGCTGTTCTGCGTCAACGCCGGCCACGGCCGCGCCGAGCTGGCCGAGGCCGCCGCGCGCCAGATGGAAGAGCTCGACTTCTACACGCTGTGGAGCTACGCCCACCCGCGCGCGATCGAGCTCGCCGCGCGTCTCGCCTCGATCGCCCCCGGCGACCTCAACCGCGTCTTCTTCACCTCCGGCGGCTCGGAGGCGGTCGAGTCGGCGCTGAAGCTCGCCCGCAACTACCACCGGCTGCGAGGGGCCGGGCAGAAGCACAAGGTGATCGCCCGCGAGATCGCCTACCACGGCACCACGCTCGGCGCCCTCTCCGCGACCGGGATCACCGAGCTGCGCTCGCAGTTCGAGCCGCTCGCGCCGGGCGGCTGCCACGTCCCCAACACCAACGTCTACCGCTGGCCGGAGGATCGCGAGCCGACCTGGGCGGCCGACGCGATCGAGGAGCGGATCGTCTTCGAGGGGCCCGAGACGGTTGCCGCGGTGATCCTCGAGCCGGTCCAGAACGCCGGCGGCTGCTTCGTCCCGCCCGAGGGCTACTTCGCGCGGGTGCGCGAGATCTGCGACCGCCACGACGTGCTGCTGATCTCCGACGAGGTGATCTGCGCCTGGGGCAGGCTCGGCCACTGGTTCGGCTGCGAACGCTTCGGCTACCAGCCCGACATCGTCACCGTGGCGAAGGCGCTCACCTCGGCCTACGCGCCGATGGGGGCGATGATCGCCTCCGACCGCGTCGCCGAGCCCTTCATGCAGGGCGACGAGTCCTTCGCCCACGGCTTCACCTTCGCCGGCCACCCGCTCGCCTCCGCGGTCGCGATGGCCAACCTCGACGTCTTCGAGCGCGAGGACCTCTGCGGCCACGTCCTCGCCAAGGAAGACGAGTTCCGGCAGATGCTCGAGACTCTCCACGAGCTGCCGATCGTCGGTGACGTGCGCGGCGCCGGCTACTTCCACGCGATCGAGCTGGTCAAGGACAAGGAGACGAAGGAGACCTTCGAGGGCGATGAGGCCGAGGAGCTGCTGCGCGGCTTCCTCTCCGGCGAGCTCTACCGGCGCGGCCTGATCTGCCGCGCGGACGACCGCGGCGACCCCGTGGTCCAGCTGGCGCCGCCGCTCATTGCCGATACCGAGCAGTTCGACGAAATCCACGACGTGCTGCACGCCGTGCTCACCGAGGCCTGGACGAGGGTCCGAAGATAGGCTCGGCGATGCTCACCGTGCAGAGCCTCCTCGACGAGCTCAGCCTCGAGCTGGCCGCTGGGAGCGATGCGGCGGAGGCGCCGGTGCGGTGGGTCCACATCTCCGAGCTGGAGGACCCGACCCCCTGGCTCTCCGGCGGCGAGCTGATGCTGACCACCGGCATCCCGCTCGACACGGCGGCGAAACAGCGCTCCTTCGTCGGTCGCCTCGCCGACCACAACCTGGCCGGCCTCGGCCTCGGCACCGGCTTCAGCCACAAGAAACTGCCTAAAGCCCTGGTCGAGGAGGCGGCCAAGCGCGGCTTCCCCGTCTTCGAGGTGCCCTACTCGACCCCGTTCATCGCGATCACCGAGAAGGCCTTCGCGCGCCTCGTCAACGAGCAGTACGAGGTGCTGCAGCGGGGGATCGCGGTGCAGCGCCGGCTCGAGCGGCTGGTCCTGGAAGAGCGCGGCCTGGAGGAGATCGTCGCCGCGATCTCTTCGGCGGTGGGCGGCACGGTGGCGATCCTCGGCGGCCGCGGCGAGCGCCTCGCCGGGCGCGGCTTCCGCCGCCAGCTCTCGGCCGAGGCGGTGAAGGCGATTCGCGAGGAAGCGCTTTCGCACACCCGCGACGGCCACCCGTTCGTCCCCGCCCACCCCTCGGTGGCGGGCCGTGCTCTCGCCCACCCGGTGATCTCGCCCGGAGGCGGACCACCGCAGGCCTGGGTCGTGATCGTCCGCGACTCCGGGGGCTTGGGTGACTTCGAGCGCCTCATCCTCCAGCAGGCCGTCGCCGTCGTCGCCCTCGAGATGATGCGCCGCCGCGTCGCCAGCGAGACCGAGCGCCGCCTCGCCGGCGACGTGCTGGCGGGGGCGCTGGGCGGTCGCATGGACCCCTCCGAGCTGCGCCGGCGGCTCGAGCCGTTCGGGATCGGCGAGGAGGCCGCGGTGCTCGTCTTCGCCCTCGACGATCCCGCCTCTGCCGAGCCGGCGCTCGAGCACGCGCTTGCCGGCGACGCCTGCCCGGCCGTCGTCGCCCTCCACACCAGCGCCGGCCAGGACCTGCTCTGCGCGGTGGTCGACGCCTCCGATCGCGACCCGATCGACGTCGCCGCCGACGCCCGCAAAGCGCTGACCAGGGACCGGGGGACCGTCCGCGCCGCCGCCAGCCGGCCCGGCCCGCCCGAGGACCTGCGCCGCTCCTTCCACGAGGCACGTTGCGCGCTCGAGGCGACCGCCTTCTCGAAGAACGGCAGCGAGCCCGAGGTCGCCTCCTGGCGTGACCTCGGAGCCTTCACCCTGCTGCTCTCGATTCAGGACGACGAAGCGCTGAAGCTCTACTGCGACAGCGTCCTCGGGCCGATCGAAGCGGGCGACGAGGAGTACGGCGGCGAGCTGCTGCGCTCGCTGGCCGCCTTCATCGAGCAGAACGGCCAGTGGGAGCGCGCCGCGCGCCAGGTCTACTGCCACCGGCACACGCTGCGCTACCGGATGCGCAAGGTCGAAGAGCTGACCGGGCGCGACCTCTCGCGCGCCCACGACCGGATCGAGTTCTGGCTGGCGCTGCGGGCGAAAGAGCTGGTTGGGTCATGAAGGTCGGGGTGCCGAGGGAGATCAAGCCCGACGAGTACCGCGTCGCGATCACCCCCGCCGGGGTGCGCGAGATGGTCGAACACGGCCATGAGGTGCTGATCGAGGCCGGTGCCGGGGAGGGCAGCGCCATCCCCGACCCCGACTTCGAGGCGCAGGGCGCCCGCATCGCCGGCGATGCCGCCGCGGTCTTCGGCGAGGCCGAGATGGTGCTCAAGGTGAAGGAGCCGCAGCCGGGCGAGATCGAGATGCTGCGCCCGGGCCAGCTCCTCTTCACCTACCTCCACCTCGCCCCCGACCCGGAGCAGACCCGTGGCCTGCGCGAGTCGGGCGCCACCTGCATCGCCTACGAGACGGTCGAGGACGCTCGCGGGCAGCTGCCGTTGCTGGCACCGATGAGCGAGATCGCCGGCAAGATCGCCACCCAGGCGGGCGCCTTCATGCTGGAGAAGCCGCTCGGTGGGCGCGGCATCCTGCTCGGCGGCGTTCCTGGCGTCGCCGCCGCCAACGTGATCGTGATCGGCGGCGGCGTGGTCGGCATGAACGCCGCCTTCATCGCGATCGGGATGGAGGCCGACGTCTTCGTCTTCGACAAGTCGATCGACCGCCTGCGGGAGCTGGAGACGGCTTTCGGCGGCCGCTGCTCGACCGTCTACTCGACCACGCTGGCAATCGAGCAGATGCTGCCGACCGCCGACCTGGTGATCGGCGCCGTCCTCGTCCACGGCGCCCGCGCTCCCTTCGTCGTCCGCCGCGAGCAGCTGGCGCTGATGAAGCCCGGCGCGGTGCTGGTCGACGTCGCGATCGACCAGGGCGGCTGCTTCGAGACTTCACACCCCACGACCCACCGGGACCCGACCTTCGAGGTCGATGGCGTCATTCACTACTGCGTCGCCAACATGCCCGGCGCGGTGCCGATCACCTCAACCCACGCTCTCACCAACGCCACGCTGCCGTATGCGATCTCCCTTGCTGACGCCGGCGTTGCCGGAGCGATCCGGCGGGACCCCGGGCTGCGGCTCGGGGTCAACGTCGCTGCCGGCGAGGTCACGCATCCCGCGGTCGCTGAGGGGGTCGGCGCGACCTGCGTGCCGATCGAGGAGGCACTTGAAATCAGAGACAACGTGGAGGTGAGTTAGATGGCGACGGCGGAGAAGACGAGGCTGAGGAACTTCATCGGCGGCAAGGCGGTCGATCCGGTGGAGGGGAAGACCGAGGACGTCGTCAACCCGGCCAGCGGTGAGACGATCGCCGAGGCGCCGCTCTCGACCAAGGCAGACGTGGACGCCGCTGTGGAGGCGGCCAAGGCCGCCCTGCCGGGCTGGGCGACGACACCGCCGGGGGAGCGCGCGATGGCGCTGCTGCGGATGGCGGACCTGATCGAGGAGCGCGGCGAGGAGATCGCCGATCTCGAGTCCGCCGACGCCGGCAAGCCGCGCACCGCCGTGCTCGAGGACGAAGTCCCGGTGATGGCCGACCAGCTGCGCTTCTTCGCCGGCGCCGCGCGCACGATGGAGGGCCGCGCCGCCGGCGAGTACACGAGGGGCCGCACCTCCTTCGTCCGCCGCGAGCCGGTCGGGGTGGTCGCCCAGATCACCCCCTGGAACTACCCGCTGATGATGGCGATCTGGAAGATCGGCCCGGCGCTCGCCGCCGGCAACACGATCGTGATCAAGCCGGCCGAGACGACGCCGCTGACGACTCTCCTGTTCGCCGAGTGGTGCGCCGACCTGCTGCCGCCAGGGGTCCTCAACGCGCTCGGCGGCCACGGCGAGCCGACCGGTGCCGAGCTGGTCACCCACCCCGACGTCGCGATGGTCTGCCTGACCGGCTCGCCGCCGACCGGCAAGTGGATCGCCAAGGCGGCGGCCGACAGCCTGAAGCGAGTCCACCTCGAGCTCGGCGGCAAGGCGCCGGTCATCGTCTTCGACGACGTCGAGATGGAGACCGCGCTGGGGACGATCGCCGGCGCCGCCTACTACAACGCCGGCCAGGACTGCACCGCGGCGACCCGGGTGCTCGCCTCGACCGCAGTCTACGACGACGTCGTCAACGGGCTCAGCTCCGAAGCGCAGTCGCTGGTGCTCGGCGACACGCTCTCGCCCGACACCACGCTGGGGCCGCTCAACTCCCCGCGCCAGCGCGAGCGGGTCGAGGGCTTCCTCGAGCGGCGTCCCGGCAACGCCGAGATCGCCACCGGCGGCGGCCAGCCCGACCTGCCGGGCTACTTTCTCGAGCCCGCCGTGGTCGCCGGCCTCGAACAGGGCGACGAGATGATCCAGGACGAGATCTTCGGCCCGGTGATCACAGTCCAGCCCTTCTCCGACGAGGAGAAGGCGATCGAGTGGGCGAACGGCACCCGTTACGGCCTCGCCTCCTCGGTCTGGACGCGAGACGTCGGCCGCGCGATGCGGGTCGCCAACGCTCTCGAGTTCGGCTGCGTCTGGGTCAACGACCACATCACGATCGTCTCCGAGATGCCGCACGGCGGCTACAAGCAGTCGGGCTACGGCAAGGACCTCTCGGTCTACGCGCTCGAGGACTACACCAACATCAAGCACGTGATGATCAACCTCGAATAGCCGACCGCAGGCATACGATCTGGGCTTCGTGAACCGAGTAGGCAGGGGAATAGCGGTTGGGGTGGTGCTGCTTGGCGCCTTCCTCGCGCTGGGCGCGGCGCCGCCGGTGGAGGAAGAGGATCCGCGCTGCCACGGGCGGCGGGCGAAAATCGTCGGCACCGACAAAGCGGACGTTCTGCAGGGGACGCCGGGCCGCGACGTGATCTGGGGCGGGCTCGGTGACGACACGATCTTCGGCAGCCTCGCCAACGACCTGATCTGCGGCGGGCCCGGAGCCGACCTGGTCCGGGGCGGGCGCGGCAACGATCTCGTCGACGGCGGCGCCGGTGACGACGACCGGGCGATCGGCGACCTCGGCGACGACAGGGTGCTCGGCGGCAACGGCGAGCACGACGAGGCGGCGGGCAGCCTCGGCATCGACATGGTCAGCGGCGGGCGGGGCAGCTTCGATCACGTCCACGGCGACTACGGATACGACCGTATGGACGGTGGCCCAGGAGGCGGTGACGTCGCCTCGTTCGCGACCGACGTCGCCTCGCCGAGCGGCGGCGGTGTGCGCGTCTCGCTCGTCACCCACAAGGCGCGCGGCGACGGCCACGACCGGCTCTTCCGCTTCGAGAGCCTCGAGGGCTCGGCCTTCGACGACGTCCTGGTCGGCGACCCCCGTGACAACGAGATCGACGGCGGCCCGGGCGACGACACGCTCGCCGGCGGCAAGGGCCGCGACGAGCTGAACGGCGGCCAGGGCTCGGACGGCTGCCGCGGGGCGAAAGGGAGCACGGCCTCCTGCGGGAAAGAGCGCCGCCTGAACGCCTCGGCCTACATCGAGATCGATCGCTCCCACACCGAGGGCGGCGGCCTCGCGATCGTCGGCGGCGGCGGCCGCGACGAGTTCACCGTCGCCTTCGACGAACGCTCGTCGACCTTCGGCGTCACTGCGGCCAACGGGATCGCGCTCGGTCCGGGTTGCATCCGGACCGGCCCGACGCAGGCGAGCTGCGCGGCCGGGGGGCCGGCGCGCTGGCTGATGGCCGACCTCGGGCCCGGTGACGACCGCCTGCGGGTCGAAGGCGACCTCTCCGGCGTCGAGAACGTCCGCATCGCCGGGGGAACCGGCGACGACGTGATCCGCGGCGGGCCCGAGGACGACCTGATCGAGGCGGGCTACGGCGCCGATCGCCTCTACGGCGGAGCGGGCGCCGACGGCTTGATCGGCAGCACGCCCGGCCCGACCTTCCTCTACGGCGAAGAGCACGGCGACCTGCTGGCAGCGGGTGGCGGTTGCGCCGGCGGCGCGATCGTCGGCGGGCCCGGGCGCGACGACGCCTCCTTCGCCGAGACCCAAGCGCACCCCGGCCTGCTCTACATCTCCTTCCCGCTCGACAAGGCCTGGATCGACGAGGTCCGCGGCTGCGACGCGGTCCGCCTCGACGACTCCAACGAGGACATGGAGGGGTCCTTCGACTGGGACGTCCTGATCGGCGACGGCGGCAAGAACGCGATGCTCGGCCAGCCCGGCGCCGACCGCTTCTACGGCGGCGGGGGCGACGACATCATCGACGCCCGCGACGGCGTCCGCGACTTCTCGATCCAGTGCGGCCGCGGCAAGCCCGTCAGGCCCAAAGGGAAATCGAAAGCCAAAGCGGAGCCGATCATCCGCGGCACCCCCGCCGGCTTCGCCCTCACCGACAGCTTCGACCCCGGCCCTGCCCTATGCGCCGAGCACAAGCACGGCGTACCGGTTCCCGGCTTGAACCACAGCGGCTGAACCGCGAGCGCCTGAAGCTGCAGGCCAAAGCTTCGCTTCGAGTTCGCCGTTTGTTGCGCTGAGCCAGACAAAAGACGAACGCGCTCCCTGGTTCCCTGGAGACGGGGGGAGAATCGCGTTGCTTTCGCTCTTTGTATTGCCATGGGCAACAAAGGCCGAACGCATCGCCGGCTTGCAGAGCAGGCGATGCGGCAGTACGGGGTGATCTCGACCCGTCAGCTGGAAGAGCTCGGTTACGCACGCGATGCGGTGGCCCGTGCGGCACTCCGCGGCCAGTTGCACCGGCTTTATCGGGGGGTCTACGCGGTCGGACACCGCTACCTCAACGACCATGGCCGCCACCTCGCGGCGGTTCTGGCCTGTGAGCCCGGCGCCATGCTCAGCCATCAGTCGGCCGGCTGGCTCTGGGGACTGCTTGCCAGTCCCTCGGGGACCATTCACGTCACTGCACCCACGCGGCGTCACGCCAAGTCTTCGCTTCGACTTCACTTCGCGACGCTGGCCGAGGATGACCTCGCAATCCGCGACGGGATACCCGTCACCGGGGTGCCGCGCACCATGCTCGATCTGGCGGCGAGCCTCTCCAGGCATCGCTTCGATCGCGTCCTCGAGCGCTCTGAAGAACGCGGTCTTTTCGACCTCGGTGAGGTCGACTCGGTCCTCGAGCGGGTCAGGGGTCACGTGGGCGTGGGCAGGATGCGGCGCGCCATCGCTCTCTACCGCCCGCCGGCCTTCACCCGATCGCAGCTCGAGCGGCGCTTCCTGGAGTTGGTGCGTGATGCCAGCCTCCCGACCCCGGCGATGAACTACAACCTGGCGGGCTACGAGCTCGACGCCTATTGGGAGGCTGAGCGCTTCGTCGTCGAACTCGACGTCTACGAGACCCACGGAACACGCGCTGCTTTCGAGCGGGACCGTCTACGCCAAGAGGATCTGAAGTTGATCGGGGTCGAGATGATCCGTGTCACCGCCCCCCGTCTCGATTGCGAACCCGAAGCCGTGCTCGATCGCCTAGCTGCGCTGTTGGCACGAAGACGTCACGCTTCCTCGTGAGCGAGTTCGCTGCTTGTGCCGCTGAGGACGACAAATAGCGAACGCGGCATCGGACATCTTGGTTCCAGGTCCGGTGCCTGACCACGCGCTGTCAGTAGGGTTGAGATCCATGACTGAAAGTGCCGGAAACGACGAGGCGGTGGCGATCGCGGCGGCTATCGCTCGGTTCGAGGCTGAGACCGCTCCCGCCGCAGCGGCGACCGGGGAGGCGATCAGCCCGTGGCAACGGGCGGCGCTGATCGAGGGGATTGGCGCCAGGGTGGGCATTCAGGACCTCGACGAAGGAGGATCGAAATGGCTGTCGTGAAGATCATCGAGCTGGTCGGGAGCTCCAAGACGTCGACCGACGACGCGGCGAGACAGGCGCTGAGCCAGGCGCAAGGCACCCTGCGCAACATCCGCGCCGTCGACATCGTCTCGACCGGGATTCGGGGCGAGAACCTCGACGAGTACCGCGCTCACGTGCGGGTCGCCTTCCTGATCGAGGGAACGGACATCGACTAGACGGTTGGCGGGAGGGACGAGCAGTCCCCCGCCCGGACAAACGCCGGCCTAATTAGGCCGGCGTTTTGAGTATCCGCCCGTTCGGGGGACTGCTCGTCCCTCCCGCGGCGCGTCTACTAGATTCACGTCTATGAGTTCTGAGCCGACCGAGGTTTCTCGCGAGCAAGCGCAAAAGCTGATCTCTGAAGGCGCGCAGCTGGTTGACGTGCGCGCCGACCACGAGTGGGAGATGGGGCGGATCGAGGGCGCGACCCACCTGCCGCTGGCTGAGCTGGCCGAGCGGGCCGGGGAGATCGACAGGGATCGCCCGGTCGTCCTCTATTGCCGCGGCGGCAATCGCTCGAGCATGGCGACCGCGGCCCTGGCGGCCGAGGGCTACGACGCGGTGAAGCTGAGCGAGGGGATCGTCGGCTGGTCTGACGCGGGGTTGCCGCTCGAGCCGGAGGGCGGTCAGGTGGCCGAGTCAGGGGAGGCCGCAGCGATTCTCCACGCTGGAGGGAAACTGCCTCCGAGCAAGTCCTGAAGCGCCTTCCAAGGTAAATACCCGAATCCCTGTCAGGTTTTGCTATTTTCCTTGGCGTGGAGGTTGTCGTAGACCAAGGCAAGGAGCAGCGCGGCAAGGGCCGCACCGGTTCCCTGGAGAATCCGGAGACCTACGAGAACGTCCCCGGCAGCATCATCCCGATCCTCGAGCGCGAGTTCGACGATTTCGACAACGAAGCCGAGGAGTTCCTCGCGGGCAAGATGGCCGAAGACGAGTTCATCGGCTTCCGCCTCAAGCAGGGCGTCTACGGCCAGCGCCAGGCCGACGTCCAGATGGTTCGGGTGAAGCTTCCCTTCGGCGGCGTCACGCCGGAGCAGATGGAGGTCTTCGCCAGCGTGGTCGAGAAATACGCCCCGCTCGACAAGGGCCACATCACGACCCGCCAGAACATCCAGATCCACCACGTGCCGCTGCGTGACATGGAGCTGCTGCTGCGCGAGATCGCCGAGGTCGACCTCTCCTCACGCGAGGGTTGCGGCAACACGGTCCGCAACGTCACCGGCGATCCCTGGGCCGGCGTCGCGCCCGACGAGGTCTTCGACCCGACGCCCTACGCCGGCGCCTACGTCCGCTACTTCGTCCGCCACCCGACGACGCAGCTGATGCCGCGCAAGATCAAGACCGCCTTCACCGGCTCCGACGAGGACCGGGCGATCACCGGCATCCACGACATCGCCTTCCTCTCCCGCGAACAGGACGGGGTCAAGGGCTTCGAGGTCCGGGTCGGCGGCGGCACTTCGATTATGGCCCGCGTTGCTCCCACCCTCTACGAGTTCGTCGAGGCCGACAACGGCGACTACCTCAAGGTGGCGGAGGCGGCGCTGCGCATCTTCGACCGCCAGGAGTGGCTGCGCGTCAACCGCGCCCGCGCCCGGATCAAGGTCCTGATCGACAAGATCGGCATCGACGCCTTCCGCGAGCAGGTCGACGAGGAGCTCGAAGGCGACTGGGTCGAGGAGCGCGAGTTCGACGCGGAGCTGGTCGAGCGGCTGCGCTTCGACGACGACGAGGAGGCCAACGCCCCAGAGACGCCCGCCGCGCCCGCGTCGCCCAACGGCGAGCGCTCCGAGTTCGAGCGCTTCTGCGAGGCCAACGTGCAGGCGCAGCGCCAGGAGGGCTTCTCGGCGGTCGAGGTGAAGATCGACCGCGGTGACCTGACCCCCGAGCAGTTCCGCGGCCTGGCCGCGATCATGCGCGAATTCACCGGCGGCTACGCGCGCAGCACCGTGCAGCAGAACCTGGTCCTGCGCTGGGTCCGCGACGAGGCCCTGTTCGAGGTCTGGCAGCGGCTCGAGGCGCTCGGCCTCAGCGAGGCCGGTGCCCGCGAGATCACCGACGTGGTCAGCTGCCCCGGCACCGACAGCTGCAAGCTCGGGATCACCAGCTCGATGGGCCTCAACCGCGCTGTCAAGGAGCGGCTCGAGGCAATGGACGTCAAGGACGGGCTGACCCGCCAGATACACGTGAAGATGAGCGGCTGCCCCAACGGGTGCAGCCAGCACCACATCGCCAACATCGGTTTCTACGGCGCCTCGCTGAAAATCGGCGACCGCCAGATGCCCGCCTACATCCCGCACATCGGCGGCAAATACGAGGGCGGTGAGGTGATCTTCGGCACGCGGCTGAAGTCACGCCTGCCCGCCAAGCGTGTCCCCGAAGCTGTCGAGCGCTGGGTGCGCCTCTACGAGGCCGAGCGCTCCGACGAGGCCGAGGAGTTCAATGCCTTCGCCGAGCGTGCCGGCGCCCCCCGTTTCGAAGAAGAGGTCAAGGATCTAACCCTCCCCGCGGAGTTCAGTCTGGAGACGATGCAGCAGTTCATCGATTGGCAGCGCTCCAGCCCTTACAAAGTGGAGAGGGGCGAGGGCGAGTGCGCGATATGACCCCCGTAGCCGCTGTTTCGCCGCTGATCGAGGATCCCGAGGCGATCGCCGCCGAGCTCGAGGGCCGCTCCGCCCCGGAGGCGATCGAGTGGATGTTCGAGACCTTCGGCGAGCGCCACTACATTGCCTGCTCGTTCCAGAAAACGAGCTCGGTCACGGCGCACATGGCGACGCAGATCAACTCCGAGGCGCGCTTCTTCTACCTCGACACCGACGTGCTCTTCCCGGAGACCTACGAGACGCGCGACCGCCTTGCCGAGCATCTCGGCATCGAGTTCGACCGCTTCCACAACCTGACCCTCGAGGAGCAGGCCGCCGAGCACGGCGACGAGCTCTGGAAGAGCAATCCCGACGCCTGCTGCGGTTTGCGCAAGGTCGAGCCGATGGGTCGGGCGCTTTCTTCCGTAGACTGCTGGCTCGCCGGCGTCCGCCGCGAAGACTCAGCCAGTCGCGCCAAAACCCCCAAGTTCGCCCGGGACAAGCGCTTCGAGTTGTGGAAGCTGAACCCCCTTGCGGACTGGAGCGAGCGCGACGTCTGGAACTACATCCGTGAGCACCGCCTCCCGTACAACCCGCTGCACGATCAGGGCTATCCCTCGATCGGCTGCACCCACTGCACGCGCAAGCCGGCCGCGGGCGAGGACCCGCGTGCGGGTCGCTGGGCGGGCTCGACGAAGACGGAGTGCGGGCTGCACGGATAGGAACCAGGACGCCGCCAGGCGATTCCTGCCTTTCTTGATCTGTTCGCTACCCTTCCGCGCCTCTTGCCCGCCTCCCTACAGCTGAACGAGCGCCAGACCGCCGACTTCGAGATGATCGGAAACGGCGGCTTCGCCCCGTTGACCGGTCCACAGGGGTCGGATGATTGGAAGAGCGTCGTCGAGAACATGACGCTCGCCAACGGGGAGTACTGGCCGATCCCGATCACCCTCGCCACCGACCTCGACGTCTCCGAGGGCGACACGGTCGAGCTCTCCAGCGACGAGGGCAAGGCCCTGGGTA
>DATMDR010000039.1:0-37734 GCA_035557635.1 Solirubrobacterales bacterium | reverse complement strand
CGGGTGGACGACGCGGCAGGGGCCGCACCAGGGGGCCCAGAAGTCGACCAGCACCGGGCCGTCGGCCTCCAGGACGTCGGACTTGAAGGTGGCGTCTGTCACGTCGGTGAGCTTGCCTGTCACTGGAATCGGTCTCCCGCTGGTCGTTGTCTCGTGCTCAATACTTCAGAAAGTATAGCGAGGGCTCTCAGCCCCTGCCTCCCGTTTTGAAGCGGTCCTTCTCCCAAAGCGTAGAAGAGGCACCCGCCAGATTGCCTCAAGGACGATTGAGCGGTCCATCTTCGAAACGCCGGCGCGGCGGTCGCGGAAGACGATCGGCACCTCGACCACCTTGAAGCCGCGCTCCAGCGCCCGGTAGGTCATCTCCACCTGGAAGGCGTAGCCGCGGGCCTCGACCGAGTCGAGGTCGATCGCCTCCAGCACCTCGCGGCGGAAGCACTTGAAGCCGCCGGTCACGTCGCGCACGTCGATGCCCAGCGTCAGCCGCGCGTAGACGCTGCCACCGCGGCTGATCGCCCGCCGCAGCGCCCCCCATTCGCTGACGCCGCCGCCCTCGACGTAGCGGGAGCCGAGCACGAGGTCGGCGCGCTCCGCCGCCTCCAGCAGGCGCGGCAGGTAGGCAGGATCGTGCGAGAAGTCGGAGTCCATCTCCAGCACCAGCTCGGCGTCCTCGGCGAGGACGCGGCGGAAACCGGCGATGTAGGCGGGGCCGAGCCCTTCCTTGCGCGGCCGGTGCAGGACCTCGACGCCCTCGTGCTCGGCGGCGAGGCGGTCGGCGATCCGCCCGGTGCCGTCCGGCGAGTTGTCGTCGACGATCAGCACCCGCGCGTCGGCGGGCAGCTTGGCGAGAACGGCCGCGACGAACGACTCGATGTTCTCGGCCTCGTTGTAGGTGGGGAGGACCAGCCAGGCGCGGGGCACCCGGCCGATGCTATTCGGCTTAACTTGCTCGTGTGACCAACGCCGAGATCGCCGCCGCCCTCGACGAGCTCGGGGTCCTCTACGAGCTCGACGGGGCGGTCAAATACAGGGTGCTCGCCTACGGCACCGCGGCGAAGGCGATTCGCGAGAGCCCGGTCTCGATCGCCGAGCTGGCCAAGGAAGGCCGGGCGACCGAGGTCCCCGGGGTCGGCAAGACGCTGGCGGAGAAGATCGACGCCCTGCTCGCCACCGGCGAGATCCCCGCCGCCGCGAAGCTGAAGGCGAAGTTCCCGCCGACCCTGATCCAGGTGACGCGGGTGCCGGGGCTAGGGGCGAAGACGGCGCGGCGGCTCTACGACGAGCTGGGGGTCGTCTCGCTGGAGGACCTGAAGGCGGCGGCGGAGGGGAAACGGATCCGCGAGGTGAAGGGCCTCGGCCCGAAGGTCGAGGAGAACGTGCTGGCGCGGCTGGAGCGGCTCGGCGAGCCCGGCGAGGAGCCCGGCCGGCTGCTGCTCTCCAAGGTGCGCCCGATCGCCGAGGAGCTGGCGGCCGCGCTGCGCGAGCACCCAGCCGCCAACCGGGTCGAGGTGGCCGGATCGGTGCGGCGCTGGGCCGAGACCTGCAAGGACATCGACCTGATCGCGACGGCGGAGGAGCCGGCCGCGCTCGCCGAGCACCTGGCCGGCCACCCGCTGATCGCAGCGGCCGGGAAACCGGGGACCAAAGGCGTCCGCGGCCAGACCCACAACGGCGTCTCGGTCGACCTGCGGATCGTCGCCCCGGAGGCGTTCGGCAACCTGCTCCAGCACTTCACCGGCTCGCAGGCCCACAACGTCCAGCTGCGCGAGGACGCGGTCGGGCGCGGCCTCTCCGTCTCCGAGCACGGCGTGACCGAGGTCGAGAGCGGCGACGTCACCCTCTGCGAGAGCGAGGAGCAGGTCTACGAGCGCCTCGGCTACGCCTACATCGAGCCCGAGCTGCGCGAGGGCCGGGGGGAGCTGAAGGCGGCACGCGAGGGCGAGCTGCCGGAGCTGATCGCGGTCGAGGACATCCGCGGCGACCTGCACTCCCACACAACTCTCTCCGACGGCCGCAACACGCTCGGGGAGATGGCGGAGGCGGCGCGCGCGCGCGGCTACGCCTACATGGCGATCACCGACCACTCGGCCAGCCACGGCTTCGGCGACCACGTCACCGCCGAGCGGCTCTGGGAGCGGATCGAGGAGGTCCGCGAGTGGAACAAAGGGAAGCGGGACTTCCGGCTGCTGGCCGGATCCGAGGTAAACATCGGGCTCGACGGCTCGCTCGACTACCCCGACGACCTGCTCGAGGCGCTCGACTGGGTGGTGGCCAGCGTCCACACCTCGTTCGGGGTCGGAGAGCCGGCGATGACCGAGCGGGTACTGACCGCGATCGAGAACCCGCACGTCGACTGCATCGGCCACCTGACCGGGCGGCTGATCGGCCGCCGCGAGCCCTACGGGATCGACGTCGAGGCGGTGGCCGAGGCGGCCGCGCGCACCGGCACGATGCTGGAGATCAACGGCAACCCCAACCGCCGCGACCTCTCCGAGCACCACGCCCGCCTCGCGATCGAGGCGGGCGCGACGATCGTCCTCAACACCGACGCCCACGGCGTCGACACGCTCGACAACATCGCCTACGCCGTCGCCACCGCCCGCCGCGCCTGGCTCAGCGCCGAGCAGGTGGCCAACACGCGCGGCTGGAACGAGTTCAAGAAGCTGTTGACGTAGACAAAATACCTCCAGACAACAAGCTTCATTTCAGCTAGACTGCGGGGGCCGCGAGAGCGGCGGTAGCCCCCGCCGGTGGATGCCGGCCCCCGGTCTCGCAATCGGGGGAGAGAGGGTTCGATTCCCTCCGGGGGCGCTATACTTGTTGTCTGCGAGACCGGGGGCCGATGGTTTCCATCGCTCTTCCCCGACTGCGGCAAACGACCCGCCTTCTGGCGGGTCGTTTGCATTCACGCCCCTTACGCCGAATATCGGTTTGCTATTCGAGCGCGAAGACGACGCGGACTCTGGCGGTCACCGTCGAGGCGCCGGGCTTCGCGGGAGGAGCTTGGTCCGCCGCTCCGCGCGGCCCTCGCGTGACCGGCTCGGACGGCGCCTCGGGTGTGGCTTCGGTGCTTTCCTCGATGCTGAGGGCGGGGCCCAGGATCGCGCCCGCCCGCGTGGCGAGTGCGGCCGCCTTCGCCTTCGCCTGGTCGAAGGCGGCGAGCAGCGTGTTGCGGTAGGCGAGCTCGGGGTCGCTGGCGAAGAAGCTGGGCCCACGGCTGCCGGTCGCCCCGGCGGCGATCGCGGCGTTGACCAGCTCGCCCGCCCGGTCTGGCTCGTGCAGGATCACCACGATCCCCTCGGCAGCCCTGTAGAGGGTGAGCTCTCCGCGGCTCACCCGGCGGACCGAGATCCGGCCGGTGGTCACGTCGCCGGGCTCGACCCCGGGCACCGACTGCACCGCCGCGATCACCGCTCGCAGGCGAACCGCGACGACTCGCAAAGCTGCCTGGCGGGTTTTGCGCACCTTGCTGACGCCAAAGCTGAGGCTTGCCGCGTCGTTCGGCACCGTCTGGGTCGAGGCGCCTACGACGGTGACCGTTCGGGTCTGCGCTGCTGCGGCAGCCGGGAGGAGCAGGGAGGCGACGAGGGCGATGAGCAGAGCACGCTTCACTACCGGCATGTTCGCAGCAGGCAACGACGGCTCGGGCTGCTCTGCCTCTCAGGCCCGCACGCGTTCGCTGCGCAACCCCGGCGTGCGGACGAGCTGGATCGGCCGCAGGGCGGAGTTGGGGACGACGTAGAACTTGACCCCGTCGCGCTGCTCGACGCCGAGCACGGCGGCCTCGCGGGTGCGCCAGGCGAGGGCGACGAGGAGGGCGTAGCCGGCGCCGACCGCGGCGACGCCGGGGAAGAAGACGCCGAGCACGCCGGCAGCCAGGGCGGTGACCCCGATCGGCCAGAGGCGGGCGAGCGCTATCCGGGCCGGCGGCTCGGGCGGCAGGCTGGTCGCGGTGCGGGCCGCCGCGAGGGCGTCGCGGACGCCGTCGGCCGCCCGGGCCGGCCGCCCGAGGTAGAGGCCGATCGCCAGCGACACGCCCCACCAGGTGGCCGCGACCAGGACGGTGGTCGTGTCGTCGCTGCGCTCCGCGGCGATGGCCGTGATCGTGGCGAGGACCGTCGCCTCGGCGGCGATCAGGAGCACGGTGACGCGCAGCAGATCGGTGAAGGGCATGCCTACTCCGCCAGTCCCTCGAGGATCGTCAGCCATCCGGCGGGTCCGTCGACGGTCAGGTCGGACTCGGCGGCCAGCTCCGGCGGCGCCTCCGGCGAGACGACCCCGACGCAGACAGCTGCCTCCAGCTCACCGCTGTCACGCAGCTCGCGCAGTGCCCGAAAGGCGTCGAGATCCGTCGTGTCATCTCCGGCATAGACGGTGAGTTTGTGTTTCTTCGCCATGTCGGCGAAAAAAGACGAACTCACCATGGGGGAGGGGGCGGCTGAGAGCAGGGCGCGCACCGCGGCGTCCTTGCCGACGCTTGCCAGCGGGCGCAGCTCCAGCACCTTGCGCCCCCAGTGTGGATGGAGCCCGGCCTCGGCTGCCCGGTCGGCCACCTCCCGCGCCAGCGCCTCGGCTGCCTGTTCATCCTCGGCGCCGCGCCAGTGCAGGGCCTGGATCGGGCCCTTGTCCTCGATTCGCACTCCGGCGGCAGTCAGTGCCTCCTCGTCCAGCCTCGCCAGCAACGAGGCGGCGGCGTCGAACCGTACGAGCGCCGGGTCCATTCGCGGCTCCTCATCGCCCGGCAAGAGCAGTTCCAGCCCGTGGTTGCCGGAGTAGGCGAGCCCCTCGACCCCGACCAGGCGCCGCGCCTCCGCCGCCCGCCTTCCCGAGATGCAGCCGACCAGCCCGTAGCGCTCGCTCAGCCTCTCCAGGACGGCTCGGGCCTCGGCCGGCACCCCCGCCTGCTCCGGCCGCTCGACGATCGGTGCCAGGGTGCCGTCGACGTCTGTGAGGACCGCCGCCCGGCCCGGCTCCGCTCGCAGGGGCTCCAGCGCGGCTCTCCCAACGGCCTCACCCGCGTCGGATTCAGGGCTCACGGCATCTAGTATCGCCGCCACGGTGGACCCCGAGCTACCCTCCCGCCCCCTGCTCAAGCTCGCCGTCATCGGCACCCTGGCGGGAATCTTCAGCGGCCTCTTCGGCGTCGGCGGCGGGACCGTGATCGTGCCGCTGCTGATCTTCTGGTTCGGCTACGGCGAGCGGCTCGCCACCGGCACCAGCCTGGCGGCGATCGTCCTGATCGGCCTGCTCGGCACGCTTGCCCAGGGCGGTATCTACGGCAACGTCCACGTCGGCACCGGCCTGCTGCTCTCGATCCCGGCGATCGGCGGCGTGGTGTTGGGAACGGCGATCCAGCAACGGATCTCCCAGCGCGCGGTCTCGTTCCTCTTCGCCGCGCTGCTGTTCGGTATCGCGATCGAGCTGATCGTATGAACGAGCTGCTCGCGATCCTCGTCGCGGCCGCCGGCGGTCTCGCCGGCGGCCTTGTCGGTGTCGGCGGCGGGGTTCTCTTCGTCCCCGCGCTGACCATCTTCCTCGGCCTCAGCCAGGTCGAGGGGGAGTCGACCTCGCTGCTGATGATCGTGATCGTCGCCCTGGTCGGCGCGATGCGCCAGAACGCCTACGGCAACGTCAACCTCCGTGCCGGACTCGTGGTCGGCGCGCTCTCCCCGCTCGGCGTACTGGTCGGCGTCGTTATCGCGAACGCGGTCTCCCAGCGCGCGCTCGAGCTCTCCTTCGCGGCGCTGGCCCTGTTCGTCGCCTTCCAGCTGGTCCGCCGTGCCCTGCGCACTGCCTGAGTGGCCAGTGGCCATCCACTACGCTCATTGAGTGGATTCGCTGAGATGGGAAGGAGACGTTCCGCAGCTTCGCTCGCCGATCCTCGTCTGCGCTTTCCGGGGCTGGAACGATGCCGCCGCTTCCGCCTCGACCGCGCTGGAGACGATGGCCGACTCGCTCGACGCGGAGGCGCTCGCCGAGCTCGATCCCGAGGAGTACTTCGACTTCCAGGCGACGAGGCCGACGATTGTCCTCAACGACGGGCAGTCGCGCCGCATCGACTGGCCCCGCAACGCCTTCGCAACCGCCCGCGTCCCTACAGCGGACCGCGACCTGATCCTGCTCGACGGCACCGAGCCGAACCTGCGCTGGCGCACCTTCTCGGAGACGATCGCGACCGCCGCCGAGACCCTCGGCGTGGAGATGGTGGTGACGATGGGAGCGCTAGTGGCGGAGGTCTCGCACACCCTGCCGGTGCCGATCACCGGTCTCGCCTCCGACGAGCAGCTGGTCGAGGAGCTCGACCTGACCCGCTCCAACTACGAGGGCCCGACTGGCATCGTCGGCGTCGTCCATGACTGCTGTCGTCAGCTCGGGATGACCTCGGCCTCGCTCTGGGCGGCGGTTCCGCACTACGTCGCAGCGGTCCCCAACCCGAAGGCGGCCCTCGCCCTTCTGCGCCGCCTCGAAGGCCTGACCGGCGTCGCCGTCGACGCCACCGACCTGGAAGAGGAAGCGACCGGCTACGAAGAGCAGATCGGCCGCGCGATCGCCGCCAATCCCGAGATCGAGGAGCTGGTCCAGCGCATCGAGAGCGAGCAGTCCGAGCAGCTGGACGAGTCCGAGGACCTGCCCTCAGCCGACACCCTCGCCCGCGACTTCCAGCGCTTCCTTCGCCAGCAGGGCGACTAACACCCTTACAGTGGTCTAAATAGTTTCACTGCTGTAGATCACTCCACCTCACTTGTTTAAGACAAGTTTCATTTGACATACAAAAACCTTCTCGTATAGGTTCCCCTCGCGTTTCAGGCGAAGTACTCGTCCGTTCTAAAAGGAGGCAGGGTGGGGTCATCGGGGAGAGCAGTGTCCGGGCGGGTGCGTTGGGCTGTCACGTTCACTTTCTTGTTGCTTACGATCTCGGCGGTCCCGGTGCTGGCCGCCGAGCCCTCGCCGGAGGTTCCTGCCGAAGCGCCCGCGCCGGTCGAGGCGGAATCGGTCCAGCTTCCTGACGCCGAAGACATGCGCGAGGGGATCGAGACGGCCGAACGCGAAGACGCTGAACGCCAGCGCTGGCTGGAAAGCCCAGAGGCCGCTCGCCAGCGTGAAGAATCCCGCTACGCCTTCGCCCGCCTCTCCGCCGCCGAGGCGGGCGAGCTACTGCTGGCCACGTTCTCCGCCGAGCTTGAGAAGTTGAACAATGAACCGGCGAGGTTCCTCAGCGACGCCCAGCTCGTACGCCCCCTCGGCGAGGACGAAGCTGCCGCCACCGTCAAGGACGAAGGGAACGAGCTCCTGCTCGACGCAAGCATGCCGGTCAGGGCCGAGGACGAGAGTGGCGAGCTGCGCAAGATAGACCTGAGCCTGGAGCCAACCCCCGGCGGGTTCGAGCCGATCAACCCCCTTGTCGAGGTTCGAATCCCCGCCTCTGCCAGCCAGTCAGTGGAGATCGGGGAGGAAGGACTCGCGGTCACGGCGCCCGGGGCGGCCAGTGAGAGCAATGCGCAGCTCGTCGGTGACAAGAACGCCTTCTACCCCGAAGCGCTTGGGCCGGGCAGCGATGTCGACCGGCTCATCTCCCCGATCGCGGGCGGGGTCGAGATCTTCGACCTCCTGCGTTCCGCTGAGAGCCCCGAGCTGCTGCGCTTCCACATCGACATGCCTGAAGGTGCCGAGCTTCGTCCCGACAGCTTCGGCGGTGCCAAGATCGTCAAGGGTGAAGAGGAGATCGCCTCCGTGCCGGCCCCATACGCCGTCGACGCCCAGGGCAGCGGGATCCCGGTCGAGATGCAGGTCGAGGGCGACGACCTCATCCTCCACGTGGCCCACCGCGAAGCCGACGTGGCATATCCGCTGCTGGTCGATCCGGCCATCTTTGAGGACTGGATCAACCCGGGGTTGCGCTGGATCGACGGGGGCGGCCTTGCCGCGCTGACCAACGGCTCATGGAAATACGACGAGACACACTCCTGGGTCCACGGCAACACCTCCTGCATCTACTACTGCTGGGGCGGCTCGAACCGCGGCCTGTTCGTATCGATGCCCAGCGGAACTCACTGGGAACAGCAATACGGCCGCTGGATCTACTCGGCACCGAACGCGAACAGCTACCTCGTCAATGCCTGGGCAAATCCGTTTGTTCGCCAGGATTACAGCAACTGTCACCGCTCCAAATACCCCAAGCCCCACGACTACGTCGGCATGTGGTACCAGGGCAAATGGAACCGCGTCCTCAACAACCAAGCGGCCGAAATCGGCTCGGTTGACATCCAGTCCTGGGGAGAGTCCTTCATCCTCGGACTCTCGACCGGCGGGGGCAACAGCTACTACAGCATCCCCTGCTGGCGCGATCTCTATGTCGGCGGTGTGGTCGTCTGGCTCGACGACTGGCACTACCCGACGATCGATTCCATCAGTGGCCTTCCCACCGGAAAATGGTTCAGCGACAAAACGCCGATCGCGATCAAAATAGGAGCCAGCGACATTGGCCTCGGTGTTTCCAGGGTCACGGTTACCAACGACGGCAACACCGTCGTCTACAAGGACGAAGGCTTCTGCACTGGCCTTGCCGCCAGCCGATGTCCGACGAGCCGCAGCTCGGAGCCCAAAGCAACCGGCGCCAGCTTCGCTGAGGGAATCAGGGGCGCCAGCGTCAACGTCGAGGATCCAACCGGCAAGGTCGCCAAATCTCCTTTCCAGGTCATGGTCGACCGCAGCTCCCCCGAAATCATTCTGGAAGGTCAGCTTGCCAACGCCACCGACGAGGAAGGCAGCAAAGAGAGCAAAGACGGAGCCGAGACGCTCCCCCTCCCCGTCTACAACCTCACGATCAAAACCACCGACGGCAGCACGGAAAGTAATCTGACCAAGCGCTCAGGCGTCAAAGACATCAAGGTCTCCCTCGATAAAGAAAAAATGGACGTTCCCTGGGAACCGCTGCCTTCCTGTCCAGCGACCAGCTGCAAACGGAACGTCACCTACACCCTCGGCCTCAGCGGGATCGAGACCGCCGGCATGCACGTGCTCGAAATCACCGCGATCGATTTCGCCGGCAACGAGCACGTGCGCTACATCGAGTTCGAATACTTCCCCGCGACCGGGATGAAAGACGAGTACGTGATGCACTACTTCCCGCTTCCCGACGGCCTCGGCAACGAAGCCGAAGAAGAGCATCCTGCTCGGCCCGAACTCGCCGTCAACGTGATGAACGGCAACCTCGTCTACCGCGAGCGCGACTTCGAAGTCGGGGGGGCCGCGGTCGACCTAGAGCTGGAGCGCTTCTATAACTCCCAGCTTCCCGACTCGGAGAACACCGAGTGGGGAGACGGCTGGACTCTCGCCGAGACGCCGGCACTCGATCCTGAGGAAGGACCGGCGCCGAGCGAAGCGGAGATCGTCGACTCGAGCGGCGGCCTCGCCAACGAAGTTGGCCTGCCGACCAAAGCCGGCGAAGCGCAGTTCGACCCCGAGCTGCAGGCAACGATCGCCAAGGAGGCCGACGGCGGCTATGAGCTGACCGACGAGACAGGCGAATCGGCCACCTCGGTGGTCTTCAACGAAAGCGGCCGCACCGAGGCGCTTCGCACCGAGGGCTACGCCAAGGTCGACTACGTCTACGAAGCCAGCCAGCTGTCCGAAATCGAGGTGCAGGACCCGGCAACTTTCGCCACCGACCCAGAAGAACTAGAGATCGATGACGGCTTGGTCGAGAAACCGACCTACGCCAGCTCTTTCGGAAAAAACGGTAACGCCGACGGCCAACTCGCATCTCCGGCGGATGTCGCGATCGACTCTGCCGGCAACCTCTGGGTAGTCGACCGGGCCAACAACCGCATCCAGAAGTTCGGCCCCGACGGCAAATTCATCACCAAGTTCGGCACCTATGGCAAAGGCGACGGCCAGCTCAATGCCCCGACGTCGGTCGCAGTTGATCCGAAAGGAAACCTATGGGTTGTCGACAAATGGAATCATCGCGTGCAGAAGTTCGATCCCTCAGGGAAATTTCTGCTCAAAGCCGGATCCCTGGGCACGGGTAAAGAACAGTTCAAAGCGCCCGAAAGCATCACCATCGATGCCAAAGGCAATGTCCTGGTCTGCGACACGCTGAACGGCCGCATCCAGAAGCTCTCCGAATCGGGAGCCTTCCTGCAGGAAATCGGCGTCGGCAAATTCTCTGAGTGCACCGGCATCGATGTCGGTCCCTACGGCAGGATCTGGGCCGCAGACTGGGTCAACCACCGTGTCAACGTCTTCGACGAATCGGGCGGATGGCTCTGGCAGTTCGGCAAAAATGGCTCCGGTCCCGGTGAATTCAGTAACCCCGACGCGATCGAGATCGACGCGCAAGGCGACGTCTACGTTGGCGACCAGAACAACCACCGCGTCCAGCAGTTCAACTCCGAAAGCAAATTCGTCGCCCAGTTCGGCTCCTACGGCGCTGGAGATGGCCAGTTCAAATTCACCTACCCGCTGGGGATCGAGACCGACGGCAAGGGCCACCTCTGGGTCGCCGACGTCAACAACCACCGCATCCAGCGCTGGCAGGTGCCGATTACCGCGCCGGCTTATGAGAGCTCCTTCGGCTCCTACGGCGCAGCCGACGGCCAGCTGCAAGCACCCGCCGACGTCGCGGTTGGCCTCGGAGGCAGTCTCTGGGTCGTCGACAGGGCCAACTACCGCATCCAGAAGTTCGGCCCCGACGGCAAATTCCTCTTCCAGTTCGGCAAATACGGCGAAGGGCAGGGGGAGTTCTTCAATCCCGCCTCGATCGCGGTGGATCGCGACGGCAACCTGCTCGTACTCGACAAGACGGCCAGGCGCGTGCAGAAGTTCGGCCCCGACGGCGAATTCATCCTCAAATTCGGCTCCTCCGGCACCGGCAACGGCAAGTTCATGTTCCCGGAAGGGATCGCCGCTGACTTCGAGGGCGATATCTGGGTCTGTGACTCTGTCAATGCCCGCATCCAGCGCTTTGACGAGGAAGGCAAATTCATCGAAGCGCTCGGTTCCTATGGCTCGGGCGAAGGCCAGTTCGGCAAATGCACCGGTATCGACGTCGGCCCCGACGGCAGGGTCTGGGCGGGCGACTGGACCAATAACCGGGTCAATGTCTTCGGCTCAGAAGGCAAATTCCTCTTCGCTTTTGGATCTTCCGGCTCCGGCTCAGGTCAGTTCAACCGCCCTGGCGCGATAGAGGTCGATAACAAAGGCAACGTCTACGTCGGCGACCAGGCCAACCATCGCGTCCAGCAGTTCGACTCCGAAGGCAAATACGTCCGCCAGTTTGGCTCCAACGGCTCGGGTCCGGGGCAGTTCAAATTCGCCCTTCCCCTTGGGATCGAGACCGACCCCAAGGGGAACCTCTGGGTCGCCGACACCAACAATCACCGCATCCAGCGCTGGCTGACCGCCCATTACGCCCCCGTCGAAGCCGAGCCGATCGAGCTCTCAGACGGCGATCCTGCGGTCGAGGTCGAATCAGAAGCCGGCCTGATCGCAAGCGTCGAAGGCAACGCAGCCGGCGAGCACTCATACGAGCACGAAGGCGACGCGCTGGTCTCTCACGACGGGCCCAACGGCGAGACCGCCTACGAGTACGACGGCGCCGATCGCTTGAGCAAAGTCGCCCTGGCCAACGGCACCTGGGCCGAGATCGAATATGACGCGAACGGGCGGGTCAAATCGGTCGAGGTGGCGCCAGAGGGCTCCAACGCCAAAACGACCCACTTCGAGTACAAAGACATCGATCCGCGGCGCACGACGGTGATTCCGCCCGACGACCCGCACCTGGTCTACGACATCGGCGCCGACGGCTCGGTGCTCAAGTGGTGGAACAAAGAGCTGCCGCCGGAACTGAAACTGGCAGGAACGCTCTACGACCACCGGGAAGAGCCTGAACCGATCTGGAACGGCGACCATCTGCTCGAATCGCAGGCCAAATCCAAAGAGGGAATCGCCTTGATCCAGGTCATCGCCAACGGCAACGTGCTGGTCAGCGAAGAGACCTGCGAGCAGGACCCCAAAGAAGAAGGGGTCGAGTGCGACGGCCTGATCATCGACCAGTGGGTGGCCAGCACCGACCTTCATGCCCCGGGCCACCTCCAGCTCGAAGTCATCGCCACCGACCGCATCGGCAACAGCAGTAGCGAGCGCTTTTGGGTGGACATCCCCGAGCTGCCACCACCGCTTGCGTCCGGCTCACCGGTCCCGCCCAAATTCCACCAGATCCTCGAGTTCCGCAAAGAATACGGCCTCGAGATCGTCTTCCCAGTCAAAAACGAGGTCGAGCGCAACGAACGCATCTTCAACCTGATTAATGCTTGGTACGAAGGTGATGCCTTCGCCAGGGCCACCATGGAAAAGTGGGGAGTGCCGCTTCGCCCCGCCGATGTGGCTGAGCTGGAATACCGCGAATGGCTCTACGACTTCAACGCGGAGAAGATCGACCAGTGGGTCGAAGCGACCAGCCCGGGCAGCTATGCCGGGTACTACATGGATCACCCCGCTGGCGGGGTGATGCGCATCGGCTTCCTCGGCAACCAGGCCGAACAGCTCGCGAGCCTGGAGACGTTCCTGTCCCTGGTCGGTGGAAGCAGCAGGCTGAGCGTCTACCCGACCCCCCCGACGGCCTCGTACCTGACGGTGAGGGCGACCGCGCAGTCGGTCCTGGGCGCGATCGAATCGAACTCGACCCTTGCGGACCTGGTCGTCAGCGTGGAGGACGATGAAGCCGGAAAGGCCACCCGCGTTGGCACTCCGAACGTCGCCCAGGTCGAAGGCATCCTGGACCAGATGCTCGGAGCCAATGCGCCGGTCACGGTCGAGTACGAGGCGGGCGGGGGAGCGCTGCTGGCGGGGCGGTACCGCAACGAGGGCAGGATGCGTGCCGGCGACTACATCAACAGCGACATTTTTGATTTCGAAGGAATTCCGACGGGGGGACCGTGCACCGCGGGATTTGGAGCCGAGGATAGGCGCCCTAGCCCCAACGGCGGCGAGATCGTGCGCCTGTTCCTCCTCACCGCCGGCCATTGCGCCGCCGAGGGCGAAGGGGAAGTCTGGCGCAACACGTACGACGGAGACCATGAGTTCAAATTCGCGGACGCGGGAAAGAGCGAAGTCGGCAGGATCAAGCGCAGCGCCTTCCATTGGGTCGAACCCGGAGACGTGCGCACCGACGGGTCGGCGATTCGGATCGATCAAGGTGGCATCGTGCCTCTGGCGGTATGGGGATGGGACGGTCATGCGCTGCCGACGGAGCCGGCGGGGAAGGCCAGGAAGGGCAATACTGTCTGCTATTCGGGGGCCATATCGAAGAATGTTTCCTGCGGAAAGATCGTCGCGCGCTCGCTCAACCACCGTGTTGCCTATGGCGAAGGATCGATTGGCCTTGCTGGGTACTGGGTCAGGTTCCCCGAGGGCAGGCGCCCGGTGGACGGAGACAGCGGGTCGCCGGTGTGGAACCTGCGCACCGGCGCGTCAATCGGCCTGATCTCTGCTGGGCGCCCTCCGGGCACCTTCGAAGAAACTCTCGTGGCGCCTCTGCTGCATCCTCCCAATATGCCTGCGAACCGGGTCCCGGGAATCCTTCATCATCATGCCATGGCGCCGCTTCGACTGAAGCTCGGCGGGTGAGACCGATGGCTTTCCGGATCAGAAAGACGATAAGCGCTCTAGCGATCGCGGTGCTCGCAGGCACGGCCCTGCTCGGGGTTGGATGCGGTTGGGGCGATGACAGCGGATCTGAGCGCGCGGTCGAGTGGGGAATCGACCCTCCAGTCGGCCCCAATTGGATCCGTCTTTCCGCCGTGATCGAAGGCTGCAACCCTAGTCTGCCCCTACTCGA
Source organism: Solirubrobacterales bacterium (assembly GCA_035557635.1). Lineage (GTDB taxonomy): Bacteria > Actinomycetota > Thermoleophilia > Solirubrobacterales > 70-9 > VRUE01. The sequence continues at coordinate 23,894 of DATMDR010000039.1, read as the reverse complement.
AGAGCCGATCATCGAGTACGAGGGCAATCGCGTCTACATCGAACTCCGCCACACTCCGGAAGAGTTGAAGGAGGGCCAGAACGGCTGTCTCCTCAATCTTCCGATTGCCTTCAAAAAAATCACATTTGAGCGAAGCCTGGACGAACTCATCCTCTTCGACGCAAGCACCGATCCGCCCGAGCAGCGCTGGCCAACTAAAAGTCCCTTGCCGACTGAGTAAAGGCTTTGCGGATCACGAAGGCAATAGGCGTGCTGGCGCTTGCTGCGCTGCTTGCCCTTGCCATGGTTCCGCTACAAGCGACAATTGTGAACGTCGCCGATGCGACGGCGAGCAGCACACGATGCACCCTCTCTGGCACCGCTCGCAGCGACCATCTGAAGGGGACTCCCCGCCGCGACGTGATCTGTGGCCTCAGGGGCGCCGACACAATCAAAGGACTTGCCGGCAACGACCGCCTCGTCGGAGGGTACGGCAACGATACCTTGCTGGGCGGCAGGGGCAACGACGTGTTGCTGGGCGGCCCCGGTAACGACAGGCTGGTCGGCGGACGCGGGGCTGATCGGCTCCATGGGGGTTCCGGAAAGAACTTGTGTCCCGACTTCTCGGCAGTCGACTTCGATCGCTGTTCGTACTCACGACGGCAGTCCCCAGCCCCTCCCGTACCGCCGCCCTCGCCTCCGCCGCAGGTCTGCGGGATCTTCACCCGACCGCCGGACGAATGCGCCCCTCGCCTCTACCGGTTGGGCATCTCGCCCAAGAGTGAGGACATTAACCTCGGGCCGGTCGAGGTCGAAATGACGGTAGAACTCGATGACGAAAGCCCGATCGCGTCCGCTGCCGTCCGACTCCGCGGCCCGGCTGGCTTCGCGCGCACCGTGTCCCTCACCGCCAAGAACCAGCTCGAATACGAGTTCGTCGGCTCGATCCTCTTGGAGGTGACCTCCGAGCTGGGGACCTACTGGATCGACCAGGTGAGCCTCGCAGATGCGGCGGGCAATTCAGTCGTATTCGACGAAGCCGCACTGGCATCCGGTGGCTTCGGCTACGCGCGTGAAATCGAGCTCTACGACGGACCTGACACCGAGGGACCGGAGATCGAGAACCTGACCATCCTGCCTCCGAGCGTTGATACGAGCGGTGGCCCCGCGACGGTGACGATGACCATTCACGCGACCGACTCTCTTTCCGGCGTCGAAAGCATCGGCGGCTCCTTCGACATGCCGAATACGCCCGGCAACTATGGCTTCGCGATGGGGCGCGTGCGAGGCAGGGCCCCAGATGGCGAATGGGAGATCCAAATCCAACTCCCGCGGCACGCTGCCCCCGGAGAGTGGAAGCTCGACAACCTCCATCTCTGGGACAACGCCGGCAACGGCATCGATTACTACAGCCCCTCGGAACTGGAATCGCTCCCGTTCCCCTTGACCTTCACGCAGACCGGTCCGGGCGACACGACGCCGCCCCAAATCCTCGACTTTTCGATCGAAGAAACCGATCACGCGGGCCAGCACGCTGTCTTCTTCTACATCCACGTGACCGATGACCTCGCGGGCATCGAAGTCGGCAACTGCCTCTGGCTTGAGACCCGCTCTGTGGCCAAACCGGCCTATGGATTCGTCGTGACCTCTCCGGTGCAGGTTTCCGGCACGGCGCTCGACGGCGTCCTGCGAGTGGGCACTGTCTTCCCAAGCAAAGCCCCAACCGGCACCTACATCGTCGAGAGCATCGAAGCGTGCGACCTGACTTGGAATCAGGTCGAGCTCAGCGGGATCGCGCTTGAGGCCAAAGGCTGGGACCTAACCTTCGAGAATCCGGGTTGAGCCTCGGTATTCCCGGCTGAATGACCTCGACCCTTCAAGGCAGACTCGGCGGGAAGAAGGTCATCGAGAGCAAGGGCGGTTGCGTACTCGAGGGTGACTCAGCTCTCCGCGGCCGGGCAGATCAGGCGGTAGTCGCACCAGCTGCAGACGGTGGGTGAGGGGGTTGGCTCGAAGTCCTGGCCGAGGACTCCCTCGCCTACCTGCAGCACCGTGCGCTCGACCCGCTCGGCGTCGTCGGGCCTAACCGGGGCGGCGACCTTCTCCGCGTCGAGCACGTAGTAGTAGCTGCCGGTCCCCGCCTCGATGTCCCAAGCCTCGCGGGCGGCCAGCCGGTAGAGGGCCAGCTGCAGGTCGCTCTCCAGGTCGGCCTCGCTCTTGCGCTGGCCGGTCTTGTAGTCGATCAGCTCGTAGTCGCCGCCCGGCAGGCGGTCGACGCGGTCGACGCGGCCGCGCACGTGGTGCGGCCCGACCTGGAAGTCGAACTGCTTCTCCAGCCAGACCGGCTCCCCCTCAGCAATGCTCTCCTGCTCCCAGTAGAGGCGCATCGCCTCGCGGCCGCGTTCGCGGTACTGCAGCTCGTCGTCGCTGGTGCCGAAGCCGCCTTTGCGCCAGCCCGACTCGTAAAGGTCCATCAGTCGTTCCAGGCCTTCCTCCTCTCCTTCGGCCCGCTCCCGGTGGAAGCTCTCGAGCACGTTGTGGACGAGGATGCCGAAGCGCTGGTTGATCGTCGGCTCCTGCGGGATGCCGAAGACGCGGGCGAACTTGTACTTCAGCGGGCAGGTCAGGTAGAGGTCGAGGTCGGAGGCGGAGAGGCTGAGGCCGCCGTCGCGGCGCCGGGGCAGGAAGGCCTCCAGCGAGGGCTCGTGGCGAGAGGCGATCAGCTGGCGGCGCCGGTCTCCCTCGCGCTCGGTGTCGAGCAGGTAGGCGTCGAGGGTCGAGGCGTCGAGCTCGGCCTGCTGCTCGGGGGTGGCGACCTGGCGCAGGAGGCCGTTGACGGCCTCGATCGCCTCCGGCATCGGCTCCTCGCCCGGCCGCTGCGCGAGCGCCGCCAGCTTCAGCAGCTCGAGGTGGCGGGCGATCGCCCGGTTGACGTCGATCGCGGTGTCGAGCCGCGGCTCGGTCAGCTCCCGGCCGGCCTTCCAGGTCGCCTCGAGGACCTCCTCGCGCAGCTTGCGGTAGGTGGCGTGGAGGCCTTCGGCGGGCCCGAAGAGCTCCTCGCGGTGGGGCTCCTCGGCACCGCCCGCCGCGGCCAGCGCGGTCTCGTAGAAGGCGGAGGGATGGGACTCGCCGTCCTCGCTCCGCTCGACCCGCGAGAGGACCAGGCCGGTCCGCGCCGGGTGGCCGATCCGCTCCGCGCCGGCGTCGCTCTCCAGCCCGAGTGCGAAGGCGTGCTCGAACTCCATCCCCTTGGCCGCGGCGCGGTCCAGCCCCAGCACCGACCCTGGCGCCGGCGGCTCCTCGCCACCGGCGGGCTCGACCCCGGCGTCGGCGACCGCGCTCAGGTAGCGGGTGAAGTCGCGGGTCGAGCCGTGCGGCTCGCGGCGGGCCCAGGCGGTCGCCAGCTCGGCCAGGCGCGAGAGGCCCAGTAGTCGCTCGGCCACCTCCGGCTCGGCGGCGAAGAGGCGCTGGCGGCGCAGGCCGACCCGCTCGATCAGGCGCCGCACGAAGACGTCCGCGCGCCGCTCCTCCATCGCCGCTGCCGCTTCCCTGTAGAGCTTGAGGAAGGCCTGGATCCGCTCCCGCGCCTCCGGCGGGATCTGGGGGCTGCCGAGTGCCGCTTCGCAGGCCGAGACCATGTCGAGCTTGCGGCGGCGCGCGATTGTGGTCAGCCGCGCGAGGTCGGTGGAGCGCAGCTCGACCGGGGGCCGGTTGAGCGCCCGCGCCGCCGCCGCCGAGTCGGCCGGGTCGGCGAGCACCCGCAGCCAGGCGATCGCGTCGCGGACCTCGGGGCGCTGGAAGAGCGCCGCCGGGCCGGCGAGGTGGAAGGGGATGCCGCGCTCCTCCATCGCCGCCGCGACCGGTCCGCCCTTGATGGCGGGGTCGTCGATCAGCACGCAGATCTGCTCCGGCGAGGCGCCGGTCGCCAGCAGGTGCTCGGTCTCGCGGGCGACCGCCTGTGCCTCGGCGCGCTCGTTGGTGCAGCGCCAGAAACGCAGGGGCGGCTGGCGGAACCGGTGCTCCAGGGCCACCGTGTCTCCCTCGGGGAAGGCTCCCTCGAACCAGGCGGCGAGGCTCGTCCCCGGCGCCTCCAGGGCGTAGAGGTGGTTCTGGTGCTCGGTGGCCAGGGTCGCGAGGATGGCCCGTTGAGCAGGGGTGGTGTCCTCGAGCTCGTCGACCATGATGTGAGGGAAGCGGGCCGCCACCGCCTGCCTTACCTCCGGCTGCTCCGTGAACAGCCGGTTCAGGGTCAGGAAGACGTCGCCGCGGTCGAGGCTGCCGCTCGCGGCGACGATGCGGTCGTGGGCGGCGTAGAGGTCGACCAGCTTCGGATCGGGCGGCTCGCAGCCGGCCTTCAGGATGTCGATCCGCTCGAGCAGTCCCGCCAGCAGTCCCGCCGGGTTGCCGCGGATCTCGTGGTGGCGGAGGGGCAGGTCGTCGAGGCGGTCGAGCAGCATCGCCAGCCGCTCCGCCCGCCCGACCACGTCGAAGAAGGGGTCGAGTCCGGCGGCGTCGGAGTGGCGGCGCAGCAGCCGTTCGCCGATCTCCTCCCAGGTGCCGACCCAGAGCTCCCCGCGCGGGCTCGGCAGCAGAACCTCGATCCGCTCGCGTAGGCGCTGGGCGGCGGCACGGTTGGAGGCCAGCACCAGGACCTGCTCGGCAGGGACGCCCTCATCGGCGAGCAGCGCCAGCCGCCGAGCCAGGGCCTCGCTCTTGCCGGTCCCGGCGGCGCCGGCGACGAGCAGGGCGCCCTCGCCGTGGCGCGCGACCCGCTCTTGGGCGGACATCAGGTCCGCCCGCGTGCTCGGTTCCCGGGACATCGCTCTACGCTACCGCGCTGTGGATGCGCTCTCCGCTGACTGGCTGGGCCTCTGCCGCCGCGCGGTTGTGGCGCAGCGGGCGATCTTCGAGGAGGTCCGCGGGATCGAGGCGCGCACGGTCTACGAGGGCATCGGCGAGGGCGGCGACCGCACGCTGGAGATCGACCGGCGCTGCGAGGACGTGCTCTTCGCCGAGCTCGAGACGCTCGAGCGGGACGGCGCCTCCTTCGTCGCCGTCTCCGAGGAGCGCGGCGAGGTCGAGTTCGGCTCGGGCGGCCCGGTGCGGGTCGTGATCGACCCGATCGACGGCTCGCTCAACGCCCGCCGCACGATCCCCTCGCACAGCCTCAGCGTCGCCGTGGCGTCGGGCCCATCGATGGCGGACGTCGAGCTGGGCTTCGTCCACGACTTCGGCGCCGACGAGGAGTTCGTCGCGCGGCGTGGTGAGGGCGCAGCGCTGGACGGCGAGCCGATCCGGGTCGCCGCCGAAGGCGAGCGCCTGGAGGTCCTCGGCGTCGAGGCGGCGGAGCCCGAGCAGGCGCTGCCAACCCTGGAAGCCCTCGCCGGCAGCGTCTACCGCCTGCGCGTGGTGGGCTCGATCGCGATCACCGCCGCCTACGTCGGCGCGGGCCGCTTCGACGCGATGCTCAGCCTGCGCCCCTGCCGCTCGGTCGACGCGGCCGCCGCCCAGCTGATCGTGCGCGAGGCCGGAGGCGCCGTCGCCTTCGGCGACCTCGCGCTCGGCGAGGCCTCGCTCGGCCTCGACGCCCGCTACCCGATCGCAGCCGCCTGCGGCGAGCGGGCGCTGGCGATCCTCCGCGACGCGCAGGCCTGAGCTCGCTGTAACCGGCCGGAGCGCCCGGTTTAGAACACGTGTTCGCTAAGAACGTATGTTCGCTACACTCGCGAACTCCCAGGCAGGGACCCCGACCAAAGGACACTTATCTCCATGGCAACTCAGAGTAAAACGAAGGCAAGCTCCAACGGCGCGAAAACCGCCAAAACGGCCGCCAAGGGCTCGAATCAGGCCCTCACGGTCGCTGAAACCGTCGTCGACCTTCCGGTTGGCGTCGTCCTCGGCGCCACCGACCGGATCACCGACCTGGTCGAGCCCTTCACCGGCCGCAGCGGGGCCGACAAACAGCTGAAGGCCTACCGGACGCAGCTGCGCCGCACGCTGAAGCGCACCGAGCGCCGCGGCTCCACCGCCCGTCGCAAAGCCACGACCAACCTCAAGCGCAACCGCGACGAGGTCGAGCAGCGCGTCCGCAAGGCGGTCGATGCGCAGACCTCGCGCGCCCAGGACCTCGTCGACCAGGTCGGCGAGCGCCTCCCGACGCTGCGCTAGCCGTATCTATCTCCCGCGCACGGCGACTGGCCGCGAGCCCGCTGGCTCGTAGGGCCAGTCGTCCTGCGCCGGGGCGAAGGCGCGGAACTGGAAGCGCACGCCGCGGCTGTCGTCGTCGCTGAAGCGATAGGCATAGCGAAAGCGGCCGCGAGCGTCGGTCCGGACCGTGCGGAACTCCGTCCAGGGCAGGCGCGGCAGTCGGAACTGGAGCTGCACGTACTTGCCGCCGGGCGGGATCTCGCCCGCGACGCGGCCGCTAAAGACGACCGGCCGGCCGCCGACCTGCGCCACCGCTTTCGAGGCCCTCATCCTGACCGCGCCGGGGACGCTGAGCCGGACGGGGTCGCTCTGCGAGCGGGCGAGGGTCACCGTCCCGGTGAAAGAGGCGACGATCTCGCGGCAGGGCCCCGGCGGGAGGCGAAGGGCGAAGTCGCCGCCCTGGCCGGTCCTCACCGTCGAGACTTGCCGGTCCTGGCCGGAGCCGGGATCGAAGCGCTCGATTACCCGCACGGTCATCCCCGCCAGTGGGCGACCGCGACCGCCGCTCAGCTGCCCCCGGAGCATTGCGCCGCCCCGGCCGAGGCGCAGGCGGAGCTCAGTCGCTCCCTTCAGCGGGGCCGAGAGGACCATCCGCGAGCCGTTCGGCCGCGACAGGGTCGTCGCCTCGTTCCCCGCCAGGTCGAACCCGGTCGCGCGGAACTCGTACGGCCCCGGCGAGTAGGACTCCGACTCCCAGCGAGCACGCAGCTCGCCGTCCCCGACACTCGTCGGCAGCGGCTCGAACCGGTCGCCTGAGCCCGCTCGCCGCACCTCGATCCGACCACGCTGCCGGCTGGGTCCCGACAGGGAGTCGAAGACTCGAGCCTCGATCGCCTCCGGATCGGCCGGATCCTGGGCGCCGGAGAAGACGATGCGTGGAGGCTCGGGATCGATCCGCACCGTCGCCGTCGCGGGAGGAGGATTCGACGAACCGTTCGCCACGCCTCCGTCGTCGACATTGCCGGCGGCGTCGCGCGCGTAGTGAGCGACGGTGTGGACGCCGGCGCCGATCACCCTAGCCCGCACCGAGTCGTCGGAGACGGCGATCGGGGCGCCGCCGTCGATGCGGATCGCCGTGAAGGGTCCCGCCGGGCCCGCCGGAGCCATCCCCGAGGCGGCATCGCTCGCGGTCCCCAGCAGCTCGACCGGGCGGTTGGTCCAGCCGTTCGGCGCACCGCTCAGCGTCGTCAGCGGTGCGGTCGTGTCGACCCGGAGCATCGTGCGCCCGACACTTGCCGACCCCATTCCCGCTCCCGACACGGCCACCGCGTGGGCGTAGCTGGTTCCCTCCGGCAGGGCGGAGAGCAGCAGCGTGTCGTCTTCCCGGCCACCGCGCAACGACGTCTCCGCCTCGGTGCAGCGGTTCGCCGCCAGGCAGGGGTCGTGGTCGATCGCGATCGCGTAGCCGCGAATGCCCGAGATCGGCTCCGGCCCCGTCGGGCGGGAGAGACGAAGGGCGTAGGGAAGGTCCGTCCTGCCGATCCAGTTGGCGCTCGGCAGCGGCTCGACCCGTCCGGGGCGAGAGTTGTCGAAGCGCAGGCTGGCCGTCGCCGCCGGGCCGAGGTTTCCGGCGGCGTCTTCCAACCGCACCTCGACCGTGTAGATGCCGGGGGTCGTGGGAACGAAGACTTCCAGCGTCTCCGCCGCCCGGTCGACGCTGTTCTCCCGCATCACCTGCAGTGAGGCATCGAGGACCCGGTAGTGGACGGCGGCGACCGGCGGCGCGCCGCTCTGTGGCGGGTTGCGCCAGCTCAGGTTGAAGAGGCTGTCGGCGCGCCATGTCTCCTCGCCCCCGACGACTTCGAGCTCGCAGGGCCTCAGCCCCTGCGCCGGGTCGCCGAGGCATGGCGCGGCACTCGCCGCCTGCGTCTGCACGGTGAGCGCGAGCAGCGCCAGCAAGGTCAAGCGCCGCAGGCTCATGGACCGAACTCTCCGGCGGCGCCGCCACTCGGCGAGCTGGGCGGTGCTTCGGGTGGTGGCGCCGGAGCTGGTTCGGGCGCTGGTTCGGGAGCCGGTGCCGGCTCTGGCGCGTACTCGACCGGGGCAGGTTCGCTGCTGAGCGCCGCTTCGCCGCTGGTCCGCTCACGCGGCGTTCTCCGCTGGGGCTGTTTCGCTTGCCGTCGCACCCCAGCTGAGCCGACGACAGGACTCGCGACTCCCGCCTGTCGGTCGTTGCCTCGCTCAATCGCGGCCGGCGGGTCCTCGCCCACCGAGGAGAACGGGGCGGGGACCACCCCGGTGATGACGCAGGCTGTGCCGACCGCCGCGGTCCCGGCGCTGACGGCGGCCGCCTTTGTCGTCGCCGTCAGCTTGGCGACGGCCGCGTGTGCTCGCTCGAGCAGGGCGCCCAGCGTGAACGGCGCCGGCGCCAGAGCCGCGACCGCACGGGGCGTGGCTCGGTATGCCCGCATAGCTGCGCGGCAGGGCCCGCAGGCGCGCAGGTGCTCGCGCACGGCGACTGCCTGCGCGGGGTCCGCCTCGCCGTCACAGAAGGCCGAGAGCAGCGGCCGCAGCTCGGTGCAGCGGCTGCCGTCCTCGCTGCCGGCGAGAAAGCGGCGGAACCGCTCGCGCCCCTCGGCGATGCTGCGATTGACCTTCGTCGGGCTGAATCCGGTTATCCGGGAGATCTCCGCGTAGGAACAGCCGCCGGCGAGGAGGCCCAGGGCCCGTCGCTCGGCCGGCTTCAGCGCCCGCAGGGCCTCGCGGCTGCGGGCGATCGCCTCCTCTCGCTCTGCCCACTCGTCCGGACCGTCGCCGCCGGCGGGTATGAGGGCCACCCAATCGACCTGCTCCCCGTCGCCCGATGGCTGGACGAACCGCCCCATCGTTCGCTCGCGGCTGCGACGCACGGCCAGGGCCTCGTGCTTGGTCACCGTCTGGGTCCAGCGGATCAGCTCACGCGGATCGGTGGTCGGCGCCTTGGTCAAGAGGATCTCCAGGGCTCGCTGAAAGGCGTCCTCCGCGTCCTCGGCGCAGAGCGAGTAGCGCCGAGCCGTTCTCCGCAGCGCCGGCTCGTAGCGGCTGAGGACCTCCACCGCCGCGCGCTTGCGCGTCGCGTTGTCGCCTGTCTCCTCCCCAGCCAGTCTCAACGAGATCTCCCGCTCCGTTTACGTTGCAAAAACATGTCGGTTTGATGACGCTTTTGGCACGTTCTCTCCCCCCTTTTGGACGGTTGACCGGGCCCGAAGAACGGAAATTGCATGAATCCGGCTCCAGGTCGGCGGCGGACGAGGCCGGTAGCATCCGGCGCGATGAGCACCTGCGTGGTCACCGGCGGCGCCGGATTTCTCGGCTCCCACCTCTGCGAGCGACTGCTCGGCGAGGGGCACAAGGTGATCTGCATCGACAACCTGGAGACGGGCTCGCTGCAGAACATCGAGCACATCCGCGACTCCGCCTTCGAGTTCCGCAACATCGACATCACCGAGCAAGTCGACATCCCGGAGGACGTCGACTTCATCTACCACCTCGCTTCGCCGGCCAGCCCGATCGACTACCTGCGGCTGCCGCTGCACACGCTCAAGGTCGGCTCGCACGGCACCCACCACATGCTCGGCGTCGCCAAGTTCAAGCGCGCCCGCTTCCTGCTCGCCTCGACCAGCGAGGTCTACGGAGACCCCCAGGTCCACCCGCAGACCGAGGATTACTGGGGGCACGTCAACCCGATCGGCCCGCGCGGCGTCTACGACGAGGCCAAGCGCTACGCCGAGGCGCTGACCATGGCCTACCACCGCCAGCAGGGCGTCGACACCTCGATCGTCCGCATCTTCAACACCTACGGCTCACGGATGCGCGCCCACGACGGCCGCGCGATCCCGACCTTCTTCCGCCAGGCGCTGCAGGACCGCCCGCTGACCGTCTTCGGCGACGGCGAGCAGACCCGCAGCTTCTGCTTCGTCGACGACCTGATCAACGGCATCGTCGCTCTTGCCGAGTCCGACGTGCACTCGCCGGTCAACGTCGGCAACCCGGACGAGTTCACCCTGCTGGAGCTGGCGAAGACGGTGATCGAGGTGACCGAGTCGCGCTCGGAGATCGTCTTCGAGGCGCTGCCGGTCGACGACCCGCAGCAGCGCCGCCCCGATATCAGCCGCGCCCGCGACCTGCTCGGCTGGGAGCCGAAGGTCGAGCTGCGCGAGGGCCTGCGGCGGACGATCGACCAGTCCGGCGTCGAGCGCCTCGTCGGCGCCTCGGACTAGTGCTCCGCTAGAGGGCGCCCAAGCTCAGGCTGCCGCGCCGTGCGGCGAGCCGGTGCGGTAGAAGGCGATCGAGGTCGGCACGTGGGCCAGTTCCTCGCGGATCGCCGTCGAGATCCGCCCCGCGGGCGTGTCGATCGCTTCGCCGCCGGGCACGTCCTCGGGCCAGCCGTAGCGATCGAAGAACTCGCGTGCGGGGCCGGCGTCGGCGGCGGCGACCGTCGACTCGGTGAGGGCCCTGGCCAGCTCGGTCATGCCGCCGCAGAGCTCGTCCTCGGTCCAGCTGACCCGCCCCTTGCCGTCGACCTCGATGAAGCCGTTCTCGGCGAGGAAGCTGAGTTCGACGTAGGCGGCGCCGGCGTCGCCGTAATGCCATGGCCCGCGGCGCAGGTAGTGGAGGACCTCGGCGATGTGGGTCGCGCACATCTGCAGGCGGCTGGCGCCGGAGATGCGCAGCCACGGCTCGGTGACGAGCATCAGGAAGCCGTAGACGTCCGCGATCGCCTCCTGCAGGGCCATGAAGGGCTCGAGGCCGAGATCTTCGCGCCAGCTGTAGTCGGTCTCGGGGAGAACCAGGTTGTGGCCGTGGTCGTGGCCGCGGATCCATGGCATCAGCGTCGCCTCGATCGGCACGTCCCCGGGCTGCAACGGCCCGTCGAGCAGGGCGCCGGCGAGCGGCACCGTGATCTTCGAGTAGCGCTCGAGGTGGACGTTGCGCAGGTAGAGGGTGCGCTGTTCCTCCAGCGGCAGCTCGTCGACCTCTTCGTCCTCGGGCAGGAAGTAGGCGAAGTGCTTGGGATGGCCCGCCGCCTCACCGGCGGAGACGACCAGGTCGGTGACGTTGAAGGGCAGCTCGAAGGCGACCTTCAGGCCCTCTGCATCGAGGTCGCGGCGCAGGTCGTCGAGTGCCTCCTCCAACGAGTCGTCGAGCGCATCGAGGATCTCCTGCTGCTCGTCGTTGCGGGCAGCGGCGAGAAACGAGTGCAGGCCCACGCGCGTCTTCGGGCGCCAGGTGCAGAGGGGGCCGCAGACGACCTCCAGGGGAGGCGCCATTTTGTCGCGAGCGATCTTCAGGGTCGCGTCCTTGCTGCTCGTCCCTCCGGCAAGGGCGTCGGCGCGCAGCCGGATTAGCGTGGCGCTCTCGTCGTCGACCAGACCCGCCAGCTCGGTCAGGCTCTCGACCATCTCCTCCTTGAGGACGTCGACGGCGCGCTCGGCGACGATCGCGCCGTCGGCGGTCTGCAGCTGGCGCATCGCGTCGCTGAGCGAGGCAAGCCTGAGCAGCAGCGGCAGCACCCCGTCGGGGTTCGACGGCGGCTCGGCGTCGAGGGCCACGTGGTCGACCGCGTGCTGGTCAGAAACCGGCCAGAAGGCCGGCAGCAGCTGAGATGCGGTCTCTCCCTTTACAGGTGCCATGGCGCTCCGGATCAAGGTACCGGGTTCCGAAATCTTGAGCAATCCCGATTTTGCGGAGATCGCCTGGCTGGCCGCTCCAACTCACCGGGCGCCCGCTCCTCAATATCCTGCCGGTGATGGCGAGCAAGGTGGAGCAGACGGAACCCAAGGTCCCCGCGGGCGAGATCTCGCGCACCATCGCGCCGCTGGTCGGGCCCGAGGACGAGCGCGTCTTCACCGATTCCGGGCTCGAGATCGAGCGCCTCTACGACGAGGACGACGTCGCGCCGGGCCTAGAGGAGCGGCTCGGCGAGCCCGGCTCCTACCCGTTCACCCGCGGCATTCACGAGGGGATGTATCGGGACCGACTCTGGACGATGCGCCAGTACGCCGGCTTCGCCACCCCGGAGGACACCAACGAGCGCTACCGCTACCTGATCGAGCATGGCTCGACCGGGCTCTCGATGGCCTTTGACCTGCCGACCCAGCTGGGGCGCGATTCCGATGATCCGCTCTGCCGGGGAGAGGTCGGCCGCACCGGCGTCCCGATTGACACGATCGAGGACATGCGGATCTGCTTCGACCAGATCCCGCTCGACAGCGTCTCCACCTCGATGACGATCAACGCTCCGGCGGCGATCCTGCTGCTCCTCTACGAGCTGGTCGGCGAGGAACAGGGCGTGCCCTCCGAGAAGCTGCGCGGCACGGTGCAGAACGACGTGCTGAAGGAGTACATGGCGCGCGGCAACTACATCTACCCGCCGGTGCCGACGATGCGGCTGACAACCGACATCTTCGAGTACTGCCAGCGCAGCGTGCCGAAATGGAACACGATCTCGATCTCCGGGTACCACATCCGCGAGAAGGGCTGCTCGGCCGTGCAGGAGGTCGCCTTCACCCTCTCCAACGCGATCGCCTACGTCGAGGCCGCGCTGGAGCGCGGCCTGAAGATCGATGAGTTCGCCCCCCGCCTCGCCTTCTTCTTCAACGGCCACAACAACGTCTTCCAGGAGGTCGCCAAGTTCCGCGCGGTGCGCCGGATGTGGGCCAAAATCGTCAAGGAGCGGTTCGGGGCGGAGAACCCCAACTCGATGAAGATCCGCTTCCACACCCAGACCGGCGGGGTCACGCTCCAGGCTCAGCAACCCGAGGTCAACATCATCCGCGTCGCGCTGCAGGGCTTCGCCGCGGTCGCCGGTGGCACCCAGTCGCTTCACACCAACGGCTTCGACGAGGCGCTGGCGCTGCCGACCGAGCGCTCGGCGCGGATCGCGCTGCGCACGCAGCAAGTGCTCGCCCACGAGTCGGGGGTCGCCGACACCGTCGATCCCTTCGCCGGCTCCTACTTCGTCGAGTCGCTGACCGACGAGGTCGAGGCGCGCGCCTGGGAGCTGATGGAGAAGGTCGAAGAGCTGGGCGGCTCGGTCGAGGCGCTGGAGTTCATGCAGCGCGAGATCGAGGAGTCGGCGCTCTCCTACCACGAGCGCTACAAGAGCGGCCAGGACATCGTCGTCGGCGTCAACAAGTACGTCACCGACCAGGTCGACGACGTCGACATCCTCCGCGTCGACCCCGAGTCCGAGCAGCGCCAGCTGGGCCGCCTCAAGGCCTTCAAGGAGTCGCGCGACCAGGCCGCCGTTGAGGCCATGCTGGAGGCGCTGCGCGACGTCGCCCGCGGCGAGGGCAACCTCCTGCACCCGATCCGCACCGCCCTCGCCGCCGACGCCTCGATCGGCGAGGTCTGCGGCGCCATGCGCGACGTCTTCGGCGAGTACAAGGGCGGGGCGTTCTTCTAGAGCTCGTACGAGAGCCTGCTTCGCCGGGCCCCAAGCGAGCGCATCCGACATTGACCCATTTCAGGTGTGGTCAATGTCGGATGCGCTTGCGCAGGAGCGCTGAAGTGCGGGCTAGCGCGTCGCGGACGCGGGCGGGTTCGTACTTGATCTCGTAGTGGGTGAAGCGGAGCGAAGTCATCCCGGCGAGCACGTGCGTGCGGTCACGTTGTGCGTCACGGGCCTGAGTAGCAGGCGTGCGGTGATAGCGAAGCCCGTCGGTCTCAGCTACCAATCCGAGTTCGGGCCAGAAGAAGTCGACTTCGTAGCCATTGATTCGTAGCTTGGTGAGCGGTGTCGGAAGGCCGGCCGCCGCCGCGATTGGACGGAAGAGGACCTCCAGATCGGAATCGGAGAGCCTGAACGTGCGCCTGTCGAGGAGGTGTCGGAGGACGGGTGTTCCTGGCTGGCCGGCGTAGTCGGCGAGGGAGCGCTGCAACGTTTCTGGATCAACCAGATCTCGCTTGTCAGCCTCGTTCACCGCTCGCTCGACCCTGATCGGGCTTAGTTCGGTAGCCAGGTCCACCAGAGTGCGGATTGGGCTCGTCACCGGAATCCCGTCGCGGGACACGATGTCCTCCGGTTGCAGCGACGGACGTCCACGAACACGAAGGCCGGGCCGCCTCAGTTCGCAGCGACGCGCGACGCTGATGTCGACCACCCCGCGGCGCTCCGTTCCGATCTCCCAGAGCGCCGCGGCGCTGCGATGGCTCAGCATTGCCCCATCACCACAGGCCAGCACGGCCGCCATCCAGCGTCTCTTCTGCGTCAGCCTCGGCCAGCCGACCGCGTAGACGCCGCGCATCACGAGTGCAGGCGGCCTCGCCTGACGCGGTGCTCGATCTCCCGCGCATTGAACCCAAGCTCCAGCAGCTGCCGGCGCGCAACCACCCCGTGCTGCTGTCCGGCCAGCGTCCAGGCCCGCCTGTTCCGCTTGTAGTCGCGTCCATCCGACATTGACCACACCTGAAGTGGGTCAATGTCGGATGGACGCAGACTTCCCCCCTGGATGGGTTCGTTCAGCCCAATTTGGGGGGAGGATCAGGGGGGCCGGAGTTGAAGCGGGGGCCATGATCGTGGCCTCCCGCACCCTGATGAAGTCGAAACCCGAGCTGGCCGAGCTGGTTAAGGAGCTGGACGGACTCGAGGTGTCGATGTCCGAAAAGGGCCTCGGCACGCGGGTCTCGATTCGCGCCGCCGCCGACTCCGGGCTGAGCGAGGCAGACCTCGAGCGGTTCCTGGACGGACTGGCGGAACCGCAAAAGCAGCCTTTCGGCAGCGCCTAAACCAAAGGAGATGGAACCGAAGTGAGACACCTGAAAAGGCATCTGTCAGTTGCCAACCTGATTTCGTGCATCGCCCTGTTCGTGGCGCTCAGCAGCGTCGCCTACGCCGCCACCAACCTGGCGAGGAACTCGGTCAAGCCGCGGCACATCGCCAGGGGCGCCGTGACCACGCCGAAGCTCCGCAACGGCGCGGTGACGACCCTCAAGCTCCGCAACGGCGCGGTGGTGGCCACCAAGATCGCCCCCGGCCAGATCGGCACGAACCAGCTCTCCGACGGCGGCGTCCGCTCGGCAGACCTCGGCGGCGGCGTGGTCACCGAGGGGAAGATCAAAAACGGCGCCGTGACCGAGTCCAAGCTCGCCTCCAACGCGGTGTCCACCGGCAAGCTCGAGAACGGGGCTGTGACCAGCGCCAAGCTCTCCTCGAGCCTCCTCGCCCAGCTGACCAAGAACGTCTCCTATGTCACGAAAGCAAGCGGGATCATTCCGATCGACTACGAGAAAATCACCGCGGATTGCCCTTCGGGCAAGCAGGCAATTGGCGGTGGAGCCAGGCTGGTTGGCGAAACCAAAAAAGTCGCGCTGATCGAATCGACCCCCGCCGTAGACGGGACTGGCAACCGGATCGGCTGGACGGCAGCGGCTACGGAGTTCGCCGAAGAGGCGGCGGACTGGACGCTGGAGGTCACCGCGGTCTGCGCAGAACTCTGAGCTCGGTCGGAGGCAGATCCCGGTAGGGGTGGAACGTCTTGTACTTTTCCGGCCGATCCAATCTCGGAAGGCAGCAGACGCAGTCCGGAAAAGTTAAGTGAAACCCCTACCGGGATCTGCCCCCCACGCGGCGCTCTAAATAGACTGCGCCGCTCCGATGCGCGAACGCAACCCCGTCACTCACGACGAGAAGCTCTCCTACCTGCGCGAGCTGCGCGAGGCGGCGATCCACTCGGCCTCCGAGGAGGCGGTCGAGAAGCAGCACGCGAAGGGGAAGATGACCGCTCGCGAGCGGATCGAGAAGCTGCTCGATCCTGGCTCGTTCGAGGAGCTCGACACCTTCGTCCGCCACCGCACCTACGACTTCGAGATGCAGAAGCGCCGGCCCTGGGGCGACGCCGTCGTCACCGGCCACGGCACCATTGAAGGAAGAACTGTTTTTGTCTTTTCCCAGGACTTCACGGTGTTTGGAGGCAGTCTCGGCGAGGTGATGGCGGAGAAGATGTGCAAGGTGATGGACCTCGCCGCCCAGGTCGGGGCGCCGGTGATCGGCATCAACGACTCCGGCGGGGCGCGAATCCAGGAGGGCGTCGTCTCGCTCGGCGCCTACGGCGACGTCTTCGTCCGCAACGTCAAATGCTCCGGGGTGATCCCGCAGATCAGCGTGATCATGGGCCCCTGCGCCGGTGGCGCCGTCTACTCGCCGGCGATGACCGACTTCATCTTCATGGTCAAGGAGACCTCGCACATGTTCATCACCGGCCCCGAAGTGATCAAGACGGTGACCGGCGAGGAGGTCGAGTTCGAGGAGCTGGGCGGGGCGATGAGCCACAACTCGAAGTCCGGCGTCGCCCACTTCGCCTCCGAGGACGAGGAGAGCTGCCTCGAGGACGTGCGCTACCTGCTCAGCTTCCTGCCCTCGAACAACCTCGAGGCACCGCCCCGCTTCGAACCCTCCGACGATCCCGAGCGCGAAGACGAGGAGCTCGACGCGCTGGTCCCCGACGACCCCTCCAAGCCCTACGACATGCGCGACGTGATCGCCCGTGTTGTCGACGACGAGGAGTTCTTCGAGGTCCACGAGCACTTCGCCAAGAACATCGTCTGCGGCTTCTCGCGGCTCGATGGCCACCCGGTCGGCATCGTCGGCAACCAGCCAGCCCACCTCGCCGGCGTGCTCGACATCGAGGCATCGGAGAAGGCGGCCCGCTTCGTCCGCACCTGCGACGCCTACAACGTCCCGATCCTCACCTTCACCGACGTGCCCGGCTTCCTGCCCGGCACCGACCAGGAGTGGAACGGGATCATCCGCCACGGCGCCAAGCTGCTCTACGCCTTCACCGAGGCGACGGTGCCGAAGCTCACCGTCGTCACCCGCAAGGCCTACGGCGGCGCCTACGACGTGATGAACTCGAAGCACATGCTGGCCGACTTCAACGTCGCCTGGCCGACCGCGGAGGTCGCTGTGATGGGGCCGGAGGGCGCGGTCAACATCATCTACCGCAAGGATATCGCCTCCTCGCCGACCCCCGACGAGCGGCGCCAGAAGCTGATCGACGACTACAAGGCCCACTTCGCCAACCCCTACGCCGCCGCCGAGCGCGGCTACATCGACGACGTGATCGAGCCGCGCCAGACGCGGCCGAAGCTGATCAAGGCACTGCGCATGCTGCAGAGCAAGCGGGTCGACCAGCCCAAGCGCAAGCACGGCAACATCCCGCTGTAGCGGCGGTCGCAGCGGTCTCGGCAGAAGAAGTTTCAAAGATTTTGCAATCCGGGCACCACGCGTGCGCAATCTTCTGTCTTCATGTAAATATGGAGGCGATGAGGGAAAGCTGGACCGACGAGCGGCTGGACGACTTCAGGGCAGAAACCGCTCGGCGTTTCGACGAGATCGATAAACGCTTCGACAAGGTGGACGCGAAGTTCGACAAGATCGACGCGCGCTTCGACAAGATCGATGCGAAGTTCGACAAGATCGATGCGCGATTTGAACGCCTGGACGAGCGCCTGGAAGCGCTCAACCGGACGATGCTCCAGTTCGGCGTCGGATCGATGATCGTCTTCGTGGTCGGCTTTGCCAGCCTGATCGTCGCCCAGCTGTAGGGAGCGGCTAGGGGCTTTCGGCCGCGGCCTCGCGCCGGGCGCTCCAGGTCGCGAGAGGGGCCGCTGACATCTCCTCCCAAGCTGCTGCCTCGCCGAAGTACTGGCCGACGACGAAGTAGAGAAGGCCGGGAAGGAGCTCTGACGCCCGCTCGGCCTCGCCGTCCATCAGCTTCGCGCACACAAGCGTGTCGATCGCCCCTACTATGAATGTGGCCGTAACAGGAGGTGGAGCTTGGCGAGAGGGAATCTCGCGGCGCGCGCTGTCAAGCGCGCGGGAGAGGCGCTCCATCAGATCAGCCCGTTGGGCGAGCGCCTGCTTGCCGGCGGCATGCACCTCGACGAAGAGCGCTTTGGCGATCGCCGGCTGGTTGGCGCAGAGCTCGAGCAGCTCGGCCAGCGCCGCCCTCAGCCCCTCGCGCCAGCTCGGCTGGCGCTTGGCGGCGCCGCTGAGGCGCTGGTAGAGCCACTCGCCCGCGTCGTGATGAGCCAGCGTGAAGCAGTCCTGGAAATCTTCGAAGTGCTTGTAGAAGGTCGCGCGGCTCGCCTTCGCCCGCTCGATCACGTGCCTGACCGCCACCTGCTCGTAGCCCATCTCGCCGCTCACCTCGAGCGCCGCCTGCAGCAGCCGCTGCCTGGGGGGCTGGGCGCGAAGACGGGGGAAGGGTGTCGCCGGGGGCATCGTCCTAGTCTGAAAACAAGATCCTTTTGTCTAGGTATAGCACCTTTCAGAAACTCCGGTGACCAGAACGTTACGTTTTTTGGTGAAAAGGCAAGTAGACATCAGATAAATGTTCTGGTATCTTGTCGGTATGGCCGACTCTCGTTCCCTGTCGGAGCGGCTGGCGAAGATGCCACCCGGGCGGCACCTCGTGCCTCGCGATTTCGTGACGCAGAACCAGCGCGAGCGGATGCTGCTGGCGACCACCGAGCTGGTCGCCGAGCGCGGCTACCAGAAGACGACGATCGAGCTGGTCGCCAAAACGGCTCGTGTCGCCCTTTCGACTTTCTACGAGCACTTCGCCAACAAGGAGGAGTGCTTCCTCGCGGCTCTCGACGAGAGCGTCGCCGGCGCCGCCGCGGTCTTCGAGGAGCTGCTCGACTCCGAGCAGCCTTGGCCCGACCAGATCGCCACCGGTCTCGAGGTCTTGCTCGAGATGGTCGAAACCGAGCCGTCGCGCGCCCGGCTCTGCATCGTCGAGTCGCAAGCGGCAGGCGGCGCGGCCCTCGCTCGCTACCAGGCGATGTTGGAGGACGTGGCCCCGAAGCTGCGCGAGGGGAGGCAGTTCAACCCCCGTGCAAGCCGGTTGCCGGACGGCCTCGAGATCGCGATCGCCGGCGGGCTGGCCTGGCTCGTCCACCAGCGGCTCGTCTCGGACAGGACCGACGGGATCAGGGCGTTGCTGCCGGAGATGCTGCAGGTGACGCTGACGCCCTACATAGGCGAGGTGGAGGCGGGCCGCTTGGCCGACGCCGCGGAGGCGCGGGCGGCCTGAGCACGACGAGCGCAGGGGGCGGGGCAGGCTGATGTGAGTCGCCCCGAAGCCGCCGGCGATGCGGCCCGCGACCGCCTCGGTTCCGCAATGGTCGAGCTGGTCGCCGAGCATGGCTACGAAGCGGTGAGCGTGCGCGCGATCTGCGAGCGAGCAGGCGTCGCCAGGGCGGAGTTCGAGCGCCGCTTCGCCGACAAGGAGGATTGCTTCCTCACCCTTCACGACGAGATCGGCACCCAGCTCTGCGCCCGCCTCGACTCGGCCCGCGAGGCCAACTCCTGGCACGACCGGGTCTGGGCGGCCGGCTGGGCGGCGTTGCGCTTTCTCCAGGAGGACCCCGTTCGCGCCCGCTTCTTCGTGGTCGAGGTGAACGGCGCCGGAAGTGCCGCGCAGGCTCGCCGCGACCGGCTGCTGCAGGGCCTCGTCGACCTGATCGACGCCGGCCGGGAGGAGCTCGAGGACCCGGAATCGGTCTCTCGCTGCACGGCCGAGATCGTCGCCGGGGCGATCTACGGCACAGTGCTCGGCAAGGTCGAGGACGGGGGGATCGAGCACGACACGGCCTTCCTCCCCGAGCTCGTCTACATGGCGGTGATGCCCTACCTGGGCTCGCGCATCGCCGAGGACGAGCTGCTGGTCCAGCCGCTGCGCTAGGCCTCTTTTACCGCGACCGCCTCGGGTATCGTCGGTTCGTGGCCAAGGGAGCGGCAAAAAGCGAGGCGGGGGATTCCTCCCGCCTTCCCGCTGGCCGCCATGGCCTGCCGCGCGAGTTCATCGTCCAGAACCAGCGCGAGCGGATCATCACCGCGCTGGTCGACACCGTCGCCGAGCGCGGCTACAACGCGACCACGGTCGCCCACATAACAAAAGCCGCTTCGGTCTCGCGGCGCACCTTCTACGAGCACTTCGCCGACAAGGAAGCCTGCTTCCTCGCCGCCTACGAAATGGTCGCCGACCACATCCGCGACTCGATGCGGGTCGCGGCGGAGGCCTTCGAGGACTGGCCGCAGCAGGTGCGCGCGGCGCTCGCCACGATGCTCCGCTTCCTCGCCGGCGAGCCGGAGCTGGCGCGCCTGGTGATGATCGAGCCGGTCGCCGCGGGCGGCGAGATCGCCGCCCGCCACCGCGCCTCGATGCAGGGCTTCGTCGAGATCCTCAAGGCGGGCCGCCCCGAGCACAGCGGCGACCGCCCGCTGCCCGAGGCGACCGAGGAAACCTTGGTCGGCGGCCTCCTCTCCCTGATCGTCAGGGAAATCAGCGCCGGCCGCGCCGCCGAGCTGGAGAAGCTGCTCCCGGACCTGGTCGAGCTGACCCTCTCGCCCTATCTCGGCGGCGAGGAGGCCGAGCGCCTCGCCCGCGCCTAGCCTCGCCGCCTCTTCCTAGTAACCGGCGGGATGGCGGGCGACGAAGCCGGCGGGGCTGCGCAGGTCTTTGTGCCAGCTGGGACCGGTGGTGCCGTCGAGGTTGCCGGAGGTGTCCCAGCGCAGCCCGGCGATCACCGCGTAGGTATGTCCGCCGTTTGCGTAGACCGTTATCCAGCGGCCTTCGCCGGGGAGGCCCCAGCTGGCCAGCGGTCCCGAGGGCAGCGGGCTTTCGAGGAAGCGGCCGCCGCGCAGTGCGTAGCTGACCGAGCCCGAGCAGTCGTAGCCTTTGTCCCACCAGCGGGCGTGGCCGCCGCCGTAGACGTAGGGCTTGGAGCGGATGCGGTTGGCCGCGGCGATCACGGCCTTGACCCGCGCCGGCGCTGACTGCGGCGGGATCACCATGCCGTTGGGCAGCAGCCGCGCTTTGGCGGTCGGGGTGCAGATGTCGGTTTCGGCAGGCGAGAGACCGCCGCCACCGCAGTTTGCAGATGCGCCGACTGGGGTAAGCGCCAATAGCGCCATCACCCCAACTGCGGCTACGCCTGCTTTGAGCTTTCGGGTGTTCGTAGGCAAACCGATCTCCTTCGTCGGCCTACGGGGTTAGCTGTCGGGCTGGCGCGAAAGGAGCCTGCGCCCCCATCCAGATCGGATGGGTTAGCCCCGAAAACGTGGTTCCCCCGCTCCCGCGGCGCCTCTGTGCGCACGGGACTCGGCGTTTCGGTTGTTCGGAACGGCGGCAGTGTAGACGATCGCCCGGCCGCTTGCTCATAAAAAACAAACATTTTGTGGCCTTTCGCACTTGGTTCCCCGATTCCTGTCGCCGTCTCAGCTCCTGTCGGCAGAACGGGTGGTAGCTTGCGCCGCGGGATGGAACTTGCGGACCGCACAGCGCTGCTGACCGGAGCCACGGGCGGTCTCGGCCGCGCGATCGCGACAGCGCTCGCCTCTCGCGGCACGCGCCTGAAGCTGAGCGGCCGCAAGGCCGAGGCTCTGGAGGGGCTGGCGAAGGAGCTTCCCGGCGAGGGACATGAGGTCCTGCCCGCCAATCTCGCCGAGGCCGGCGCGGCGGAGAAGCTGGCCGCCGAAGCGGGCGAGGTCGACATCCTGCTCGCCAACGCGGGGCTGCCAGGGACCGGGCGCCTCCCGGATTACTCCACCGAGCAGCTGACCGGCACCCTGCGGGTAAACCTTGAGGCGCCGATGCTGCTGGCCCGGGCGCTCGAGCCGGGGATGCTGGCGAAGGGCTCCGGCCACATGGTCTTCATCGCCTCCCTCTCAGGCAAGTCCCCGACCCCGCTCTCCTCCGTCTACAACGCCACCAAGTTCGGCCTGCGCGGCTTCGCCCTAGGCCTGCGCGCCGATCTAGACCCCCTCGGCATCGGGGTATCCATCGTCTCCCCGGGAACCATCCGTGAAGCGGGCATGTACGCCGACTCGGGCGCCAAGCCCATCCCCGGCCTGGGCACCGGCTCGCCGAAGCAGGTAGCGGATGCGGTGGTCAAGGCGATCGAACGCAACAAGGCCGAGATCACCGTCGCCCCGATCCAGCAGCGCTTCCTAGCGCATTTCGCTCTCACCAGCCCCGGAATCTCAGTCAAGATCGCCAGCGGCGATGCCGGCCAAAAGGCCGCCGCGGCAGTAGCCAAAGGCCAAACCGACAAGCGCTGAGCCGCTGCTCAGCCGATATTTCACCACCTTGGGGTGGGTCAATCTCGGATGCGCTCGTGAAGAAGGGGCAGGGCACCCCTCGAACGGGCGGATACTCAAAGTGCCGGTCTAATTAGACCGGCACTTGTCCGGGCGAGGGGTGCCCTGCCCCTTCTTACGGCGAGCACCCCGCCCTCCCTAGGATGGGAGCATGAGTTCCTCCGACTCATTTGGCGCCCGCGACACACTTGACGTCAGCGGCCGCTCCTACGAGATCTACAGGCTTGATGTGTTGGCAGAACGCTTTGACGTCGCGCGGTTGCCCTACTCGATCAAGGTGCTGCTGGAGAACGTGCTGCGGCTGGAGGATGGGGTCTCCGTCAGCGCTGCCGACGTCGAGGCGATCGCTGGTTGGGATCCGTCGGCCGTGCCCAGTGCCGAGATCCCCTTCCAGCCGGCGCGGGTGCTGATGCAGGACTTCACCGGGGTGCCCGCAGTCGTCGACCTGGCCGCGATGCGGGACGCGATGGCGGCGATCGGGGGCGACCCGGAGAAGATCAACCCGCTGGTCGACGTCGATCTGGTGATCGACCACTCGGTCCAGGTCGACGCCTTCGGCAACGCGCGGGCCTTCGCCGTCAACGCCGAGCGCGAGTTCGAACGCAACCGCGAGCGCTACTCCTTCCTCAAGTGGGGGCGGGAGGCCTTCGACAACTTCAGCGTCGTCCCTCCGGCCACCGGCATCTGCCATCAGGTCAACCTCGAGCACATCGCCCGCGTCGTCTGGAGCTCCGAGCAGGAGGGGGTGCTGCAGGCCTATCCCGACACCCTGGTCGGCACCGACTCGCACACGACGATGGTCAACGGGCTCGGTGTGCTCGGCTGGGGCGTCGGCGGGATCGAGGCCGAGGCGGCGATGCTGGGCCAGCCGATCTCGATGCTGCTGCCGCAGGTCGTCGGCTTCAAGCTCGGCGGCGAGCTGCCCAAGGGGGCGACCGCCACCGACCTCGTCCTCACGGTCACCGAGATGCTGCGCGAGCGCGGCGTCGTCTCCAAGTTCGTCGAGTTCTACGGCCCGGGCCTGGCGACGCTGGGGCTGGCCGACCGGGCGACGATCGGCAACATGTCCCCCGAGTTCGGCTCGACCTGCGCGATCTTCCCCGTCGACGCCGAGACCCTGCGCTACCTCGAGCTGACCGGCCGCCCAACGGCGACGATCGAGCTGGTCGACGCCTACGCGCGCGAGCAGGGCATGTTCGCCACGCCGGACTCGCCCGACCCCGTCTTCTCCGACCTGCTGGAGCTCGACCTTGGCGACGTCGTGCCCAGCATCGCCGGGCCGAAGCGGCCGCAGGACCGCGTGCCGCTGGTCCAGGCGAAGCAGGCCTTCCTCGAGGCCATGCAGGAGTTCGACCCCGAGGCGGCGACGCAGATGGGCAACGGGCGCGACGAGGCGATCGAGGAGTCCTTCCCGGCATCGGACCCGCCGGCCGAGCAGCACGACGACGAGCGCGGCAAGCCGCGGCCGGCGATCAGCGGCGCCCCGGTCGCGCTCGCCACTCCCGCCAGCAAGGACGCGATCGAGGTGACGCTGGAGGACGGGACGACGGTCGAGCTCGACCACGGCCGCGTCGTGATCGCGGCGATTACCAGCTGCACCAACACCTCCAACCCGAGCGTG
>DATMDR010000038.1:0-9070 GCA_035557635.1 Solirubrobacterales bacterium | reverse complement strand
CGTCCCGCCGGTCCGAGAACGGCGTTAGCGTGAACATCCATCCGGGTCCTCCTCGAGGTCGTGAGCTTCGACACCCACAGCCTCTTGGCGGGCCCGGATGGCCTCTCAGCGGTTCACAACGTGTGTAGGCGGGTCATCTAGAGCGGCTGCGCGAGTACGGCGCCGATCCGGTCGGCGGCCGCTTCGTCGAGGACGGCAAGACGATCACCGCGGCCGGCGTCTCGGCCGGGATCGACATGGCGCTGCACCTGGTCGGCCGCGAGGCCGGCCCGGAGGTCGCCCAGGCCGTCCAGCTCGGGATCGAGTACGACCCGCAACCGCCCTTCGACGCGGGCTCGCCGGCGAAGGCGCCGCAGCCGATCGTCGAGCTGGTCACCACCGTCGCCGGCAGGGCGGACGAGTGGCTTGGCGCTGCTAGCGAGCGAGCCTGAGCCGGACCGCGCGGGTGGCGCGGGAGCCGGGGATCGCGACCAGCAGCTGCGCCCTGAGCAGGCCGCGACGCGCCAGCAGCGGGCGGCCGCGTTCGTTGAGCGCGATTCGGAAGGTGTGCGAGCGGCCGCCGCCGAGCCTGAAGGTGCGGTTGCCGACGCCCACCCGCACGACTCGGGTCGGGACCCCGCGCCTGGCGATGAGGGGCACCCTGGCCTGGGTGCGGAGGATGATCCGCCCCGGGCAGCTCTCGCCGGGGGCCCAGCCGCAGCGGACCCAGAGGCTCAGCGTCCCACCGCTCGTGCGGATGTTCCTCACGGTCAGCGGCGGCAGCGGCGGCGGCGCCGAGACGGAGCCGACGGTCGTCCCTTCGACGTAGTTGTTGTCGATGTTGATCGTCGTCCCGCCCCAGGTCTCGTTGTGGCCGCCGCGGTACTGGTGGATGCGCTGGTGGGTGCGCCAGGCGGTCGAGGGGACGTAGGGGTCGAGTGCGTTGACGCCGCCGTTCCAGTTGGCGAACCAGAGGTCGTCGGGGAGTAGATACTCGGGGTTGTCGGCTTCGCGGGCGAGGTCGGCGATGCCCGAGGCGCTGGAGCTGTAGACGCCGGAGCTGTAGCCGAGCTCGTGCAGCTCGGCCGTCCAAGCCTCGAGGAAGGTCAGCGTCGCCCGGGTCGCGCTCGCGGTCCGCGTGTAGGCCTCCATGTCGAAGTAGATCGGGCTGCCTGGCCCCATGCCGATGGCCTGCGCGTCGGCGACCGCGTCCTGGGCCTGAGCGACACCCTGGGCGGCGGCGGTGGTCGTGTTCGTGCTCAGCTCGGCGCAGGTGCCGCAGACGCCGGTCGGCGACTGCAGGCCGACGTAGGTCGGGATCAGGTGCCAGCCCTCGGCGACCTGTTCGCTCACCCAGGCCGCGGTCAGGCTGGGCTGTGAGCAGGCGCGGTTGAGGCCGCCGATGTAGACGCCAACCGCGCCGTAGGGCGAGGATTTGCCCCAGACTTCCATCGTCCGCGACGAGGGCGCGGTGCAGGCGTCGAAGCCGAGACCGGTGTACTCGTCAGAGCCCGAGACCGTCGTCGTGACCGCGCTCGCCCGCGCCTGCGGGCGCTCGCGGGCGCCGGGGTCGATCAGGATCGCCCAGCGACGACCGATCGCGTCCGACGGGCAGCGCTGGTTCGCACTAGGTGTCCCCAGGTAGACCGCGCGCCGGTCGAGCCGCACGCACATCCGCGGGTGCTCGGCCAGCCGGTAGACCGGCCAGCCGGCGGGGACCCGCAGAGCCTCTCCCTGGAAGTGGATCGTCGCGCCCGACGCCGTGGCAGGGATGGCGAAGGCGACGCACGTCGCAACAGATACGAGCGCCGAGGATGCTGCTGTCCTCAGCGCCTGCGCACTCCCTCCGCGTCGGGTCATGGCCATTGCAACCCCGTCTTCGACCTGCAGTAGCGCTGGACCTTCGATTCCCGGCCGTTGCTCAGACAATCTTGCGTTTTCACCAGTTGGCGTGAGAGGGTTGGAGCTGCTTCACCCGATTACTCAAGGAGGTCATATATGAGCATGTCGAGGCTAACCGTGGTAGCCGCGCAGCGGGATGCGGGTGCGCTACAGCGTGCGAAGAAAAAGCCCGCCAACCAGGCAGAGACTAAAGAAACAGAAAAACAGGGCTACCTTAATCTGCTGGTTTCGGCGATCCCCACCGAGCCGCTCGCCCTGTACACGTTCCTGGTCGGCGGCATCGTGGCAACTATCGATTCCGGCGAGACCGAGCGCCTCGGTCTGCGGTGGGGACTCTATGCGGCGATGATCGCGTTCATCGTGTTGTGGCTGACTAGCTCGTATCTTCGGCGACCGAAGACGGAGCGCAAGCGACGTTTCCCGTTCGCCGAGACCCTCGCGGCGATCGTCGCCTTCGCAGCATGGGGGCTGGTAATGCCCGAATCTCCCCTTAACGCGGAACTGAGCGGTGACGACCAGACCGTCTTGACATTGGTCATAACCGGCGCGGGCGTCGCACTCCTCGGCCTTCTCACCGGATCGCTGAGCAAACCCGCCAAGGTCACCGATTAGCCCAGGCCCAACCGAACGGTTTACGGCACCAGGCTCAGCTCGCGCCACGGACCCTCGCCGGCCATCGGCTGGGTGCGCCCCTCGAGCCAGTCGGGCTGGAGGTCGTCGTAGTGGGGGCTGGCCGGGTGGCCGGACTGGCCGGTGAACATCTGCCAGCGCGAGCGCTCGGGCGCGGTCGGGTCGGCGACCATCCGCCAGCTCGGCGCCCAGACGGCTTTGTAGGGGTCGTTCGGGTCGTAGGCGATCTGGCTCACGGTCTCCTGGGCGCCCCCGGCCTTGAGCCGCCGGTTGAGCAGCATGCGCAGCAGCGGGTTGGCGGCGCCGAGCGGGTGCGGGAACTCCATCTCGTGGACGTGGCCCCAGCGCCAGCCCTCCGGGTCGGTGCCGAAGCGGTCGCTGAGGTCGTCGAGGGCACCGCTCAAGGCTTCCAGGACGAGCTCGTCCCAGGGGCGGCCGATCAGCTCCTCGTCGCCTTCCTCCCAGAGCTTCATCAGGTGCGAGTGCCAGCGCCAGGGCGAGGTGACGTGTGGGGTGAAGCCGTTGTCGGCGCGGTCTAGCCAGCGCTCGGAAAGGTCGCGGTCGCCGATCGCCGCGCGGGCGACCTCGCGCGCCAGCCGCAGCAGGAAGGCCTGGTAGATCGTGCCGGCGATCGTCTCCCGGCCGAGGCGGCCGTCCCAGCTGCGCAGGCGCTCGATCGCGCTCAGCTCGCGCTGCCCGGGTGGCGAGAGCCGGCCCAGCCGCGCCGCCGCCTCGAGGCCAGGGATCGAGAGGTCATCCGACTGCATCTCCTCGAAGCTGTCGAGATCGTGCTCGTCGCTGGCGCGGAGCAGCTGCTCGATGCGGGCGGCGCGAAAGCCGTCGAGCCAATCGCTGGTGATGTGGTGCGGGTACTCGTCGCCGACCAGCCGGTTGTTGGCGGTGACGAGGAAGCCGCTCTCGGGATCGACGGCCTCGGGCAGTTCCTCGTAGGGGATCGTCCCCTCCCACTCGAACTCACCCGTCCAGCCCGGCTTCGGCAGGTCGGGGCAGCCGCCCTTGCGCAGCGGCAGGCAACCGATCAGCTTGAACCCGATCGAGCCGTGGCGGTCGGCCCAGACCAGGCTCGAGGCGGGCGAGGTGTGTCCCTCGAGCCGCGCCACCAGGTCCGGTCCCGACTCGATCCCGTGCAGCTCGAACATGCCCTTGAAGGCGGTCGGCCGGTCGAGAGTGATCCAGCGCAGGGCGAGCGGCTCGGCCTCGTCGGCGCCGAGCGCCTCGTTGACGATCGGGCCGTGGTGGGTGATCCGCACGTCGAGGACCTCGGGCGCGTCGCGTCCCTTCACCGGGATCTCCTCGCGCACGATCTCGAGCGGCAGCCACTCGTCTTCGAAGAGGTAGCGGTCCCCCTCGACTCGCTCGACGAAGAGGTCCTGGACGTCGCCCATCACGTTGGTGAAGCTCCAGCAGACGTCGTTGTTCTGGCCCATGTAGACGCCCGGCATTCCCGGCAGCGAGGCGCCGCGGACGAAGCGGTCGCCGAGGGTGAGGCCGACCTGGTACCAGATGCCCGGCATGCTCGGCGGCAGGTGCGGGTCGCCCGCCATCAGCGGCGAGCCGGTCGCGCTGCGGGCGCCGGTGACCGCCCAGTTGTTGGAGCCGCTTGCCTCGGCCGCCATCCCGATCGTGCGGCGTACCGCGTCGATCTGCTCGGCCAGGGCGAGGCCGTCGCCGGACCACGGTTCCTGGGTGGCGATCGGGTTGCCGGCCGGGTAGCCGGGGTCGAGCTTCGCCGCCAGCTCCGGACCGAGGGCCCGCGTCATGTCGGCGCGCAGCAGCTCCTTCTCCCAGTTGGTCGAGAGGCCGAAGGCGAGCAGCTTGCCGAGGCTGAGGACGTCGACCGGACGCCAGGGCTCCCAGCGCAGTCGCAGCAGCTGCATCTCGAAGGGCAGAGCGCGGGCGCTCGCCGCCGCGGCGTTGACCCCCTCGCAGAAGCGCTCCAGCAGCGCCAACAGCTCGGGGTCCAGGGTCGCCGCCTCGCGCTCGGCGGCGCGGCGGATCCCCAGTGTTCGCATCAGCCGGTCGACCGGCAGCCCCTCCTCACCTGCCATCTCGGCGACCCGCCCGGAGACGGCGCGGCGGTAAAAGTCGAGCTGCCAGAGCCGGTCCTGGCCGTGGCAGAAGCCCTCGGCGAACCAGATGTCGGCCTCGCTGCCGGCCTCGATGTGTGGGACGGCCCAGCGGTCGCGGCGTATCCGCACCGGTCCCTCGAGCCCCTCCAGCGTGATCTCGCCCTCCAACTTCGGCAGCGGCCTGCGAGCCAGCCAGTGCCAGGCCGCGGCGGTGGTCGCCGCTGCGAGGCCGGTCCCGGCGACTCCAGCCAGCAGTCCTGTGCGCACCGCCCTCCCGCGACTCATCGCCCCAGCCTACTGGCCAGCCAGCCAGGAAGTCAGGCCGCTCAGCGCTACTTCCGGCCCTGTCGTGGTCTTATGTGCCTGGTATGCACGCCTTATCGCGCTTCGGTTTCGCTTGCCTGACGGCTCTCCTCGTCCTGGCTACAAGCGTCTCGGCCTCGCCCGTGCAGGCCCGCACTGCCTACCTCGACCCCTCCTTTGGTCGCAACGGCAAGGTGACGACGGGCCTGGATCTCGAACGCCAATGGAGCCAAGCCTTCGGCGAGAGCGCGCCCCACGGTGAAATCGTGGTCGCGGCCGGCAAGGTCGTCGTCAGGTACCTGGCTGACGGGCGGCTCGACCCGAGCTTCGGCTCGGACGGGATAGTCCACATCGGCGATCCCGAAGGGTTGGGATTCTCGATCAGCGACCTGGCTGTGGACGCGGCAGGAAGAGTGCTCGTCTTCGGCACGGCCGTCGACCACACGAACCAATCGTCGGCCTACTTTGCATACCCGGCGGGCACGCTCTCCACGAGCTACGCCATGGTCCTCAGGTATGCCCAAGACGGTCGGCTCGATCCGTCTTTCGGAGAAGGCGACGGCATCGTGCGCACCACCTTTGGACTGCCGCAGGACCAGACCTACAAAGTCACCGCCGCGACGGCCGCCTCCGGTGCGCTCGACTCGAGCGGAAGGATCGTGGTGATCGGCGGCACGACCGAGTCGGTGACCCCCTGCATGGGCCACGCGGCCTTTGGCCGCCACGATCGGCTCGTTGCCCGCCTCACACCCGAAGGCCGTTTCGATCCCACCTTCGGGGGCGGCGACGGCATCATTGACCTCGGCGGGTTCTTCTTGACGGTCGACGGCATGTCTCCCACCGAGGACGGCGAGACGCTGCTCTTCGGGACCCCCGATCCCTGCAGAGAGTCCGTTGTCTTCCTGCGCATCGGAGCGGGCGGGACACCTGACCCGGCCCAGCAAGGAAGCGAGACGCGCTTCTCGATCGCGCAGCGCGAGATGAGAGGGATTGGCCAGGATCGACACCGGCGCCTTCTGGTCCTCTCCAGCCCAGTGTTCTTCGGGCCCAGGTCGTCGTATGACGGGTCGCTACAGCGACTGGCGAACGGAAAGCCGGACCGGAGCTTCGGAAAAAAAGGAAAGACGACCTTCAAAATCCCCGGAGGGGCAAGCAGGGTGATCTCGGCGGAGCTCGACCCGCGGGGGCGAATCTTGGTGGCAGGATCGCTGGTTGCCAGCAAGCCAAGGCCCAAGCGAACGCTGTTCACGCTCCTACGCTTCAATGCCGCGGGCAAGCGCGACTGGAAGCTGGGCCCCCACGGCCGGCTGGCCACCGGCTTCCGGCGGCTGGCCGACGCCAGAGTGGACGACCTGGTGATCGACGAGGCAGGTCGCGGGGTGCTGGTCGGCACGATGCGCTGGTCGGCGGGGAGAGGGCTCGTCCTGGCTCGCTTCGTGCTCGGGTCCTAGCCGATCCCGTCGGGCAGCCGTCCCTCTGCGGCCAGCTTCTGCAGGTGCGCCTCCATCACCAGGGCAGCGGCGGGACGGAGCTCGGCGGGCACGTCGTCCCAGGCCTCGGCGAGCAGGGCCTGACGGGAGCGCTCGCCGCGCTCGAGGGCGGCAAGCAGGCGCCGCTCGCGCATCTCGCGGTGCTCGACGTACTCCGCCAGCTTCGCGGTGGGATCGGTGACCCAGGGGCCGTGGCCGGGACAGATCAGCTCGATCTCCTCCGCCTGCATGCGGCGCAGCGAGTCCATGTAGGCGGCCAGTGAGCCGCCGTCGGGTGGGACGAAGGTCGAGCCCTCGCCGAGCACCAAGTCGCCGCTGAAGCAGACGCGATCCTTGGTCATCAGGCAGACGTGGTCCGGGGCGTGGCCGGGGGTGGCGATAGCGCGCAGGCCGGCGTGCTCCTCACCGTCTGAGGGCAGGACGAGGGGCGGCGCCCCAGGCCGATCGCTCGCCGCCGCCAAGGCAAGCCGCTGAGCTCCGTCGGCATGATCGCCGTGGCCATGAGTGAGCAGGACGATGCCGATCCCACCCCGCTCAGCGGCAGCGGCCCGGACCGCATCGAGGTGGCCACCGTCCTCAGGGCCAGGGTCGATCACCGTGCATGGCCCCGCCCCATATAGGTAGGTGTTAGTCCCCTCCAGCGTCATCGGCCCCGGGTTGGGGGCGACGATCCTCACAATCTCCGCGTGTCCCGGCGCTTGCGCCCGCGTCACGTCAGAGCCCATCCCGGTAGGGGTGAAGCGTCTTGTACTTTTTCGGCCGACCCCACCTCGGACGGCCCCAGCCGCTCTCCGAAAAAGTTAAGCGGAACCCCTACCGGGATGGGCTCAATCACCAACCTCGCGCGCAATCGCCTCGCGCGCGTCCTCGGGCTCGAGCACGACGAGGTCGCCGGCGCCGCGCAGGATCTCCCGCACCAGCCACGAGGTGCCCGCGTAGGGGAGCTCGATCACCACCGCGCCGTCGGCCAGCTCCTCGACCACGGTGCGCTCCTCGCGCAGCCAGCGGGCCCGCTCGGGCGAGACCCAGACGCGGGCGACCTGGGCGGTCGGCACCTCGCCGTGGGTCATCCAGCCCTCGACCCCGGCCAGCTCTTCGACCTCAGGGCGGGCCTCGAAGGTCTGCCTGGAGGGCTTCGCCTCTTTGATCCGGTCGAGCTTGAAGTGGCGGATCCCCTCTTTGGTCAGGTCGTAGCACTCGACGTACCAGCCCTCGCGCCCGTTCTCCAGCCGGTAGGGCTCGACCGCGCGTTTGGTGAACTGGTCCTCGTTCTCCTTGTAATAGGTGAGCTCGAGCACGCGGCGCCCGGCGATCGCGTCATTGACGACCCGCACGATCTCGGTGTCGCCGCCGCTGCCGGAAGCGATCTCCAGCCCCTCCTCGGAGGGGTCGTGGCCGAGCGCCTCGACGATTTTCTTGCGGGCGCTCGCCAGGCTGCCCTGCGGCAGGTGGTCGCCGAAGAGGTCGATCGCCGCGACCAGCGCCTTCGCCTCCAGCGGCAGCAACCGGGCCGGGCGGGCGAAGTTGTCGCCGTAGGGCTCGGAGTCGACCTCGATCTCGTCGCCGAGTATTTCGGCGTAGAGGACGTAGGTGCCGCCGCCGAAGTTGACGACGTTGAGCAGCTCGATGTCCTCGCGCAGCTCCTCGTCGGTCAGTTCGAGCCGCTGGCGCAGCTCGGAGACTCGCAGCCGCTCGCTCCGCTTGGCGGAATCGATCAGGAGGCCGGCGAGGGTGACCAGGCGGGCGAAGCGCTCGGGGCGGATCGCCGCCTCGCCGCGGCCGTTGGAGCGCCCCCGCGAGGTGTCCTCGCGGGGCGGCCGCTCGACCGTCTTGGCCGGCTCGAAGCCGTTGTGGTGGCGCTGGTGGAGCAGCCCGAGGCGACCCTCCGCTTCCTCGCGCAGCTCGTCGGGGCCGAGCACCTGGGCGTTCTGGCGCCAGCGCAGCACCCAGGCGATCAGCTCGCGCGTCGAGGCGTAGTCGGTCTCGAAGACCGAGCCCTTGCCTGGCGCCCCGTCGGACTTCTTCGCCGGGCGCAGCTCGCCATATTCGCCGAAGTCGCGCTCGATCAGCCAGGCGATGCGGTCGCGGACGAAGATCCTCGCCGTGCCGCGGATCTCCCCCAGCTGCCAGTCGGCGCGCTGGCCGTAGTCGCGGCGGTCGAAGTCCTCGGGCGGGGTGAAGTCGTGCTCGGCCTTGGAGGCGTAGCCGACCTTGCCCTGGATCCGTGAGAGGCGGAAGACGCGAACCGCCTCGCGCTCGTGCGAGTAGCCGATCAAGTAGAACTGGCCGCCGCGGAAGACCAGGTGGTAGGGGTCGACCTTGCGCTTCGCCGTCTCGTCGCGCTCCATCGTGTAGTAGGTGAACTCGATCGTCTTGCGACGGGAGATCGCCGTCTCGATCTTGGAGAGGCGCTGGGAGAGGTCGCGGCCACCGGCCGAGGCGGTCATCGCGATCTCGACCGGGGCGCGCTCGCCCTCGCTGATCGGGTTCGGGTGGCCCCAGGCGACCTGCTGCAGCGCCAAGCGCAGCGGCTCGGCGTAGGCGAAGCCGCCGTCGGTGAGCAGCGAGAGCGCCGTCGAGAGCGCCGCCAGCTCCTCGTCGGAGAAGGTGATCGGGTCGAGGTAGAAGTTCTCCGGCGGCAGCGAGTAGAGCTCGGCCTCGAAGAAGCCCTCGCCC
>DATMDR010000037.1:0-9443 GCA_035557635.1 Solirubrobacterales bacterium | reverse complement strand
GGCGACCACCCATGTGCTCAGCCACGGGTTGCACTACGGGACCGGCGTCTTCGAGGGTGTGCGCTGCTACGAGACGGAGCGCGGCCCGGCAGTTTTCCGCCATCAGGACCACCTGAACCGACTGGCAAAGTCGGCTGAGCTCTACTACTTCGAGCTTCCCTACTCCACCGCCGAGATCGCCGAGGCGACGCGCGAGCTGATCCGCCGCAACGAGCTGCGCTCCTGCTACATCAGGCCGCTCGCCTTCCGTGGCTACGGCGACCTCGGGCTCTACGCGACCGACGCCCCGATCGACCTGATCATCGCCGCCTTCCCCTGGGGCGCCTACCTCGGTGAGGAGGGCCAGAGGCGCGGGATCCGGGCCAAGGTCTCGAGCTGGCGGCGAATCGGCTCGGGCGGGCTGATTCCGCACGCCAAGGCGTCGGGCCAGTACCTCAACTCGATCCTCGCCAAGACCGAGTCCCAGAACGCCGGCTACGAGGAGGCCCTGCTGCTCGACGAGCGCGGCTTCGTCTGCGAGGGCTCGGGCGAGAACATCTTCCTGGTCCGCGACGGTCAGATCGTCACCCCGCCGCACGTCGCCGCGATCCTCGACGGGATCAACCGCAAATCGGTGATCCAGATCGCCCGCGACCTCGGCTACACCGTGGTCGAGCGCGACGTCGCCCGCTCCGAGCTCTACCTGGCCGAGGAGGTCTTCCTCACCGGCACGGCCGCCGAGCTGGTCCCGGTGCGGGAGATAGACGACCACCCGTTGGGCGAGCCGGGCGAGATCACGCGGGTGATCCAGGCCAAGTTCCAAGACGCGCTGCACGGCCGCGCCGAGGAGTACCTGGAGTGGCTCGACTTCGTCGAGGCTCCGGCCGGGCGAATTACGCCTGCCGCTTAGCGGCTGGCGCAGCCTGCGCGCGCTCCCGGTTCACTCTCGTATCGAAAGGCATCAGATGGAACAGGTGAAGCTCTACGACACCACCTTGCGCGACGGCATGGGCGGTCCCGGCATGTCGCTCTCGGTCGGCGAGAAGCTGAAAGTCGTGCACGCCCTCGACCGGCTCGGCGCGCAGGTGATCGAGGCCGGTTTTCCCAGCTCCAACCCCAAGGAAATCGAGTTGTTCGAGCAGCTGTCCGAGCTCGAGCTGGAGCAGGCGACGATCGCCGCCTTCGGCATGACCCGCCGCCGTGATCGCAGCGCCGAGGACGACGAGGCGCTGGCAGTGGTCGTCGAGAGCTTCCCCCCGGTGGTCTGCCTAGTCGGCAAGAGCTGGGGGCTGCACCTGGAGAAGGTGATCAAGGTCTCCGCCGAGGAGAACCTGGCGATGATCGCCGACTCGATCGCCTTCTGCTGCAAGCGCGGCAAGCGTCCGATCTTCGATGCCGAGCACTTCTTCGACGGCTACCGCGACGACGCCGGCTACGCGCTGGAATGCGTGCGGGCCGCCGCCGACAGCGGCGCCGAGAACGTCACCCTCTGCGACACCAACGGGGGCAGCCTGCCGAGCTTCGTCGCCGAGGCGACCGCTGCGGTGTTCGAGGCGATCGGCGACGGCGTCGAGGTCGGCATCCACACCCACGACGACGCGGGCTGCGCGGTCGCCAACTCGCTCGCCGCGGTTGAAGCCGGCGCGCGTCTCGTGCAGGGGACGGTCAACGGCTACGGGGAGCGCTGCGGCAACGCCAACCTGGCGACGATCCTGCCCGCCCTGCAACTGAAGATGGGGTTCGCCGTCGTCGAGCCCGAGCGGCTGGCGCTGCTCACCCAGACAAGCCACTACCTCGACGAGCTTTGCAACATGACGCCGAACCCCGACCAGCCCTACGTCGGCCGCAACGCCTTCGCCCACAAGGCGGGCATGCACGCGGCCGGGGTCGAGGCCGACGCCCGCACCTTCGAGCACCTCGACCCGGCTCTGCTCGGCAACCAGCGCGAGATCCTCGCCTCGGAGCTCTCCGGCAAGGCGACGATCCGCACCCAGGCGGCCCAGGCGGGGCTTGACCTTGGGGAGGATGCGGCGGCGAGCGCGGTCGAGCGGCTCAAGGAGCGCGAGCACCGCGGCTACCACTACGAGGCGGCCCCGGCCTCGTTCGAGTTGCTGCTGCGCCACGAGGCCGGCAGCTACCAACCGCTCTTCGAGCTGGAGAGCTTCAAGGTCCTGGTCGAGAAGCGGGCCGACGGCGCGGTCGAGACCGAGGCCACGATCAAGGTCAAGGTCGACGGCAAGCGCTACGTGCGGGTCGCCGAGGGCAACGGCCCGGTCAACGCGCTCGACAGCGCCCTGCGTGGCGCGATCGCCGACCGCTACCCGCACCTCGCCGACATCGAGCTGACCAATTACAAGGTGCGGATCCTCGACGAGAGCCACGGCACCGGCGCGGTCACCCGAGTCCTGCTCGATTCCTCAGATGGCGAGCGCGAGTGGGGCACGATCGGCGTCTCGGAGAACATCATCGAGGCCTCCTGGGAGGCTTTGGTCGACTCGCTCGAGTACGCCTTCCAGCCCAAATGAGCGAGCCGATCCCACTAGCCAAGCCGGAAGTCGGCGCGCGGGAGGAGGAGCTGGCGCTCGAGGTGCTGCGCTCCGGCCGGCTCTCGCTGGGACCGATGGGGGAGCGCTTCGAGCGCGAGTTCGCAGCCTCGCTGGGGGTCGAGGACGCCGTCGCCGTCTCCAGCGGGACGACGGCTCTGCACCTCGGCGTTCGCGCCCTTGGATGGGGCCAAGGCGACGAGGTCCTGACCAGCCCGTTCAGCTTCGTCGCCTCCGCCAACTGCCTGCTTTACGAGGGGGCCCGGCCGGTCTTCTGCGACGTCGATCCGGTGACGCTGAACCTCGACCCGACGGCAGTCGAGGCGAGCGCCGGCGAGCGCGCCGTCGGAATCCTGCCCGTTCACATCTTCGGCTACCCCGCCGCGATGGCTGAGCTCGAGCGCCTCGCCGCCAAGCACGGCCTCGGCGTTCTCGAGGACGCTTGCGAGGCATTTGGGGCAGTCGACTCCGAGGGGCGCAGCGTGGGCGCCCGCGGCAACCTGGCCACCTTCGCCTTCTACGCGAACAAGCAGCTGACTACCGGCGAGGGCGGCATGATCGTCCCCACCAACTCGCAGGTCGCGGAGCGGTTGCGCTCCGAGCGAAACCAGGGCCGGGCGCCGGACATGGGCTGGCTCGACCACGCCGGCCTCGGCTTCAATTACCGGCTCTCCGACTTCGCTGCCGCGCTCGGCGTCGCCCAGCTGGAGAAGCTCGACGCGATGCTCGCGGCCCGGGCGAGGGTCGCGTCGCTCTATGAGGAAGGCCTTGCCGCGACCGAAGGTGTCGCTGCGCCGATCGCTACCCGTGGCGCCGAGCGCCGCAGCTGGTTCGTCTACCCCGTGCGCCTGGCCGACGGGATTGATCGCGACGGCATCATCGCCCGCCTCGCCGAAGACGGAATCGCCTCCAAGGCCTACCTGCCCTGCATACACCTCTTCCCGCACCTGCGCGAGCTCGGCTACCGCGAGGGCCAATTCCCCGTTGCCGAAGCCGCCTCGGCGCAATCGCTGGCGCTGCCGTTCTTCCCGGCGATGACGGAGTCGCAGGTCGCGCGGGTATGCGAGGCTCTGGCCGGAATCCTGCGCTGATGTCCCGCTTCCGCAAAGAACCCGACCTGCGCTTCTGGCGCCTCAACCGCTCGATCGATTTCGACAAGCGGCTGGCGCCCTACGACATCGACCAGTCACAGGCCCACGCGCGGGCCCTGCGTCGAATCGGGGTGCTCGACGACGGCGAGCTCGAGCAGATCGAAAAGGGCCTGGACGAGGTCCACGAGCGGATCGGCAAGGCCGGCTTCTCCTTCGCCGCCTCCGACGAGGACATCCACATGGCGATCGAGCGCCTGCTCGGCGAGGAGATCGGCTCGCTGGCGGGCAAGCTGCACACCGGCCGCTCGCGCAACGACCAGGTCGCGACCGACGTGGCGATGCTCGTGCAGGCCCACTCGATGCGCGCGATCGAGCTCTCCCGGGCGGCGATGCAGCGCCTGCTCGAGCTCGGCGAACGCCACAAGGACTGGCCGATGCCCGGCTACACCCACCTGCAACGCGCCCAGCCCGTCTACCTCGGACACCACATGCTCGCCTATTTCTGGATGCTCGCCCGCGATGTGCTGCGCTTCCAGTTCGCGCTCGACAGCGCCAGCGTGATGCCGCTCGGCTCCGGTGCTCTGGCCGGGGTCAACTGGGAGATCGACCGCCGTGAGGTCGCCGACGATCTCGGCTTCGACTACGTCAGCACCAACTCGATCGACGGCGCCTCCAACCGCGACTTCGTCCTCGACTACCTCTCGGCCGCCTCCATCTGCGCGATGCACCTCTCGCGGCTCGGCTCGGAGATCGTGATCTGGTCGAGCAGCGAGTTCGGCTTCTGCCAGCTCGACGAGTCGTTCTCCTCGGGTTCTTCGATCATGCCGCAGAAGGTGAACCCCGACTCGGCCGAGCTGCTGCGGGCGAAGGCGCCCCGGGTGGCGTCTAACTACCTGGCGCTGCTGGGGATGATGCACGCCCTGCCGCTCACCTACGGCAAGGACATGCAGGAGGACAAGGAGCCACTGTTCGACTCGATCGACACGGTCGAGCTCTGCCTCGACGCGACCGAGGGGATGCTGGCCGGGATCGCCTTCGACCGCGAGCGGCTGGAGGCCGCCTCGGGGGACGAGATGCTCGCGGCGACCGAGATCGCCGACCTGCTGGTCGGCAAGGGGGTTCCGTTCCGCGATGCTCACGGGATCGTCGGCGGACTCGTCCGCGACGCGATCGAGGGCGGCAAGTCGCTATCGGAGCTGACGCCCGCGGAGCTGGGGCGGCGATCCGAGCACCTCGACGGCTCCTTCTACGACGTCCTGCGGCGCGAGAGCTGGCTCGAGTCGAAGCGGATCGAGGGGGGTACCGGGTCGGTTGCCCTCGGCGACCAGATCGCCCTCGCCCGGGAGACGCTGGCGGCGGTCGAGTCGAGGGTCGTCGAAGAGCGGTCGTGAGCGCCGCCACCGCAGAGCGGCTCGGTATCCCCTTCTTCGAGCGCTCGGTCCACGTCGTCGCCCGCGAGCTGGTCGGCTGTCGCCTCTTCCACGATGGCTGCGGAGGCACGATCGTCGAGACCGAGAGCTACGAGCGCGACGACCCAGCCTGCCACGCCTACGTCGGCCTAACGAGGCGCACCGAGGTCCTCTTCGGCCCACCCGGACGCGCCTATGTCTACCTCTCCTACGGCATCCACGGCCTCCTCAACGCCGTCGCCGAGCCGGAGGGGGTGGCAGCGGCCGTGCTGATCAGGGCGCTGCAGCCGACCGCGGGGCTGGAGGCGATGCACGAGCGCAGGGGGGAGCGTCCCGACACCGACCTCTGCTCCGGCCCAGGCAAGCTGACCGAGGCGCTGGGGATCGGCCTTGACGCCAACAGCGCCGACCTGACGCAGGACCCGTTCCTGCTGCTGCCGCGACCCGACGGCTGGGATGCGGAGATCGTCGCCGGGCCCCGTGTCGGCATCACGAAAGCGGTCGAGCGTCCCTGGCGGTTCTGTCTCGCGGGCAGCCCATTCGTCTCACGGCCGAGACCCCTACCGGCATAGAGCCAATCCCGGTAGGGGTGGAACGTCTTGTACTTTTTCCGCGGCGAGGTTTGCGGACAGCAAACGGCGGTCTTCGGAAAAAGTTAAGTGGAACCCCTACCGGGATGGGCTCTCAACCAGCCGTTATCCCGCCACCACCGCCTGATTCCGGCGCCGCTTCTTCCGGCGCGGCTTCGGGTTCAGGTTCGGCCTGAGGAGCCGATTCGAGCCCTTCCGGTTCGGGGCTCGATTCCGATGGCGTTTCCGTTTCCGGAGGGACGTAGCCCCCGCCGTCGCTCGACTCGGAGTCGTCCTCACGACTCTCGCTTTCGGCCGCCTTCTCGGCCTGGATCCCCTCCCAGGCCGAGATCACGCCGGCCCAAATCAGAGCGGGAAAGGTTCCGCCGTCAACCGGGCTACCGGAGAACTCGGTCAGCATCGGCGTGTTGGTGTCGGCGTAGCCGACCCAGACGCAGGCGGTCACCTCCTCGGTCGCGCCGCAGTACCAGGCATCGCCGTTTTCGTCGGTGGTGCCGGTCTTGCCCCACTGGCTTTCATCGCCGATGTTCGCGCGCACTCCGGTGCCGCCGGTGACGACACTGTGCAGGATCGACTTCGTTTCTTCGGCGACGCCGGCCGGCAGCACCCGAGTATGGATCGAGTCATTGTCGCCACCCTTGATTAGGTCACCGTCGTGGTCGGTCACTTCGGTGTAGGCGACGGGGCTGGCCCCCGGCTCCGGCGCCAGCGTGCCGCTCACGCGGTCGCCGTCGTTGGCGAGCGTCGAGAATGCGTAGGTCCACTCCAGCGGCGTGACGCCTTCCTTGAGCCCGCCGAGCACCATCGCCGGGTTGGTCGAGAGGTGGGTTTGGACGCCAAGGCGGTGGGCGGTGCGGGCGATCGCCCTCGTGCCGCCTTCGATGCTTTCGAGGCCGACCTGGGCGTAGACCGAGTTGTCGGAGTACGTGGTGGCCGTCGCCAGGGACGCGGAGCCGAGATAGCTGTCGCCGTAGTTCTTGACCTCGAACGGTTCCCGGTCCTTCTTGCCGAAGGTGAAGACTTGGGGCGCCGATTCGTAGACGGTTTCCGGTGAGATGCCCTGCTGCAGGGCCGTCGCCAGGATGATCGGCTTGATCGAGGATCCCGGCTGCCGGTGGCCCAGGGTCGCCAGGTTGAACGGCGCTTCCTCGAAGTCCGGTCCCGCGACCATCGCCTTGATGCCGGCGTTGCGGTTGTCGATCACGACCAGGGCAGAGGTCGGGCCGAGTTCGCCCAGGTAGGAGCCGACGATTTCTTCGGCGGCGCCCTGCAGCTCCAGGTCAAGCGTCGTCTTGATCTCCAGCCCGCCGAAGAAGGTCTTGGCGGCGCCGTAGCGTTCGACCAGCTGCTGCCGCAGCCAGGACGTGAAGTAGGGCGCTTCGGAATCGAGCCGGGGCGGCTCGATGTCGTCCGGGGCCGGCAGCGCCTGTCTCGTCCCGTCTTCGAACTGTTCCTGCGTGATGTAGCCCTGCTCATACATCCTTTCCAGCACGAGGTTGCGCCTTCCCAGCGCGTTTTCGGGGAAGAACTTGGGGTCGTAGGCGGAAGGGGAGGCGATCACGCCGGCCAGCAGCGCCGCCTCCCAGGGCTCCAGCACCGCCGCGCACGGCTCGGTTTCGGTTCCGCAGTCGGGGTGCGCATTGCCGAAGAAGGTGCGCGCCGCCGCCTCGATCCCGTAGGCACCCTCGCCGAAGTAGATCGTGTTGAGGTACTCGGTGAGGATCTTGTCCTTGCTCCAGCGCCCCTCGAGGCGGTAGGCGAGGACGGCCTCGCGGAACTTCTGGAAGAGGGTGCGGCTGTCCTGGGCGGCGAGGGCGTCTTTGACGAACTGCTCGGTGATCGTCGAGGCACCCTGCGCGGCGCTGCGGCTTGCGATGTCTTTGAGCAGCGCCCGGCCGATCCCCTGGAAGTCGACCCCGTCGTGCTCGTAGAAGCGCGAGTCCTCGACCGCCACCACCGCGTTCTTGACGTTCGGCGAGATCTCGCCCGACTCGAGCAGGATCTTGTTCTGGTTGCTGGTCAGGGTGCCGATCGACGTCCCCGAGGCGTCGAAGACCTCGCTGTTCTTCGAAGCCTTGTAGCGGGCGAAGTTGTAGATGTCCGGCAGGTCCTGGGAGACGGCGACGACCATCCCGAAGACCATCGAGACCACGGCCAGGACCGCGAGGCCCAGCAAGACGAAGAGGACGCGCAGCTTTTTCAGGCGCGGCTTGGTGCGTTTGCCCGCCAAGAGAAGGCGGCAGTCTAGAGGATCGGTTTAGCATGGGCCGCGGTGACGGACCTGGCGCGCAATGCGGTCGATGTGCTGCCCGCGGGGAGGCTCGAGGAGCAGCTGGCAGCCAGCGGGCGGCTGCGGGTCAAGTTGGGCATAGACCCGACCACGGCCGACATCCATCTGGGGCACACCGTCGTGCTGGGGAAGCTGCGCGAATTTCAAGACGCCGGCCACACCGTCGTCCTCATCATCGGCGACTTCACCGCCCGGGTCGGCGATCCCAGCGGCCGCTCGGCTCAGCGGCCGGTGCCCACGAGCGAGGAGATCGCGGCGAATGCCGAGACCTACCAGGCGCAGGCCTTCAAGCTGCTGGATCGAGACCGGACCGAGGTCCGCTTCAACAGCGAGTGGTTGCGGATGGAGTCGGACACTCTGCTCGGACTCCTGGCCCAAACTACCGTCGCCCGCTTGCTGGAGCGCGACGACTTCCAGAAGCGAATGGCTGCCGGCGCCCCGATATCCGCGCTGGAGCTGCTCTACCCGCTGCTGCAAGGCTACGACTCGGTCGCGGTCGAGGCCGACGTGGAGCTGGGCGGGACCGACCAGAAGTTCAATCTGCTTTTCGGCCGCGACGTCCAGACGGCCCACGGTCAGCCACCGCAGTCGATCCTGACGATGCCGATCTTGGTCGGTATCGACGGCGTCCAGAAGATGAGCAAGTCGCTCGGGAACTATGTCGGCGTCACCGACGTCCCGGAGGAGATGTTCGGCCGCCTGATGCGGGTGCCCGACGAGGCGATGCCCGAGTACTTCCGGCTCCTGCTGGGCGAGGAGGTCCCGGCCGGCCCCGCCAACGAGGCCAAGCGGCGCCTGGCGCGCCAGATCGTCGAGCGCTTCCACGACGCGGCGGCCGCGGGTGAGGCGGAGGAGCACTTCGACCGGCTCTTCGTTCGACACGAGGCGCCGGATGAGGTAGAGGAGGTCGAGCTGGCGCCGTATTTGGGCGAAGGGGCGGAGAGCATCCACCTGCCGCTGCTGATGGCCGACGCCTTCGAGATCAGCTCCAGCGAGGCGAGGCGGCTGATCGAGCAGGGCGGCGTCAAGCTGGACGGCGAGGCGCTTGGGGCAGGCAGCCTCGACCTCGAGCTGAGCGGCCTCGATGGCCGCGTCTTGCAGGTTGGCAAGCGCCGCTTCCGGCGCCTGCGCGCCCCCGCCTGAGCCGGCTTGCAAAAGCGCGCCACAGCGCTATACTCCTCGTCCCTCCGGGAATTGGGCCCGTCCCTGTCCCGTGCGCGAAGACGGCGAGTCCCGCCGCAGAGGCGCAGCGGTCTTTGAAAACTGAGCAGCGTGCACCCCGCGGGCATTCGTGTCCGTGGGTGTTTGAGCCCGATCCGCTCGGCTCGTCAGCGTGCCGAGCGGTCTGATTTACCCGTCATGCCGGCCATCGAGTTTGTGTACCCGGTGGCCAGTCAGGTATGGCAATCTCTGTGTAGAAGTACCTTCACGGAGAGTTTGATCCTGGCTCAGGACGAACGCTGGCGGCGTGCTTAACACATGCAAGTGGTGCGACGAACCAGGGCTTGCCCTGGGGCCAAGCCGCGAACGGGTGAGTAACA
>DATMDR010000036.1:0-17395 GCA_035557635.1 Solirubrobacterales bacterium | reverse complement strand
GCTCGCGTAGGCGCCGGATCAGCTCCAGTACCTGAGCGGTCTGGGCCACGCCGAGCGCCGCCGTGGGCTCGT
The DNA here is from genome assembly GCA_035557635.1 of Solirubrobacterales bacterium. Classification (GTDB taxonomy): domain Bacteria; phylum Actinomycetota; class Thermoleophilia; order Solirubrobacterales; family 70-9; genus VRUE01. The sequence goes on along the minus strand of DATMDR010000036.1, from coordinate 17,323 downwards.
CCAGCAGCACGACCCGGGGCTCGCCGAGCAGCGAGCGCGCCACGGCGACCTGCTGGCGCTGGCCGCCGGAGAGCGTCCCGACCTCGCTGCGCAGGCTGGGAATGGTCACCGCCAGGCCGGAGAGCAGGCTCTCGGCCTGGTGCTCCATCGACGCCTCGTCGAGCTGGCGCGAGACCTGGCCCGCCCCCGGGGAAACCTCCTCGCGGCCGAGGAAGAGGTTGGCGACGACGTCGAGGTTGTCGCAGAGGGCGAGGTCCTGGTAGACGGTGGCGATCCCGAGCGCGGTCGCGTCCTGCGGGCGGGAGATCGAGACCCGCTCGCCGGCGAAGCGGACCTCACCGTCGTCGAGCGAGTAGATCCCGGCGATCGTCTTCACCAGCGTCGACTTGCCGGCCCCGTTGTCGCCGACCAGCCCGACTACCTCGCCGGAGCGGACCTCGAAGTCGACCCGGTCCAGAGCCTGGACCGGGCCGAATCTCTTACTGACCCCGTCGACCTCGAGCAACGGGGCGTCGGCGCTCATGTCTCAGTTAGGAGATGCCCGCTTCTTCGCAGGCTTTGGCGTATGCGTCGGTGCAGAGTTCGTCGGGCGTGATGAATTCGTCCGCGATCACTGTCTGTTTGATGTTGTCTTTGGTCACCGCCACCGGTTCGAGCAGGATCGAGGGGACTTTCTCCGCTTCGTTGTCGAGCTGGTCGGTGATTTTGTCCTGCGGCACCTGTTTGCCTTCGGCCAGGTCGACGGCGATTTCGGCGCTGATCGATGCCTGCGGTTTGATCGCCTTGTAGACGGTCATGTACTGCTGCCCGGCGAGGATGCGCTGGACTCCGGCGACCGTCGCGTCCTGGCCGGTGGTGGGCCGTTCGGCCGGGTCGATGCCGGCTCCTTTCATCGCCGCGATCGCGCCGCCGCCGGTGTCGTCGTTGGCGGCGTAGACACCGGCGAAGCCGTCTTTGCCGAGCGCCGTGATCGCCTGCTGCATCTCGTTCTGGGCGTTGCTCGCCAGCCAGCCGGGCGTGTCGTATTCCCTCGCAACCTCGACACCGGCGGTCTCAAACCCTTTGTTTGAGCCTTCCTTGAAGAGGGCCGCGTTGCTGTCGGCCGGGTCGCCGTTGATCTTCACTATCGGGCCTTTCGGACTGCCGTCTTCTTTCAGCTTTTTCACGAGCGCTTCGGCCTGCAGTTCGCCGACCCGCACGTTGTCGAAGGAGACGTAGACCTCAAGGCCGGGAGCGCCGAGGATGAGGCGGTCATAGCTCAGCACCGGCACGTCCTGCTGGCTCGCCCGCTGGACGCTCGACGCCGCGGAGGCCGCGTCGACCGGGTCGAGGACCAGCACGTCGGCGCCCTGGGTCAGCGCCGCTTCGACCTGGCTCTGCTGCTTGGAGGCGTCCTCCGTAGCGTTACTGTAGAGGATCTCGCAGTCGGGGCAGATCTCTTCCACCCTTTCTTCGAAGTAGGGGCGGTCCGCCGACTCGTAGCGAGGGGTCTGGTTCTCGGGAAGGAGCAGAGCGATAGTCGGGCCACCGCCATCGCCGCTTCCGCCGCCGTCGTCATCGTCCCCGCAAGCGGCGACCGTGAAGGAGATCGCAAGCAGGGCTACCAGCAGGACCGAGGCACGCCGCAAACCGACAAAGCTCGACATCATCATTCTCCTTTTCCCGCCCGTCAGCTCCGATTTACCCGGTGAGCCGCGCTTTTAAGCAGACGGGCGCGGAAAGAGCTAGGCGGCGACCGGCTCGCGGCGCTTGCGCGGGGCGCGCTTCGCCCGTGCCGGTTTCGCCGGCTCGAGCAGCTCGGCGAGAAAACGGCCGGTGTAGGAGCCCTCGACCGCGGCGATCTCCTCGGGGGTGCCGGTGGCGATCACCTCTCCCCCCTCATCGCCCCCCTCGGGGCCGAGATCGATCACACGGTCCGCAGTCTTGATCACGTCGAGGTTGTGCTCGATCACCACCACCGTGTTGCCGGCGTCGACCAAGCGGTCGAGCACGTCGAGCAGGCGCTGCACGTCGGCGAAGTGCAGGCCGGTGGTCGGCTCGTCGAGGATGTAGAGGGTGTCGCCGGTGGCGATCTTGGAGAGCTCGGTCGCCAGCTTCACCCGCTGCGCCTCGCCGCCGGAAAGCGTCGTCGCCGGCTGGCCGAGGCGGATGTAGTCGAGGCCGACGTCGTGCAGGGTGCGCAGGCGGCGGGCGATCTTGGGCACGTTCTCGAAGAACTTCACCGCCTCCTCGACCGACATCTCGAGCACGTCGCCGATGTTCTTGCCCTTGAAGCGCACCTCCAGCGTCTCGCGGTTGTAGCGCTTGCCGTGGCACTGCTCGCAGGGCACGTAGACGTCGGGCAGGAAGTGCATCTCGATTTTGATCTGACCGTCGCCGCGGCAGACCTCGCAGCGCCCGCCCTTGACGTTGAAGCTGAACCGGCCCGGCTTGTAGCCGCGCGCCCGCGCCTCCTGGGTATGGGCGAAGAGCTGACGGATGTGGTCGAAGATCTTGGTGTAGGTGGCCGGGTTGGAGCGCGGCGTGCGGCCGATCGGCGACTGGTCGATGTTGATGATCTTGTCGACCTGGTCGAGCCCATCGATGCCGTCGTGGGCGCCGGGGCGCAGCTTCGCCTGGTGCAGGCGGTTGGCGACCGCGTGGTGCAGGGTCTCGTTGACCAGGGTGGACTTGCCCGAGCCGGACACCCCGGTGACGCAGCAGAGGACGCCGAGCGGCACCGCGACGTCGATCCCCTTCAGGTTGTGTTCGCGGGCGCCGCGCACGACCAGCTCGCCGCGCGGCCGGCGCCGCTCCTCCGGGACGTCGATCTGGCGCTTGCCGGCCAGGTACTGGCCGGTCAGGGAAGCCGCGTCCTTGGCGACGTCGGCCGGCGGCCCGGCGGCGATCACGTGGCCGCCGTGTTCGCCGGCGCCGGGACCGAGGTCGACCAGGTGGTCGGCGGCCCGCATCGTGCCCTCGTCGTGCTCGACCACGATCACCGTGTTGCCGAGGTCGCGGAGGCGGTCAAGGGTGCCGATCAGCTTCTCGTTGTCGCGCTGGTGCAGGCCGATCGAGGGCTCGTCGAGCACGTACATCACTCCGACCAGGCTGGAGCCGATCTGCGTCGCGAGGCGGATTCGTTGCGCCTCGCCGCCGGAGAGCGAGCGGGCCGAGCGCCCCAGCGAGAGGTAGCCGATGCCGACGTTCTCGAGGAAGGCCAGCCGTTCGGAGATCTCGCGCACGATCAGGCGTGCGATCGCCCGCTCGGTCTTGTTCAGCTCCAGCGACTCGATCCAGGCAGAGGCCGCCCGCGCCGACATCTCGGTCAGCTCGGCGATGCTGATCCCGCCCACCTTGACCGCGAGGGTCTCGGGGCGCAGCCGCGCTCCCTTGCACTGCGGGCAGGGCTGCTCGGCCATGTAGCTCTCGATCCGCTCGCGGTTCGTCTCCGAGTCGGTCTCCTCGTAGCGGCGCTCGAGATTGTTGACGATCCCCTCGAAGCGGACTTTGTAGGAGCGGCGACGGCCGAAGCGGTTGGTGTAGCTGACCAGGTGGCGCTCGTCGCCGGTGCCGTAGAGGAAGACCTCTTTCTCGAACTTCTTCAGCTTCGACCAGGGCTTCTCGGCGTCGATCTCGTACTCCTCGGCGACGGCGGCGATCAGGCGGCGCCAGTAAGCGGTGACGCCGCGGTTCCAGGGCTGCAGCGCGCCCTCGGCGAGCGAGAGGGTCGGGTCGGGGACGACCAGCTCCGGGTCGATCACCCGCTGGAAGCCGAGCCCGTGGCAGCGCTCGCAGGCGCCGTGCGGGGAGTTGAAGGAGAAGATCCGCGGCTCCAGCTCGGGGATCGAGGTGCCGCACTCGAGGCAGGCGAACTGCTCGCTGAAGAGCATCGTCTCGCCATCTACGATCTCGACTCCGACCAGGCCGGCGGCGAGCCCGGCCGCGGCCTCGACCGACTCGGAGAGGCGGCGGCGCAGGTCGGGCTTCATCGTCAGCCGGTCGACGACGACCGAGATGTCGTGTTTGAACTTCTTGTCGAGGACGATCTCCTCGTCGAGCCGGCGCAGCTCGTCGTCGACCTCGACCCGCGAGTAGCCCTCGAGGCGGAACTGCTCGAAGAGCTTGCCGTACTCGCCCTTGCGCCCCCGCACCACCGGCGCCATCACCATGAATTTGGTCCCGTCCTCCAAGGTCATCAGCCGGTCGACGATCTGCTCCTGCGTCTGGCCGGTGATCTCCGCCCCGCACTGGGGGCAGTGCGGCACCCCGATCCGGGCCCAGAGCAGGCGCAGGTAGTCGTAGATCTCGGTCACCGTGCCGACGGTCGAGCGTGGGTTGCGCGAGGTCGTCTTCTGGTCGATCGAGATCGCCGGCGAGAGACCCTCGATCGAGTCGACGTCGGGCTTCTCCATCAGGCCGAGGAACTGGCGAGCGTAGGCGGAGAGCGACTCGACGTAGCGACGCTGGCCCTCGGCGTAGATCGTGTCGAAGGCGAGACTCGACTTGCCCGAGCCGGAGAGCCCGGTGATCACGATCAGCGCGTCTCGGGGCAGCTCGACGTCGATGTCCTTGAGGTTGTGCTCGCGGGCACCGGAGATGACGATTCGCTCAGAGGCAGCCACTGCTTGGCGATTCTACGCAGGCGAACAGATGTTCCCAGGGGAGAACTCCCGCTGACTTCGCCCTTATTCGCCATATGGGCGAAGAAAGGCGAAGTCACGATGCGTTGGCGCGGTTAGCAAAGGAGCAGTACGGCGTCGTAGCGGCGAGGCAGTTGGCGGACCACGGATACTCGAAGGACGACATCGGGCACGCAGCGAGCACCGGGCGATTTCACCCGGTTCATCACGGCGTATATGCAATCGGACACGCTGCGGTGTCGCGACAGGGACGGTGCATTGCTGCGGTTCTCAGCTGCGGGGATGGCGCACTGCTGAGCCACCGATCGGCCGCCTGGCTGTGGGGTTTGACGTCACGGTTCGCGACACCGATCGAAGTCACAGCCGCGACTCCTCGACAAACTCGGAGGGCAATCCGAGTCCATAGCGCCGAAGCTCTCACGCCCGACGACAGAGCGTGGACAGAGGGTGTCTCGACCACGGCCCTTCCACGAACGCTCCTGGACTTCGCTGCGGTGGATCCTCGGTTCATCGGGAGGGCCCTCGACAATGCCCAGCGCCTAGGCTTGCTCGACCTCATCGCGATCGATGCGCTGATCTCGCGCAGTCGCGGCTTTCGAGGCGTGGCGCGGCTGCGCGAGGCGCTGGTTATCCATCGTCCGTCGGCTTTCACGCGTTCCGACCTGGAGCGTCGATTTCTGGAGCTGGTCCGCAGGGCCGACCTACCCCGTCCGGCCATGAACTTCTTTGCCGAGGGGCATGAGCTGGACGCGTATTGGCCCGCGGAGCGCTTCGCGGTCGAACTCGACACCTACGACTATCACGGAGGCCGTGTTGCTTTCGAGAGAGACCGGCTGCGCCAGGAGGATCTGAAGCTGGCCGGAATCGAGATCACCAGGATTACAGGCACCCGCCTGGACCGCGAACCTGAAGCCGTGATGAACCGCCTCCGCCGTCTGCTCACCCAACGCCGGAGTGATCTCCGTAGCAACAACCCAACCTAAACGCTGACTTCGTGCTTCTTCGCCGCACTGGCGAAAAAGGACAAAGTCAGCGGGATGATGGGAGGGTGTCAGGCAGCTGCGGATTCCGTTGGGGTTGCGGGTCGGGACCGCTGGGCGTACCGTCTTTAGGCGGACGGGTGGGGCCCAGCCCAACTCCACGAAGGAGGAGAGATGTCGAATCTCGATACCGCCCGAGCCGCTTACGAGGCCTTCGGCCGCGGCGACTTGGAAGCGCTGAAGGAGATGATGGCCGAAGACGGGACCTGGCTGACCTCGGACGAGCTGCCGCTCGGCGGCGAAACCCGTGGCCGCGACGAGATCCTCGGGAACATGGCCCAGATCCCCAACTACTGGTCGTCGTTCAGCGTCGAGCCGGAGGAGTTCATCGATGCCGGCGAGTGGGTGGTCGTGCGGGGTACGCAGCGTGCCGGCAACGACAGCGGCAGCTTCGAGGCTCCCTTCGCCCACCTGATCAAGTTCGCCGACGGCAAGATCGCGCGCGGAGAGTTCTACGCCGACAGCGCCAAGGCGGCGAAGGTGCTGGCCTAGGAGGTCGTGGAGACGGCGAGCCCGGCGACGGCGAGGCGCTCCTCGACGACGGCGCGCTGTTCGGCGAGCGGACGGCCGCACGAGCCGGGCTCGCTGCCCTCGACGACCCGAGTGGAGCCGCCGTGCAGGTGGAAGCGCAGGCGGCTGGGGAAGGTCATCCGCAGCGCCGAGGTGTCGAGCTCGTCGATGCCGGCATCGCCCGCACCGCCCCCGAGCCGCCGGCGCAGGGAGCGGCCGAGAAAACGCCGCAGGCTCGGGTCGGCGCGCACCGCTCGCAGCACCGCCGGCCCCGGGTTCGCCTCGTCCATGTTGGCGTCGCCGAGGCGGCGGCGGATGCGCAGCAGTTCGCGCAGGCCGAGGTCGGGAGAGGCGCCTGCCTCGAGCGTGCCGCGCAGGGTCCTGGCGGTCAGCGCCGGATCGTGGCTGAGGCTCACCCGCGCGGCGAGTGCCCGGATCTCGGCCTCGTGCTCCTCCAACCAGGCCGGCGCCAGCTCGGCCGGGGTCAGCCGGCCGGCCAGCAGCGCGATCGCCGTCGTCAACGCCGCCGAGAAGTTGACCCGCACCGGGGAGAGGTCGGGTCCCCTGCCCAGCTCCTCCATCTCGCAGGTGAGCCAGCCGGCCTCGATCTCAACCCGGTCCACCTCCCCCACCTCGACACCCGACGCGAGCGCCGCCTCGGCGACCGACTGGAGGTAGGCGCAGCCGGGCAACCGCTTGTACGCGAGCGTGTCGGTCAGCCAGACCCGGCCGAGAGCGCCGAACATCGCCGGCCGCGGGGCGAAGGAGAGGCTGGCGAGCACGCCGCGCGGGTGCTCGATCACGTCGAGCGCGCCGGTGACCCCGTCCGCTGCCAGCAAAGCCGCCCGCGCCCCCACTGTGGCGGGCTCGGCCGCGGTCAGCAGCTTGCTCGTCGGCCCCATGAACCCCGGCCACATCCCATAAGGCGGTTGGTAGAGGGCGATCGCGAGGGCATGCGCGGCGCGCCTGGAATCGAGGCCGAGCCCGACCGCTCCCGCAACGGCCGCCGAGGCGCAGTGGATCGAGGCCCAGAACTGGCCGTTGTGAGGACCGAGGAAGAGCGCCGCCCCAAGTCGGCCCGCCACCTCGTTGGCGGCGACCTGGGCCAGCAGCTCCCGCTCCGGATCGGCGGCGAAGGCCGCGGCCGCCGGCACCGCGGAGTGGCCGGTATGGCCCATGAAGAGGTAGTCGTCCCAGTCGTGGGCGATCGAGGCGGCGGCGGAGCTGTAGATCTCGCCGACCGGCCCGTCGGGTGCGACCGCGACGAACGGAGCGGCGGCCTTCTCGCCTGCGGCGCGACCCGCGGCGACGCACATCGCCTGCAGCCGCGCCCGCTCGCGGACGCTCTCAGGCAGGTCGGCCAGCCGCAGCCCGGCCGCCCACTCGGCTATCTCCTCACAGATCGTCACGCCGCGATGGTCGCAGCAACGGCGACGGGGTCAAGTCCCGGACGATGCGATCAGGTCGTCGAGGATCTCGCCGTAATGATCCAGTGACGAGCTGTGCCCCTCGCCGTCGAGTGGATGAAACCTGGCGTTGGGCAGGTGGTCGGCGACCCACCTGCCATGAGCGATGGACACCGTTCGGTCCTCTACGCCATGCCAAACGGCGACCGGAGCCTCGACCTCGCCAAGGTCGAATCCCCAGTTTTGGAGGAACGCCTTGGCGTCGTCGAACCAGCCCCAAGGGCCGCCTGCGGCTATCCGCTCCCAGACGAGCATCAGGTAGGCATCGAGGCCCTCTCGTTCGAGGCTGCGGCGATCGGCATCGGTGAGGAGGTCGCCGAGCACCTCGTAGAGCTGCGGCAAGTTCTCGACCGCCCTGATCTCTTCGAGTTTGGCTTCGAGGAATGCCAGCCCCGCCGCCTCGCCCGCCAGCATCGCGTCGAGCTCCTCGCGGTTCTCCCTCGCCATGCCCGCGAGCCAGTCGAGGCCCTCCGCTTCGAATGGCGCCGGCCCGACTATCACCGCCACCCCGCGCACCCAATCGCGGAGCGACGCCGCCTGGGCAAGCGCGTGCGGGCCACCTCCGGATTCACCCACCACGAAGCCCCTCTCGAGCCCGAGCTGGTCGACGATCGCCCTCAGGTCGGGTGCGCAATCGACGACTCGGCGCCCGGCATGGCGATCCGACCCTTCGTAGCCGGGCCGCGAGTAGGTGATGTGACGTAAGCCCCGCTCGGCGCCTTCCTCGATCATTTCCTCGTAGAGGTAGCGAGAGCCGGGAGTGCCGTGGTGGAGGAGAACGGGGCAGCCCTGCTCGGGTCCCGCCTCTTCGGCCAGCAGCAGGCGCCCGTCCTCAGTGCGAACCTCGTGCTGGGTACGCCGCACTAAGCCCCGGCCCGCATCCCGTCGAGGTCGCGGCGCAGTTCCTTCAGCTCGTCCCGCAGGCGCGCCGCCTCCTCGAAGCGGAGGTCGTCAGCCGCAGCCAGCATCTCCTCCTCCAGCGAGACGATCGCCCGCTCCAGCTCGGCCGGGTCGTCGATACCGGTGGCGCGCCGGGTGCGGCGCTTGCGCGGGGCCCGGTCCTCCATCGCCAGGAACTCGCTCATCTCGGAAATGCCCTTGCGCACCGTCTCCGGGGTGATCCCGTGCTCCTCGTTGTAGGCGAGCTGGATCGCGCGGCGGCGGTCGGTCTCGCGCATCGCCGCCGCCATCGCATCCGTCTCCTTGTCGGCGTACATCAGCACCCGCCCGTTGACGTTGCGGGCGGCGCGTCCGATCGTCTGCACGAGGCTGGTCTCGCCGCGCAGGAAGCCCTCCTTGTCGGCGTCGAGGATCGCGACCAGCGAAACCTCGGGCAGGTCGAGGCCCTCGCGCAGCAGGTTGACCCCGACCAGCACGTCGTACTCGCCGAGCCGCAAGTCGCGGACGATCTGAATCCGCTCCAGGGTGTCGATTTCGGAGTGCAGGTAGCGGACCCGGATCCCGTACTCGAGCAGATACGCGGTCAGGTCCTCGGCCATCTTCTTGGTCAGGGTGGTAACCAGGACGCGGTCGCCGTCCTCGGCCCGCACCCTGATCTCGTTCATCAGGTCGTCGATCTGGTTCTTGGTCTCGCGCACCTCGATCGCCGGGTCGATGATCCCGGTCGGGCGGACGATCTGCTCGACGGTGCGGGTCGCCTCGGCCCGCTCGAACGGCCCCGGCGTCGCCGAGACCATCACCAGCTGGTCGACCCGGGCGAGGAACTCGTCGAACTTGAGCGGCCGGTTGTCGATCGCCGATGGGAGGCGAAAGCCGTAGTCGACGAGGGTCGTCTTGCGCGAGCGGTCCCCCTCGTACATCCCGCCGATCTGGGGGATCGTCTGGTGGGACTCGTCGACGAAGCAGACGAAGTCGTCGGGGAAGTAGTCGATCAGCGTGTGCGGCGGGCTGCCGGGCGGGCGGCCGTCGAGGATCCGCGAGTAGTTCTCGATCCCCGAGGTGAAGCCGATCTCTTTCAGCATCTCGATGTCATAGGCGGTGCGCTGGCGCAGCCGGTGCGCCTCGAGCTGCTTGCCTTCGCCCTCGAGCTCGGCGGTGCGGGCGTTCAGTTCGTTGCGAATCTCCTCGACCGCGCGCTCCAGCGTCTCGTCCTTGGTCACATAGTGGGAAGCCGGCCAGACCGAGACGTGGTCGATCGTGTCGAGGATCTCGCCGCTGAGCGGGTCGAAGTGCTGAATGCTCTCGATCTCGTCGCCGAAGAGCGCGATCCGGTAGGCGGACTCGGCGTAGGAGGGCATGATCTCCAGCACCTCGCCGCGGATCCGGAAGGCGCCGCGCCCCAGCGCCGTGTCGTTGCGCTGGTACTGCATCTTGATCAGCTTGCGCAGCACCTCGTCGCGGTCGATCTCCTCGCCGACTTTGAACAGCTGCATCTTTTCGTTGTAGACCTTGGGCGAGCCGATCCCGTAGATGCAGGAGACCGAGGCGACGATGATCACGTCGCGGCGGGCGAAGAGGGCCGCGGTGGCGGCGTGGCGGAGGCGGTCGATCTCGTCGTTGATCGAGGAGTCCTTCTCGATGTAGAGGTCCTGCGCCGGCACATAGGCCTCGGGCTGGTAGTAGTCGTAGTAGGAGACGAAGTACTCGACCTTGTTGTCGGGAAAGAACTCGCGGAACTCGTTGCAGAGCTGCGCCGCCAGCGTCTTGTTATGGGCGATCACCAGCGAGGGGCGCTGCACCGCCTCGATCACCCCGGCCATGGTGAAGGTCTTGCCGGTGCCGGTTGCTCCCAGCAGCGTCTGGAACTGCTCCCCCGCCCCTAGGCCCTCGGCCAGCCCCGCGATCGCCTTCGGCTGGTCGGCGGTCGGCGTGTAGGCGGGGTTGAGCTTGAACTCGGGCACGAAATGACCTTAGCTGGCGCGTTAGTCGCACTATTTGCGACCAACGCGCCAATTCGCCCCACCTGGAAGACTGCGCGGCCGATGAGCCGCTCGCAAAAGGCCCTCGCGGGCTTCTTCGCCTTCGCCGGCACGATGCACTTCGTGATCCCGCGCAGCTACGAAGCGACCATGCCGCCGTCGCTGCCCAGCCACCGCGAGGCGGTGATCGTCAGCGGCCTCGCCGAGATCGCCGGCGGGGCGGCCGTCCTGCACCCCAGAAGCCGTCGCTTCGCCCGCTGGTGGCTGCTCGGCCTCCTGCTTGCCGTGTTCCCCGCCAACGTGCACATGGCGGTCAACCCGGAGCAGGTCGACGGACTCGACCTGAAGCGCGTGCCGCGCTGGGCGCTGTGGGCCCGCCTGCCCCTGCAGCCACTGGCGATGCTCTGGGTCTGGCGCGCCACCCGCGACTGATCCGTGTTATAAACGTGCGGTTTTGTCTGTCGTTCTTCTGTCTGTAGAGCTTCTGTCAGTGAAGACAGAGAATCCCCGAATGAAACCACGCGAGCGTTTCTCGATCAATCTGCGCAAAGCGCGCCAAAAGACCGGAATCTCGCAGGAGGAGCTGGGCTACCGCTGCGAGCTCCACCGCACTGAGATCTCCCTGCTGGAGCGGGGCGGCCGGGAGCCCCGGCTGGGCACGATCATCAAGCTCTCCGGCGCCCTCGATACGACGCCGGAACAGCTCTGTGAGGGCATCACCTGGCTGCCCGACCGCAAGCGCTTCAAGTACAAGTAGCGGCAGCCGACTCCTCCACGCCCGGGGCAAGCTCAGGGCAGGAACTGTTCGAGCAGGCCCTGGGCCGGACCGAGGAAGGTCTGGAGCTGGTCCAGCAACACTTCGGCGTCGTCGATCAGTTCGATCGCCTGTTCGAGCGGGATCCGGCGCAGCGTCTCGCGCAGCGGCGCTGCGATCAGCGGGTTGAGCGCACCCGCTTCTTCAGCGTCGACGACCGCTCGCAGCAGCCCGGCTCGAATCGCGCGGGCTAGCTGGCTGTCCTCGATTCCGTAGCGGCGCGTGAAGCGCTCCCGTGACTCCGGCGTGGCCAGCGCTCGGGCCAGCGTCTCCCGGCTGACGCCGAGCTCGCAGGCAGCTCCGTCTAGCGCCGAGAGCGAGAACTGCTCGGCCAGCTGCTGAAGCCCTTCGGGATCGCGCCACTCCCGCTCCTGACAGGGGTCCTGAACCTGGGCCGGCGCATAGGAGGAGCCGCCCGCCGCCAGGTAGGCGAGGACCAGCGCCGCCGTCGCTGCGATCGAGCCGGCGACCAGAAGCATCCCTTTCCGCTCCGCGGTCACAGATCCACCCTACGCGCGAGGCCGATCGGGATCAGAGCCAGCAAGCCGATCAGGGCGCCGAGCCCGAAGGAGGGGCTGAAGGCGTGGGTGGCACCGCGGTTGAGCTGCTCCTGCAGTTCGTCGCGCAGCTGAACCACTTCCCCTCGCTCCTCGGGATCGTCGGGAAGCGGCTCGAAGGCAGGCCCTATCGTCGGCACCCGGCCGCGCTCGTCGTCCAACTGGTCCTCGATCCGCTGCGCCAGTTCCAGCTTCAGCAGCGGGCTGACCGGGGAGTCGAGGACGACGGCGGTGCCGGCGTCGATCGCGTCGCGGCGCTGCTCGGCGATGTCGGCGGTGAAGATCGGGGTCACCGCCAGCAGCCCGATCACGACGCCGGCGTGGCGCGCCGAGATCGTCCAGCCACCGTGGATCGCCTGCGGCGCCCGTCCGGCGAGCGCCGTTTCGGTCAGCGCCGAGAGCACGAGGGAGAGGCCGACGCCGATCAGGAGCTGCGGTGGCAGGGTCAGCGCGACCTCGGCCTTCGGCAGCAGCGCCAGCCCGCCCAGCCCGCCGGAGACGAGGATCGCCCCGGCGGCGGCGCGGGCGCGGGTGCCGGCGACCTGCGGGCCGATCCGGCTGCCGAAGAAGGCCGCCAGCGGCATCACGCTGACCACGACCGCGGCGCCGATCGGGGTCAGGCGCCAGCCCTCGATCAGCAGCAGCACGAGCAGGAACAGGGCGGCGGCGATCGCCGCCGAGACCATCGCCAGGGCGAGGTTGGCGAGCAGGTGGGGGCGGCCGGTGCTGCGCAGCTCCGCGGCGAGGATGCCGGTCTCCGCCTCGTGCCTGGCGATGGCCAGGATCGGCGCCCCTGCCACGATCGCCACCGGCACCTGGAACAGGAAGATCGACTGCCAGGAGACCAGCTCGGTGAGCAGGCCGCCAACCGCCGGCCCCAGCGCGGCGCCGGTCGCCCCCGCCGCCGCCCAGAGCGCGACGGCGCGACGCTCCGAGCCGGTCGCGGCCGGCAATAGCTCCAGCGCCGCGGTCACCGCGGCGGCGCCGCCGAGCGCCTGCACGCAGCGGGCGGCGATCAGCGTCCCCAGCTCCGCCGAGAGGCCGCAGGCGAGGCTGGCGCCGGCGAAGACCGCGAGCCCCACGGCGCCCGTGCGACCGGGGCCGAAGCGGCGGGCGAGGTGCGCGGCCGGAACGGCGACGAGCGCCATCACCAGGTTGAAGGAGATCAGCACCCAGGTGACCCCGGCGACGCTGGTGTCGAGCTCGCGATAGATCTCCGGCAGGGCGAGGACGACGATCGAGGAGTCGGCCAGGACCAGGCCGACTGCGAGCGCGAGGGCGGCGACGCGCGGTCGCGAAGCGACGGTCACCGGTAGCCCAGCTCCGCGGGGTACTTGTCGTGGTAGGCATCCTGCTTGTCGAGCACGTCTTCGACGTAGCCGCGGGTTTCCTCGAAGCCGATGTCGTCGAGCGACATGCCGGACCCGCCCCACTCGTCGGCGTTGGTGGGCCCGGCGTTGTAGCCGGCCAGCGCCGCCACCCAGTTGCCGTCGTAGCGGTCGAACAGCTGGCGCAGGAGGAAGGTCCCGTAGCGGATGTTGATTTCGGGGTCGGAGAGGTCCTCGAGCTTGAAGCTCGTACCGCCGCTGAGGCGCTCGATTTCGTTGGCGGTGGCCGGGGTGATCTGCATCAGCCCGCGCGCTCCGGCGTGGGAGGTCTGGTCGCGGAAGCGGGACTCGGCGTAGATCACGGCGGCGATCAGCGAGGCATCGACGTCCTTTTCGCTCGCCTGCTGGCGGATCACGTCCTCGTGACGCAACGGCAGGGTCAGCTCCTGAATCGCACGGTCGACCTCGCCCGGCACACCCAGCAGCAGGGCGACGCAAATCCCCGCGGCCGCGACGGCCGCACTGCCGAACAGCAGACGGCGGCGACGCCTGCGCTTGCGCTTCATGGCTTCAGCCTCTCGACCAGAGCGGACAGCTCCCGCTCGAGATCCTCAACCGTTCCCTCGTTCTGGACCACGTGCGCGGCCCGCGAGGCCTTGTCGGCCTGCGCCAGCTGGCGCGTCTCGCGCTCGTCGACCAGCACGTGGCCACGGGCCTCGGCGCGGGTGCGCCGCAGCTCCTCACCAGCAACAACCGCGACAGTCGTGTCGAAGACCTTCTCCATCCCGGACTCGAACAGCAGCGGCACCTCGACCACGGCGACGTCGGCGTCCTCCGGCAGCGATGAGAGCCAGGCGCCGATCCTCTCCCCCACCAGCGGGTGGATCTGCGCCTCGAGCCAGCTCAGCTCATCGCGATCGGCGAAGACGACCTCACCGACCTTGGCGCGGTCGATCCGGCCCTCGGGAGCCACCTCGGGCCCCCAGCGCTCGGTCAGCCGCCCGACAAGCGGCTCCGAGTCGAGCAGCTCGTGCACAACCGCGTCGCTGGAGATCGTCGCGGCACCGAGGCGCTCAAATGCAGCCAGCGCCTCCGACTTGCCGGCCGCGATCCCACCGGTCAGTCCAATCGTCAGCGGCCTCGCCACCCGGGCCGCCGTTCAGTCCTGCTCGGACTCGCTTGCCTGCTCGTCCTCGCCGGCAGCCTCGCCAGCGTCGTCAGGAGAATCCGGCCGCTCGGTAACAGATTCCCCCTCCTGCGCAGCCTCTTCACCTTCCTCGGGTTCATCCGGCGAAGGCCCTTCCTCGGGCGGAGCCTCAGGCGTCGCCGTCTCGGCAACAGGCTCCTCCTCAGGAGCCTCCTCCGCGGCCGGAGCCTCTACCTCGGCCGCGGGCTCTTCCTCGGCCGGGACCTCCGCCTCATCGGCCGGAGCCTCATCAGCCGATGGCGGCTCGACCTCGGCAGCAGGTTCCTCCTCAGCGGCCGGGGTTTCGTCAGATGTCTCTAGGGGTGTCTCCTCCGCGGGTGGCGCCGCAGGGGGGACCTCCCCCGAGGAAGCTTCAGCTACCGGAGGGGGAGGTGGGTCCCCTGCGGCGACAGGACCCGCGGCCGGAGCATCCTCGGACTCCTCTGAAGTCTCTCCCGCCGCAGCGATCTGCTCGCCGAGGTCACCCATAGCCATTTTCTGCCCCTCAACCCGCTTGATGCTCAGCGACAACCGCCGCCGCTCTTCGTCGATCTCGAGGATCTTGACGTCGAGCGTGGCGCCGGGCTCGACCACCTCGCTGGGGTTCTCGACGTGGTGGTCGGCGAGCTCGGAGATGTGGACCAGGCCCTCGACGCCCGGCAGGATCTCGACGAAGGCGCCGAAAGCGACGACCTTGGTCACGGTCCCGGCCAGCACGTCGCCGGCGCGGTGCGAGCTGATCACCCGCTGCCATGGGTCCTCCTGCGTCTGCTTGAGACCGAGCGAGATGCGCTGCCGGTCGCGGTCGATATCGAGCACTTTGATCCGCACGGTGTCGCCGATCGCGACCACCTCGGAGGGGTGGTTGACGTGGCTCCAGGAAAGCTCGGAGATGTGGATCAGGCCGTCGATGCCGTCGAGGTCGACGAAGGCGCCGAAGTCGACCAGGTTGGAGATCTTGCCCTCCACCACCTGGCCCGGCTGGAGGCGGCCGAGAATCTGCTCGCGCACCTCCTTGCGCTCTTCCTCCAGCACGGCGCGCCGCGAGAGGACGACGTTGTTGCGGCTGCGGTTGAGCTCGATCACTTTGCATTCGAGCGTCTCGCCCGTGAACTCCTCGAGGTTGTGGACGCGGCGGATGTCGACCAGCGAGGCGGGCAGGAAGCCGCGCACGCCGAGGTCGAGGATCAGGCCGCCCTTGACCACCTCGATCACGTTGCCTTCGACCGGTTCGCCCGACTCGGCGGCGGCCTCGATGCGGCGCCAGGCCTTCTCGAAGCGGGCCCGCTTCTTGGAAAGGATCAGGCGGCCGTCGGCGTCTTCCTTGGTGAGGACGAGGGCGTCGACCTCTTCTCCCAGCTCGACCTCGTCGGCTGGGTCGACCGACTTGCGGATCGAGAGCTCGCTGGCCGGGATGACCCCCTCCGACTTGTAACCGATGTCGACAAGGACCTCGTCCTTGTCGATCCGCACGACCTTGCCCTTGACCACGTCTCCCTCCTCGAAGGAGACCATCGTCGCCGCGTAGTTGGGGACGAGTTTGCCGTCGACTTCGGTGAGAAGGTCGCCGGAGCCCTCAGCAGGCGTACTGGGAGCGGTCGATGGCAAGGTCGTATCGGTCAAGGTCGTATCGGTCACGGACACAGCGGCGAATGATGCCAGAGGGGATACGCTCCCGTCGTGCCGGTGCGCGCGACCAAACGCGGCGACGAACGAACCCCCCTGTCGGGCGGCCATGACGTACTGATCTGCGGAGCGAGCTTCGCCGGGCTCGCGGTGGCGCGCGAGCTGGCCGGGGCGGGCGCCGACGTGATGGTCCTCGACCGCTACGAGATCGGCGAGCGCCAGACCTCCGCCTGCGGCATCCCGACCGAGTGGCTGCGCGCCACCGGACTGATGGAGGCCGAGCGCCAGCGCTTCAGCGAGCTGGTCGTGCACACCCCGCACGGGACGTCTCGCATGGACCTGCCCTGGACCTTCTCCACCTTCGACTATCGCGAGCTCTGCGAGCTGCTCTGGAGCCAGTGCGACGCCCGCTTCGAGACCGCCAAGGTGAACGGACGCGCCCGGTCCGCCAACGGCGACGGCACGATCCACGTCGACACCGACCGCGGCGTCGTCTCGGCGCCGCTCGTCGTCGACGCGCTGGGCTGGCGCCGGGTGCTGGCCGCCGGCGACGGCTACCAGCCCCCGGACGCGCCGCTCTCGCGCGGGCTCGAGGTCCATCCCGACGGGGCCGGCGAGGATCTCGAGATCTGGATCGACCGCCACTACGTCCCGGCGGGCTACGGCTGGTCCTTCCCCGCCCGCGACGAGCTGCGGATCGGGGTCGGCTCCTTCGACCCGCGCTTCCACGTCCGCGAGACGACCGAGCTGCTGGCCGAGGACCTGGACCGGGATCGGGTCCGCTACCAGGGCAACTGGATCCCCCACAAGCTGCGCCGCGCCACCGAGGCCGGCGTCTTCTTCGCCGGCGACTCCGCCGGCCACTGCCTGCCGCTGACCGCGGAGGGAATCCGCACCGCGATCTACTTCGGGATCGCGCTCGGCCGCGAGCTGCGCGAGGTGGTCGAGGGACGGCAGGGCCGCGAGCAGGCCGCCGCCCGCTACGCCGAGTTCAACGACTCCCACGAGTGGAAGTTCCGCTGGATGCTGCGGGTGCAGAAGCTCATCCCCAGGGTGCCGCCGCGGGTCCTGGGTCCGCTGGTCCGGCTCTTCGGCGCCAAGCGCTTCGTCGACTGGTCCTTCGGCCACTACCTGCGGATCGCACCGCCGGAGCTGGCTAGCTGTAGTTACTCAGCACGTTGTTCCAGCTCAGCGAGCCGAGCTGCGGGCGGTCGATGGCCAAGGGAGCCATGTCGTCTCCTGAAGTTGTAGTGATCGAGCCAGCCGGGTAGCGCCGCGGTGCGCTCGGCCGAGGA
>DATMDR010000035.1:0-29583 GCA_035557635.1 Solirubrobacterales bacterium | reverse complement strand
CTCGAAAGAATCGGGTGGCCGCTACAACGTCGAGGTCGAGTTCCTCCCCACCGACGCCAGCCAGCAGCGCGAACAGCTGGTCCGCCGGCTCGGCGCCGAGGACAGCTCGATCGACATCGTCGGCATGGACGTGATCTGGACCGGCGAGTTCGCCAACGCGGGCTGGGTCGAGCAGTGGAAAGGCCCACTCGCCAAACAGGTCACCGAACAGGTCTTCCCCAACGTGGTCGAGACCGCCTCCTTCGAGGGCGACGTCTACGCCGCCCCGTTCAACACCAACACCCAGCTGCTCTGGTACCGCAAAGACCTGGTCAAACAGCCACCCGCGACATGGGACGAGATGATCGACCAGGCGGAAGAGCTTGGTCCGGAAAACGCCGGCACGATCCAGGTGCAGGCGAACCGCTATGAGGGCTTCACGGTCTGGGCCAACGCGCTGATCGAGAGTGCCGGCACGCCGGTCCTTTCCGGGCCGGAGACGGTGGATCTGCGCGAAGGCCCGGCGATCCGCGCACTGGAGGTGATGGGTCGGCTCGCCAACTCGAGCGCGGCGCCGTCCAACCTCTCGACCTCGAACGAGGACACCTCCCGGCTCGCCTTCGAGGGAGGCGACTCGGCCTTCATGACCAACTACACCTTCGCCTACGCGAGCGCCGCCGCGGAAGCGCCGGACATCGCCAAAGTGATGGGCTACGCGCGCTTTCCGCGCGTCGACGCCAAACGGCCGAGCCGGCCGCCGCTGGGTGGCTTCAACCTCGCGGTCAGCTCCTTCTCGGAGAACAAGGACGTTGCCTTCGACGCGACGGCCTGCCTCGCCGGGCGGCAGAGCCAGCTCACCGCGGTCGAACTCGACGGGCTGCCTCCTTCCCGCTCCGACCTCTACACCGACAAAGTCGTGACCGAGGCTTACCCGGGCTTCGCGGGGCTGGTCAAGAAATCGATCGAGGGCTCGGGGCCGCGGCCAACCGCACCGGCCTACCAGGACGTCTCGCTCGCGGTGCAGCGCACCCTCCACCCACCAGACAAGATCGACCCCGAGGACGCCACCTCCATCTATGAGGAATTGAAGGAAAACCTGGAAGACGCGGTCAAGCGCGAAGGGCTGCTCTGATGGAGGCGCACGCCCAGCGAGAGCCGGGGGCGGTCAGCCAGCGGATCCGCTCGGAGCGGCGCCTCGCCTGGATGCTCTGCGCGCCGGCGGTGATCGCGATGCTCGCCGTCACCGCCTATCCGATCGCCTACGCGATCGTCCTCTCGCTGCAGCAGGTCGACCTGCGCTTCCCCGAGGAGGGCGGCTTCGTCGGCCTCGACAACTACGGCGCGGTGCTCAGCTCCGACCTCTGGTGGACCGATCTCTTCAACACCGCCTTCCTCACCCTCACCACCGTCGCGATCGAGCTGGTGCTGGGAATGGTGATCGCGCTGGTCATGCACCGGGCGATCTTCGGCCGCGGCGTGGTTCGCACCGCCGTCCTCATCCCCTACGGGATCATCACCGTGGTCGCCGCCTTCTCCTGGCAGTTCGCCTTCGCCCCCGACAGCGGCTTCGTCAACAACCTGCCGCTGATCTCCGACGAAATGGACTGGTTCGGCGATCGCTTCAGCTCCTTCGCCGTGATCATCATGGCCGAGGTCTGGAAGACGACGCCCTTCATGGCGCTGCTGCTGCTCGCCGGCCTGGTCACGATCGACAGCCAGCTCTACGAGGCGGCGAAGGTGGACGGGGCGACCGCGTGGCAACGCTTCGTCCGCATCACCCTGCCGCTGATGAAGCCGGCGATCCTGGTCGCGCTGCTCTTCCGCACCCTCGACGCCTTCAGGGTGTTCGACACGATCTACATCATGACCGCCGGTGCGCAGGACACCGAATCGGTCTCGATCCTCGGCTTCAACCAGCTGATCTCGCGGCTCAACCTCGGGCTCGGGTCGGCCGTCTCGGTGCTGATCTTCCTCTGCGTGCTGGCGATCGCCTTCCTCTACGTGAGGGGCTTCGGAGTACGGGTAGAGGAAGGGCGACCGGGGAGGTAGACGATGGAGCGAGGCACACGTGAGTACGCGCTGTGGAGCATCGGCATCGTCGTCGTACTGGTCTTCGCCCTGATCCCGGTCCTCTGGCTGGTCTCGGTCTCGCTGAAGCCGCCGGAATCGATCGCCGACGGCAACTTCCTCCCCACCGAGATCTCCTTCGAAAACTACGAGAGCCTGTTCGAAGGCGGCATCGACGAGAGCCCCTTCATCAAGCCCTTGATCAACTCGATCCTGATCGCCCTCTCCACCACGGTGATCGCGATCGTCCTCGCCTCCTTCACCGCCTACGCGATCGCCCGGCTCGAATTCCCGGGCAAGCGGGTTATCCTCGCCGGCGCGCTGGCGATCGCGATGTTTCCGCCGATCTCCACGGTCGGGCCGCTGTTCGACATGTGGCGGGAGATCGGCCTCTATGACACCTACCTCGGCCTGATCATTCCCTACCTGACCTTCTCGCTGCCGCTGGCGATCTACGCCCTCGTCGCCTTCTTCCGCGAGATCCCCTGGGAGCTGGAGCAGGCTGCCCAGGTCGACGGGGCGACGCCGTTCCAGGCCTTCACCAAGGTGATCGTGCCGCTCGCCGCGCCGGGCATGTTCACCGCCGCGATCCTCGTCTTCATCTTCGCCTGGAACGACTTCCTCTTCGCGATCTCACTCACCTCCACGGACGCCTCGCGCACGGTCCCCGCCTCGCTCGCCTTCTTCACCGGCGAGTCGTCCTTCACCGAACCGACCGGCAGCATCGCGGCCGCCGCCGTGGTCGTGACGGTGCCGATCATCGTCTTCGTCCTGTTCTTCCAGCGCCGCATCGTCTCCGGCCTCACCGCCGGGGCGGTCAAGGGATAAGGAGAGAGCCGTCATGGCAGAGATAACCCTCGATGGAATCACCAAGGTCTTCCCCGACGGCCAGGAAGCCGTCAAGCAGATGGACCTCGAGATCGGCGACGGCGAGTTCATGATCCTCGTCGGCCCCTCGGGCTGCGGCAAGTCGACGGCGCTGCGGATGATCGCCGGGCTCGAGGACATCACCGAGGGCGAGCTGAAGATCGGCGGCGAGGTCGTCAACGACCGCGCCCCCAAGGATCGCGACATCGCGATGGTCTTCCAGAACTACGCGCTCTACCCGCACATGACGGTGCGCGGGAACATGGGCTTCGCGCTGAAGCTCGCCGGGGTGGACAGCGGTGAGATCGACCGCAAGGTCGAGGACGCGGCGGAGACGCTCGACCTTACGCAGCACCTCGACCGCCGGCCGGCCAACCTCTCCGGCGGCCAGCGCCAGCGGGTGGCGATGGGCCGGGCGATCGTCCGCGACCCGAAGGCCTTCCTGATGGACGAGCCACTCTCCAACCTCGACGCGAAGCTGCGGGTGCAGATGCGGACCGAGGTGGCGAGGCTGCAATCGCGGCTGGAGACGACGACCGTGTACGTGACGCACGACCAGGTCGAGGCGATGACGCTGGGCGAACGGGTGGCGGTGATGCGGGCCGGCGAGCTGCAGCAGGTCGGCCCGCCGGCCGAGCTCTACGACGAACCGCGCAACCTCTTCGTCGCAGGCTTCATCGGCTCGCCGGCGATGAACTTCATGCCGGCGGAGCTGCACGACGGCAAGGTGAAACTGCCGATCGGCGAGGTCGAGGCGCCGGAGGGCGTGCGGGCGAACGGCGACGGCCGCGTCGTCGCCGGGCTGCGACCGGAGGCCTTCGAGGACGCCGAGATCGTCGGCGACCTCAAGCAGGAGCGCGGGGTCGTGATCGAGGCCGAGGTCGACCTGGTCGAGTCGCTCGGCTCCGACCTCTACGCCTACTTCCATGTCGAGTCCGAAGGGGTCGAGTCCGAGCAGCTGGCCGACCTGGCCGAGGAGAGCATCGGCGAAACCGGCGCCGCGGGCCTGCGCGAGGGCGAGGAGCAGATCGTCGCCCGCCTCGACCCGGCGAGCAGGATCAAACGCCGCGACCGCGCCCAGCTCTGGGCCGACACCTCGAAGCTCCACTTCTTCGACCCGAAGAGCGGCGACCGGCTGCGGCCGGCCAGCTAGAGGTACTCCGGCCGGACCACTACGCTGCCCGGATCGTCCACTGGAGATTGCGCGAAGGGAGCATGATGAGGAAGTGTTGTGGAATAGCCGTTGCTGGGCTGCTGGCAGCCCTGTCGTTGGTCGGAGCCCCAGCAGCGTCGGGCGCAACTGAATTCGGCGACAACTGTGGGGGCAACAGTGTCAGTGAAGCGCCTGTGACGTACTTCGCCTTGACCGCAGCCGGTAATCCCCTATCGCTCGCGGCCCCAAGCGCCGGGGTCATCACCAAGTGGAAATCGACTCTCGCTATGCCCGTATCCCTTCCGGCAACACTCAAAGTCCTACGCAGAAATGGCGTGAACACCGTTCAGATTGTCGGTGAATCCAACGGGTCGCTTGTAAGCGGGCTGAACACCTTCGACGCAAGGATCCCGGTGCAGGCAGGTGATCTCCTCGGCATCTCCGGATCTGGTGAATCCGGCACTCCCTTCTGCGATATCCCTGGACCAGAAGACCTATTTGGCGGCTTCTTCGGTGGCAGCGCCGGTCAGACGGTCGGCTTCCTCGAAGTTACAGACGAAGCCGGGATACCGATTGCGGCCGTGCTCGAGCCCGACGCCGACAGCGACGGATTTGGCGACGAGACCCAGGACAAATGCCCGCAGCTCGCTTCCGCCCAGACTGCGTGCCCGTTGATCGCGGTGAATGCGGTCACGGGGGTCAAGCGCAAAGGCGCCGTAGTCGTCCTGATCACGACGGACAACGCAGCGCCGGTGACGGTAACCGGCACCGTCAACCTCGGCAAAGGGAGAAAAGCGAAACTGAGCAGCAAAGCTAAGGCCGTGACTCCGGGGACGGTTACCCGCTTCACGCTCAAATTTCCGAAAAAGCTGAAGGCCGCGCTCGAGGATCTCGCACGGAAAAGGTCGCTGAAGCTGAAAGTCATCGCCAGCGCGACCAACGTGTTGGGTCAGGTCACCAGCGACAAACTCAAAGTCAGCCTCAAGGGCCAGGCGAAAGGCTAGGCGAGGTCTAGAGAAGCACGCGATTCGGGCTCCGGCGAGGGGTGGCCGGGTCGCCGACTAGGGTCCCCTAGATGTCCAGATACCTGACAGCGGCCGCTGTTGTGCTGGTCGCTCTCTTGCTGGCGGCGCCGAGCGCCGCGGCGGCGACCGAGGCTGGCTGGCGCTGCACCGCCAACGCCAGCGAAGCCAACCGGACTCTGCTCGCCGCCGGCAGCTCCGGCATCCCGCTGCCGCCGGCTGTCCCACCGGAAGGGCCGAAGGTGATCACCGGCTGGAAGGTCGAGGTCGGCCCGGGGCTCGCGCCGATCTCCCAGCGCCTCGAGGTGTTCGAGATCCAAAATGAAAAAGGCGAATACATGAAGGTCGGCGAGAGTGCGACCGAGACCCTGGTCGAGGGCACGAACTCGTTCGCGACCCGGATCCCGGCTGACGAAGGCGATTCCGTCGGCCTCTACGGCCCCGTCAAAACGATCTTCTGCGAGAAACAGGCGGGTGCGATCTCGCTCCGCTACGACGGCAACGTCGCGACCGGCGAAACCAGGGTGTTCAAAGCCGAGAGCGAAGTCGGCACGCCGCTCACCGTGACGGTCGAGGCCGACGCCGACAACGACGGCTACGGCGACGAGACCCAGGACAGGTGCCCGAAAAGCGCCGCCTACCAGGGCGAATGCCCCGTGGTGACGCTCACCGCCACCGGCAAAGCCCGGAAACGGTCGATCCTGGTGCGCGTCACCGCCAGCTCGGAAGCGTCCGTTCTCGTCTTCGGCCAGGTCGGCTGGGGCTTCCAGTCGAAACGGAAACCGAAAGCGGGGAAAAGCAAACCGACGAGGTTGATCGTCGGCCTCAGCGGAGGGACGAAGACCGTCTTGCCGGGCGAAACCGCCCGCTTCACCATCCCACTGCCGAAAGCGGTGCTGCGTCGACTCGGCAGGATCGCGCCACAGGAGTCGCTGAAAGCCAAGATCGCGGCTCGGGCCACCGACCTTGCCGGCCGCCTCACCACCCGTCGGCTGACGGTCAGGCTGAAGGGCCGGGAGGGCGCGTAGGCAAGCCGGTCGCGGCGGGTCCGGTCCCCCGCCGCTGGTACCCTCCGGGAGTAGGCAGTCCGCCTGCGCGTCACGTCCTTCCACCTGCAAGGAACACGCGTCTTGACTCCGGCTCAGGGGTATTCGACCGATCGCGACGGCCCGCGCGAGGAATGCGGGGTCTTCGGCGTATACGCACCCGGCCACGACGTCGCCCGTCTCGCCTACTTCAGCCTTTACGCGCTCCAGCACCGCGGCCAGGAGTCGGCCGGGATCGCCACCTGCGAGGGCGGCCACATCACCACCCTGCGCGACTCCGGCCTCGTCTCCCAGGTCTTCGACGAGGAGAAGCTGAAGGCGCTGGAGGGCGACATGGCAATCGGCCACGTCCGCTACTCGACCACCGGCGGCGGCTCCTGGGAGAACGCGCAGCCGGTCTGGCGCGACGACGGCCGCGAGCTGGCGCTCGCCCACAACGGAAACCTGATCAACGCGGTCGAGCTGTGGGGCGAGCTGAAGGAGAAGGGCATCTCCTTCCGCGGCACCTCCGACTCGGAGATCATCGCGGCGCTGCTCTCCTCGCACGAGGGCAAGCTGATCGAGGACGCGGTCACCGACACGATGCCCCGCATGGAAGGGGCCTACTCGACCGTGGTGATGACCAAGCGCGCGATCGTCGCCTTCCGCGACCCGCACGGGGTGCGGCCGCTCTCGCTCGGGCGGCTCGAGGGCCGCTTCGTCGTCGCCTCGGAGAGCTGCGCCTTCGACATCATCGGCGCCGAGCTGATGCGCGAGGTCCATCCGGGCGAGATGGTCTCGCTGACCGAGCGCGGCCTCGAGACCCGCCAGGTGGTCAAGGCCGAGCGGCCCGCTACCTGCGTCTTCGAGCACATCTACTTCTCCCGCCCCGACAGCCGGCTCGAGGGCAAAGTGCTGCAGCAGGTGCGCGGCCGGATGGGCGAGATCCTCTGGCGCGAGGCGCCGGTCGAGGCCGACCTGGTGATCTCGGTGCCGGACTCGGGCAACCCGGCCGCCGCCGGCTTCGCCCGCGCCTCGGGGCTGCCGCGCGACGACGGTCTGATCAAGAACCGTTACGTCGCCCGCACCTTCATCCAGCCGGGGCAGGAGCTGCGCAAGCACGGGCTGCGGCTCAAGTTCAACCCGCTGCCCGAGATCGTCGCCGGCAAGCGGATCGTCGTCGTCGACGACTCGATCGTGCGCGGCAACACGACGCGGCAGATCGTCGGCATGCTGCGCGACGCTGGCGCGAAGGAGATCCACCTGCGGATCTCGGCGCCGCCGATCCGCTACCCCTGCCACTACGGGGTTGACATGTCGACGCGCGAGGAGATGATCGCCCACAACCGCACGGTCGAGGAGATCGCCGACGAGCTCGACGCCGACTCGCTCGCCTACCTCTCGCTCGAAGGCGTCTACGAGGCGGTCGGGACTCCGCCCGAGGACCACTGCGACGCCTGCTTCACGGGGCGCTACCCGCTCGGGGATCCGGATGATGCGAACGGCAAGTTTGCGCTCGAGGACATCGCGGTAGTGCCCGCGAGCGGCTGACGCCGCGCTACGGCGTCAGGTCGTTGACGATCTCCGCAGCCGGCCGAACCTCGCCGATGCGTGCCACGGTCTGGCCTGCGTAGAGCGGGCCGTCGTCGACCAGCGCGGCGGGGCCGTCGTCGAGAGGGGCGAGCGGCGGCAGCGGGTCTTGGTCGTCGCGCTCGGTGGCCGCGTTGGGCACCACCCGATGCGGCGCCGGCCAGCCGGCGCCGAACAGCTCGGTGAGGAGCGTCTCCCCGGCGCCCAAAAGGCGATGCTTGTACTCGGGGTGCGCCCGGCTCTCCTCCGAGAGCAGGAACCGCGTGCCGGCGACGGCGGCGCTCGCACCGGCGTCCAGCGCCTCCTCGACGTCCCTTCGCTCGGCGATCCCACCGGCGAGGAACAGCGGGTAGTCGCTGGGGAGCGCTGCCCTTGCTTGCTCGAGCAGCTCCAGCGCCGGCGTCGTGCCGCGCACGTGGCCGCCCGCCTCGACGCCCTGGACGATCACTGCGTCGGCACCGGCCGCATGGGCGGCCTTCGCCTCCTCGACCGAGCCGCACTGATGGATCCAGGCACCGGCGACGCTGCGCTTGGGGTCGCCCCAGAAGGTGACGACGACGTCGGCCCCCTCGGCCGCCGCAAACCAGTCGCCCTCGGCAAATGGCAGCAGCAGGTTGACCGCGAGCGGGCGGCCGGTCAGCGCCCGCGCCGCCGCCAGCTCGGCCTCGATCGCCTCGGCGCCGATCACCGCGATCGTCCCCAGCCCGCCTGCCTCGGAGACCGCTGCCGCCAGCTCGTGCCCGCTCAGGCCACCGCCAAGGCCGGCCTGGACGACCGGGGTCTCGACGCCGAGGTTCTCCAGGAACGCCACCTTCGCGATGATGCCAGGGTGAGCGGTTTTCGCATCGTCGTCTTGGCCTCGGGATCGGGGACGAACCTGAAGGCGATCCTCGACCGCCTGCACGGTCGCGAGGGGATCGAGGTGGTCGGGGTCGGCTCCGACAAGCCGGCGGCGCGGGCGCTGGAGCGGGCGCGGGCGGCCGGGGTCGAGACCGCGGTCTTCCCGCGCGACGAGTACGCCGACCGGGGAGCCCGCGACGCCGCGATCGGCGACTGGATCGAGTCGCTCGACGCCGACCTCGTCGCCCTCGCCGGCTACATGCAGCTGCTCAGCGCCGGGTTCGTCGCCCGCTTCCGCGGTCGCATCGTCAACGTCCACCCCGCGTTGCTCCCCTCCTTCCCCGGCCTCGACGCGATCGGGCAGGCGCTCGCGGCGGGGGTCGAGGTGACCGGGGTCACCGTCCACTTCGTCGACGAGGGGGTCGATACCGGCCCGGCGATCGCGCAGCGCGAGGTTCCCGTCCCGGCCAGTCGCGACCGCGACGAGCTGGAGGAGGCGATCCACGCCACCGAGCACGAGCTCTACCCGGAGGCGATCCGCATGATCGCGGCGGGCAAGGTTAGGATCGACGCAAGCGACCCGCGCGCGGTCGTCGTCGATGAGTGAGGCTCCCGCAGACACCCGACCCGAGGCCGTGAGCGACGGACAGGTCCGGGTGCGCCGGGCTCTGCTCTCCGTCTCCGACAAGACCGGCGTCGCCGATTTCGCCAAGGGGCTGGCGGCGCTCGGGGTCGAGCTGCTCTCGACCGGCGGCACCGCGACCGCGCTGCGGGAGGCGGGGCTGGAAGTGACCGACGTCGCCGAGTTCACCGGCCAGGAGGAGATCCTCGGCGGCCGGGTGAAGACGCTGCACCCGCGGCTGCACGCGGCGCTGCTGGCACGGCGCGAGGACCCCGAGCACATGGCGGTCCTGGAGCGCGAGGGGATCGAGCCAATCGACCTGGTCTGCGTCAACCTCTACCCCTTCGAGGAGACCGTGGCCGACCACGAGGTCGCGCCCGAGATTGCGGTCGAGAACATCGACATCGGCGGGCCGACGATGATCCGCGCCGCCGCCAAGAACCACGCCGGGGTCGCCGTCGTCGTCAAACCGGAGTCCTACGACGCGCTCTGCGCCGAGCTGGAGGAGTCGGGCGGCGAGGTCTCCGCCTCGACCCGCCACTGGCTCGCCAACGAGGCCTTCGCCCAGACCGCCCGCTACGACGCGGCGATCAGCCGCTGGTTCGCGACCGAGTACGAGGAGTTCCCCGAACACCTGGCGGTCGCCTACGAGAAGGTGCTCGACCTCTCCTACGGCGAGAACCCGCATCAGCGCGCGGCCCTCTACGCCGAGGCAGGTTCGCGCAGCCACGTCCTCTCGCGGGTCTCGAAGCTGCACGGGCGGGCGCTCTCCTTCAACAACGTGCTCGACCTCGACTCGGCGCGGCGCCTGGTCGAGGACTTCGACGAGCCGGCCTGCACGATCGTCAAGCACAACAACCCCTGCGGGGTGGCGATCGGCGAGACCGCGCTCGACGCCTACCGCAAGGCGCTGGTCTGCGACCCGATGTCCGCCTTCGGCGGCGTGATCGCCCTCAACCGGCCGATCGGCGCCGAGCTGGCGGAGGCGCTGCACGAGAACTTCGTCGAGGTGCTGATCTCCCCTGAATACGAGCACGGCGCCCTCGCCGTCCTCCAGCAGAAGGAGGCGATCCGGATCCTCTGTGAGGAGGAGCGGCGCCAGCCCGACCCGCGCGAGCGCGACGCCAAGCGCGTGCTCGGCGGCCTGCTGATCCAGGACCGCGACGGCGACCCGGAGCCACGCGAGACGATGGAGGTCGTCACCAAGACGCAGCCGAGCGAGGAGCAGTGGCGCGACATGATCTTCGCCTGGATCGTGGTCCGCCACGTCCGCTCCAACGCGATCGTGATCGCCAAGGACGGGGCGACGCTGGGGATCGGCGCCGGCCAGATGAGCCGGGTCGACTCGGTGCGCCTGGCGGTCGAGAAGTGCCGCGACGCCCGCGGCGAGGAGGCCGCCGGCCTGCTCACCGGCACGGCCGTCGCCTCCGACGCCTTCTTCCCCTTCGCCGACGGGCCCCAGGCGGCGATCGAAGCCGGCGCCACCGCCGTGATCCAACCCGGCGGCTCCAAACGCGACGCCGAGGTGATCGAGGCCTGCGACGCCGCCGGCGTGACGATGGTCTTCACCAAGCACCGCCACTTCCGGCACTAAGCCGCGACGTGAGGACAGGGTCGTCAGTTCGACGGCAACCCCGTTTCGCGAGCGGCCCGCTTCGGCGGGCCGTTTGCGTACCGCGATTGCCTCAGCCAGCGATGCCGCGGAGCTGGTGCTGCTGGTCGCGCGCCTGGTGCACGTAGCCGCAGATTTCCTCGACCGTGTCGGCGGTGACGAGCAGCTCCATGTCGGCGGGCGCGATCAGGCCGGCGTCTTCGAGGGCGTCGTCGATCCAGTCGAGCAGCGGTTCCCAGTGCGCCTTGTCGACGAGGATCGTCGGGAAGAGCTGGATGCGGTGGGTCTGGATCAGGGTCAGGCTCTCGAACAGCTCGTCCATCGTGCCGAAGCCGCCGGGGAAGATGACGAAGGCGCGGGCGTAGCGAACGAACATCAGCTTGCGGGCGAAGAAGTAGTGGAAGTCGACGCCGCGGTTGACAAAGCGGTTCGTCTCCTGCTCCATCGGCAGCTCGATGCTGAGGCCGACGGAGAGACCGCCGGCTTCGGCGGCGCCCCGGTTCGCCGCCTCCATCAGGCCGGGACCGCCGCCGGTGATGACGGTGAAGTCGTCCCTGGCCAGGCAGGCCGCGGTCTCGCGGCAGAGCTCGTACCAGCGGTGGCCCTCGGCGATCCGGGCCGAGCCGAAGATCGAGACACCGTCTTCGACGTCGCGCAGGGCGTCGAACCCGTGGTCGATCTCGGCAGCGATCCGCTCCACCCGCTCTCGGTCCTTCGCCTCGACGTCGCTCGGCTGGCGGAGCAGTTTCTCGTCGCGCTTAGCGCCCGCCCTCTCCATCTCGGTCACGCGGCTGTCGCGGCAAAGAGATCGAGGCTGCCGCCCGCGGTGCGCAGGCGCTCGTAGCGCTCGGCCTCGCCGAAGCCTGCGTCCCTCAGGAGCGCCGGGACACGACCGGCCCGGTGTTCTGCCGTTCGCTGGAAGCCATCGATCGCCTGGCTGACGTAGAAGATGGCGCTCATCAGCGGGTCGTGCGGCGGGCCCCAGTCGGCGAGGTGGAAGCTGCCACCGGGCTTCAGCACCCGCCCGATCTCGGCCAGAGCCTCGCGCTTCTGCACGGGCAGCAGGTGGTGGAGGACCAGGGACATCGTCACGACGTCGACGCTGTCGTCGGCCAGCGACAGCTCTCCGGCCAGGCCATCACGCCACTCGACCGCGTCGGCGCCGGCCTTGGCCCGAGCCCGGGCGAGGATTTCGGGGTCGCCGTCGATCCCGGTCACCCGCGCGTCCGGACGGCTCGCGGCGAGGGCGATCGCGAAGGTGCCCGTGCCGCAGCCGACGTCGAGGACGCTGCCGCCCTGCGGAAGCTCGGCGTCGACGCGTTCGCGCATCGCCTTGCGGAAGTGCCCTTCCCGCATCGTCAGCGCCAGCACCGGGTCGTAGACGCGCGAGAAGACGCGCCACCTGGCGGCGGGGATGTACTGAGGCTCGGCGTTCATCCGACGCCTGACCGTACTACTCGGTGACCTTGGAACTATTGCCAATTATCAATAGGGTCCTGACCATGCCACTGGTGGCAAGGGGGCCCAGTCCGCTCGATTCCGAGTCGTGGATGCCGGCACGCCTAATACCCGTTGCTGGGATCCGCGGTCAGGAGGAGCAAGAGATTCGTGCTGCCTCCTCACTGCTCGCAGTAATGGGGGCGGTGGATGAGTTCGGCCGAGCCCTTCTGCGCGAGGTCGGCGCGCCGGCCGGTCGGATCACGACCTTCACAGAGGTCCCACTCGAAACCAGCGATGGGAAGACCCTGCGGCCCGACGGAGCAATTGTCGTCGAGCGTGGGAAGACTTCGTGGCGGTGCTTGGTCGAGGTCAAGACCGGCGACGCTCCGCTACGCGCGGAGCAGGTCTCGGATTACCTCGATCTTGCTCGCGACCATGGCTTCGACGCCGTGTTGACCATCTCGAATCAGATCAGCGGCGGGCCAGACGACGTGCCGGTTTCAGTGGATGGACGCAAGCTGCGAACCGTGGGTCTCCGGCATCTCTCTTGGTGGCGCATCCTCACCGAGGCCGTGATGCAGCATCAGCACCGAGGAGTCAAAGACCCTGACCAAGCTTGGATCCTCGGGGAGCTGATCGCCTATCTCGAGCATGAGAAGTCCGGTGCGGTCGGCTTCGAGGACATGGGTCAGCATTGGGTGCAGGTGCGCAACTCCGCGAGGGACGGAACGATCCGCGCCGCCGACCCGGGTGTCCGGGACGTGGTCGACCGATG
This sequence comes from Solirubrobacterales bacterium, assembly GCA_035557635.1. Lineage (GTDB taxonomy): Bacteria > Actinomycetota > Thermoleophilia > Solirubrobacterales > 70-9 > VRUE01. Next base: position 16,591 of record DATMDR010000035.1, on the reverse strand, counting down.
GGAGCAGTTCGTTGAGTATCTATGCCTCGGCCTGAGTCAAGACCTCGGAGTCACAGTGGCGTCGGCGCAGTCTCGTGCCAAAGATGGCGAACGGTGGACCGAGTCCCTTCTCACAGCACTTGGCAACGAGGGGAAGCTGACTGGATCATTTCGCGTTCCCGACGCCGTCGGCCCAATCGAAGTTGAGGCAGATCTCCGCGCTCGCCTGACAAGGACGAGCGTCAAGGTGAGTGCCCCTAAAGACGGGCGTCCCTTGACGCGGCTCAACTGGATACTTCGCCAACTTCGCAAAGCGCCAGGCGACCTGCGTATCGAAGTGCAGTTTGCGCGCACCAAGGAAACGACTGCGTCACTCTTGGAGAGCGCTCGTGACGATCCCAAGGCGTTGCTGTCTCCGTCTGATCCCAAGCGTGAGCCCCGAGCCTTCAAGCTCTCGCTCGATAGGCCTCTCGGAACCAAGCGCGGACGAGGAGAGCGCTCGTTCGTGCTTGAGACGCGCCGCCAAGTCGTGAGCTTTTATGGAGAACTGGTGGAACATCTCAGGGATTGGCAGCCAAAGGCGCCCAAACTTCAAAGCGCCGACGAAGCTGAAACAGAAGATCCTCGGCGAACGATTCCGCCGGTGAATGCTCCGATACCGGCACTCTCACCCCAGGATGCGGAGTCATCGCCTGACGGACCAATAGGCGACGATCACGGGGGGTCATCGATGCAGCCGCCTGGGATCAGACAGCCCATCTCCGATTGGCCATCTCCGGACTGAGTGCCCCCGACCGGATTCGAACCGGCGCCGCGCGGCTTAAAAGGCCGCCGCTCTAACCAACTGAGCTACGGGGGCGCGGTCGCCCATGGTAGAGGGGTGCTGAGCGATCCGCGGCGGCGGGTCAGGAGAGGTCGGGTAGGCCCTCGTCTGGAGTCGAGGCCTCCGCGTGGGTGCGGCGCGGGATGCGGCCGGCGCGGCGGGCGGCGTGGCCGGCCTCGACCGCCTGGCGCATCGCGGTCGCCATCGCCACCGGGTCCTCGGCGCCGAAGATCGAGCTGGCGATCATCACCGCGTCGCAGCCCAGCTCCATCGCCAGGGCGGCGTCGGAGGCGGTGCCGATGCCGGCGTCGAGGACGACAGGGACGCCGGCGCGCTCGGCGATGATCGCGACGTTGTAGGGGTTGCGGATCCCGGCGCCGGAGCCGATCGGCGAGCCCAGCGGCATCACCGCGGCGCAGCCGGCCTCCTCGAGGCGGCGGGCGAGGATCGGATCGTCGTTGGTGTAGGGGAGGACGGTGAAGCCTTCGCCGACCAGGGTCTCGGCGGCGTCGAGAAGCTCGACCGCGTCGGGGAACAGCGTGCGGTCGTCGCCGATCACCTCGAGCTTGATCCAGTCGGTCTCGAAGGCCTCGCGGGCGAGGTGGGCGGTGCGGACCGCGTCGCGCGCGGTGTAGCAACCGGCCGTGTTGGGGAGCGCGGCCATGCCGAGGCGGTCGAGCACGTCGAGCACCGAGCCCTTCGCCGCCGGGTCGATGCGGCGCAGGGCGACGGTGACGATCTCGGCGCCGGAGGCGCTCAGCGCCGCCTCCATCTGCTCGAGCGAGCGGAAGCCGCCGGTGCCAGCGATCAGGCGGGAGCGCCACTCGCGGCCGGCGAGGCTCCAGGGCTGCGTTGCGGGCGTGGCGAGGTCTGCTTCCTGGCCGCCCTGAATCGCGGCGAGCACCTCGACCTTGCCGCCCTCCGTGAGCGGCGTCGCGGTCCACTCGCTCCTCGGCACGACCTCGCCGTCGAAGGCGACGGCAACTCCGCGAGCCGCCTGCTCGGCGCCCGCCTCGCGCACCGCGTCGGCGAGCGTCGCGCCCGTCGGCAGCTCGCAAGGTTTGCCGTTGAGTTCGATCCTCATCGCCGAGCCACCTCCCTCCCTCCGCTGACTTCGCCTTTACTCGCACTATTGGCGAGAAAAGACGAACTCACCGAACGGGAGGATCGCGCTAGCTCGCTGGCAACAGTCTCCGCCGCGAGCGGCGCCAGCAGGATGCCGTTGCGGTAGTGGCCGCAAGCGAGGATCAAGCCCTCGAGAGCGCCGGGACCGACCAGCGGCAGGTTGTCCGGCGTGCCGGGGCGGAGACCGGCGGCCGCGTCGAGCAGCTCCATCTCGGCGACGTCGGGCAGCAGGCGGTAGGCCTCGCGCAGCAGCTCGTGGACGCCCCCTGCGGTGACCGTCGTGTCGAAGCCCTGCTCCTCGACGGTGGCGCCGACGACCAGGCGGCCGTCCTCGCGCGGCACCATGTAGATCCGCTCGGAGGCGAGGATCCGCTGGCAGGGGGCGGCGCCGTCGCGGGTCAGCAGCTCGACGATCTGGCCCTTGACCGGGCGGATCGGGGGGCGGGCGGACTCCGGCAGCCACTCGGCGGCGCCCGACCAGGCGCCGGTCGCGAGCACGACCGCGGCGGCGCGAAGCTCCTCGCCCGACGCGGTGCGCACGCCGGCGATCCGCTCGCCGTCGAGCAGCGCCGCGACGACCTCGGTCCCGGTCCGCATCTCCACTCCCCTCCCGGCAAGGGCGGCGAGCAGGGCGGCGCTCAGCGCCCGCGGGTCGACCGCCGCCTCTCCCGCGGCGTGCACGCCGCCGTTGAAGGACGGGGTGAGGCCCGGCTCGAGCTCGCGGCAGCGCCGTGGGGGCAGCCACTCGGCCTCGAGGCCGAGCGAGCGCTGCAGATCGTGAACGCGGCGCAGCTCCGCCGCCTCGTCACGGTCGAGAGCGACATGGAGAGCGCCGAGCCTCGTGTACCCGGTCGAGATGCCGGCCTCCGCCTCCAGCTCCTCGACGAAGCTCGGGTAGCGCTCGGCGGCGGCGAGCGTCATCTGCAAGAGCTCGGGCTCGCCGAAGGTCAGCTCGCCGACCGGCGCCAGCATGCCGGCGGCGACGCGGGTCGCCCCGGCCGGCGGCTCGGCGCGATCGACGAGCGCCACCCGCGCCCCGGCCCGTGCCGCGCGCCAGGCGCAGGAGAGGCCGATGACCCCGCCTCCAACGATGATCGCGTCGTAGCTCCGCTGCTCGTTCAACTTTGCCTCCGCCGGCATTACCCGGATCAGGTCCAGACGGTCGGTGGCCTCGTCGCCACCCTCTCAGCCCCGGCTCGGGACTCCCGTGCACAACCGATGCTACCCCCCTCTACTCATCGCCGTTCGTTCGATTGAACACGCTCCAGTGTGGTCAATGCATCGAGCGACGAGTGATAATCGGACGTATGAGCCTTGCTTCCCCAGAGGCGGCTGGCCCGCTGCGCCGCGAGCGGCTGCGCACTGCGCGGCTCTACTTCGTCTGCGACGCCCACCCCCGTGGTGAGGATCCCGAGCCGCTGCTGCACGCGGCCTTGACCGGCGGCGCCGACATCGTGCAGCTGCGCGAGAAGTCGCTCCCCCGCCGCGAGACCGAGCTCGCCGGGCTCACCTTCCGCCGCCTCTGCGACACCTTCAGCGCCCTCTTCATCGTCAACGACGACCCCGGCCTGGCCCGGGCCTGCAAAGCCGACGGCGTCCACGTCGGGCAGGACGACATGCCGGTCGAGGAGGTTCGGGCGGCCCTCGGCGAGGACGCGATCATCGGCCTCTCGACCCACTCCGAGGAGCAGATGGCCGCGTCCGCAGAGTGGCCGGTTGACTACATCAGCGCCGGCCCGATCTGGGAGACGCCGACGAAGGAGGGACGGCCCGGCGTCGGGCTGGAGCTGATCTCGCATGCAGCTGAGCACGCGCCGCACCCCTTCTTCGCGATCGGCGGGATCGACCCCTCGAACGCGGAGCAGGTGGTGGGCGCCGGGGCACGACGGCTCTGCGTCGTCCGCGCGATCCGCGACGCCGAGAACCCGGCCGCCGTGACGGAAAGCCTGCGGCGCGCCTTCGCCGCGGGAGAGTCCAGAGGAGTCGCGCCCGGTGGCTGAGGAGGCTCCACGCAAGCGCAAGCGACGCGACGCCTCGAACGGGCGCGAGCGGATGATGCGCGGCTACGCCCGGGCCGAGCAGCGCAACCAGGAAGCGCGCGACGCGCTGGAGCCGCTGCGGGATGGCCAGCGGCCGCTCGTGGTGACGATTGGCGCCGTGCTCTCGGCGCTGGTCGCCCTCTCGATCCTCACCGGCTACGTCGCCGGGGTCGAGGTCGACGGCGAGCGCGCGAGCTTCGCCCAGGTCGCGGCGCCGGCCCTGCTGATGGGGATCATGGCCTGGGGGATGTGGCGCGCCCGCTACTGGGCCGTGCTCGGCTTCCAGGTGATCCTCGTCTTCCTCATCTTCAGCGCCGTCTTCGGACTCGCCGCGCAGGCGGCCTCGGTGGGCCAGATCGCCGCCACGCTCGGCCTGCTCGCCGTCTCTGGCAGCTTCTTCTACTTCATGGTCAAGGCGATGGCGCGGATCCAGATGCCTACTCGAAGAACCGATTAGCGAGCGGCGACGCCGGTTCTATAGGCTCGCTCCGATGCCTGATTCATACGACGTGATCGTCATCGGCGCGGGCCCGGGCGGCTACGTCGCCGCGATCCGCGCCGCCCAGCTGGGCAAGAAAACGGCCGTGGTCGAGAGCGACAAGGCGGGCGGCCGCTGCCTCAACTACGCCTGCATCCCCGCCAAGACGGTGCTGCGCACGGCCGAGATCTACGAGCAGGCCCGCAACAGCGCCGAGCTCGGGATCACGGTCAAGGACGCCTCGATCGACTGGGAGGCGCTGGGCAAGCGACGCGCATCGGTCTCGGAGTCGCTCTCCGGCGGGGTCAAGATGCTCTTCCAGAAGAACAAGATCGCGCTGATCGAGGGCGAGGGCTCGCTCACCGCCGAGGGCGACGTCAAGGTCGGCGACGAGGTCTACGGAGCGGGCACGGTGGTGCTCGCCACCGGCTCGGTGGCGCTGCCGATCCCCGGGGTCGAGTTCGGCGACCGCGTCCTGGATACCTGGGGCGCCTGGTCACTGCCCGAGCAGCCGAAGAAGATCGCGGTCGCCGGCGCCGGCGCCTCCGGCTGCGAGATCGCCTCCGCCTACGGCCGCTTCGGCACCGAGGTGCTGCTGATCGAGATGCTCGACCAGATTCTCCCCGCCGAGGACAAGGACATGGCCCGGGTCGTCGAGCGCGCCTTCAAGAAGCAGAACATCACGTTCTCCACCGGAACCCCGGTCGAGAACGTCGAGGCGGGCGGCAAGTCGGTCAAGCTCAGCTACGGGGGGAGCTCGACCGAGGTCGACTACCTCTGCATCGCCGGCGGGCGCGGCCCCGACGTCGAGGGCCTGGGGCTCGCCGAGGCCGGGGTCGAGCTGGAGGAGAACGGCAAGGTCAGGGTCGACGAGTTCGGCCGCACCTCGAACCAGAAGGTCTACGCGATCGGCGACCTGGTCAACGCCAAGGCGCTCGCCCACAAGGCCTCCGAGGAGGGCGTCGTCGCGGTCGAGCACGCCGCCGGCGAGCGCACCCACCCGGTCGACCAGAACCTGGTGGCCGGCGCGACCTTCTGCCACCCGCAGGTGGCGAGCGTCGGGCTGACCGAGGCGGCGGCCAAGGAAGCCGGGCACGAGGTCAAGGTCGGCAAGCAGAAGCTGGGCGGGGTCGGCGGTGCCACCGTCTACGACGACAAAGACGGCCTGGTCAAGCTGGTCGTCGACGCCAAGTACGGCGAGGTGCTCGGCGCGCACGTGGTCGGCAACCGCGCCTGCGACATGATCGCCGAGCTGGTGGCGACGATGGCGCTGGAGGGTGGCTATCAGGAGCTGGCTCGCGTCGTCCACCCCCACCCCACCATCTCCGAGGCAGTTCTCGACGCCGCCCGCGCCGTCGACGGCTGGGCGATCCACGCTTGACCGCCGAGCGGGCGACCTTCTACTTCGACCTCGGCTCCCCCTACGCGTACCTGACCGCCGAGCGGATCAGCGGTCTCTTCACCGATGCCGGGCTGGAGCAGCCGGAGTGGCAGCCGATCCTGCTCGGCGGCCTCTTCCAGCGCTTCGGGCGCGACTCCTGGGCGAACGGGCCGGAGCGGGACGACGGGATCGCCGAGGTCGAACGGCGCGCCGGCGCCTACGGCCTGCCGCGACTCGTGTGGCCCGACCCCTGGCCCGGCAACACGCTGGTCGCGATGCGCGCCGCCACCTTCGCCAAGCAGACCGGCCGCACCGTCTCCTTCGCCCTCGCCGCCTTCCGCCAGGCCTTCGCCGCCGGTCGCGACCTCACCGACGGCGAGAACGTGCTGATCGCCGCCGCCGCCTGCGAGCTGCACCCGAACGCGGTGACCAAGGCGGTCCAGACCGACGTGGTCAAGAACGCCCTGCGCGAGGCGACCGACGAGGCCGCCGAGCGGGGCGTGATCGGGGTGCCCTCGCTCCTCGTCGGCGACGAGGTGTTTTGGGGCGACGACAGGGTCGACGAGGCGGTCGCCGCCGCGAGCTAAGGTCAGGTCGTGGCCAAGCTCCCCGACGCCTCCACCTGTTACGAGCTGCTCGCGAAGATGACGCTGATCCGCCGCTTCGAGGAGGAGGCGGGGCGTCAGTACCAGCGGGCTAAGGCCGGTGGCTTCCTCCACCTGGCGATCGGCGAGGAGGCGACGATCGTCGGCACCACCTCGGTGATGCGCGACGAGGACTACCTGATCGGCACCTACCGTACCCACGGCCACGCGATCGCCCGCGGCACCGAGCCGAAGCGGGTGATGGCGGAGCTGTTCGGCCGTGTCGACGGGACCAGCGGCGGCCGCGGCGGCTCGATGCACATCTTCGACCGCGAGAACCGCTTCATGGGCGGCTACGGCGTGGTCGGCGGCAACCTGCCGCTGGCGGCGGGGCTGGCCCTCTCCTCCGAGTACAAGGGTGAAGACGCCGTCACTGTCTGCATGTTCGGCGACGGCGCCTCCAACACCGGCAACTTCGGCGAGACGATGAACCTGGCGGCGCTCTGGAAGCTGCCGGTCTTCTTCTTGGTCGAGAACAACCTCTACGGGATGGGGACCTCGGTCGAGCGGCACTCCGCCCAGACCGACCTCTCGAAGAAGGCCGAGGGCTACGGGATCACCGGCGAGCGGGTCGACGGGATGGACGTGCTGGCGGTGCGCGAGGGCGTCGCCGAGGGGATCCGGCTCGCCCGCGAGGAGCGCCGGCCGACCATCCTCGAGGCCTTCACCTACCGCTACCGCGGCCACTCGGCCGCCGACCCCGAGGTCTACCGCGAGCGCGAGGAGGTCGAGGAGTGGCAGGAGAAGGATCCGATCGAGAGCTTCGCGCGGCGCTGCGTCGAGGCGGGTGTGCTGGGCGAGCGCGAGGTGCAGGGGACGCGCGAGAAGGCAGAGGAGAAGGTGATGGAGGCGGTCGAGTTCGCCGACGCCTCACCCGAGCCGGCACTCGACACCCTCTACGAGAACCTCTACGTGCTGGATAGCGAAGCCGGCTGGTACGCGGTCGACGAGCGCAGTCCGGAGCCGCACCGCGGCGAGGACGAGGAGCACATGCCCGACGCGGCGCGGGAGCTGGCCGAGGCGGGGGCCGCCTACGCCGGGCAGCCGGACGGGCCGCGGCCGAATCCGGCCGAGCATGGCGACGCGCAGGAGGGTGTCGAGCCGGAGGTCGCCGAAGAGGGCGGCGACTCCCCGGTTGCCGAAGAGGTCGAGGAACAGGGTGTCGCCGAGGAGGTCGAGGACTGATGGCGACGCTGCGGATGCGAGAGGCGCTGCGCGACGCGATGGCGGAGGAGATGCGCCGCGACGAGGGCGTCTTCGTGATGGGCGAGGACGTCGGCGTCTTCCAGGGCGCCTTCAAGGTGACCGAAGGGCTGCTGGAGGAGTTCGGCGAGCGGCGGGTGCGCGACACGCCGATCTCCGAGAACACGATCGTCGGCACCGGGGCCGGGGCGGCGATGGCCGGGCTGCGCCCGATCGTCGAGCTGATGACGGTCAACTTCTCACTGCTGGCGCTGGACCAGATCGTCAACCACGCCGCCGCGATCCCCTACATGTTCAACGGCCAGGCGCGGGTGCCGATGGTGATCCGGATGCCCGGCGGCGGCGGGCACCAGCTCGGGCCGACCCACTCCCACAGCTTCGAGGCGCTCTACCTGCAGGTGCCGGGGCTGCTCGTCGCCTGCCCCTCCACGCCGGCCGACGGCAAGGCGCTGCTGAAGACGGCGATCCGCGACGACAACCCGGTGGTCTTCATCGAGCACGAGTCGCTCTACGGGCGGCGGGGTGAGGTCGCGGACGACAGCGAGGACGAGGTGCTGCCGTTCGGGCAGGCTGCCGTGCGCTGCGAGGGCGGCGACGTGACGATCATCGGCATCCTCAAGATGGCCCACGTGGCCGAAGACGCGGCGCGGGTGCTGTCCAACGAGCACGGGGTAGAGGCCGAGGTGATCGACCCGCGCACCCTGCGCCCGCTCGACCTCGACACGATCCTCGAGTCGGTGCGCAAGACCAACCGGGCGGTGGTCGTCGAGGAGGGCTGGCCGCACGGCGGTGTCGGCGCCAACCTGGCGGCGCTGATCACCGAGCAGGCCTTCGACCACCTCGACGCGCCGGTGCAGCGGGTGACCGGCGCCGACGTCCACATGCCCTACTCGCGACGGCTCGAGCAGGCGGCGATCCCGCACGAGGAGCACGTGGTGAAGGCGGCGCTGGCCACCCTGGAGGGGTCACTGTGATGGCCTCTGGCGCGGCGGGTCCTGTCACCGAATGGGGCCCACCACCCCCTGCGGTAGCTAAAGCTTCCTCGGGGGTGGTCCCCCCATTCGGCGCCACCCCCCGCGAGAATCCGCTCCCAGGGACAGCTCATGCCTGACATCGTCATGCCCCGCCTGTCTGACTCCATGGAGGAGGGCACGATCCTGCAATGGCTCAAAAAAGTCGGCGATGAAGTCTCTGTTGGCGACGAGCTGGTGGAAATCGAGACTGACAAGGCCAACATGGCCTACGAATCCGACATCGCAGGGAAGCTGACCGAAATCGTGGCTGAGGAGGGAGAGACGCTGGCAATCGGGAGCGTGATCGCACGAATCGGCGACGATGGAACACCACCGCCCGCAAAGGAGACAACGAAGCCCGCTGAGCCGACCCCCGCGCCGGTCGCCACCGCTACCGAGGAGCCAGAGCAGTCAGCAGCTGGCGACGGTCACCGACCGAAGGCTTCGCCGCTCGCGCGGCGTATGGCTAAAGAGCGAGGCTTGGACCTCGAACAGCTTGAGGGATCAGGTCCTGGTGGACGGATTGTGAAGGCGGACGTCGAGAAGGCGACTGCTTCCGCGGGTGGCGGCGTAGGGGGTACCGCCCCTGAGGAAGCTTCAGCTACCGGAAGGGGCGGTGGGTCCCCTGCGGCGACAGGACCCGCGGCCGGAGCGGCCGGTCCCGAGACGGCGAAGGGCGAGGTGACCTATGAGGACCCCACCAAGACACAGTCGCTGATCGCTCGGCGGATGGCGGAGTCGAAGGCTACGGCGCCTCACTTTTACTTGGCCGCCGAGGTGGATATGAGCCGGGCGGTTGCGGGACGGCAGCTGATCAAGGAGGGCGCTGAGGAGGGCGAGGTGGTGCCCTCGTTCAACGACATGGTGGTGAAGGCATGCGCGCTGGCGCTACGTGAGCACCCGCGGGCCAACGGCGCCTACCGCGACGGGCGCTTCGAGCTCTACTCGCGGGTCAACGTCGGCGTCGCAGTGGCGGCGCGCGACGCTCTCGTCGTGCCGACCGTCTTCGATGCCGACCGCAAGGGGCTGCGCCAGATCGCCGTCGAGTCGCGGGCGCTGGCCCAGAAAGTCCGCGAGGGCCAGATCATCCCGCCGGAGCTCTCAGGCGCCACCTTCACCGTCTCCAACCTGGGGATGTACGGGGTCGACCGCTTCTCGGCCGTGATCAACCCGCCCCAGGCGGCGATCCTCGCCGTCGGCGCGATCGCCGAGCGCCCCGTCGTCCGCGACGGCGAGATCGCCGCCGCCCATCTGATGAAGGTCGACCTCGCCTGCGACCACCGCATCCTCTACGGCGCCGAGGGCGCCGAGTTCCTGGCCCGTGTCAAAACCCTGCTCGAGGAGCCCCTCTCTCTCGCCCTCTAGCAGTAGGGTACCTCCGAGGTATTCTTCAAATCTCCATAGTTCCTTGGGGGAAAGAAATGCATCTCGACTTCCGACGACTTCTCGAGAAAGCCAAAGGCGTTTCTGAGTTTCCGATAGCCCTCAATGTAGATATCAGAGGGTTCACAAAATGGAGTGGTGACTCAGCCGAGTCCGGTCTCTTTATCAAGAAGACCTACATTCGCTTGATCGATGAATACTTCGCGAATGCCTCCTTTTACAAGGCCACCGGAGACGGCTTGCTTGTGATCTTTCCAGTCGACGAAAACGATCCGCAGGCGGCCGTCCGCGCGACTGTCAATATGGCTCTAAAAATTGTCGAGAATTTCCCAAATCTGAACCAGGGAGACCCGATGATCAACTTTGAAACCCCCCAGGCTGTTGGAGTCGGGCTTGCTCGGGGCCCGGCTTCAAGGCTTGTCAGCGGGCATAAGGTTCTTGACTATTCGGGTTCACCACTAAATCTCGCATCGCGGCTAATGGAGGTCGCTCGACCAGAAGGAGTGATCCTTGACGGCAACTTTGGTTACGAGCTACTGACTCCTTCAATAGCAAAAAGGTTTGATTCCGAGCGGGTATATCTACCCGGGGTGGCTCCCAAGACAGGGATAAATATTTTTTACACCAAAGATTGCACTGAAATCCCCGCGTCAGCGAAGAGGCCTATAGAAGGCACTAAATGGGGAAACGGCGTACTAGAAAGTACAAAGCGTGAGCTACTGGAATTGCCTGGTACCTATATGCTCTCGCTTGACTCCACTCCCGCTGATCCGAATTCAATTGTGTGTTACATCAGGCATGTTTCTCGGACAACCGCTGGACGTAAACGCAAAGGAGGATCTACCCGTCGCGACATTCCTCCAGATGCACTCACATTTAGAGAGTTTCCCGATGGCCCAGTGGTTGAAATTGCGATGCCTGAGGTTCATAGGCTCCTCAACCGTCCTCGAGGCCCAGGACCCTCCTGGCCAGTGGAAATCTGCGCCGAATTTATTGCCGTGTAAGTGCTCTCAGCAGGTCTTTCTGGCTCCCGTGGCCGCCTTCCACGCTCGCGGCAGCGAGAAGTCGGCGGCCACCCGGAAGACACCGGCGCGCCTGGCGCGAACCAGCGTCCACTCGCGGCGGTGGAGCAGGCAGCCCTCGCCGCGGGCGATCGACCAGTAGGGGGTGAAGTTCACTCGGACGAGGAACTCGCCGGGGCGGCGGACGTCGAGCGCGAACCCCTCGTGGCCGACCCAGCGGGTCTGCGCCTCGCCGTCGCCGAGCGGTTCGACCAGGGGCGCGGCGCCGCGCACGGCGTAGATCCGCCAGTGCTCGTCGCTCCAGCGCAGGCTCAGGTAGGGCGGGTCGCGCAGGATCAGCCGCCGCTCGGCGAGCGAGGAGTAGTCGAGCGAGGCGTCCGGCAGGGCGACGTAGGAGACCGCGTTCTCGCGCAGCCAGCGGCTGTAGGCGTCGTCGGTGAGGCGGCTGTCCTCGGCGTAGAAGACGTCGTCCCGGGTCGTCTCGATCTGGCGCAGCCAGCCGCGGGCGAGGTCCACCTCGGCGGCCAGGTACGCCGACTCCCAGTGGTTCGCCGTCGGCGGCACCTCGACTCGCACTCCCTCGCCGCCGTGGGCTCGCAGCCAGGCCGCCGCCGGCTCGAAGTAGTCCGACTTGGTGGAGGGATCGCCGACGCTGCGGGCGATCTGGGTGACGCTCGCGGTCAGCTGCCAGTAGAGGCCCCCGGCCACGAACAGCACCAGGAACCAGGTCGGGACGCGGGGCCGGTGGGCGAGCAGCACGGCGGCCAGGACCGGGCCGCCGAAGAGGGCGCCGAGCCGCACCGCGTTGCCGCCCATCGCGTTGGGGATGAGCCAGATCACGGTCGCCGCCAGCATGTAGCCGAGCAGAACCTGGCGCAGCTGCCGCTCCTCGCCCGCGAGGTCGCGGGTCAGGTAGAGCGCCGACCCGCACCAGAGCGGGATCGCGATGAAGGAGGAGAAGGCGAAGGGGAACTCGCCGGCGCCGGGGAAGAGCAGGTTGGGGATGAGCGTCAGGGCTAGGGCGAGGGACGCTGCCCAGAGCGCTGGCCCGCGGGTCCTGTCGCCGTAGGGGACCCCCCACCCCCTGCGGTAGCTAAAGCTTCCTCGGGGGTGGGCCCCCCTACGGCGCCACCCGCGGGAGAGAGCGGGTAGCGTCAGCGCGCTGGCCAGGAGCACTCCGGCTAGGAAGACGGCTGCCACCGGGCTGCTCAGGGCGCAGCAGGTCGCTGCCGCTAGGGCCAAAGCGGTGTGGCGTAGCTGGAGGGCACGAAGAGCCCCGAGGCCGAAAGCGACTCCTAGGGCGAAGGTGAGCTGGCCGTCGGCTAGGAGAGTGACCACGCCGGCGGCGAACCAGAGGGTGGCCGGGCGGGCGGCCTCGCCCCAGTGGTCGCGCACCAGGCGGTCGAAGAGGTAGGCGGAGGCGACCACCGACAGCATCCCCACCAGCTGCGGGTTGAGCAGGGCGGCGAGCGGCGGGAAGAGGACGCTGTAGGTGAGGGTGTAGTGGCCGCCGTACCAGCTGCCGTTCCAGATCGCCAGGCCGGCGCGCTCGAACAGCTCGACGCGGAAGACCTGGGCGGCGAGATCGCCGACCTGCGGATTCCAGGCGAGCATCGCAGCGGCCAGCGCGGCGCTGAGCGCCACGGCGGGGAGCCAGTCTGGTCGGAGGGACTTGGCCTGGGCCATGAGCGAGGAAGGATAAGGCGGCGGCGTGAGACGATTTCAAGGGTGAGCGACGAAATCCTCGTAGTCCGCTGCGGCACCCTCCCCTACGAGGAGGCCAGCGTCGCCCAGCGCTGGCTTGTCGAGGCACGGCAGGAGGCCGCCGTCCCAGACGTGCTGCTGCTGCTCGAGCACCCCCCGGTCTACACCCGCGGGCGCCGCTCCAGCGCCGAGGAGCTGCCGATGGCTCCCGAGTGGTACGAAGCGCAGGGGATCGAGATCCACGACACCGACCGCGGCGGCCGCGTTACCTACCACGGGCCCGGCCAGCTGGTCGCCTACCCGATCGTCTCGCTGAAGGCCTACGACGACGACGTCCACGAGTACGTGCGGCGCCTGGAGCAGGTGGCGATCGGGTCGCTGGCCGAGCACGGCGTCACCGCCCGCACGATCGAGGGACTGACCGGGGTCTGGACCGAGGGCGAGCTGCCGGGCTCGGCCGCCGGCGCGGAGGAGTCGCGCAAGATCGGCTCGATCGGCGTCCACGTCAGCCGCGGCGTCACCACCCATGGCCTCGCGATCAACGTCAACAACGACCTGCAGCCATTCGAGTGGATCGTCCCCTGCGGGATCGAGGGCTGCCAGGTGACCTCGCTGAGCCGCGAGCTGGGGGCGGAGCAGAGCCTCGACGCTTTCGCCGGCACCGTCGCCGCCCGCTACGGCGAGGTCTTCGAGCGCACCCCGGTCGCGACCACCCCCACGGCCCTGGGGCTCGACAACGCTAGGCTCGGCGTGGCATGACCGAGGCGACGACAGAGGCGGCCGAGCGCGTCCACGTCACCCGCTCCCGCGCCAAGCCGGGCGGGACGGCGGCCGACGCCGACGGCACGGTCCCCTTCCGCCGCGCCCGCAAGCCGCCCTGGCTGAAGGTGCCGGCGCCGGGCGGCCCGACCTACCGGCGGCTGAAGGCGGAGATCGGCAGCGAGGGGCTGCACACCGTCTGCGAGGAGGCCAACTGCCCCAACGTCGGCGAGTGCTGGGAGCGCGGCACCGCGACCTTCATGATCCTCGGCGACGTCTGCACCCGCCGCTGCGGCTTCTGCAACGTGAAGACGGGCGTGCCGAGCTGGAACGACCCGCTGGAGCCGCTGCGCGTCGCCAACCAGGTGAAGCGGATGGGGCTGCGTCACGCGGTCGTCACCTCGGTCGACCGCGACGACCTGCCCGACTACGGCGCCGGCGCCTTCGTCGGCACGATCCGCTCGATCCGCATGCAGGCGCCCGGCTGCAAGGTCGAGGTTCTCACGCCCGACTTCCGCGGCCAGGAGATGCCGCTGGCCAAGGTGATCCACGAGCGGCCCGACGTCTTCAACCACAACGTCGAGACGGTGCCGCGCCTCTACCCGAAGGCGCGCCGCGGCTCCAAGTTCATGCGCTCGGCGCGGGTGCTGAAGATGGCGAAGGAGATGGGCGGCGAGGACGTCGTCACCAAGTCGGGCCTGATGGTCGGCCTCGGCGAGTCCTTCGAGGAGATGGTCGAGACCTTCAAGATCCTGCGCGAGCACAAGGTCCAGGTCCTGACCGTGGGCCAGTACCTGCGCCCGACCGAGAACCACCTGCCGGTGGTCCGCTACTGGCACCCGGAGGAGTTCGAGGCCCTAGAGAAGGCCGCCTACGAGCTCGGCTTCGAGTCGGTCGCCTCCGGCCCCCTGGTCCGCAGCAGCTACCACGCGGACCAGAACCTGCCCGAGCGCGCCCGCGACGTGGCCCAGTGGAGCTGGCCGGACGACTTCATCAGCCAGGGGTTAGAAGAGGTACCGGGTGTGGCTGAAGCTCTCCTTGCCGAAGGCGAGCACCTTTGCCGGTTGCACGGCGAAGACATAGGCCACCCCGCCGTCCCCGTGACGAAAGCCGCCTTCGCCCACCTCGAACCGCCAGCTGCCATCCCACTTACGCTTCCAGGCGTCCGCTAGGTCGCGCAGAACCGCTACCTCCGTAACGCGATCTGCTCGGCCCTCGACCACCACGTCGAGCCCCTGCTGCCAGCCGTTGCAACCGGTGGTCAGCGCCACATTCGGGTTGCTCTGGAGGTTGATGGCCTTCTGCTCCTCGGGTCCAGTGCAGAAGTTCAGCGCCCCGCTCTGCCAAACGGCGACGAGCGGGGTCACATGCGGCCGCCCGTCCCGGCGCATGGTCGAGATCCAAAACAGCTGTGCTCCTTCGATCGCCTTCCGCGTCTCCTCCCATGGCGTAGCGGATGCGCCCGGGTCACTGAAACGCTTGTCTAGCTCCGTCTTCAGCGGATCCATCGTCCCTCCATCGTTCGCTCTAGGCGCTGGGGTCCACGCCCAGCGTCATCCTTGCCCTAAATCCATCCTGCGCGAGACTGCTGCCGGCCCGCGCGAGGGTGAGCACCGAACTCGCGCCGCCCTGATCTCGAAAGATGCCATCCGTGCTGCGCGAGACGATCTCAGCCGGGTTCCGGTTGTAGGGGGCGAGCGCGAAGACCTCCGCATCGCGCCGGTCGGAGGTGAACAGCTGACCGATGTACGAGACTTGACCGCCGGAGTAGGTGCCGTCGCTCTGTCGCCCGCCGATACGAACCTTGACGTGGACGTGGGTCGTGCGTCCCGGGTAGTGGCCCGGATAGATCGTCGCGAACTCGGCGACGCCGTTCCCGTCGGTCAGCTGGACCCCGCGCAGATAGGTCTCGCCCTCGCTGCCCTCCGAGAACTCGCCCGAATAGACGCCGAGCGCGTCGCAATGCCAGATGTCGACGGCGGCATCGCGGATTGGCTCGCAGGTAGCGGAGTCGACGATCGTGAGCGCGAGAGCAAGCGGTACCCCGGGACGGTTCTCGACGATGTCCTGCCGAACCTTCGCCAAATCGATGTAGAAGGGTCCCTCCTCCTGCTCGGGCGTGAGCACGCAGTCGGGGGTGGTCGCGGTCCCTTCCGCCACGGATCTGGTCGCGTCATCCTCGTCAACGCCGCAGCCGTAGAAGGCGACGCTCGCCAGCGCCCCGGCCGATAGCGCCACCATCTCGCGGCGCCGCATCGGTATCTGAATCCCATTGAGGGGCCGACGGTCTGTCGGACCCTCCTGACTGCCGCTCGAACGATCGGTCATCAGCCTGCTTCCAGCAATGCGATGCGGATTTTCGGTCTTGGTCGAGTCTAGTCAGGTTTGTCAGCTAGATCGCGCTCGAGTTCCGCACCTGGCAATCGCTCGTGCGTCGTTAAGGGTGCGGGCCCAGACCTTCAATCGGGCGGGATGTTCTGGTTCAGCCGGAAGAGATTGTCGGGGTCATAGCGGCGCTTCAGCGCCTTTAGGCGGTCGTACTTCTCCGTCCCGTAGGCCTCGCGGACCCGGTCCTCGCCCTCGTTCATGAGAAAGTTCACGTAGACGCCGCTGGTGTGGTGGGGCTCGAGGGCCGACCAGAAGTCACGCACCCACTCGCGCTCCTCGTCGAAGCCGTCCTGCCCCGCGGTCGCCGCGGTGATGTTGAAGGTGTGGCCGGCCCCGCGGCCGCTGAACGCCGTCTCATCCTCGCCGACCCGTGAGACCGCTCCACCCATCTGCCAGATCGGAAACGCCGTCAGCGGAGAGTGGATGCGCATCGCGTGCTCCACCGTTATGTCGATCACCTCGTCGGTGAGCTCCGTCACGTCGCAGGCCCGCATGTAGTACCACTGACCGTGCGGGTAGGAGGGATCGAACATCGATTGGTGCTCGAGGAAGGGCTTCCGTTCGCACAGATCGAGCACTGGCGATCCGAATGCCTTCAGCGGTGCGATCGCCTCTTCCCCCTCCTCCACCGATCCGGCGTAGCAGCAGAC
>DATMDR010000034.1:0-50656 GCA_035557635.1 Solirubrobacterales bacterium | reverse complement strand
CATCGCGCGGATCAGCCTATCCCTGCCGTCGCCCTACAATCAAAACGCCCGGAGAGGTGGCCGAGTGGCTGAAGGCACTCGCCTGCTAAGCGAGTAGGGGGCGCAAGCTCTCTCGAGGGTTCGAATCCCTCCCTCTCCGTTTTCCCGGATAAGCTGGCCACTTTCCCGTGGACGGTCCCTACTTCAACCCTCCTTCGTGGAACCCCGCCATCGAAGTATGGCCAGGGGGACCCCATCCCGGCGCCATCGCCCAGATGCAGGCTGAGGAAACCCATCGTCGAGTTGATGAAGGAATTAAGGCCGAAGAGGAAGCCAGGCAGCGACTGGTCAATCACCTTCTGCTGCTGCGGTGAGCGATCACTGGGAATACAAGTTGATCCTGTGGACCTCCTCAACCTGGATCGAGACCAAAACCATAGACCTACCGTTGGGCGTCAAATCGCAGTCGCCGACTCAATTCTGGAAATCAACGTTCCGCATTACCCAATCCGGCAAGAAGCCAGAGACTCGATTGTGCGAGTCGAGCTCCGAGGCCGATAACGGTGTCGAGAGAATGAAAATCGAGGAGCTCCTGGCGGAGTTCGGTGCTCAGGGTTGGGAGCTCGTCTCGGAAACAGTTCAAGATACGGCCGTCGTGGGCAATCAGCATGGATGGCCCGAGGTAGGGACTCCCATCCAGATTCGGTGGACCATGAAGCGACGGGCAGCGCCCTGACCCTGAGTTGGGGCTAGGACGCGTAGGAGCCAAGCCGGGAAAGCTGCTCCCTAATCTCGGGGTTCGAATACCGTCTCATCAACCCCGCTCAGCGCTGAAGCTGGATCAAGGTCGGCCGAGCCGGGCCTTCAACTTGGTCGAATACCGTCTCACCAAACTCGCCCAGCGCCGGTCGCGCCGCACTTGCAGATAGAGCAAGATGGAGACGGCGATAAGACTCAGGATGGCGATCAGGAGCCCGCGCGTCTTCTCTGGGGCCTCGAAGAGCGCCAGGATCGTCGCCAACGTGCCCAGTGTGACCAATGGGAAGCCGTAGATCTGGAGGTTGGTGAGCGCTACCTGCTGTCGGTGCTCGCTGTAGGTGATCAGGTCTCCTTCGAGGTCGGTGAAGAGCCGTTCTGTACCCAGCTCGTTACGGAGCTTGGAGACGAGCTGCTGAGGGATCACACTGCTCGAGAGCTGCGACCACCAGAGCACGTTGCGGAATTCGAGCCAGTCGTCGCGCAGTACTTCGACACCTGAGTCGCGAAGGATGTCCATGTCGGCAAGGCGGCGCTGGAATCCGTCCAGGCTCTCTTGCTGCAGGAGAGCGAAGACGATGCTCTCGGTCCAGTAGGACCTGAAGTTGCGAGCGTATGTCACCGTAAGTGGCTCGGTCAGCGTGAAAGCCGCGCACCGCCCCAGCAACAGGCAGGTGGGGTCGGCGATTCTCACCGTCTGTCGTTCCTCTCGCTCTAAGTCCCGACTGCTCGTGGGTAGATGGTTCGTCGTGGCGCGGTGACTTGCCAGCGCCAGCCGTTGGACGGGGTCGTCACACTCGGGCACCATCAGCGCGGTGTAGAGACTTCGCTCGAGATCATCGCCTGGATCGCCAAAGAGCTCCTTGGTCAGAGAGCGCGCAGGACGTTTCTGATCGAGACGGATTATTTGATCCGGTCGCTGCAGGACGAACTCGGATATGCCCATTCGGCCAAAGGTCGAGGCGATTGCCCTCCCCCACCACAGCGTGTCCGGGGCGCCGGACTCCGCCGCAGGTAGTAGGGACAGGTGTATGAGACCGAAGGTGCAACCGGGATCGAGAGGCGTGGTCAGGCACTCCAGCAGGTCGACGCGTGCTCGGCGCCCGGGCTCACCTGGCCTTTTGGCGATGTCGAGATGGAGATCGTCTGGACAGCAGAGCCAGCGGGCGCCCCGTTCGTTGCCCGGCGGGAAGAGGAGCCGCTCGACATGGGCGTTGAAATAGGACCAGGCGTTCTCTTGCGGCATGCGCTTGAACGGCTGGATGGAACCGCGTCCTTCGTCCTCAGGAAGGCAGTGTGTGCCGTTCCCTGGAGCCTCGTCCCAGGCGTGCCAGTTCAGCTTGCCGCTCGGCTGGTCCGACTTCAGCCGAACGACGAGCAGCGCCAAAGCATCGCGTTCGATCACCTTAGTCACACGATCTCCCTCGTCACTCGAGAGAATTACTTCAATTCAGGGAAATTCCCTGCCTGGGAGGGATTGGCCTTAGGCGCGGCGTGAGCGGACGATGACGCGGCCGCCGCGGGCGGGGATCATCGTCACGTTGCGGTGCAGGGCGTGCTCGGGCTCGGGCTCGGCGGCCTCCAGGTCGAGGCGGCGGGCCATTGCCTCGAGGACGACGCGCTGCTCGGCCATCGCCAGGGCGGCGCCGAGGCAGCGGCGGATGCCGCCGCCGAAGGGGATCCACTCGTAGGTGCCGGGTTTGCGGCCGAGCCAGCGCTCAGGGCGGAACTCGAACGGCTCCGGGTAGAGGTCCTCGCGGTGGTGGACGAGGAGAATGCTCATCGTCACCGGGGTGTCGGCGGAGACCGCGCACTCGCCGAGGCGCCAGGGGACCATCACCCGGCGACCGATCATCGGCACCACCGGGCGTGAGCGCATGCTCTCGATGATCGTCGCCTCGACCTGCTCCTCGGCGCCGTCTCCCGTGCGGACGGCCTCGCGCAGCGCCTCGTGGGCGGCCGGGTTGCGGACCAGGCGCTCCCAGGTCCAGGCCAGCGAGTTGGCGGTGGTCTCATGGCCGGCGAGGACGAGCGTGAGCAGCTCATCGCGCACTTCTTTGTCGCTCAGGGTCTCGCCGTCCTCGGTCGTCGCCTGGAGCAGGATCGAGAGGATGTCGCGGCGCTCGTCGAGGTGCTGGTCGCGTCGCCGTGCCTCGATCACGCTGTAGGTGGCGCGGTCGAGGATGTCGAGGCCGAGCCGGATCACGCCGATCGGCTCTTCGCGGGTGAGGTTCATCAGCTCCCCCACCTGGGCGATCGGCCAAGTAGAGGCCTCGACCAGGCGCCTGATCGCGTAGCGCAGCCGGCTCTCGGGGGTGCCGCGCTCGGGCTTGCCCTCGATGCCGAAGATCCCCGCCATGATCACATCGAGCGTGATCGCCTGCGTCCGCGGCGCCAGCGCGAAGGGGCGGTCGAGCGGCCAGCGATCGATCTCGCGTTCGGTGGCGTCGGCAATCATCTGCGTGTAGCGCTCGATTGCCTCGCCGTGGAACGGCGGCAGCAGCAGCTTGCGCTGGCGCATGTGGCGAGGGCCGACCGCGGTGAGGACCGAGTTGGGGCCGAGGATCGGTCGCAGCGGCGACTCGCCGGTCAGCGAGGGGGCCTGCTCGGGGCTGGCGGTGAAGAGTGAGCGCACGTGGTCGGGGTGGCTGGTGACCACCGGTCCGCCGGGGAGCATGGTGCGCATGCGGAAGACCTCGCCGTAGAGACGGCGGGCGCGGAAGACATACTCGATCTGGCGCTGGTTGAAGCGCACCATCTGGACCGCGCGCGGCAGCGGCACAACCGGCGGTTTGGGGAGGCCGGCCAGCTCCGCGGGCGCGAGCGGGCCGGCGGGGGAGGCGGGGGCCTCTCCGATCAGGCCTGCGGCTGCCGGCTTCTCGTCGTCCTTGGGGCGCTCGGCGACGGCGTTGGTCACGAGACCAGTGTTACACAGATCGATGTCAACATTGTTGCGAGATCGTTGATTCCCAGACACGCCATTCTCACTCTCTACAGTCAAGAGCATGCGGGAGAGGCGCACCAAGATCATCGCCACCGTCGGTCCGGCGACCTGGGACGGCGACGTCCTGGCACGCTTGATCGAGATTGGCGCCGACGTCCTCCGGCTCAACTTCTCCCACGCCGACCGCGACCGCCATGCACGGACGATCGAGTCGATCCGCGCCGCCGCCGAGCAGGCCGGGCGCGAGGTCGCGGTGCTCGGCGACCTGCCGGGGCCGAAGCTGCGGATCGGCGAGCTGCGCGGCGACGTCGCCGAGCTCGAGGCCGGCAAGCACGTGAGGCTGACTCCGCGCGCGGTCGAGGGCGATGAGAAGACGATCCCGGTCGACTGGCCCGGAGTCACGGCGCTGCGCGAGGACGAGCTGGTCTACCTGGCCGACGGCGCGATCCGGCTGCGGGTCTGCGAGCCCGACAACGGCGAGGTTGAGTGCGAGGTCGAGGTGGGAGGCACGCTCTCCTCCCACAAGGGGATGAACGTCCCCGGCGTCACCGGCCCCGCCGCCACCGACGGCGACATGGGCTGGGTCGAGTTCGCGGTCGAGCACGGGATCGACATGCTCGCGGTCTCCTTCGTCTCCTCCGCCGCGGACCTCGAGCCGGTCACGCAGCACCTGAGCGCGCTCGACTCCGGCATGCCGCTGATCGCGAAGATCGAGAAGCAACAGGCGGCCGAGAATGCCGAAGAGATCGTCCGCGCCGCGACCGGCGGGATCATGGTGGCGCGCGGCGACCTCGGGATCGAGCTGCCGCTCGCCGAGGTCCCGGTCGTCCAGAAGCGGCTGATCCGCGCCGCCGGCAAGCGCTCGAAGCCGGTGATTACCGCGACCCAGATGTTGGCCTCGATGGTCACCGCCCCCCGCCCGACCCGGGCCGAGGTGACCGACGTCGCCAACGCGATCTTCGACGGCACCGACGCGGTGATGCTCTCCGAGGAGACGGCGGTGGGCCGCCACCCGATCGAGGCGGTCGAGGTGATGGACCGGATCGCGCGCGCGACCGAGCCCGACCTGCCCTACGGCGATTGGCTCTTCGGCCGCACCGACCAGGCGACCCAGGACGTCGCCGACTCGGTGGCGCAGGGAGCGGTGGGAGCGGTCTACCGCCTCGGTCTTGCGGCGCTGGTCGTGCCGACCACGAGCGGTCGCACCGCGCGGCTCGTCTCCGCCCACCGGCCCAAGGTGCCGGTGCTGGCGGTCTCGCCGCGGATCGAGACCGTCCGTCGTCTCAACCTGCTGTTCGGGGTGACCGCTGTGCTCAGCGAGCACCCGACCGAGGTCCGCGGCCTGCTCGACGTGTGCTCCGCGCTTGCGGCGCAGCACGGCATTGCCAAGTCGGGCGAGCTGATCGCGATCACCGCCGGACTGCCGGAGCAGGAGCTGGGCACCAACCTCTTCGAGGTCCACCGCGTGCCCTGAGGCGAAAGCCGGGAAGTAGGGTTCCGCCCGTGTCCGGGCCGATCCGACTGGAGCGCGACGGGGGGCTGGCGGTGGCGACCTTCGACAGCCCGCCGCTCAACCTCTTCGACCGGGCGATGTTCGAGGCGCTGCAGGCGACGATCGCCGAGGTCGAGGCCGACCCGCCGCGGGCGCTGCTCTTCCGCGCCGAGGGTCGCGCGGTCTCCGGCGGCGTCGACGTGCACGAGTTCGAGGGGCTGACGCCAGAGCAGGGCAGCCAGCTCTGGAGCGAGTTGATCGGCACGGTCGAACGGGTCGAAGCCCTGCCGCTGCCGGTCGTCTTCGCCGCGCACGCCCTCACCCTGACCGCGGCCTTCGAGCTGGCACTCGGCTGCGACCTGATCGTCGCCGCCCGCTCCGCCAAGTTCGGCCTGGTCGAGAAGGTGGTCGGCCTGACCCCCTCGATGGGCGGGACCCAGCGCCTCGCCGAGCGCGCCGGCAGTGGCCGCGCCGCCCAGTTCGTGATGAGCGGCGACCTGTTCGGGGCGGAGGAGCTGGAGCGCTGGGGCGCCGTCAACCTGGTCTTCGAGGACGACGAGTTCGACGCTCGGGCGCGCGAGCTCGCCGCCGAGCTCGCTGCCGGCCCGACCAAGGCGCACGCGATGACCAAGCACGTGTTGCGCCGCTTCCGCGAAGGCGGCGTCCCCGCCGCCGACGAGACGATCCGTACCGAGGCCGCCGACCTGTTCGCGACCGAGGACCTGCAGCGGGCGGTCAAGACCTTCCTCGAGCAGGGCCCCGGGCACGCCGAGTTCGAGGGCCGCTAACGGGATAGGGTCCCGAGCCGATGGTCGACTACGACGCGATAGCGCAGGGGATGACCCAGGCGGTGCCTTTCGCGGGCTTCCTGGGGCTGGAGATCACCAGCGTCGGCCCGGGCGAGGCGACGGTTCGCCTGCCCGAGCGTCAGGAACTGGGCAACCACGTCGGCTCCCAGCACGCCGGCGCCCTGTTCACCGTGGCCGAGACCGCGTCGGGCGCCGCCTTCGTCGGCGCCTTCGCCGAGCGCATGGGCGACGTCACCCCGCTCGCCCGCAGCGCTGAGATCTCCTACGAGAAGATCGCCAAGGGTCCGATTGACGCGACCGCAAAGCTCGGCGTTCCCGCGGAGGAGGCCCTCGCCACCCTCGACGCCGAGGGCAAGGTCGTCTTCCCATGTGAGGTCGAGTTGTCGGACGCCGCCGGCCAGCGCGTCGCCACCGCCACGATCCAGTGGCACGTCCGCCTCAACCAGCCCGCCGAGCCCGCCTAGCACCCCCGAGCCCTTAGAATCGCCCCTCCGGGCCTCCGCCCGGCAACCCGCGCCCGTAGCTCAGTTGGATAGAGCGTCGGTCTACGAAACCGAAGGTCACAGGTTCGAATCCTGTCGGGCGCGTTCCTTCTCGTTCCGGGCGAGGCCGCGCATTTCCCGGTGCAGAGCCGAATCGGCCGCTGTCTCTCGATTTGGTGTTCCGCGCGCTTCCAAGGCGTTCTGGTCCGTTCCGGGCGGCCGTGGTCTCATCCTGGTCTCATTCTGCGGGGCCGAATAGGGTCCAACGCAGATGGCGAACGACGCGGAGGCCAAAGCACGAAAGGCGGTGCGCCGCGCGCAGTCGGATTTCGAGCGCACGGGCGATCAGCACGAGCGAGCGCGCAAGGTCCGCCGCAAGAGCTTCGAACAGGCACGAGCGGCGGGTCTCTCGATGCGCGACATCGCCAAGGAGACCGGCCTGCATTTCACGCGAGTCGCCCAGGTTCTCAAGCAGAAGCAGTAGGCACCCGTAGATACCCCTCGACGCCTCATGCTACGCTGGCGCGAGCGATCCAAATAAGCGGCCCCCGGCGGCGCTGTAACGCCAACCGGGGGCCTGACCACAAGGAGACGTGGCTCCTCATGGCTAATCAGAACCCTACGGGCAGCGGCCATGCCGTCGCCCTCACAATCCCCGCCGATCAGGTCCGCTTCCTGCGCAGCCTCTTCGAGATGGCGCGTGACGGCATCAAAGACGAGTTGGAGAGGTATCCGGACAAGCTCCGGGAACCGACTCGCCTACATCGCGAGGAGGCCGTCTACGGGCGGCTTCTAACGGCACTGGACGAGTGCGTGATCGTTCCCGATAGCGATGTGCGTGCCGTCCTCCGCGACTTGGCCCAGATCATCGACGCCGACAATGAGTACGAGCGGGTGATCGCAGAGCACCAGGCGCTTCACGGCTTGCTCGGACAGCTCAGCCGGTGAAGGCTGATGGTCGCGGACCAGTTCGGCGCGAACCTCGCCTACTGTCGCAGGCGGGCCAAGCTCTCCCAAGAAGAGCTGGCGGTCATGGCTTCGCTCCACCGCACGGCGGTGGGGCAGATAGAGCACGGCGAACGAGTCTGCCGCGTCGACACCCTGATCAAGCTCGCGGGCTCACTGGGCATCCCGCCCGGCGAACTGCTCGACGGGATGGATTGGGAACCGGGCGGAACGCGCCTCGGGCAGTTCACGGGTGGCGAGGGCTAATGGCCGACCCAAATGCCAAGCAAACCCAAAAGCCAAGACCAGCCAGACCATCCATCAGAGAGCCCAAGGCCACCACGAAGAAAACGAGCCCCCAGGACGGAAGGCCAAGAGGCAGAGGTGCCCTGGAGGTCCTCAGAAGCCCTCCCCGCAACCCCAACCTCAACAGCACGACACACTACGGACCCTTCGGTCCCGTGCCTGAGCCGCGCTTTCTGGCCAGCGAGTTGTCAACGCTCGAAGCAGTCTTTCCCGGGCGTCCTGGCGGCCGATCTTGGCACGGCTTCGCCGTGCGACGGCCGCCTGTACGGACGCCCGGGGAAGCGCAGCCGAAGGTCACGACTCAGGCCGATGCAAAAGCCGCCCTCTCTGGACAACGGGGGCATGGAGAGGAAGCGAGAACCTGCCAGAGACTTCTTCACCGAGCGCAGCCTCGTCGCCTACCTTGCCGTTTCCGATCGCACGATCCGCAACTGGATCAGGCGCGGTGAGCTGCCCTCTTACAAGCTCGGAGCGGCAAGGCGGATCGACCCTGCCGACGTTGACGCTTTCCTCGCCCGCCACCGAGACGAGGCCGCATGAGACGCCGTGAGGCTCCGGTCAAGCGCCGCAACCCCTCCGGCGAGCTCGTATGGGTCGCTCGCTACACCGGCCGCGACAGACGCCGCCACATCGCCAAGCCGACCTGGAACGGCGGCAAGGGCACCTTCACGCTGAAGCGCGAGGCCCAGCGGGCGATAGACGAGGCCTACGGGCTCTCCGAACGCCCCGACACCCTGGGCGAGTACTTCGCCATCTGGACCACCCGCCATCCGCGCTCAGAGCGCACCAACGCGACTAACGAGCACCGCATCGGCCGCGTCCTCGAGGTGGAGGTCGAGGGCATCGCGCTGAAGCAATGGCCGCTGCGCGAGCTGCGCCGCCGTCACGCCCTCGCTCTGGTCGACCACATGCTCAGAGTCCAGGGCAGAGCGACCACCGGAGTCGTCGGCATCCTGCGAGCTCTGTCGGCAATGGCCGAGGACGCGATCACCGACGAAGTGGCCGACCTCAACCCATTCAAGGGAGTCCGGGTGCGCGCCAACGATCCGAGGGCAAAGAAGCAGCGCCGCCCGATCCGCGTCTTCAGCTTCGAGGAGATGCACCGCTTCGCCAAAGCGGCCGGGCGCTACGAGGCGATGGTTCGCGTCTTCACCGACACCGGCATGAGGCTGGGGGAGGTGCTGCCGTTGCGCCGAGAGGACTTCGACGGCGAGACGCTGCAGATCAGGCGAACCGCCCACGAGGGCACGACCCTCACCGGCACCAAGACCGACCACGGCGAGCAATCGGCCGGCCGCGTCGTTCCTTGCCCGGCAACCCTCGCCTGGATAATCGAAGCGCAGATGCGACTCAACGGGGAGGACTGCGACCTGCTCTTCCCGACGCCGAGCGGCCGCCTTTGGCGCCAGCGTAACTTCTACCGAGATGTCTGGAAGCCGACCCAGGAAGCCTCAGGCATCGACATCCGTCCCCACGAGTGCCGCCATAGCTACGTCACGCACCTGCGAGCAGCAGGCATCAACGACGCCGACCTAGCCGAGATCGCAGGGCACCGCGTTGAGACGATGCTGGCCCGGTACACGCATCCTGTGGGAAACAGCTTTGAGGTCGTACGGTTGGCGATCGACTGATCGCGAGGAAAAGGCCGGGCGCTACCCTTGAGTTGCGTACTTTGCAACTTTCGCACCGGACCACCGGATAGACTGCCGCCGCCTCGTGGATGCTGCCGCTAAGACCGCGATCGACCACCCGGTCACCTTCGCCCGTCCACCCGTCAATGAGGTGGTCTTGTCAATCCAGTTCGCGAACCAAGCGAGCGATGACGCGATGCTATTGGCAGAGTTCTGGCCTAGGATCAAGAGCCGCTTCCCGACGCTAGAACGGCAACCTCCCATTGCCTCGGTAGTCGAGGACTTCTCCTCGCCCCCTAAACCCGGATCCATAGAGCTTGAGTTTGGCCCTCAGGCCTTTCCGCAGCGTTACTGGTGTATCTCTGAGCCTGGCAATGACCTCATTCAGTTCCAGAAAGACCGATTTCTAATCAACTGGCGTAAGCAGGGAGATGACATCCCGTACCCCCGTTACGAGCACGTGCGGGAGGGTTTTAGCGAGCTAGCTCCAATCTTCCAAGAAGCTGTGTCAGCTTCCCTTGAAATAACGCAGTGCGAGATCACGTACATCAACCAGATCAATGCGAGCCCCGAGAGCGGGTTCGGTCACATGGAGCTGAGTCGGGTCCTGAGGCTGTTCAAAGATCAGATTTCATTGGAAGCCGTGCCAGCAGCGGAGGACACGCAATTCCAATCGCGGCATGTGCTGCGCCATGACGATGAGGAGCCCTTTGGTCGCTTCTACATCAGCGCGAGTCCAGGATTCCGCAACTCAGACAATGCGCCAGTCTACGGGGTCACGCTTATGTCTCGTGGAGCCCCGACTACCCCGGACTTGGACGGCGCTATCGGTTTTTTCGATGACGGCCATGATCGCATCGTCCGTACATTCAAGGAGATAACTACCGAGGACATGCACCAAGAGTGGGGACTCGAAGATTGACGGATCAAGCCTTGCTGCTACATGGGGTCTCGTCGCCTGGCTCAGCAAGGGAGGAGTCGGGGGAAGGGAAGTTCTGGGCTTTTGTAGACATTCCAATGACGGCGACTGGGATGCCTGCGACTGTCGAACCACCACAAGATTTGTACCGGTCGGTAGCGGGAGCTGGCAATGGCTCGACGCTTCTCTTCGACAACTATTGGCCGGCCTTTTCTCCCACGTTGCTCGGCATCTGCGAGATGAAGTCCGTCGGAACCCCACTCTCAGGGCTTTCGACAGAGATCAGGGAGACTCGCTTTGTTTTTCCAGTACTTGGCGAGAAGGCCTTCATTGAGTCGCATGATCCATTTTCGGCCTGGGATTGTGGCTGCGATTGGACCGGACTCAAGACAGCTACGCCGTGGCTCAAGCCGGTGCTAGAACGCATGCAGTACCTCCGAATCTTGCCGTCGCAGTGGGATTCGCACCGAGCAAAGCCAATTCTTGACGGGGCCTTTAGTCGCGTTTTGACATTCCTGAATTCAATGATGACCCCCCAGACTCCGCCACCAAGCATCGTGCCCCTAGAGAGCGGAGGCCTTCAGGCTGAGTGGCATCGGGCTGGGCTTGATGTCGAGATTGAGTTTGAAGTTCCCAAGGGCACTCAAATCTACGTTTACGAGTTGTTCTCCCAGAAGGATTGGGAGAGTTCTGATGCTGTTTCGCTTTTCGCTGAATTGGGTCTGAGTAGCCGCCTGGCTGCCGGATACGATCCGGCGGATGTCGGCTGAAGACGACACATCAGTTCCGAACGACTTGAAGTTGTACCGGCGCATCAGGCCGGACCTTCACATGGTGCCCGACGAGAACCTCGACTGCACCCGAGTATCTAGCGGTGCCTTCCGACAGCGCGAGATGTCAGTGATATTGGACGACACGCTGAGATCGTCTAACAGGGAGCCACGAGATGTCGTAACTCAGCAAGAACCATATTTGGTTTTCTTGACGGCTGAACAGGCCCGTGCCGCCGGTCAGGTCGTCTGTCGAGCGCCCATCGAGGAAGATTTTGCTCACGGTGAAGTGATCGGTTCGAAGGGCTCTGGGTCCCGACGAAAGCAATTGCTTCGCGCCATCCTTTGGGCGGTTGCCCCCGAGCCCCCAGAATGCGGTTGCGAGCCGCCATGCGGCAGCCTTTCCCGTAACGCCTAATGCGCGGCAATTCGCAGAAGGAAGGGACCGAACGAACTTAGCAATCCTGGCCGGGCTACAAAGCCGAGGCCGCAGAAAGGCCTCTGTCGGGACCTCCCCTTACTTTGCCCGTAAGAGCTAGCGGCAGCCGGTTGCAGCCTCAAGCGCTCTGCAGACCTGGGCCATCTTGTCGGAGCCCAGCTCTGTGATCGGCTCAACCAAGAGCGCTCTCGGCACGGTCCGTAGGTTGTCGAGGCTGATCGCGCACTCGCGGGGCATGCCGTCGCTTGCGTCCAGTTGAACCTCGGTTTCGATGCTGCGAATCGTGCGGGTGACCAGCGCGACGACGACGTTTCGCAGTTTCGGAATCGCCTCGTCGCGCGTCAGTACGCAGACCGGGCGGCGTCCCTCCTCTGCCAGCTCAAGCCAGCAGACCTCGCCTCGGGCTACCACCGCTCCTCGCGGATTGCCTCGCGGGCATTCGCTGTTGCCCAGCGGTCCTCACGCTCGTCGGCCGAAAGAGCCTCCTCCTCGAGGTACGACGCCAGCTCGTCGTGCGCCTCAACTACGCGGAGCGCGGCGGTCGCCTGCGCGTCATTCCATTGAGGCACTTGCTGGAGAAGCTTTTCCTTCGCTGTCATCGCTCGGATGGTACCGCTCGCTTCTGCGATCCCTGAAGCCACCTACCGGCCCCGCCGAGCCTCATCGAGAGCAGCGACCCAGTTAGGGACCGGTTCGCCCGACGGAAACCGTCGCCAAGACTCCGGGAGCTCAGCCATCTCGGGCTCGTCCTTTGCTCCTCGCTGCACTTCGGCTTGGTCTGCTTGCCGACGTTGGTGCTTTGCGGTCTGCTTTGCCTCCGCACGCGTCATCCAGGCCCCGCCGCGATTCTTCGCGCCGGCGTGCGCGGCCTTGATCCGCTCGTATGCCATGCCTAGATGATACGGATTGTCTGCGCTAGATTATTGACCCTCGGCCGATCCGCCGCGCCTGTCAAGTCTCATCTCGGTCTCAGAATCCCGGCAGCCGGCTCTGTCAAGCGGGCACTCGTCGGTCTACGAAACCGAAGGTCACAGGTTCGAATCCTGTCGGGCGCGTTCGTTGAAACCTGCTTGCGGAGCAGGTTTCCGTTTTGGGGCGCTTCAAAAACGGCGAAAACGCCCCGACACCCATAACCTCGTGCTGATGGCCAAGCTGATCTACTCGGTGATCGCCTCCCTCGACGGCTACGTCGCGGACGAGGACGGCAACTTCGATTGGGCGGAGCCGGACGAGGAAGTGCATACCTTCGTCAACGACCTCGAGCGACCGGTCGGCACCTACCTCTACGGGCGCAGGATGTACGAGACGATGGTCTACTGGGAGACCGCTGACGCCCTTGTCGACCTACCGTCCTTCGCGCAAGACTTCGCGAAGATATGGCGGGCGGCCGACAAGGTCGTTTACTCCAGGACGCTGGAGAGCGTGTCCACCGCTAGGACGCGGATCGAGCGGGACTTCGATCCAGAGGCTGTCCGAACGATGAAGGCGCAGGTAGGCAGCGACATGGCCATTGGCGGTTCCGATCTTGCCGCCGAAGCTCTTAAAACCGGGTTGATCGACGAGTGCCACCTGTTCCTCGCGCCGATCGTGGTGGGAGGCGGCAAGCGATCCCTCCCTGAGGGTGTCTGCCTAGGGCTCGAGTTGTTGGACCAACGCCGTTTCGGCAACGGCATGGTCTACCTTCGCTATCGCATTGCTTAGAGCGCGTTGACGATGCGCTGAGCCTCGATGAAGTCGACTCCGTCCCGCTCGGCGTCCCGAAGCGCGTGGTAGCACGGTTGTGGAGCGCCCCGAATTAGAGAATGATCCTGAGGTGCGGGCATCTCGGATAGCGCCGTGGGGGGTGGCGTCGGTAACGGTGATCGCCTTCGCCTTCGCCGCCGTCCTTAACGAGCGGGCGGGCAGCTACGGGATCGGCATCTGGGAGCTCCTCGCCTGGTCCATGGCGACGATCGCCTCGACCGGGGTCGGGCTGTTGCTGGCGACGCGCCGCCGAACCAACCCGATCGGCTGGCTGCTGCTCGCCAACGGAGCCATCATCGCGACGATGGGGCTGGCGGAATCGTATGCCGACTACGCCATCCTGGCCAACCCCGGCGCCTTGCCCGGAGCCTCCTGGGGCGTGCTGTTCGGCCAGCGCGCATGGCCCCTTCTCTTCGCCGCGATCACCGCGATCGCATGGATTTTCCCGGACGGCCGGCTGCCCTCGCCGCGCTGGCGCCCCTACGCGATCGCCGGGGCGGCCTCCTACGCGATCCTCCTCCTCGTCTCGCTGCTCGCCGCCGAACGCTTCGAGGAGCCCTTCGTCGGCCAGTCCAGCCCGCTGCCCGAACTGCCGGAGTCCGTCGTCGCGATCCCGTTCATGATCAGCGGCCTGGGCGCGCTCGCCACCCTCTTCGGCGGGGCACTGGCGATGCGAACCCGGCTGAAGCGCTCGGCCGGGATCGAAAGGCTGCAGTTCAGGTGGCTCGCCTACGCCGCAGCGCTGATCCCGGCGGCAGTCGCGACCTGCCTGATCGAGATCGAGATCAGCGGCAACGACGGCTCGGCGACGACGGTCGCCTTGGTCGTGGCACTTACCGCGGTGCCGATCGCGATCGGGGTCGCGGTGATGCGCTACCGGCTCTACGAGATCGATCGCCTGATCAACCGCACCCTCGTCTACGCGGGCTTGACCGCCGGCCTGGCGGCTGCCTTCGCTGCGGTCTCACTCGGCCTCGGCCTGGCGATCGGCTCGGGCTCGACGCTGCCGACGGCGGTCGCGACGCTGATCGTCGCCCTGCTCTTCGGACCATTGCGGGCGCGGATGCAGCTGCTGGTCGATCGGCGCTTCAACCGAGCCCGCTACGAGGGGCTGCGCATGGTCGAAGGCTTCCTCGCCGACCTGCGCGCCGGTCGGGCGGCGCCCGAGCAGGTCGGGGCGGTGCTCGCCGGGGCACTCGGCGATTCCGAGCTGGAGCTGCTCTTCTCGCTGCCGGACGGAACCGAAGTCGATACGAACGGCCGCGTGGTCGAGTCGGCGGCCGGCGACGGGCGCGCCCGCACGCCGGTCCGTCGCGGCGAGCTGCCGCTCGCCGCCGTGGTCCACGACGAGGCGCTGGGCCAACGCCCGGACCTGCTCGAGAGCGTGATCGGCGCGGCCGGGCTGGCGATCGAGATCGCCCGGCTGCGGGTCGAGGTGCGCCGGCAGCTGGCCGAAGTCGAGGAATCACGCGAGCGCATCGTCACCGCCGGCTACGAGGAGCGCCGCCGCCTGGAGCGAGATCTCCACGACGGCGCCCAGCAGCGCCTGGTCTCGATCGGTCTCGCGCTGCGACACCTGCAGGGGCAGCTGCCCGCCGAAACCGAGCAGGCCGAGATCCTGGACTCCACTGTCGGCGAGGTCTCGCGGGCGATCGCCGAGTTGCGCGAGCTGGCCCGCGGCGTGCGTCCCGCCGGTCTCGACGACGGGCTGGCGACGGCGCTGCAGGCGCTGGCCTCGCGCTCGCGGCTGCGGATCAAGGTCGAGGCGACCGGGGAGCGCTTTGAGGAGCGCTTCGAGACGGCGGCCTATTTCGTCGCCAGCGAGGCGCTGGCGAACGCGGCCAAGCACGCGAACGCGTCTCATGTAGCGGTCACGGCGCGCCGCCACAACGGCGGCCTCGTGGTCTCGGTCCGCGACGACGGCGTCGGCGGCGCGGCTCCCTCGCCGGGCTCGGGTCTAGCGGGGATCAGCGATCGGGTCGCCGCGCTCGGCGGCAGCGTCACCGTGGCCAGTCCGACAGGCAAGGGGACTTTGGTCACAGCGGAGTTCCCGTGCGGGTAGTGATCGCCGAGGACCAAGCGCTCCTGCGCGAGGGACTCGGGCGACTCTTCCGGGACGCCGGCCACGAAGTGACGGACGCGGTCGCAGACGCCGATCGGCTGCGCGCCGCGATCAGCGCCAGGGAGCCGGACCTGGCCGTCGTCGACGTCCGTATGCCGCCCCCGTTCAGCGACGAGGGAATCCGCGCCGCGCGGTGGATTCGCGACGCCCATCCGAGCGTTGGCGTGCTGGTCCTCTCCCAACACGTCGAGGCGGCGGGAGCGGTCGGCCTCGTCTCCCAGGGCGGCTTCGGGTACCTGTTGAAGGATCGCGTTCTCGACGTCGCCGATTTCCTCGAGGCGGCGGAGCGCGTCGCCAAGGGCGGATCCGCGCTTGACCCACAGGTCGTCGCTTCCCTGGTCGGAGGCGATTCCGACGACGCGCTCAGGGCCCTGACCAAGCGCGAGAAGGAGGTTCTGTCGCTGATGGCCGAGGGCCTGACCAACAATGCCATCGCCCGCCGTCTGGTCCTCACCGAGCGAACCGTCGAGGGTCACGTCCGCAGCGTCTTGATGAAGCTCGACCTGCCCGAGAACGCCGATGCTCATCGCCGTGTTCTCGCGGTGATCGCCTACCTACGCGCGGTCGAGGCCACGGGGTAGCACTTGTCCGGATTCGAGTGATCGCCCGGGCGTAACTCCAGTGCTGGGCTCGATGTGCGGCGACGATGGCGGACCTAAGTTCGGGTTGTTCGCCCAACGACCCGAAGGAGCACCATCATGGAGAAGGCCCTCGACCGCCCCGCCGTCAACGTCGCCCCACGAAAAGCCCAGCCGGGCCTTGCCCTCCTGCTGGCGCTGCTCGCGGTGCCCGGTTCAACCCTCGCCTGGGACCTACCCTCCGGCGGGCTCTGGATCGGCCTGCCTCTGGCAATCGCGGCAATCGCGATCGGCATCCGTGCCCATCGCCTGCTCGGCGGCTCAAAGCTCGCCGTCGCCGCGATCGTGATCGCCGGCCTGATGATCCTCCAGATGGCGATCTGGACCTTCGTCTCGCTGGTCAGCTAGCCCACCACAAAAGGGTGCGCACCC
This sequence comes from Solirubrobacterales bacterium, assembly GCA_035557635.1. Classification (GTDB taxonomy): domain Bacteria; phylum Actinomycetota; class Thermoleophilia; order Solirubrobacterales; family 70-9; genus VRUE01. Next base: position 34,309 of record DATMDR010000034.1, on the reverse strand, counting down.
CATGGCCGGAGATCGAATGCAATGAGAATCACTCGCCGAAAGACAAAGCACCAACGCCTGAGCAGCACGGGTGTGGAGATGGCAGGTGCCCTGATCGTCGCTTCACAGGTGGCATACCTCTCTCCCCCAGGATTCGACGAGTGGGTTCGTCTGCAGACGATCGGCGACGCTGAAGCGGCCGGCCGCGAATCCTCGCGGAGCGCTGAGTTGCGTTGACCCTCCAATCGCGATCCGACGCACGCGGCGTAGCGCAGTCGGGAACATCAGGGGGGCACCCTGACGCGAAGCGGACGCCGGCGACGGAATATCGACGCATGGCGCAAGCGAGCAGCTGGAGAGGAAGCAACGGCGGTCGAGCCTTCGGTGAGGGGGTGGCGCGAGCGTTCGCGGCGGCCGCCCAGATGGCGATGCTCTGCCCAATGCAGAGCGACGCGTTCATCCGGCGCGAATTGACGGGTAGCCCGGATGCCAGGCGTCGACCCGCAGGGCGTGCTCGTTGAGCGCCAGCGCTGAAATCAAGGCCGAGCTGGAGACCCTCGGGGCGGGCCAGGTCAGACCGTTCGATGCCCATGCACATACCGGTGCCGACATCGACGGCAGCACCCGCACCAGCGAGGAGCACGTCCGCGAGCTGGAGGCGCTGGACGGGCAGTCGGTGATCTTCCCCTTCTGCGTGGCGGGTGGCTATGAGCTGGAGAACAGCCGCGTCGTCGAGGAGTGTGAGCGCCACCCCGACCGCTTGGTTCCCTTTGCCCGCCTCGATCCAAAGATCAACGCTGCCAGCAACGCCGCCGCGGCGCTGGCTGCGGGGGCGCGCGGGTTCAAGCTGCACCCCAGGGCAGAGGCGTTCCCACTCGATCACCCTGGCGTCGAGGAGCTCTTCGGGGTGGCCGCTGCGGCACGTGTGCCTGTCCTGATCCACGCCGGCACCGGCGTCGGCACCTTCGGCACGGCACTGACGACGCTTGCGGAGGACCATCGCGAGTGCCCGATCATCCTTGCCCACGCTGGCGTCTCCGACCTCGCGTGGCTGTGGCGAGTGGTGCCCGACCACCCCAACATCTACTTCGATACGGCGTGGCTGGTGGCGGCCGACCTGCTCGCGCTGTTTGCGCTGGTGCCGCCAGGGCGAATCCTCTACGGCAGCGACGCTCCTTATATGGACGTCGAGCTGCTGCTGGCGATCACCCTGCGCTGTGCCCGCTTCAGCGGCTTCTCCGACGACGCGATCTCACTCGTCATGGGCGGCCAGCTCGAAACTTTGCTCGCCGGGGAGCCAGGCATCGATGCCGGCCCAGCGGCGGGACCCTCCGAGAAGGCACTGACGCCGACGGAGAGCAGGCTCGTCTCTCTGCTCTCGGCGGCGGGAGGATGCATGCTCGGCGGCGGCGACCCCTCGCGGTCCCTCGACCTAGCGCTGCTGACTCTCGCGGCAGATCCCGCTGTCAGCGTGGTCCCGCGAGCTCCACTCGCCGCGCTGATCGAGGAATCCCGGTCCGCTTCTCCGGAGGCGGTCCGGGCGCTCGTCTTCGCGCTGACTCTGGCGATGACGCCGGGGGTCGGCGAGGAGGCCGTGGTCGGCTGAGCGCTGGGGGCCGCGTAGGATCGCCAGGGCCGATGGCGGCGCCGATTCAACTGCTGGAGAGAGGCGAGGAGCTCGGGACGATCGGGCGATCTCTGGATACAGCCGTCGCGGGCGATGGGGGAGTGCTGGCGATCGAAGGTGAGGCCGGCGCCGGTAAGACGTCGCTGCTCGACGCGGCCGCCGGGATGGGAGCGGAGAGGGAGATGCTCATCCTGCGCGCCCGCGGCGGCGAGTACGAGCGCGACTTCCCCTACGGGGTGGTGCGGCAGCTGTTCGAGCCGGTGCTCGATGATCCGGGGCGCCGCGCCGAGCTGCTGGACGGGACGGCGACGGCGGCGACGGCGATCTTCGAGCCGCAGTCCTCCCAGAGCGACGGTGATCCGTTCGGATCCCAACACGGGCTCTACTGGCTGCTGGTCAACCTGACGGACGCGGGCCCGCTGGCGATGCTGGTCGACGATGCACAGTGGGCGGACTCGGCTTCCCTTCAGGCCCTGGTCTACTGCTCCCGCCGGCTCGACGGCCTGCCGATCGCGCTGGCGCTGACGATCAGGACCGGCGAGCCGGGCACGCCCGCCGGTCTCCTCGGCGAGCTGCGTCAGGGGCCAACCGCACGCCGGATCGTGCCCCCGCCCCTCTCGACGGAAGCGGCGAAGAGGTTGATCGCGGCCAGCGGGCGCCACTCGTCCTCCCGGCGCTTCGCCGAGGCCTGCTGCAGCGTCACTGCCGGAAATCCCCTGCTCCTGGTCGAGCTGCTGCGAGGGCTCGAAGAGGAGGGGTCGGAGCCGACCGAGGAGAGCGCCGAGCATCTCGCTGAGCGGGCGGCGACGGGAGTGTCCGGCTCGATACTCGCCCGCCTCGGACGGCTGGGGAAGAACGCCGTCGAGGTAGCCCAGGCGGTCGCGGTGCTGGAGCCGAACGCCGAGGTTCGCGCGGTCTCGGCGTTCGCCGGCCTGCCGCCGGGCGTCGTTGCCGACGCCTGCCAGCGGTTGATCTCCGCGAACCTGCTGTTTGACGCGCGGCCGCTCGGCTTCGTCCATCCTCTGGTCAGGGCGGCGGTGCTCAGCGACATGCCCGAGCCCAGCCGCGCGGTGGCCCACGCCCGCGCCGCCCGCCAGCTTGCCGAGCAAGGTGCGACGGGAGATTCCGTCGCCGCTCACCTGTTGCTGGCCGAGCCCGGGGGCGACGAGTGGGCGGTGGAGAGCCTTCGCGCCGCGGCGGGCGTTGCGCTGGCGAGGGGCGTTCCCCATGCTGCGGTTCGATATCTGCGCAGAGCCCTTCGGGAGCCGCCGGGTGAGCGGACGGCGGTCATGGCGGAGCTGGGACTGGCGTTGCTCAGGGACTTCAACCCCGAGGGCATCGATCTGCTCCGGGACGTTCGGGCAGGCAGCGAGGAGCCGGTGCTCCGCGCCGAGATGGCGGCGGCGATCGCCGACTCCCTCAGTCTGCGTGCCGGCTCCGCAGAAGCCGCGCCTCTGCTCGAAGAGTCCCTGTCGGAGATCGGAGCTTCCGGGAGCCCGCTCAGCCTGCCCCTGCGCGGGCGCTTGCTGCAGCTGCTCGTTTTCGGCCTGGAAAGGGTTCCCAAGGTCGCGCTTGCCGACCTGCAGGAGGATGTTCCGGTCGACTCCGTCCAGGGGCGCCTCGTTGCTCAGCAGGCCGCCGTGCTCATCATGCTCGGACTGGGGCCGGTGCGGCGCGGCCGGGAGCTCGCCCTCGCTGCGACCGCCGATATGGCCGTGGCGATCGACGACGCGATGGCGGGCTTCCCGCCCTCGGCGGCGGCTGTCGCTCTGAGCCTCGCCGACCGGGGGGAGAGAACCGAGGATCTGTGCGGCGCTGGCATCGATGCCGCAAAGCGGCGCGGCGCGGTAATCGGACGCCCGGCCGTCCGCGGCATCCGCGGTCTCTGCCGGTATCTCGATGGGGAATTGCGCGACGCACAGGTCGACGCGGAAATCGCGGTTCGCTTCCTCGGCGAAGTTGGGTTCGTTCCGTTCCGGGTCATGTGTGTATCGGTTGCGATCAGAGCGCAGACCGCCCGCGGCGAGCTGGTGGTTGCCGAGCGCTTGGCCGACGAGTCCCGCACCGAAGCAGAGGCGGTCTCTGGCGTTCCGAGCGCCCAGTTCCTCTGCGCCAGGGGCGAACTCCGGCAGGAAACCGGGCGGCAGGTCGAGGCCCGGGATGACTTTCTCGCGGCGTCCGCTCGGCTCGAGTGGCTTCCCCTTCCAAATCCCGAGCTGCTTGGCTGGCGCGGCGGCCTGGCACGGGCCGAAGCGGCGCTGGGTAACGCCGAGGAGGCCCAGGTCGAGGCGGCCCGGGCGGTCGAGCTGGCGCGCGAGGCCGGTGGCCGGCGGGGGATCGGGGTGGCGTTGCGTACCCAGGGCGTCGTCGGCGAGGGGGAGGAGTCGATTGAGCTGCTGCGGGAGGCCGTCGACGCGCTGAAGGGTACAAGGGCCCGTTTCCAGCATGCGTTGGGACTGGTTGATCTCGGCGCTGCCCTGCGACGCGCCAATCGGCGCCGCGAGGCACGCGAGCCGCTGCGCGAGGGTCTCGATCTCGCGCACCGCTGCGACGCGAATCCCCTGGAGGAGAGAGCGCGAATTGAGCTCGAAGCGACCGGGGCGCGGCCGCGCAAGGCGATGCTCTCGGGAGTGGAGTCGCTGACCCCGAGCGAGCACCGGGTCGCCCGCATGGCCGCCGAGGGGATGACCAACCGCGAGATCGCCCAAGGCCTCTTCGTTACGGCAAAGACGGTCGAGACCCACCTCCGCCACGTTTACCAGAAGCTCGACATCTCCAAACGCACCGAACTACCCGGCGCCTGATCGGCCGCAGGCTTCATAGGCGGGTGGCTGAGAGGATCAGGGCCGCACCCTGATGCGAATAGGCGCCGTGTTGAGGACTCACAGGTTCGAATCCTGTCGCGCGTTGGGATATGCGCCATTGACTTGGATACGAAAGGTATCCTCGTATTCAAATGGTCAGGCCTACTCGACCGGTACGCGGCCAGTCTCGGCAGTCTGCCGCCGTATCGGTGGTCGGCAGCAGCGAACTCGACCGCGAGAGCGACGTACCGCTCTACTTCCAGCTCGCGGCGGCGCTCAAGGTGAAGTTGGAGGTTGGGGGCTGGGAGGCCGGCACCCGCTTTGCCTCCGAACGCGAAATCGAGGAAGAGTTCGAAGTTTCACGGGCGGTGATCAGGCCCGCGCTTGACCTTCTCGTCGGCGACGGCGCCATCGTGCGCATCAAGGGATCGGGTGCCTTTGTCGCCCCGCCCCGGCGTGAAATTCAGGTCACCGGGCTGGTCAGGTTGTTGCTCGAGCGCGATGACGAACTGGCGATCACCATTCTCAGTGCACGCAGGCGGCACCCCGACCCCACCGTGTTGCAGTGCCTCGAGATCGAGGATCGGGAGACGCTGGTCACACACGTAACCGCCGTCGCCGATTTCGGTCGGCCATCGGTTTTCCTGATCGACTCCTTCTCCGCCGTTGCCCACCTGCCGTGGCTGCTCCCCGCCGCACGGGCGCTCGAAACCAGTGCGGAGCCGCCCGAGCCCCGCGGGACCGACCTCACCCGCGCCACTGTCTCGATCGAGCACACCTTCTTCGGCGAGTGGGGGTCTTCTCAGGTTGGCGCCTCGGCCGGCGATCCGGCCCTGATGGGTCGCTTCGTCCAGTTCGGCCGAACGGACGAGTCAGAGCGGGAGCACCCGCTCGAGTTCGCCCGTCTCATATACCGCGCCGACGGCACTCAGCTCGCCTTCGAGCTGAGCTGACCGTTGACCGAGCTGGGCCAGAACCTGATCGATGCCCTCGCCCTCGGGTGCCTCTACGCGCTGATCGCTCTCGGCATAACCCTTGTCTACACGGTGATGGGGATGATGAACTTCGCCCACGGCGAGTTCATCATGCTCTCCGCCTACGCGCTGTACGTTTTCGCCGGACTGCCTTTTGCTGCAGGAGTCGCCGCCGCCCTTCTGGCCGGGGTCGTGGTCGCGCTCCTCGCCGAGCGCGTGGCCTTCCGACCGGTGCGCGGCGCCGACCTCTCCACCCAGCTCGTCACCTCGCTGGCGGTTGCGGCAATTCTCCAGAACGTCGTCACGGTGGCGGTCGACGCTCGTGCCCAATCGGTCGCGACACCGTCCTCCATCAGCGAATCGACCAGCATCGGCGGTCTCTCGGTGCCGAACCTGGAGTTCGTCACTCTCGGGCTCACACTGGTCGTCTTGGGCGGACTCGGGTGGCTCCTCTACCGAACTCGCACGGGGCTGGCGATGCGAGCGGCGGCGGAGAACTTCGACATGGCGCGCCTGCTCGGCGTGCGGGCGGATCGGGTGATCGCGATCTCCTTCGCGATCAGCGGAGGGCTCGCCGCCGCGGTTGGCGTGCTGATCGTGATGCAGACCGGCCAGGTATCGCCCGCGATGGGCCTTACCCCGATCCTGGTCGGGTTCGTCGCCGTGGTGATCGGCGGCTTCGGCAGCATGGTTGGGGCGGTGATGGGCGGTCTCCTGCTTGGCGCCCTCACTTCCCTTCTCGGGGTCTACCTCCCCGAGGGACTGGTGCCGTTCCGCGACGCGATCGTGTTCACGTTCCCGGTGCTGATCCTGATCTTCAGGCCTCATGGACTGCTTGGAGGAGAGCTCGGAAAGGCTCGGGTATGAGCGACGCGCGATTTCGCTCTCGCTCGTCCGCCGCGGCCTCGCTGCTGCTGCCGCTGGCACTGATCGCGATCGTCACGTTGATAGGCGCCAACGGCACGCCCTCCTTCGAAGGCACGGTCACCCTGATCCTCTGCAACCTGATCGTCGTCCTCGGCCTGCAGGTCTTCATCGGCAACAGCGGGGTTTACTCGTTCGGGCAGCTCGGATTCGCCACGGCCGGTGCTTACGTGGCGGCGCTTTTCACCCTGCCGGCGGCCTTCGCCCTGCTGCAGACGCCGGGCCTGCCGTCTTTCATCGCCGACGCACACCTTGGCCCGTTGCTCTCGACGCTGATCGCCGCGTCGGTCTCTGGCCTCCTCGCGATGGTGATCGGCCTTCCCTTGATGCGCACCTCCACCCTCGCGATCCCGATCTCCACCTTCGCCTTTCTGGTCGTCGTCTACAACGTCGTCGCCAACTGGGACCGGGTCACCGGAGGCAGCAGCGGGTTGGTCAGCATTCCGACGACGACCAGCGTCGAATCGGCCGGGCTCTGGGCTGCCGCGGCCGTCGCCCTTGCGCTCGCCTTCAAATGGTCCTCGAGCGGCTATCGATTGCAGGCGACGCGCGAGGACGAGGTGGCCGCTCGCTCGATCGGAATCGGCGTCATGAGGGAGCGACTGATTGCCTTCGGCATCAGCGGCGTGCTGTGCGGAATCGGCGGCGCGCTGGCGGTCCACCAGTCCGGCGTTCTCAACCCCACCACTTTCTACTTCGGCGCGACTGTGACGACGCTGACGATGCTGGTCGTGGGCGGTGCCCGCAGCGTCCTCGGGGCGGTGGTGGGGGCGATAGCGATCGCGACGGTGAACGAGGTGCTTCGAGGCGTCGAGAACGGCGTCGACCTGCCCGGCGCCCTCTCGATCGGCGGGGCTCCGGGTCTCGCCGCCATCGGCCTCGGCCTGATCCTGCTGGCGACGATGATCGCAATGCCCGAAGGACTGAGTGGCGCCAGGGAGGCGGGCGAGCTGGGCTGGATCCGGCGACTGGGCCTGACCGCCGCCGCACCGTTGCCCGAGCCGGACCGCGCCGTCGCAAGCCGACCCGCGGTCGACCCCGCATTGAGGGGCGCCCTGCGCGCCGAGGGGATATCGCTCGCTTTCTCCGGCCTGCGGGTGCTGCGGGGAATCGATCTCGAGCTCGAGCCCGGCGAGGCGCTCGGCCTGATCGGGCCCAACGGCGCCGGCAAGACGACCCTCGTAAACGTCCTCAGCGGGTTTCAGGAGCCCGACTCGGGCACCGTCACGCTCGACGGCGTCGACGTCACCGGGAGGTCTCCGACGCGCCTCGCCCGCGATGGGCTGGGCCGCACCTTTCAGGCGGCCCTTCCCTTCCCTCACCTGACGGGCCTCGAGAGCGTCGCCGTCGGCGCGATGGGCATCGGGGTCGGCAGGCGGCGCGCTCCAGCGGTCGCGGCCGAAGTGCTCGGTCGCCTGAACCTCCTCGAGCAGGCGGCGTTGCCCGCCGGCTCCCTGTCCCCGGCGGGCCAGCGTCTCCTGGGGGTCGCTCGCGCGCTCGCCATCCAGCCGCGGTACCTGCTCCTCGACGAGCCCGCTGCCGGCCTCAGCGAAGCCGAGTGCGAGGAGCTGGTCGAGATCCTCCGAAACGTGCTGCGGGACTTCGGCTGCGGGATCCTGCTCATCGAGCACGACATGAGCATCGTCATGGAGCTCTGTCCTCGGGTCCAGGCGCTCGACGACGGCATGACTCTGCGGGTGGGGACACCAGAGGAAGTCCAAGCCGATCCCGCGGTCGTCGAGTCCTATCTCGGAAGCTCCTTCCGGGTGGCCGCCGGTGCTTGAGCTGCGCGGGCTGCGGGTCAGCTACGGACGCACCGAGGTGGTCCACGGAGTCGATATGGCCGTCGGTCGTGCGGAAGTGGTCGGGATGATCGGGCCGAACGGCGCGGGCAAGAGCTCGATCCTGCGGTCGATCTGCGGCCTGGTGCGCCCAAGCGGGGGAGAGGCGACGTTCGAGGACCGCGTTCTGACCGGAATGCCGCCGGAGCGGATCGCGCGCCTAGGGCTGGCACTTGTGCCCGAGGGCCGGCATGTCTTCAAGACCCTGACGGTGGCGGAGAACCTGCGGCTCGGTGTGCGGAGCGACAACGAGGACGCGGCCTGGATGGAGCAGACGCTCGAGCGCTTCCCGATCCTCCGGGAGCGTGCCCGCGAGCGCGCCGATCGCCTCTCGGGGGGAGAGCGGCAGCAGCTCGCGATTGCCCGCGCCCTGCTCGGCAGGCCCAAGCTGCTGATCCTCGACGAGCCCTCGCTCGGCCTCGCACCAAGGACGATCGACACCATCTACGGGCTGTTGGGGGGCCTGCGCGACGAAGGGGTGACGATGCTGCTGGTCGAGCAGAACGCCACCCGGACGATCGACTTTGCCGATCGTTGCGTCGTGCTCAGCACCGGCAAGATCCGAGCCCAGGGATCGCGCAGCGAGCTGCAGAGCAACCCCGACGTCTTTCGCGCCTATCTGGGAAAGCAGCCGTAACGAAAGGGGTCTCTAGAGTAGTCAGGCAACCACGATGCCTGGTGATCGCCCATCGCGAGTCCCGACCAGCGAGGAGATTTCCCTTGCCCTGCGCCGCTGCTGGCAGCCGGTCGCAAGGCTCCAAGACCTGGAGCAAGGCCCTCAGCGGGCCGTGCTCCTCGGCGAAGCGCTCGCCGTCTTCCTTACCGAGGGCGGGGAGCCGGCCGTGGTGGCCGACCGCTGTGGCCACCGCGGCGCCTCGCTTTCGATGGGCAAGGTCCAGGGCGAGTCGATCCAGTGCCCCTACCACGGCTGGGAATGGGCGGGCGAAGACGGCGCCTGCGCCCGAATTCCGTCGCTGCCCGATCAGAGCCAGATCCCCACTCGCGCCCGCATCCTGGCCTTTCCGGCCCGCGCGCACTGGGGCCTCGTCTGGACGGTTCTGGAGGAGCCCGTCGGGGACTTGCCCGCCCTGCCCTGGTTCGACGCCGCGGAGTGGACATGGGGCCACGGCGCGCCGTTCGAGCTGCCGGTCGCCCTCGGGGTGATGATCGAGAACGTTCGTGACGTGGCTCATCTTGCCTTCGTTCACCGGGCCACTCTCGGTGCCCTTCCGGAGGTGATCGAGCCGCTCGAGCCGGAGCGTCGCGGGCTGGAGGTAACGCTTCGCCGCAAGATGGAGTTCGGCGACGACGCCGAAGCGGTTTGGGGCGGGCTGCGGGAGATGGGCTATCACGCCATCGCTCCCAACTTCACGTCGGTCCGACTGTTCACGGACGACGGCGAACGCTGCCTGCTCCACGCCGCACGCGCCATCAGCGCAACCGAGTCGGCGCACTACTGGATCGAGGGCGGCCGCGAGAACTTCGACCGGGATCGCCTCGAGCAGGCGATCTCGTATGACGCACGCATCTACGCCGAGGACATACCGATCGTCTCGGCAATCGAGCCGCGCGAGCTGTCGCTGGATCCGGATGCCGATATCAGCACCCTCTCCGACCGGTTCACGCTCGCTTACCGGCGGGCGTTCGCCGAGTTCGTGGATCGGGCGGCTACTCGCCGTACTCGGGAATGAACCGCGGCCTTATCTTCGCCACCAGCTTCGGCTTGCCGCTTGAGTAGACGTAAATAGGCCACGTCGCGACCGGGCGGTGATCGCTCCTCGTGTAGTCGACCTTGCCGATGATCGTCTCTTGGGGTTTGGCCTCCAGCGCATCGGCCAGGATGCTCCCGTCGACGCTGCCGGTTTCCTTGATCGCGCCAAGAATCAACTGCCCGCCGGCGTAGGCCGCCAGCAGGCTGCCCGAGACGTCGGTGTCCACGCCGGCACGCTCAAGGCTCTCGAATAGTTTCGCCGTCGCCTCGCTGGGCGGGTCGTAGGTCGATCCGTTCGAGGTGGCGTAGACGTCTTTGGTATCCGGGATGCCCTTCAGCCAGAAGGTGCCGTCGAAGGCGCCCGGTCCCAGGATCGGGACGTCGATGCCGGCAGCACGAATCTGCTTGATCGCCGCCGCGCCCCCGGGTGGGTAGGAGCACATGACCACGGCGTCCGCGTCGGAGCTCCGCAGCTCGCTGACTTGACTGGCGACCGACTCGTCGTTGTTGTCGAAGTCTGCGGAGCCCGCGATCGTGCCGCCGAGCCTTTCCCAGGCCTGCTGGAAGGCCGAACAGTGAACTTTGCCGTAGATCAGCGCGGTGTCGCGAAACAGGAACGGACGCCTTACGTCTACGTCCTCGCCATGGAGAAATGAGGCACCGGCGCTGGCCTCGCTGACGAGGCTCGGATATGAGCTGAAGGAAAGACGACCGGTTGTCGGAGGTCCATAACCAGGTTCGTTCGCGTTGGCGACGTTGAGCTTGTTCTGTTCCTCGGCCAGTGGCGACCCGGCCGCCGCGGTCAGCGCCTCGCCACTGAAGATGAGAACGTCGGCGCCGTCCTCGATGACTTCCTGAACCGCCAAAACAGCCTGTTGTGGATCCGACCGAGTGTCAGCTTGGATCACCCGCACCTCATGGCCGTCGATTCCGCCACGGGTATTGGTTTCCTCCACCAGCTGTTCGACGGCGGCGATGGTGGCGTCGTAGGGCGCCATATATCCAGTCTTGGCGATCGCGGCCCCGATCACTATCTCCTCCGGCAGTCCGCCGGAAGGTGACTCGGCTGAGCCGCCGCTGCTGCCGCAGCCGGCCAGGAGGGCAATCGCGAGCCCCAGGGAGGCGAGAGGCGGCTTGGCGAAGCGGTGTCTGATCTTCAGCTGGCGGGGTCCGCTAGGGAGCAAGGCAAAAAAGATTATCTGAGCAACGTAAAGCTGCAAAGCGATGCCGGCGTGTCAGGCGCGCCGGTCGGGGCTTCCTCGCCGTCCCTCAGCGCTGCAGTGCTAGCGAAAGTGCTTGCGGTACTCCGGAAAGAGGCGCTGAACCGGGTTCGAATCTCGACCTTCGGACGAGAGCGCCCAGTGAGAGTAGTCCACTATCTCCGTACGGCGGATATCGAGGTTCGACCAGAACTCCCAGATCTCCAAGGTATTCACCTTGACGAGCCGAACGTCGCGGAGGTTCGCCGGGATCTGATCCTCCGTTCGTGAAATGAGGACACACGGCTTGCCACTTGCGTGTCGCAGGCCCACCTCGTAAAGGACGCTCGGGTTGTGAAAAGACAGGTCGGCGATCATCAAGCCGGAGCGGAACACGTGCTCGAAAACACTGGCGGTGATCGGGCTGGAGGAAAGCCGGTCGGAGCGAATTACGCCCATCTTCGGGTCGAGGGCTTCCACCGCTGGCCGCACGAGGGACTCCAAGAGCAGGTCCGAGTGCTTGCGTTCTTCGCTCTCCGGCTCCCCGATCGGCGACGCGTAAAAGCAACTGCGTTCCCAGGTCGCCACGCTGAGATCGCTCACCGCGCTGCCTGGCGCCATCCGCAGTCCGCTCGCTGCGGGTGACGCCCCTGCCAGCACCGCTGAAGTCCGGGGTCGGGGCGGTTGCCTTGCGTCCCGGCGCCTCGAGCGGGCTTTAGGTGCCACGGCGGGCTCCTGTCTTCGCGTCGTCGGCTTCGGTGAGTTGCCCCGCGGCCGAGCTCGGCGCCTCGAGTTCGGATAGGTAGTTCTGTACGAGGCCCCAGTAAGGGTTCTCGCGGCGGTCGAAGATTCGCGGTGAGTTCTTGCGATCCTCACGCGGAAGCTCTTCCAGGGCCCCGAGCTCGGCCAATTTGGCGAGCGCCTCGATCACCCGAATGCGGTCGGCGCGCCCTTTCAACCCAGCCATTGCCTCGCGTGGACTGATCACCTTGGCTTCGCTCTGCAGAACCCACGCGGCGACAGGCAAGACGTACATGTGGCCGTGCAGGGCCCGTGATCTAGAGGCCAGAACGTCGAAAGCTTTGGGTGTCTCTGGGGGTGGCAGGGCACCGTTCCTTATAAAGTATTACGCAATACGTTTCACGAGCCGCCTATGGTAGCTAGCTTTTGCATCGACGGCAATCGCAATCTGGTTCGCCGCGAAGGGGTTGAGAAACCCCCAGAGGGGTAGGTCCGAGGAAACGGATGGTCTGCCCCTGCTCGTTGGGGAGGCCCGGCGTAAAGGAGAATCTCGTGAAACGACCAGGCCTTGTGTTGGCAGCCACCGTGACCGCGCTCGTGTTGGCGCTCGGAGTGGCGGCGTGTGGAGACGATGACGACGACGGTGGGGGCGGAGGAGGGGAAGCGGGACAGCTCGACCTGACGATCGGCAACCTGGTCCCGCTGACGGGAGACCTCGCGCCCTATGGCCCGGCCGGCCAGAAGGCCGGCGAGCTCGCGGTCAAAGAGATCGACGCCGCGATCAAACAGGCGGGCGTCGACCAGACGGTCGAGCTGGCCACCGAGGACGGCGCCTCTGACGACCAGGGCGGCGTCCAGGCGGCGCGCAAGCTGATCGCCGACGGGGCGACCTGCATCTCGGGCGATTACGCCTCGACGGCGACGGTCGCCGTGGCGCGTTCGGTCACGGTGCCCGAGGGTGTGCTGCTTATCTCGCCGGCCTCGACCGCCGACGCCCTCTCCGACCTCGACGATGACGGGCTCTTTACCCGCACGGCCCCGCCCGACGGGCTGCAGGGCAGGGCGCTTGCCGACCGTATGGAGCAGGAGCTCGGTGGGCTCAAAGGCAAGACGATCAATATCGGCGCCCGTAACGACCTCTACGGCACCGGCTTCGCCGACTCACTGGAAGTCGAACTGGAGGAGCGTGGGGCGACCGTCGCCGAGAAGGTCATCTACGACCCCGAACAGCCGAGCTACAACGCCGAGGCTACGCAGATCACGTCGGGCAACCCCGACAACTTCGTGATCATCGACTTCCCGGAAACCTTCGCCAAGCTCGGTCCGGCGCTGGTCCGCACCGGCAACTGGGAAGCGAGCAAAACGTTCATCACCGACGGCCTCAGCTCGACCGAACTGCCCGAAGAAGCCGGCGGCGAGGCGACCGAGGGGATGCTCGGCACGGCCCCCGGAGCGTTCGCGGGCGACGCCCCGGACGCCTTCGACCAGCTCTACAAACAGGCGCCCGGACCGGCGCGGAACCTGTTCGACTCGACCACCTTCGACGACGTGATCCTCTGTTACCTCGCGGCTGTGGCCGCGGGCTCCAGTGACGGCGCCGAGATGGCCGACGCGATCGTCGACGTCACCGGCCCGCCCGGGCCGAAGTACACCTTCGAGCAACTGCCGCAGGCGATCGAGGCGCTCGAAAAAGGAGAGGACATCGACTACGAAGGTGTCTCGGGCCCGATCGACTGGGATGAGAACGGTGACCTCTCTCGCTACATCTACAACATCTCCGAGTTCAAAGGCGGCAAATTGGTGAAAGTCGACACCGTGGAGGTGACGGCGGAATAACGCGCTCCGTCGCCCGTCTCCGATGGAGGCCTCGACAGCCCAGGCGGAGTCCACTCCCGGCGAGCTCTTCAGAGAGTTCGCCCGGGAGCGGCCCGCCGCGGTTGCTTTCGGCGTCATTGCGCTGATCGTGCTGGCCCTGGTCGCCGCCAGGGGCCTTCACGACGTCGCCCAGGCCTCGCTCAACGGCCTCACGCTGGGGGTCATCTACGCGCTCGGCGCCGTCGGCCTGACGCTGGTCTACGGGATCCTCCGGCTGGTCAACTTCGCCCACGGAGACTTCCTCACCTTCGGTGCCTACATGGCCTACCTGGTGAACGTCACCTGGGGCATGCCCCTGGCCGCCGGGATCTTCTTCGCGATGGCGACCACGGCCCTCTTGGGTCTCTTCTTCGAGCGCACGATGTGGCGGCCGATGCGCGCCAAGGGCGCCGGGTTCCTGCAGCTGATCCTGATGTCGATCGGCCTCGCCTTCGTCATCCGCTCGGCAATCCAGTGGTTCTGGGGCAGTGAGATCCGTACGCTCGACGTCGACGTCACCGACAGCGTCACCTTCCTCGGCCTGCGCATCGGGCAGACCGAGCTGCTCGTCGTGCTCGTCGGGCTCGCGGTTCTGGTCGCGACGGGGCTGATCGTCCGCTTCAGCCTGCTGGGCAAGCGGATGCGCGCCCTCTCCGACGACCTCGACCTCGCCGAGACGGCCGGCATCGACACCCGCCGCGTGATCCTCTACACCTGGCTCTTCGCCGGCGCCCTCGCCGGTCTGGCGGGAGTGCTCTCGGGGGCGCTCACCAACCTGCGGCCGGAGCTCGGCTTCGAGCTGCTGCTGCCGATCTTCGCCGCGGTGATCCTGGGCGGCATCGGCAACCCGTTCGGCGCCCTCACCGCCGGGCTCGTGCTCGGCGTCGTGATCGAGCTCTCGACCCTGGTCGTCGAACCGCGCTGGAAGGTGACCTTCGGTTTCGTCGCCCTGATCGTCGCGCTCGTAATCCGTCCCCAGGGGATCTTCGGCCGCGCGAGGGCGGTATGAGCCTCCCGTCCGCATTCACGCTCGAGGCCTTCACCAACCTCGGCTTCTGGAGCGGGGTGCTGGTGGTCGCCGGCATCTACGCGGTCGTCACCCTCGGCCTGCAGCTCAACGTCGGCTACACCGGGATCATCAACTTCGGCCAGGCGGGCTTCATGGCCGTCGGCGGCTACTCGATGGCGATCCTGGTGCTGGAGGCGGGCTTCTCCTTCTGGCTGGCGCTGCCGGCCGCCGTCCTGATCACGATGGGCTTCGGGGTGCTGATCGGCCTGCCCTCGCTGCGCCTGCGCGCCGACTACTTCGCCATCGTCACCCTCGCCACCGCCGAGGTGGTGCGGCTGGTCGCCCAGAACGCCCGCGACCTCACCGGCGGCAACAAAGGCCTCTACTGCGACTTCGAAGGCGGCAGCCCGGTCTGCTTCGACGATTCCTGGCGATCGGTGTCGGACTCGATCCTCGGCTTCGTCGAAAACTTCTGGTCCGACCCGGAGCCGCTGCTGCCGCTGCTGCTCGTCGTCTGGGCCACGGTCGCGATCGGCATCGTCGTCCTGAGCTACGTGCAGGGGACGCCGTGGGGGAGGGTGCTGCGGGCGATCAGGGAGGACGAGGACGCGGCACGCGCCCTGGGGAAGAACACCCTCCTCTACAAGCTGCAGTCGCTGGCGATCTCGGCGCTGCTGGGCGCGCTGGCCGGCTTCTTCCTCGCCCTCTTCCTCGCCACGATCCACCCCGACGACTACGAGCCCATCGTCACCTTCTTCGCCTTCGGAGTGCTGATCCTCGGCGGCCTCGCCAGCTACAAGGGCGTCGCCGTGGGCGCGGTCCTGCTCTGGACCCTGCTCGAAGGGACCAGGTTCGTCGAGCTGCCGATCAGCGAGGAGAAGACGGCGGCGCTGCGCTTCGCGATCGTCGGCGCGGTGCTGATCGGGCTGATGGCGCTGCGGCCGCAGGGGATGTTCGGCAAGAGGGAGGAGATGGTGCTCGGTGACTGAGGCCACCGACGGGGAGGCCCTGCTGGAGGTGGAGGGCGTGGTCAAGCGGTTCGGCGGTGTCCGCGCGGTCGACGACGCCGGGTTCGACGTCGCGCGCGCGTCGATCACCGCCCTGATCGGGCCCAACGGCGCCGGCAAGACGACGCTCTTCAACGTGGTCACCGGCTTCCAGCGGGCCGACCGCGGCTCGGTGCGCTTCGCCGGCGAGGAGGTCTTCCGCTCGCCGGCCTACGCGATCGCCCGCCGGGGCATGGTGCGCACCTTCCAGATCACCAAGGCCTTGGCGGCGATGCCGGTCCTCGACAACATGATGCTCGCCGCGCCGGACCAGCCCGGCGAGCGGATTCGCAACCTCTTCCTGCGTCCGGCCGCCACACGGCGGCGCGAGCGCGAGGTGCGTGAGCAGGCGGGCGAGCTGCTCGAGGTCTTTGGCCTCGAGGGTGTCGCCGGCGACCACGCGGGCACCCTCTCGGGCGGCCAGCGCAAGCTGCTGGAGCTGGCCCGCGCGCTGATGGCAGAGCCGAAGCTACTCCTGCTCGACGAGCCGATGGCCGGCATCAACCCGACCCTGGGCAAGCGGCTGCTGGAACACATGCAGCGCCTGCGCCGCGAGCGGGGGACGACCTTCCTCTTCGTCGAGCACGACATGGAGGTGGTGATGAACCACTCCGACCGGGTGATCGTGATGGCGGAGGGCCGTGTGATCGCCGAGGGCGAGCCGCTCCGTGTTCGCCAGGACCCCGCCGTCGTCGACGCCTACCTCGGGGGCGCGGCGTGAGCGAGAACGGCGCCCTCCTGGTCACCGAGGACCTGGTCGCCGGCTACGTGCCCGGGGTCGACGTCCTCGACGGCGTCTCGTTCGTCGTCGGCGAGGGCGAGATCGCCACCGTGGTCGGGCCCAACGGGGCGGGGAAGTCGACCCTGATCAAGGCGATCTTCGGCCTGCTGCGGCCGCGGGCGGGTCGCATCACGCTGCGCGGCGAGGACCTGACCGGGCTGGAGCCGCACTCGATCACCCGGCGCGGGATGAGCTACGTGCCCCAGCTCGACAACGTCTTCCCCAGCCTCAGCGTGGAGGAGAACCTGGAGATGGGCTCGCTCGAGCGCTCGCGCACGCGGGAGCGGATCGACCGCATGTACGAGCTCTTCCCGCGCCTGGGGGAGCGGCGCACGCAGGCCGCCGGGACGATGAGCGGCGGCGAGCGGCAGATGCTGGCGATGGCGCGGGCGCTGATGCCGCAGCCGCACGTGCTGCTGCTCGACGAGCCCTCCGCCGGCCTCGCCCCGGCCTTCGTCGAGGCGATCTTCGAGAACGTGCGCGAAATCAACCAGGCGGGAGTGACCGTGGTCATGGTCGAGCAGAACGCGCGCCGGGCGCTCGCGATGTCGGATCGCGGCTACGTCCTCGACCTCGGCCAGAACCGCTTCCAGGGCGCCGGCCGCGACCTGCTCGAGGACCCCAAGGTGGCCGAGCTCTACCTCGGCGGCACCGCCCGGATCGAAGACGGGTAGCGTTCCCCCGATGGCACGAATGGGCGGCAGCGCCAGCGCAGAGATCGACGCCCCGGTGGACGAGGTCTGGGCCGTGGTCGAGGACGTGCTCACCGCGCCGGACTGGCAGGGCGGCGTCGTGGGCATCTCAGCCCTGGAGCGCGACGACGAGAACCGGGCGACACTGGTCGAGATCGAGAACGACATCAAGGTCCGGCACGTCAAGACGCGAGTGCGGTTTCGCTACGAGCCGTCAACCGTCCTCTCCTGGACCCAGGAGAAGGGTGACCTCAAGTCGGTCACCGGCTCCTGGAGGCTCGAGGATCTCGGCGGTCAGCGGACTCGAGCGACGTACACGCTCGACGCCGATCCCGGCCGGGTGCTCGGGATGGTGATCCGGGGCCCCGTCGAGGCCGCCGTCCGCGCAGCGCTCGTCAACGCCCGCCCGGGGGAGCTCAAGGCGCGCGTCGAGGGTCAGGGACGCTGACGGACGGCGAAGCTCAGCGCCGCGCGACTTGATTTCGTAATAGTTCCGATATATATTCGTAGCAGTTTCGTAAGCTACGAATGGATCTCATGTCGCGCTCTATCGGAAGTGGTGAGCTGCTGTTGGTGGTGCTGAGGCTGCTCGAGCAGCGGCCGATGGACGCGGGTGAGCTTCTCGCCGAGCTCAACCGAGCGCTGGGGTGGCGGGACTGCCCGACGCCAGGCGCCGTGCTCATAGCGCTCGCCTCCCTGGAGGAGGAGTCGCTGGTGGAGGTGGCGCCACGCGGGCGACGGGACCAGTATCGGATCACGGAGGGGGGTGGCGAGGCGGTGAGGCGCCGTGCGGATGTCACTGTCACTCCCCGAGCCGGGCGGGCGAGACGCGGCGGGGCTGCCTCGCGGCGCCCGGCTGGCCATGAGCTCGAGCAGGTGGCGATTCTGTTCACGGACGTGGTCCGATCGACGGAGATGCTCGATCGACTAGGCGATGAGGCCGCCCACGAGATTCGCCGCCGGCACTTCGAGCTTTTGCGAGAGGCCGTAGGTGCCCACGGCGGACGCGAGGTCAAGAGCCTCGGGGACGGGCTGATGGTCGTGTTCGACAGCCCCCAGGCCGCCGCCGTCGGCGCGCTCGCGATGCAGCGGGCAGTTGCGGCATGCGACGACGCCGTGGAGCTGCGAGTCGGGATCGCCGCGGGCGAGACGGTGCGAGAGGACGACGACTACTTCGGCAGGCCCGTGGTCGTCGCGCGGCGACTATGCGATGCCGCCGGCGCCGGCGAGACCCTGGTCTCCGGGTCGGCGCGGGGGCTGGTGGCAGATTCCGCCGTCGTCCGGGAAGAGCGCCACCCCCTCATGCTCAAGGGTTTGAGCGAACCGGTGACGCCGATCGTGCTGCGCGCGCGAGAGCTCGCGCCGGCGGCCTAGGAGAGACATGTCAGGACGGCGATTCTTCAGGCACGGCGAGCTTCCCCTGGTGGTGCTCGCGCTGCTTGCCGAACGGCCGATGCACGGCTACGAGCTGATGTCGGAGCTCTCGCGCCTGTTCGGCCCGCGGTACCGGCCCTCGCCGGGGAGCGTCTATCCCGCCCTCGAGGCCCTCGAGGCAGAGCATCTGCTCGAAGGCGAGACCGATGCCGGTCGAACCACCTACCGCGCCACCGAAGCCGGGGTCGAGGCCCTCGAGAAGCGGGTCGACGACCTGGCGGCGCTGGAGCTTCGCACGGGAGTGCTCGTCGGTTCAACGGAGTCGCTCGAGTCTGTCCTTGCTCGGTTCAAGGCGCGGCTGACGCCGCTCTCGGGCCGCATCGACGTGGCAACTGTGGCGCCCGTTCTGGATCGAGCGGCCGCCGAAATCGAGAGCCGGCACCGGCTCGCAACTGAGGAGGCAAGGTCATGACCGATGCATTCGAACGCGCCGCCGAGCGCACGGAGTCCGAGTACCGGCGCAAGCGCCGGCAGCGCTCGGTGCGGCGCCGGCAAAAGGGTTTTCGCATCCACGCGACGGTCTTCGTCGCGGTCCAGGTGCTGCTGGTCGTGGTCTGGGCGTTGCAGTGGCAGCTGGGAGGCACCAGCCACCCATGGTTCCTGTACGCCCTGCTCGGCTGGGGTGTGGGCTTGGCGGCGCACTACGCGGTGGCGCGCGAGGACTCTGGAGGCGAGCCTGAAGCCGGGTGACCCTCGGCGTGCCCGCCTTTGCTTTAGTCCGCGCCATGCCGCCCGAGCCTCCGCTGGGAACGCCGCTCGACTGGACGCCGGTCGAGGCGCCGCGCCGGGAGGCGCTTCGCGGCTCGCACGTGCTGCTCCGGCCGCTCGACGCGGAAGCCGATGCCGAGCCGCTTTATGCGGTCTCGCATCCGCCCGACGGCGATCGGACGATCTGGACCTATCTCTTCGATGGGCCCTACGAGAGTGCGGAGCAGCTGGGTCAGCTTTTGGCCCAGGTTGAGACGTCGGACGATCCACTGTTCTTCACGCTCGTCGGCCTGCCCGATGAGCGGCCGCTCGGGATGGTCTCCTATCTGCGGATCGAGTCCGGGCACGGCTCGATCGAGATCGGCAACATCTGGTTCGGCGCGCCGCTGCAGCGCACCACGGCGGCGACCGAGGCGATCTACCTGCTGGCGCGGCACGCCTTCGACGAGCTCGGCTACCGCCGCCTGGAGTGGAAGTGCAACGCGCTCAACGCGCCCTCGCGGCGGGCGGCCGAGCGCTTCGGCTTCACCTTCGAGGGCGTCTTCCGCAAGCACCTGGTGGTCAAGGGACGCAACCGCGACACCGCCTGGTACTCGATCGTCGACGACGAGTGGCCGGCGATCCGGGCCGGCTTCGAGGCCTGGCTCACGCCGGACAACTTCGATGCGGACGGTGTGCAAAAGCGCTCGCTGGCCGAGCTGCGCGCTTCACTTTAAGCCGTCACGCGAGGGGTTTGGCCCCGGCGCCGGAAGGGCACGAAGAGAAGATGAGCAGTAGCTGGTTTGCCACGCTGAAGCGGACCGCGACCGAGTTCAGGGACGACAACCTGAGCGACTGGGCGGCGGCCCTCACTTACTACGGCTTGCTCGCGCTGTTCCCTGCCCTGCTGGCGCTGGTCTCCCTGGTCGGCCTCTTCGGCGACCCGAAGGCGACGACCGACAAGGTCACAGAAATCGTGACCGCGATCGGGCCTGGATCCGGGGCGGAGACGTTCCAGGGGCCGATCGAATCGATCACCTCCAACCGCGGCGCTGCCGGCCTGACCTTGATCCTCGGCCTCGCCACCGCGCTCTGGTCTGCCTCCGCCTACGTCGGCGCCTTCATTCGCGCCTCCAACGTGATCTACGAGACGCCGGAGGGGCGCCCGTTCTGGAAGCTGCGCCCGCTGCAGCTCCTCGTCACCCTGACGATGATCGTGCTGATCGCGATCGTCGCGCTGGGCCTGGTGCTGACCGGGCCGATCGTCGAGGCGGTGGCGGAGCCACTCGGCGTCTCCGGCGTCGCGCTGACGATCTGGGACATTGCCAAGTGGCCGGTCCTCGCGGCGCTCTTCGTCACCCTGATCGCCGTCCTCTATTACGCCTCGCCCAACGCCAAGCTGCGCGGCTTCAAGTGGGTGACGCCGGGCAGTCTGGTGGCGATCGTGATCTGGCTCGTCGCCTCCGCCCTCTTCGCGCTCTACGTCGCCAACTTCGGCTCCTACGACAAGACCTACGGCACGCTTGGCGGCCTGATCGTCCTGCTCGTCTGGCTCTGGATCACCAACCTGGCGATCCTCTTCGGCCACCAGCTCAACGCCGAGCGCGAGCGCAGCCTCGAGCTCGACGAAGGACAGCGCGGCGCCGAAGACGAGTTGCAGCTGGAGCCGCGCTCCGAGCCGAAATACCCGCAAACCGAGCATCGCTCCTGAATGGATCGGCCAGGGTGGGGTAATTGGCCGATTCAACGCAGCTCGTCGAGCGACTTGATCTCGAGGTCGAACGGCTCGTCGGCTGAGCGCCGGCGGCGGTAGGCGACGGACGTCCCGCCCGCGAAAAGGCACTCTATCTCAGAGCCGCAACACCGAAGACGAAACCCAGCATGGCCATCGCCAAGAGCATGCACGAGCTCCCGCTTGCCGCGGTCGTAGCCGTGGTGCGGCCTGCATGTACCTGTTCGAGCTTCTCGATGTACCCGGGCCCCTCCATCGACTCCAGCAACGCACGGTGTTGCAGGGCGTTCTCGAGTGTGCGGGCACGGAAACGCTCCGCCTGATCGGCATCGCCCCGGTCCTCGAGTAGGTGTGCAAGATTGAAGGCGCCCTTCGGATGCCCCATTTCGGCAGCTTTCCTGAAAGCGCTTTCCGCACCATCGACGTCGGACATCTTGTTCAACGAGAAAAAGCCGAGAGCGAGCGTTCCGCTGGCAGACCCGCGATCGCGTGATCGCTGTAGGGCTGCCCGCGCGCCCTCGTTGTCACCGGTCTTCTCCAGCAGGATTCCCAGCTCTCTGGAGCCCTCCGGATCCCCCGCGCCGTCGGCGGCGCGGAAGTGGGCGATGGCGCCTGATTGGTTGTCGTTGATGCGGCAGAAGAGGCCGAGGTAGCACATGGAGCGCGCATCACCGCCCTCCGCCCCTCGCTCGAAGAGCGGGACAGATGCGATCTTCAGCGGCGCGGGAAGCTCGTTGAAGACCGCGATTCCGATCTCTCTCCAGGCTCCCGGATGTCCCAGAGCGGACGCCTTGTCGAATGCCTCACCGGCGGCCGCAGCGTCGCCGGCTCGCATTGCGCCGATTCCCTGCCTGTACTGAGGGTCGCCGTCTTGCGCCGCCGGCATACCCAGATCGGGATCGCCGAAGAGCTGGCGTTGGGATCGCCACAGCTCGTGGCTCACCTTCTCCGGCCATTGCTGAAGTGGCTCGAGAGCATCTTCTTCGTCGGGCACGTCTCGCCTCCGTCCGTTGTAGACCGCTGGTATCCGTTGTTGTTCCTGCCCGCGCGCGGCTGGCAAGCTACGCGCGATGCAGTGCCTCCCCACGGCACTCTGGCTTCTTGCAGCCGACGCCGCCCTTCTCGGCATCGCGGCCACTGACCTGCCAGACCGTCTTGCACTTCGGGCACTTCATCCTGACGGGGTTGGTCCAGCCGGACTCGCTCCAGTTCGTACGTGCCATCGATCAGCCTCCCTCCGGACATCGCATGCAATGTGTAATCGGCGCCACAATAGTTTCGGTCAGACCGCGCCATGGCGGCGCTTGCGCAGGACGCCTACGTCTGGAGGGGACTCGCCATCAGCTCAACCAGATGATCACCGTTGCGCACGTTCAGGTTTAGGCCTCGAGCCAGGTGCCGGTCGGACCCAGGTTGCGGACCGAAGTCTCGCCGACCTGGCTCTCGCAGCCCCAGGACTCGTGGATGTGGCCGCAGACAGCGAGCCGGGGCCGCTTCTCCTCGATTGCGCGCAGCAGCGCAGGGCTGCCGAAGTGGTCATCGCCCGGGCCGCCGGTGTCGCAGTGACCCTGCGGCGGCGAGTGGAGGACGAGGACGGCACCCTCGGGGCAGCCGGCGAGCTTTGCCGCCGCCGCCTCGTCGTCGAGGTCGAAGCTCCAGTCCCAGGGGGTGACGGGGACGCCGGCGCCGAGGCCGTAGAACTCGGTGCCGTCGATCGTCGCGCCGCCGCCATGGAGGACGGTCGCCGACTCCCAGCCGCCGGTCGCCTCGCGCAGCGCCTCCTCGGTCTCGTTGTTGCCGGGCACGAGCACGGTCGGCACCTCGATCGCCGCCAGCGCGCCGATCGTCTCGTCCAGCCCCTCGTGGACTGAGGCGAAGTCGCCGGCGCCGATCACCACATCGGCCTCGGCCGACATCTCGACCAGCTTCGCCGCTTGGCCGAGGTCGCGGTGCAGGTCGCTGAAGGCGAGGATCTTCACTGCCCGAAACTTACCTGGCCGGGTTCGAGGTTCGATAGTCTCGCCCGCGCTCATGCCCGACGTCTTCTGGATCGGCCTTGGAATTGCTGCCTTCGGCCTGCTGCTTGGCCTCCTGGCCGGCGCCAGGTCACGCAGCACCGCGACGCTGACCGGCCTTGCGATCGGCGCCTTCCTGGGCGTGCTGGCGGCCTTCCCGCTGCTCGCGCTCGGGCTCGCGACGAGCTAGCCGTAAGCTGGGTCGCATCGTTCCCAACCTCACCCTTCACGACGGGGTCGAGATCCCCCAGCTCGGGTTCGGCGTCTTCCAGGTTCCTCCCGAAGACACCCAGGAGGTCGTCGAAGAGGCCCTGGCCGTCGGCTACCGCCACATCGACACCGCCGCCGCCTACCGCAACGAGAAGGGGGTGGGAGCGGCGATCGCCGCCTCCGGCATCCGGCGCGAGGAGGTCTTCGTCACCACCAAGCTTTGGAACTCGCAGCAGGGCCACGACTCGGCGCTGGAAGGGATCGAGTCCAGTCTCGGCCGGTTGGGGTTCGAGTACGTCGACCTCTACCTGATCCACTGGCCGGTGCCGACCGAGGACCGCTTCGTCGACACCTGGCGGGCCTTCGAACGGATCCGCGAGGAGGGACGCGCCCGCACGATCGGGGTCTCGAACTTCCGCGTCGAGGACCTGGAGCGGCTGGAGCGGGAGGCCGAGACGCGGCCGACGGTCAATCAGATCGAGCTGCACCCCCGCCACCAGCGGGCCGAGCTGCGCGCCTGGCATGCCGAGCACGGCATCGCCACCGAGTCCTGGAGCCCGCTCGCCCAGGGGGCGCTGCTCGACGACGAGACGATCGCCGCGATCGCCGCGCGGCACGGCAAGACCCCCGCCCAGGCGATCCTGCGCTGGCACGTCCAGCTCGGCAACGTCGTCATCCCCAAGTCGGTGACGCCGCACCGCATCCGCGAGAACCTCGACCTCTTCGACTTCGAGCTCAGCGCCGAGGAGATGGACGCGATCGGGCAGATCGATGCGGGCGAGCGGATCGGTCCCGACCCGGCAACTTTCGTCTCGCCCTAGCCGGATCGACCCGACTCGAGGCCGGGGCTGGTCTGCGCGGGATCGTCTTCGGCCTGGTAGCGCGCCAGCAGCTCCCGCTCCTCCTCCCGCTTCGGGAAGTGGAAGAAGACGAGCGCCGCGCCCAGCAGGATCGCGACGATGCCGGCCGCGTAGGCCCACTCGTCGCCCTGCAGGAAGGAGGACTTGGCGGCGGCGATGATCTGGTCGCTGTAGCGGGGGTACTGCTCGGCGAGGTCGGCGGCGCTGGAGAAGGACTTGGTCAGCTCGCCCTGGACGTTCTCGGAAGCCTTGTTCCCTTCCGGGGAGGAGGCGATCGCGGCGCCTGCGGCGGCGGCGTAGCCGGCGGTGAGCAGGGCGCCGAAGATCGACTGCATGATCGCCCCGCCGAGGTCGCGCTGGAGGTCGGCGGTTCCCGACGCCATCCCGGCGCGGGTGACCGGCACCGAACCGGTCAGTGAGTGCGAGGCGGGGGTGCCGGCGAAGCCGACCCCGATCCCGATCAAGGCGTAGCCGAGGCCGACCTTCCAGTAGGAGATGCCCTGCTTCCAGAGCAGCAGCATGGTGAGGAAGCCGAGCACGCAGAAGAGGTAGCCGACCAGCAGGGTGAAGCGAGCGCCGCGCGCCTCGACTAGCTTGGCGGAGCGGGGGGCGACCACCACCATCAGTGCCGCCGCCGGCAGGATCGCCAGGCCGGAGTCGAGGGTCGAGTACTCGAGCACGTTCTGGAGGAACTGTTGGCCGATGAACATGGCCCCCATCAGCGCGCCGAAGACGATGATCCCGGCGCAGGCCGCGACCCAGAAGACTCGCCGCGCCGCTACCTCGAGGTCATAGAGGGGCGCGCGCGCTCGCCGCTGGCGGATCACGAAGGCCGCCGTCGCCGCCAGCGCGATCACCCCGAGCCCGATCGCCAGCGCTCCCTTGCCGGGCACCGGGGCGAGGTTGATCCCCATCACCAGCGCCGCGATCAGGAGGATCGAGAGGATCCCGCCGAGGTTGTCGACGGGCTCGCTGGTCTCGTTGACGTGAGCGGGGACGTAGCGCCATGCCATGTAGAGGGCGACGGTGGCCAGCGGCAGGGTGACGAAGAAGACCGAGCCCCACTCGAACTGCTCCAGCAGCGCCCCGGAGAGCAGCGGCCCGAGCGAGGCGATCGCGCCGCCGATCGCCGACCAGAGGGCGATCGAGCGGGTCCGGGGCGGGCCGGACCAGAGCGCGGTGATCAGGGCCAGAGTGGTCGGGAGGGCCATCCCGGCGGCGACGCCGCCGAGCAGGCGAGCGGCGAAGAGGACCTCACTCGAGGGTGCGAGCCCGGCCAGCAGGGAAGCGGGAATCGAGAGCCCCATGCCGAGGATCAGCATCGTCTTGCGTCCATAGCGGTCGCCGAGCGCTCCCAGGTATAGGACCGAGGTCGCCAGCCCGAGCGAGTAGCCGACCGCGATCAGGTTGAGGGTCGTCTGGCCGGCGCTGAACGCCTTGCCGATGTCCGGCAGGGCGACGTTGGCCACTGCCAGGTTCAGATTGGCGACCGCCGCGACGAGGATCAGCGCCGCGAGGACGAGGCCGGCGCGCTTGGGGCTGCTGGACGCCACGGTCGAGCGCCAACCTATCCCAGCTTGACCGTGGTCACGTGCGGGGCTGGCAGCGCCTGAAAGGATTGGCCGGTGAGCCAGGATCGCAAGCGACCCGAGCAGCCGCGGGGCGAGAAGGCGCTGCCGGGCGTCTGGCGATTGCGGCTGGCGCTGCCCTGGCCCGGGGTGCCGCACGGCAACGCCTGGGCCGTCGCCGCCGACGGCGGCATCGTCCTCTTCGACACCGGGATCGGCGGCAAGGGCCGTCTGCGCCAGCTCGACATCGCCCTCTCCCAGGTTGGGTTCGGCCTCGAGGACGTGCGCCTGCTCGTCTGCACCCACTCCCACACCGACCACTACGGCCTGGCGGCGCCGATCGTCGAGACGGCCGGCTGCGAGCTCTGGATGCACCCGGCCTGGGAGCACGTGCGGATCCACGCCGATGACCCCGCCGCGGCGCTCGAGAACCGGATCGAGGTGGCGCGCCAGAGCGGCGTCCCGGCGGCGGCGCTGGAGCGCTACCGCGAGTCGCGCAAGGATGACGACGACAACGGGATCGACGCGATCGTCGAGCCCGACCGCGACCTGCTGCCAGGGGTCGAGGTCGAGACCGATCTCGGCACCTGGCAGGTTCACGAGACGCCCGGCCACGCCCCCTCGCACGTCGTCCTGCACCAGCCCGAGCGCAAGCTGATGATCTCCGGCGACCACCTGCTCGGCCGCACCGTTCTCTTCTTCGACCACGGGCACACGCCTGACCCGATTGGCGAATTCCTCGGTGGTCTCGACGAGATCGAGCCGCTCGAGGTCGGTCTCGTCCTGCCCGGCCATGGCCGCCCCTTTCGCGACCCGGACGCAAAGATCGCCGAGAGCCGGCGTCAGGTCGACCAGCTGCTCGCCAAGGTGCGCGAGTCGCTTTCCGGCGGTGTGGAGCGGACAGCGTTCGAGATCGTCGGCGACCTCGTCGGCGCCGACAACGTCAACACGCCGGCCAGCGCCTGGGCGCTGCAGATCGTCCTCTCCTGCCTCGACCACATGGCGATCCGGGGAGAGGCCGAGGAGGTCGAGGGGACCGATCCGCAGCGCTGGAAGCTGGGGTAGGGAGGGACCCCCGGCCCTCTCGATAGCCTGCTGCGTCATGGCCAGCTTCACTCTTGTGCGTGAGATAGCGGCGCCGCCCGAGGCGGTGTTCGAGGTGCTCACCGACCATCGCGGGTACGCCGAGATCACGCCGGTGCGGAAGGTCGAGATGGAGCGCGAGGGGGAGCCGGCGCCGAACGGCGTCGGAGCGATCCGCGTGCTTCACGCCGTCGGCCCACCGCTGCGCGAGGAGGTGATCGCATATGAGGTGCCCACTCGCTTCTCGTACAAGCTGCTGTCGGGTCTGCCCGTCCGCGATCACGTCGGGACGGTCGAGTTGACGCCCAACGGCAGCGGCACCAAAGTCGTCTACGCAGTTCGCACGCATCCCACGTTGCCGGTGGCAGGGGTCCTCGTCGTGGCCGCCATCAAGCAGGCGATCAAGCAGCTCTTGGGCGGCGTCGCCAAGAAGTCAGAGCGGCTTGCCGCGGCCGGGGGCTGAGCCGGCCCGGATGGGCCTGTGCCTGGACGAGAGGGAGCTGCGGCGGCGGGCCATCGCGGGGCTCCGCGACGAGGTCGAGGCTTTCGGCAGCGGCGCTTCCGACTCGTTCCTGGTCCGCCGGGAGGGCCTGCTCGCCGCGGTGGCGCCGGCCTCGCCCCAGCGCTCGGTCTTCAACTCGGTCTACTACGAGGACCCGGCCGTCCTCAGGCACGAGCTCGATGAGCTGGGGGATACCTACGACTCGCACGGCGTGCGGGCCTGGACGGTCTGGGTCCCCGACGAGGACCGTGAGACGGCGCGGATGCTCGCCGGCCGCGGCCACCTCCTCGACGCGGAACCACGGGCGATGGCGATGCTCCTCACCGATCTCGCGCCCGAGCCGCCGGCCCCGGATGGGGTCGAGCTCCGACCCGGCGACCCGGCGACCGCGGCCAAGCTCAACGATCGCGCCTACGGCTACGGCCCGGACGGCTTCCGCACCGCGCTTGCCGGCGAGACGTCCCTGAGCTGGCTCGTCGCCTACGACGGCAAGGAGGCGGTCGGCTGCCTGGGGACGATCGATACCGGCGAGGACTGCTGCGTGACCGGGGTGGCAACGCCGCCCGAGCACCGGGGACGCGGCATCGCCGGCTGGCTGCTGCGGCGGGCGCTCGCCGCTGCTCGCGAGCGCGGCTTGAAGACCGCCTCGCTGCAGGCGACCCGCGCCGGGGCGCCGCTCTACGAGCGCCTCGGCTTCGCCGACTTCGGCTTCATCGAGATGTGGGAGCTGCGCCGGTGACGCTGAGCTCGCGGGCGATCCTCGCCCTGATCGCGATCGTCCCGCTCCTGCTCCTCGGCGCCGCCGCGCTCGCCTACGAGCTGCTGAAGCGCCCCGCCGACGTCCACAACGCCTCGGTCCCGTTCCAGGCGCAGAAACCGCCGAAGCCCAAAGCCAAACTGACCAACTGGCCGATGTTCGGGTTCAACCGCGCCCGCACCCGTTACCTGCCGGCGAAGGGCGTCAAGCCCCCCTTTCGCAAGCTCTGGCGCTACACGGGCCGGCCGCTGCTGGAGTTCCCGCCGATCTTCGTTGCCGGCAGGCTCTACTTTGTCGATAACAGCGGCTTCGCCCGCGCCCTCGATGCCGACACGGGAAAGTTGATCTGGAAACGCCGGATCGGCCGCCTCAACGCCTCCTCGCCCGCCTACGCCCGCGGCCGCCTCTACATCGTCAACCTCGTCCCCGGCCACATCCTCAAGCTCGACGCGAAAACCGGCAGGACGATCTGGAAGCGGGAGCTGCCCGGTCGCGCCGAGTCCTCGCCGCTGGTCATCGGCCGCAGCGTCTACTTCGGCTGTGAGTGCGGCGAGCTCTTCTCGCTGAGCACGGTCAACGGCAACGTGCGCTGGGCGACCTCGCTCGGCGGCGAGGTTAAGTCGGCCCCCGCCTACCAGGACGGCACGCTCTACGTCGGCGACTACGGCGGCTACATGAACGCGGTCGACGCCGAGAGTGGCGAGCTGGTCTGGCAGAGCGACTCGCTCGGCCAGGGCTTCGGCACCTCCGGCGCCTTCTACTCGACCCCCGCGGTCGCCTTCGGCCGCGTCTACGCGGGCAACAACGACACCCGCGTGTACAGCTTCGACCGCCGCGACGGCACGATCGCCTGGACCTACTCGACCGGCGGCTACGCCTACTCGGGGCCGACCGTAGCCACCACTCAGCACAGCCCGCCGACCGTCTACATCGGCTCCTTCGACGGCAACGTCTACGCGCTCGACGCCAAGGACGGCGGCGTGCGCTGGAGCCGCTCGACCGGCGGGCAGGTGATCGGCTCGCTCTCGGCGATCGGCGACATCGTCTACGCCGCCGAGTTCACCAACGAGACGACCAGGGGCTACATGATGAGGAGCGGACGGGAGGTCTTCCGCTACCCGCGCGGCACCTACACGCCGGTGATCTCCGACGGTCGCCGCCTCTTCCTCACCGGCTACTCGAGCATCACCGCGCTGCGTCCCTACGAGTACAAGGCGAAAGTTGCCGACCGCGTAGTCGCGCCGAAAGCCAAGCCGCGGCCTAAGCCAAAACGGCGCCCGAAGCCGAAGCGGAAGAAGCAGAAGCGCTAGTTCGACTTCGGCGCGACTCCGCCCGGAGGTGGGGGTGGGGCTTTCGGCGGGTTGGGGGCGAAGTGGGGGATGCGGGGGTGGTGCAGCCAGCTTCGCAGCACGCCGAGGCTGGCGGGGTAGTTCTGGATCCGGTAGGAGCTGGTGGCGCCGAAGTCCTGGTAGTAGACGAGCATCTTGCAGCGCCGGTGGCGGTCGACCCAGGTGAGCAGGCGGCGGACGAAGCGCGGGTCGTCGGCGCCGACCACTCCCCACTCGGGCAGGGCGAAGGGCTTGTCGTTGTAGCGCCGGTAGAGGCCGGCGAGCGCTTTCCAGTCCTGGTTGTCGGAGTAGACGTCGGTGCCGACCCAGTCGACGTAATCGTCACCCGGGTAGAAGTGGCGGGGCCGGTTCTGGGGGACGGTGGGCGAGCCGGCCGGCAGGGTGCTCCAGAGCAGCGCGACCGGTGCCTTCGGCAGCCCCTGCACCTCCACGTTCAGCGGCGGCAGCCCGGCCTGCGCGAGCCGGGCGTCGATCTCACCCCGCTTGCCGCCGCCGTGGACGATCACGTAGATGCGACGGAAGGCGAGTTTGTACCAGCGGGGCCTGTGGGCGGCGCCGCGCGGGGCGCCCTCGCAGTCATAGGAGGCGTAGACGTTGAGGCAGCGGTTGGGCTCGCCGAGCGGGCGGATGTAGGCAGGCATCTTCTTTGCCCAGAACAGCTTGTTGAGGCGGACCAGGTAGGCGTCCCCGTCGCCCTTCGCGATTCCCCGCGGCGTGATCAGCTCATGACCGTCGTTGTTGTCGGCGGTGGTGATGTGGAGGACGGGCCGCGCTCGTGCCGCCTGCCAGCGTTCGATCGACTCGGGAAAGTCGGAGCCCCAGGTGCGAAAGGTCTGGATCAGGGCCGGGTGCTTGTCCGTCAGCTCGCTGAAGCCGCCGAAGTCGGCGCTGTCGCCGGTGTCGGAGATGCCGAAGAAGACGTTCTTGCCGCGCGGCTCCAGGGTGTCGGCATGCGCCGACGCCGCCGCCACGGCTAGGCAGAGCAGCGCTGCGCAGAGCAGCGCGCCGGCGGTCTTCGTCGTTGCGCTCGAGCGGTTCATCTCGTGCCGCCCGGCACTGTGGCGACTTATCCGTCAAATAGACGGATAAGTCGGCCATGTGGGAATGCTCATGCAGCGGCCTCGGCGCGGACCATCGCCAGCACCTCGGCGCCGTACTTGGAGACGAAGCTGGGGCCGACGCCGCGGATCGCCAGCAGGCTCCGCTCGTTGCCGGGCCTGGTGGCGGCGATCGCCTCCAGGGTGCTGTTGTGGGCGACCGTGAAGGCCGGCTTGCCGTCGGCGGCTCGCAGGCGCCACTCCTTCAGCTGCTCGAAGAGCGCGGCGTCGGCGGGGGCGAGCTCGGGTGGCGGTGCGGCGGAGCCCTTGGCGGCGCGACGCTTGGGCTTGACCGCGATCGTCTCCGGGTCGGGCAGCCAGCTCTGCGGGTCGCAGACGTCGCAGCAGCGGCCCAGCGGCCGCCCCGCCTCGCGGTCGCCGAAGTGGTCGAGGACGCTGCGGCGCCGGCAGCGCTCGGAGTAGATGAACGATTTGATCGTCCGGTAGTCGCGCCAACCGCGCTCACGGGCGATCGTCAGCTCGGGGTCGCGCTGCTCGATGAAGCGCACCAGGCGACCGAGGTCGGCGCGCATCGCCAGCAGCACGGCCTTGGCGGGCAGCCCGTCGCGTCCCCCTCTTCCGGCCTCCTGGTAGTAGGCCTCGAGGCTGGTCGGGATCGCCATGTGCCAGACCGAGCGCACGTTTGCCTTGTCGACGCCCATGCCGAAGGCGTTGGTGGCGACGATCGTGTCGGCCTCGCCGGCCATGAAGCTGCGCTGGGTCTCGGTGCGGTCCTCCGACTCCATGCCGGCGTGGTAGGCGAGCGCGCGCAGGCCGGCGTCGCGCAGCGCGGCGGTGACCTCGTCGGTGTCTTTGCGGGTGCCGCAGTAGACGATCGCCGGGCGATTGTCCGGGTCGGCCAGCCCCGCTTCGAGCAGTGCCAGCCGCCGCGCCTTCGACCCTGTGCCTTCCAGGCGCACGACGTCGAAGGAGAGGTTGGGCCGGTCGAAGCCAGAGCGGACCTGGAGCGGGTCGCGCATCGCGAAGCGGCTGGCGATCTCCCGCCCCACCGCCTCGGTCGCGGTTGCGGTGCAGGCCATCACCGTCGGCCGGCCGAGCCGCTCGGCCACCCGGGGGAGCTGCAGGTAGTCGGGCCGGAAGTCGTGCCCCCACTCGGAGACGCAGTGCGCCTCGTCGACCGCGAGCAGGTCGACCCGGCGCCGCCCGATCGCCTGCTGGAAGGCTTCGGAGCCGAACCGCTCCGGCGAGCAGTAGACCATCCGTGCCTGCCCGCCGGCGACCTGCGCCAGGGCGCGCCGCACGTCCTCCCACTCCATCGCCGAGGTCACCATCGCCACCGGGTGGCCGGCCGCGGTCAGCCGCCGCCACTGGTCGTTGATCAGCGCGATCAGCGGGCTGACGACGATCGTCAGGTCCTCCGTGGCCAGGCCGGGCAGCTGGTAGCAGAGGCTCTTGCCGCCCCCGGTCGGCATCACGATCAGCGAGTCGCGGCCCGCCAGCGCCGCCTCGACCGCCTCGCGCTGGCCCGGCCGGAAGGACTCGAAGCCGAGCTTCGCCAGCAGCTCCTCGGCCTGCGCCGGCCTAGAAGCCGAGGACTCCACCGGGCACCGGTTCTGGCAGCCAGGGCTCGTGCCACTGGCAGATGCCGCGGGTGAGGTTCTCCGCGTCCTTCGGCCCCCAGGTCCCCTTCTCGTAGGGGTGGACCGGGCCGGGCTCGTCGAGCAGTGGCTGCACGATCCGCCAGGTCTCCTCGATCGCGTCCTGGCGGGTGAAGAGCTGGTGGCGGCCGGCGACCGCGTCGGCGAGCAGGCGCTCGTAGGGCTCGGGCTCCTCGCCGGGCCTCTTTTCGAACAGCACCTCGAGGTCGGCCGGCTCGAACGCCTCCTCTCCGGCCTGCTTCGCGTAGAGGCGCATGCGCGCTCCGGGCACCGGCTCGATCCGCACGGTCATCTGGTTCGCGTCCGGCTGCCTGCCGGGCCCGACCCCCATCCGCGGCGGCCGCTTGAAGACCACCGTCACCTCACTCGACTTGACCGGCATGCACTTGCCGGTGCGAATGAAGAAGGGGACGCCGCTCCAGCGCCAGTTGTCGATCGCCAGCTCGACCGCGGCGAAGGTCTCCGTGGTCGAGTCGGGCGCCACGCCCTCGACGTCGAGGAACCCCTCGTACTGGCCGCGTACGTAGCGTTTCGGATCCGCCGTGCGGGTCGCCTTGAACAGTTCGAGCTTCTTGTCGCGGATCGAGTCGTGGTGGTTGCCGGTCGGCGGCCCCATCGCGACCAGCGCCAGCACCTGCAGGGCGTGGTTCTGGAGCACGTCGCGCATCGCGCCAACGGGGTCGTAGAAGCGGCCGCGGTCCTCGACGCCGAAGTCCTCGGCGATCGTCATCTGCACGTGGGAGACGTGCTCGCGGTTCCAGACCGGCTCCAGGACCGAGTTGGCGAAGCGCAGATAGGTGATGTCCATCACCGGCTCCTTGCCCAGGTAGTGGTCGATCCGCAGGATCTGGTCCTCAGCCAGGGCTTCGCAGAGGTCGGCGTTGAGCGTCCGCGCCGAGGCGAGGTCGTGGCCGAAGGGCTTCTCGATCACGACGTGGGCGTTCTCGGTCAGCCCGGCGTCCCTGAGCCCGTGGACCACGGTCGCGAACAGGGAGGGGGGGATCTCGAGGTAGAAGACGGGGCGCTTCGCGTCGCCGATCGCCTTGGCCACCTGCGCGAACGTGCTCGTGTCCGCGTAGTCGCCCTGGACGTAGGAGAGGCGGGCGACGAGGCGGCCGAGGACCTCCTCGTCGGGTTCGGCGACCGTCGCCTCGATCGCTTCGCGGGCGTGCTGGCGCAGCTGCTCGACCGTCCACTCGTCGATCGCGACGCCGACGATCGGGAGGTCGAGCTTGCCCCGCGCCTCCAGCCGGTAGAGGGCGCGGAAGGTCATCTTCCTCGCCAGGTCGCCGGTGATTCCGAAGATCGCCAGTACGTCGGCGCTCGTATCGCGGTCTCGCTTGGCGTCGGTACCTGCCATCCGCCGCCAGGCTACCCGCTGGCCAAGCGGCCAGCCGTCGCCTGGCTGGCGTAGGGTAGGCGCGATGGAGCTTGGACTCGTCGGCCTCGGTCGCATGGGCGCCAACATGGCCCGCCGCCTGATGCGCGATGGCCATCGCTGCGTCGTCTACGACGTCAACCCCGACGCGGTCTCCGCGCTGGCGGGCGAGGGCGCCGAGGGCGCAGCCTCGCTCGAGGAGCTGGCCTCGAAGCTGAGCGCGCCGCGCTCGGTCTGGGTGATGGTGCCGGCCGGCGAGATCACCGAGAAGACGATCGAGGACGTCGCCGCCGCGCTGGAGAGCGGCGACGCGATCGTCGACGGCGGCAACTCCTACTACCGCGACGACATCCGCCGCGCCGGGAGCCTGCGTGAGCGGGGGATCGACTTCGTCGACTGCGGCACCAGCGGCGGCGTCTTCGGCCTGGAGCGCGGCTACTGCCTGATGATCGGCGGGCCTGACGGAGCCGTGCGGCGGCTCGACCCGATCTTCGCCTCGCTGGCGCCGGGGGTCGAGGCGGCGGAGCGGACGCCGGGGCGCTCCGGCGACCCCGGCCCGGCCGAGAACGGCTACCTGCACTGCGGCCCCAACGGCGCGGGTCACTTCGTGAAGATGGTTCACAACGGGATCGAGTACGCCCTCATGGAGGCGTACGCCGAAGGCTTCAACCTCCTGGCGCACGCCAATGCCGGCGGGCAGATGCGCGCCGCGGATGCCGAGACGGCGCCGTTGCGGCATCCGGAGCATTTTCAATACGACATTCCCTTGCCGGATGTCGCCGAACTCTGGAGGCGGGGAAGCGTCATCGGTTCGTGGATTCTCGATCTGACCGCCC
>DATMDR010000033.1:0-21323 GCA_035557635.1 Solirubrobacterales bacterium | reverse complement strand
GCCGCTCTACCGCGGCCGCCTGCTGCGTGCGCTGGCCGCCTTCGCGGTTCCCGCCGGCGTGGCCACGGCGCTTGGCTCGATCCTCTCCTTCTTCCTCGTCGACACCGTCTTCGGCGGCTCGCTGGAGGCGGGCCGGACCGCAGCGACGACGACGCTGATCGTCCTCGGCCTCTGCTTCGTGCTCCTGTTGGAGCGTGGCCCGGGTCGTGAGCACATCGCGATCCAGAGCTACATGCTGGCCATGGTCGCCGGGTTGGGAGCGCTCTTCGCCGGGATCCTTGCGATCGCGCCCCTCCGCGACTTCTTTGAGATGGAACTGCTCACCGCCGCGCAGTGGTTCCTGGCTCTGGCCTGTGCTGCGATCGGCTTGACGATCGCCAGCCTTCTCTGGCGCCTGCCGCAGATCGAACAGCTAGAAGAGATGCCTGCGGCCGACTGACCAAGCAGATCGAGGACGCAGGGAGCGTGGCGTGCTCTGCACGCGAGCGACCGAGGACGTGGATATGCGCCGGTCAGGTGGCCGCAGGCGGAAGAACAAACTGGCTGACGATCAGGTTCGCGGCGAGGCGGGGCTCCTCGCCCTCGCGCAGTCGCTGGACCTTGACCTCGATCACGACGGTGCTCTTGCCGACGTGGAGCGGCTCGGCCCTGGCGACGATCTCGTCGCCGAGCAGGCCGGCGGTGAAGACGTTGAGCTTCAGCTCGATCGTGGTGAAGTTGTGCTCCGGCGGGATGTTGCGGAAGGTCGCCCAGGCGGCGACGGTGTCACCGAGGGCGGTCCAGACGCCTCCGTGCACGTAGCCGCCGGGGTGCAGGTGGCGTTTGTCGACCACGATCCTGCCCCGGGCGAAGGAGTCCTCGATCTCAAGCGGCTCGATCGCCAGGTCTCCCGGGAAGCTCCCCGGCAGGAAAGCGCGGACGTTCTCGGGAGTGAACGGCGAGCGGTCGCCGGTGGTGGGCGCCTCGGTCATCGCGGCGCGGACCCTACCCCAGGGCGCCCGAGCCGACGGGCGCAGGCGCGCCGAGCTCGTAGGCGCCCGGCTCGAGTCGTTCCGTGCGTCGCCGATACGTGGTCCACAGCCACGGCCACTGGCTGGGGTCGTTGCCGTTCTCGTCCACGTACCAGCTCGTGCAGCCGCTGTGCCAGACCGTCCCGGCGAGGGCTGTGCGCAGCTCGCGGTCGAAGCGCTCCGCCGCCTCGCGGCGGACCTCGATCCGGTCCGCGTTGGCGCGGTCGAGCTCGCGCAGGGCGGCGATCACGTGGTTCACGCCGGCCTCGATCGTGTAGATGACGGAGCCTGTGCCGCCGTTCGTGTTGGGCCCGTAGAGCAGGAACATGTTCGGGAAGCCGGGCACGCTCATGCCGAGGTAGGCGCGCGCGACGTCCCCCCACTCCTCGGCCAGGGTGCGGCCTTCGCGACCGACGATCTCCATCGGCGCCACGAAGTCGTGGGTCTTGAACCCGGTCGCGAGGACGAGCACGTCGGCCTCTCGCTCCACTCCGCTCTCGTCCCGGATCCCTGTCGGGGTCACCGTGGCGATCCGCTCGGTCACCAGCTTCACATTGGGCTGGGTCAAGGTCGGGTACCACTCGTCGGTGAGCATGATCCGCTTGCAGCCGACCTCGTCGGTCGGCGTCACCTTCGCACGCAGCCCGGGGTCGTCGATTGCCTTGCTGATCTGGCGGCGCCCGACGAATCGGAACAGTGGCAGCAGCCAGCGGCGCCGGGTCATCGCCGCGGCGCCGATCTCCATGAATGCGAGGATCGAGGTGCGGTCGAGGCGCTGCAGAAGGGGAAAGCGCTCGAAGAGCCGCTGCGCCCAGCGCGGATAGGCGTAGTCCATCTTGGGGAACGTCCAGCCCGGGGAGCGCTGGTACACGTCGACCCGCTCGACGAGCGGCTGGATCGCCGGCACCACCTGGATCGCGGTGCAGCCGCTGCCGAGCACGGCGACGCGCTTGCCGGCCAGGTCGAGCTCCCGAGGCCAGCGCGCCGTATGGAAAGCCGGTCCCTCGAAGGATTCGAGTCCTGGCAGCGGCGGGATTTTCGGCACCGAGAGCTGGCCGCAGGCGGTGAGCAGGATCTCGGCCTCGTGCGGACCGGCGCTCGTCTCCAGACGCCAGACGCCCCGGTCCTCGTCCCAGCGGGCGCTTTGCACCTCGACACCGGTCCGGATTCGGTCGAGGACCCCATGGCTGCGCGCGACCCCCTCCAGGTAGGCCTGGATCTCAGCCTGCGGGGCGTAGCGCCGCGACCAGCGCGGGTTGGGCGCGAAGGAGAACTCGTAGAGGTGCGACGGCACGTCGCAGGCGGCGCCGGGAAAGGTGTTGTGGTGCCAGACGCCGCCGACCCGCTCGGCCTTCTCGAACACCGTCACGTCCTCATAGCCCTCGCGGCGCAGCATCGCCGCCGCGCCGACGCCGCCGAAACCGCCGCCGACGATCGCGACGGAGGGGCGCCTACTCAAGGCCAAACCCTTTCAGGCCGTGATCGCCGAAGGGCTCGTCGCGCTCCCTCACGGCCTCTTTGAAGCCGCCCTCGGCGGCGCGGCGGACGAAGGCGTGACCCTCCTCGGTGTGGCGGGCGATCCCGTCGAAGAAGGTGCCGAGCAGCTGGGTCTGGTGCAGGCCCTGCGAGTAGAGGGACTGGTTGACCAGCATCTTCATCATCACCAGCTGGTTGACCGGCAGCCGGGCGACCCGCTCGAGCAGGCGCTCGAAGCGGGCGTCGAGCTCCTCGGCGGGCGCCACCTCCGTCGCCAGCCCCCACTCGGCCGCCTCCTCGCCGGTCAGGGAGTCGCCGGTCAGGAGCAGTCGCTTGGCCCGCATCGGGCCGACGCGCGCGGCCCACAGCGCCGTGGTCGGCGAGCCCCAGACCCGCGCCGGCGGGTAGCCGATCTTGGCGTCGGTAGCGACCACCAGCAGGTCCGAGCAGAGCGCCATGTCGGTGCCGCCGGCGACGCAGTAGCCGTGGACCTTGCAGAGCACCGGCTTCTCGGAGTGGAAGAGGCTCATGAAGCCGCGCACGTTGCGCCACATGAACTGGAAGTCGGTGACCGGGTCCCAGTTCGACTCGGGTGCGTGGTTGGCGGCGATCGTCGCCGGGTCGAGCGGCGAGCCCGGCGGCGCCTCCGCCCCATCCATCTCCTCCATCCGCCCCTCCGCAGAGGCAACCAGGTCGTAGCCCCCGCAGAAGCCGCTGCCGTTTCCGGCCAGGGCAATCACATGGACGGCCGGATCGAGATTGGCCCGCTCTACGCAGTCGGCGATCTCAGCCGGCATCCGCGCCGTGATCCCGTTCCCCCGCTCCGGCCGATTGAGCGTTATGCGAGCAACTCGACCGTCGGTCTCGTAGAGCAGCGTCTGCACGGGAGCGGACCTTAGAGCCTGGCCCCGGGGAGGGGTGAAGCGTCTTGTACTTTTTCGGCCGGTCCGACCTCGGACGGCAGCGGCCATTCTCCGAAAAAGTTAAGCGAAAACCCCTCCCCGGGGTCAGGCTCTCAGACCCTTTCCACCAACATAGCCTTCCCTTGACCGCCGGCAACGCACATGGTCTCGAGGCCGACTTGGTGGTCGTCGGTCTCCATTGCGTTGAGCAGGGTGCCCATGATGCGGGCGCCGGTCATCCCGAAGGGGTGACCGAGGGCGATCGCGCCGCCGTGGGTGTTGAGCTTCTCTTCGGCGATCCCGCACTCGCTCATGATCGGGATCACCTGGGCGGCGAACGCCTCGTTGAGCTCGACCGCGCCGACGTCGTCGATCGTCATCCCAGCTCGATCCAGCACCTTCTTGATCGCGCCGATCGGGGCGACGCCCATGTACTCGGGCTCGTTGCCCCAGGTGGCGGCGGTGACGATGCGCGCCCGCGGCGTCAGGCCTAGCTCCTTGGCCTTGGTGTCGCTCATCAGCAGCACCGCGGCGGCGCCGTCGTTGAGTGGGCACGAGTTGCCGGCGGTGACGCCGCCGCCGCCGAAGGCCTCGGGCAGTTCGGAGAGCTTCTCCAGGGTCGAGGAGGCGCGCGGGCCGTCGTCCTTGGCGACCTCGGTGCCATCGGGCAGCGTCACCGGGACGATCTCGCGGTCGAAGAACCCGTCCTCCTGCGACTTCACCGCCAGTTCCTGTGAGCGCTGCGCGAACTTGTCCATGTCGGCGCGGCTGACCTCGTACCTTTCGGCGACGTTGACCGCCGTCACGCCCATGTCGATGTAGGCGTTGGGCTGGCCGTTCTCGCCGATCAGGTTCGGGTTGCGGTCGTCTGCGCCGGCCGGCTCGGTGCGCTCGTTGAAGCGGCTCACCCACTCGACCCCGGCGGCGATGTAGACGTCGCCCTCGCCGGCCTTGATCGCGTTGCCGGCGTGCCGAATCGCGTCGAGGCTGGAGGAGCAGTAACGGGAGACGGTGACGCCGTTGACCGTCTGCGGCAACTTCTCGGAGAGCAGCGAGATGATGCGGCCGATGTTGAAGGCCTCCAAGCCCTGCGGCATGCCGACGCCGCAGAAGACATCCTCGACCAGAGCCGGGTCGACCCCGGAATTGCGCTCGAGCAGCTGGTCGACCACGTAGGCGCCCATCTCCTCGGGGCGGAGCTGGGCCAGCGAGCCCTTGAAGGCACGACCGATCGGCGTGCGGACGGTGTCGACGATCACTGCTTCGGGCATGCGGCTTTCTCCTTCGAGTGTCGAGGCGGGACGTGAGGGGCGCAGCGTAGTTGACACAGCTTCCCGGCTGCCCCGTCGACTAGGTTTCATTCACATGTCGCTAGACGGGCTACGGGCGTGGATCGGCGAGGTGGAGCGCAAGCTCGGCATGCGCACCCGTGTCTTCCTCGTCCTCACCGCGATCGCGATCGGCGGCGCCGGCGCCGGCAT
The DNA here is from genome assembly GCA_035557635.1 of Solirubrobacterales bacterium. GTDB lineage: Bacteria > Actinomycetota > Thermoleophilia > Solirubrobacterales > 70-9 > VRUE01. Next base: position 16,454 of record DATMDR010000033.1, on the reverse strand, counting down.
CTACCTCGCCCTCGAAGCCTCCGACGAGGCGACCGGCGAGGCCGACGTCTCGGCGCTCGAAGAACGGATCGACCAGCTCGAATCGCAGGCGACGGGCGAACCCGAAATCGCGCCGCTGGAACTGCAGCTCGAAGAACTGCGGAAACAGGTCGAGCAGCTCGAAGGCAAAGGGGCCGGGACAGGGGCCTCTGGCTCCGGCGGCGCCGGCACGAGCGGCGGTGGCGCGGGAGGAGTCAGCGCGACCGGCGGCGCGAGCGAAGCCGAGCCGGCTCCCGAGGAACCCCTTCCAAGCACCAAAGCGAAATAGCTTCTTCGTGACAAAACGCACGTTTTCCGTGCGCATCGTCCCCCACCTCCGTTACATTCGCCCAATCCGACCTCGCGACTAATCGCGAGATCTGCCGCCAGCGGCAGCGAAAGGAGGCCCTTATGCCTGAGGGTTACTGCGTCAAGGAGCGGAAGAAGGTCGAGATCAAAGACGCCAAACAGGTCACGATGAAGAACGGCCGGCCGGCGATCCAGGGTGTCTGCCCCGACTGCGGCACCAAGATCTTCAAGATCGGCAAACTCTAGGCAGGAGGCGCCCTCCAGCGGAGGGAGGCGGCCACACTACGTGACGAAAATCACGCCCCGGACTCGACCGGGGCTAGATTGTTGATCTCCGGGGTATCCGCGGCACTAGCCGCTCACCAACCGGCTGTGCCAATCACCACGATCTAAAGTGTCACCTGTGTCGCAGAGACCCCTCGAGCTGATCCTCGCCCGCAACCTGATGTCGGCGCTTTCCACGCCGGCCTTCCTCGTTGACGAGGGCGGCATCCTCGTCTTCTACAACGAGGCGGCGGGGAGCCTCCTCGGCAAGCGCTTCGAGGAACTCGGCACCGTCGGCCCCGATGAGTGGGGCTCGCTGTTCGGCCCATTCGACGGCGAGGGTGAGCCGATCCCCTACGACGAGCTGCCCTTGGTGGTGGCGGTTCGCAACGGCCGCCCCGCCCACTCGACCTTCGCGATCCGCTCGACCGACGGGACGAGCCACACGGTCGAGGCCTCGGCCTTCCCGATCCTCACCGCGCACGGCTCGCAGGGGGCGATTGCAGTGTTCTGGCCCGCAGCGACGAATGGAACCGGGCACTGAGATGGAGGTGAGACTTTGGGGCACGCGCGGCTCGATCCCGTCCCCCGGGCCGGAGACGATCCGCTACGGCGGCAACACCTCGTGCGTCGGGGTCACCCTCTCCGACGGCTCGCTGCTGGCGCTCGACGCCGGCACCGGGATCCGCAACCTCGGCCTCTCCCTCCCCGATGAGCCGACCCGCCTCCACATCCTTCTCACCCATCTCCACCTCGACCACATCCAGGGGTTGGTCTTCTTCGCCCCCGCCTTCCGCCCGCAGACGGAGATCGTGATCTGGGGCCCGGCCTCGCCGGAGGCATCGCTGCGCGACCGCATCGGCCGCTACATCTCGGCGCCGCTCTCGCCGGTCGAGGTGCGAGAGCTGCCCTGCGACGTCTCCTTCCGCCACTGCCCCGAGACCGAGTGGGAGATCGGCTCGGCGCGAATCCATGCCGCTTCGGTCGCCCACCGCGGGCCGACGCTCGGCTACCGGATCGAGGACGGCGACAGGTCCCTCGCCTACATCCCCGACCACGAGCCGGCGCTGGGCGCAGACATCGACGCGCTGGAGGAGGACTGGATCTCAGGCTTCGCCCTGGCGCGCGATGCCTCGCTGTTGATCCACGACGGCCAGTACGCCGACCGCGAGTACCCCGAGCACGTCGGTTGGGGACACTCCTCGCTCTCCCACGCCCTCTCCTTCGCCCGCCGCACGAACGCCGGGCAAACCGTGCTCTTCCACCACGACCCGATGCACTCCGACGAGCAGCTCGACCAGCTCGGCGAAGAAGCGAAGCAAGCCTGGACCGCGCTTGGCGGCGAGCCCGGCGGCATCGAGCTCGGCGTCGAGGGCGCGAAGTACGAGCCGCACGCGCGAGTACCGAGCGCGACGAGCGCCGGCTGATCCCCAGCGGGCCCCGGCGGGCCGCTACGCTTGCTCTGGGATGTCGTCCACCCCTGGGATCGACGCGGCGATCGAGCGGTCGGGGCTGGTGCGGGAAGCGTTTGAGACCGCCCGGGTCGCGCATGCCGGCCAGTTCCGCAACGGCGCCGAGAGGTTCCCCTACATCGACCACCCGCGGGTGGTGGCGGAGCGGCTGGCGCAGCACGGCTTCCCCGACGAGGTGCTGGCGGCGGCGCTGCTGCACGACGTCGTCGAGGACACCGAGACGGAGGTCGACGAGCTGCGCGCGCGCTTCGGCGACCAGGTCGCCGACCAGGTCGCCGCGCTGACCGAAGACGAAGCGATCGAGGACTACGAGGAGCGCAAGGCCGAGCACCGGCAGCGAGTCGCCGAGGCGGGAGCGGAGGTCATGGCGATCTACGCCGCCGACAAACTGACCAACCTGGCGACGCTGCGCAAGGCCTACGCGGAGAAGGGCGAGGCGGTCGCCGAGCAGCTCAGCGTTCCGCTGGACCTCAAGGTCTCCGTCTGGGAGGCCGACCTGGACACGCTCTTCGAGCGAGCCCCGGACCTCCCCCTCGTCAAGGAGTTCGCCGATCAGATGGTCGGGTTCTGGGGGGATCGCGTCAGCGAGGTTCGCGCTTCAGGCTGAGCCTGCGCTGCAGCGGCAGCGCGTACCAGAGCAGGGCGAAGGCGAGCAGGGCGCAGGTGCTGGCAATCACCGTCGCCGCGGTAGTGAAGAGCAGGTCGGTGACCAGCATGATCGCCCCGGTCATCGCCAGGGCGAGGCAGCCGAGGCCGGCAATCGCGAACTTGTTGGCGACGATGAGCAGCTCGTCCTTCTGCTGCATCCGGAAGGTCAGGCGGTGGTAGGCCGGGGGCGAGATCAGAAGAGCTGCGGAGAGCGCCGTGAGGATCAGAACCGCGAAGTAGAGCCACTTCTGGAACTGGGTGATTTCGGTGAAGCGCTGCTGGAACGGGACCGCGAGCAGAAAGGCGAAGAGGACCTGGACGCCGGGCAGGGCGACGCGCAGCTCCTGCAGCAGCTCGCTGAGGTTGCGGTCGAGGCGTTCCGCCTCGCTCTCATCCCTCCCCGAAGACCCCGAAGACCGCTCCCCCATGCGCCCACGATACCCGCGGTCCCGGCACTCACACGTAGGATCGCGACGATGGGACGGCTGGCAGTAATGCTCGGCAGCAACGCCCTCGGCCCCGAGGGCGAGGCGCTGCTCGCGGCCGCCGCGGAGCGGAACGTGGCGGTGATGCAACGCCACCGGGGAGAGACGTACACCCTCCCTCACGAGATCAACCACGCCGTCAACCTGCGGGCTCTGCTCGACCAGGACTGCGACCGGGTGCTGGCGATCGGCTCTGTCGGCTCGCTCAGCACCCAGCTGCCGGTCGGCTCCCTGCTCTGCCCGGACGACTTCATCGCCCTCCACCTCGGCCTCTCGGCCCTCGACGACGCCGGGGCCCACCGCGCGCCGGGGTTCGACCCGGGCTGGCGGCGTCAGGTGCTCCGCGCCTGGAAGGGCGGCGGGCAGGAGCTGCGCGACGGAGGCGTCTACTGGCAGGCGATCGGCCCGCGGTTCGAGACCCCCGCCGAGATCGGGCTGATGGCCGCGCACGCGGACGTGGTCGGGATGACGATCGCCTCGGAGTGCATCGTCGCCGGCGAGCTCGGTCTCGCCTACGCCGCGGTCTGCGTCGTCGACAACCTCGCCAACGGCATCGGCGCGGGCGAGCTCAGCGTCGCCGGCCTGGAGGCGGCTCGCGCCGCCAACGCCCGCCGCCTGCGCGACGGGCTCGAGGCGGCGCTGCCGCGGCTGGAGGCGCCGGGTTGAGCGCGATGGGCAGCGGCGACCCGAGGCCGCTGGCCGTCACCGGCGCCAAGCGCGGCGGCAAGGCGATCGGGCTGCGCTGCGAGGGCGACAGGATCGCGGCACTCGGGCCCGAGGTCGAGCCTGCGCCGGGGGACGAGACGATCGACGCGAAGGGGGCGCAACTGGTCGAGCCCCTGCTCAACGGCCACACCCACGCCGCGATGACGCTCTTCCGCGGCTACGGCGGCGACCTGCCGTTGATGCGCTGGCTGCGAGAGAAGGTCTGGCCGGTCGAGGAGAAGATCGAAGCCGAAGACGTTTACTGGGGCGCCCGGCTCGCCTGCGTGGAGATGATCCGCACCGGGACCGTCCGCTTCTGGGACATGTACTGGCAGCCGGGGGCTACCGCCCGCGCCGTCCTCGACTCGGGCCTGCAGGCGACGATCGGCGCTCCCCTGATCGACCTCGGCGGCGATCAGGCGAAACTGCAGGAGGGTGCCCTGCACAGCCTCGAGGAGCTGGAGGGGCTGGGGCCCACGATCGCGCCGGCGCTGGCGCCGCACTCGATCTACACCGTCGGCGAGGAGTCGCTGCGCTGGATCGCCGAGCTGGCGGCGGAGCGGGGGCTGCCGGTCCAGATCCACCTCTCCGAGACCGAGCAGGAGGTGAGCGATTGCCTCGCCGCGCACGGGCTGCGCCCCGCCGCCTACCTCGACCAGATCGGGCTGCTCGGCGAGCGCACCGTGCTCGCGCACGGGGTCTGGCTCGATCGCGCCGAGCTGGAGCTGATCGCCGAGCGAGGCTGCACCGTGGCCACCAACCCGGTCGCCAACATGAAGCTCGCGGTGGGTGGCGTCTTTCCCTACCCGGCGGCGCGCGAGGCCGGGGTCCAGGTCGGGATCGGCACCGACGGCGCCGGCTCCAACGACTCGCTCGACCTGCTCGCCGACCTGAAGGTGTTCGCGCTGGCGCAGCGCCACGCGAGCGGCGACCCGACCGTGCTGCCCGCCGTCGAGGCCTGGGAGATCGCGACCGGGGTGAGGGCGCCGCTACTCGGCGGCCAGGCCCTCGCGGTCGGTGCACCGGCCGACTTCCTGCTGCTGCGCCGCGACGCCTACGAGGTCGGGCTCGGCGATCTCGCCTCTGACCTCGTCTACGCCGCCGCCGGCTCGGTCGTCGACACCACGGTCGTCGGTGGCCGCGTCCTGATGCGAGGCGGCGAGGTCGAGGGGGCCGCGGAGGTCGTCGCTCAGGCGGCGGAGCGCGCAGAGCGGCTCGGCATCGCCTGAGCCCCGCGCCGCGGGCGGACGAGCGCGACGTGTCCCACCCAGGCCGCCACGATCCCGGCCGAGGCGGCAAGCAGCAGCGCCGCCCGCGGGTCGTAGGCCTCCGAGAGCCAGCCGACGAGCGGAGCGCCGATCGGGGTCGAGCCGAGGAAGACGATCGAGTAGAGGGCCATCACGCGGCCGCGCATCTCCGGCTCGACGGCGAGCTGCAGAGAGGAGTTGATCGTCGCGGCGAAGGTCACCGCGGAGCCGCCGAGCAAGGCCAGCACCGGGATCTCGAGCGCCAGGCTCGGCATCAGCGCCGCCAGCAGCGCCAGCCCGCCGAAAGCGAGCGCCGCGCCGGCGATCAGCCGGCCGTCGGTGCGGCCGTGGGCGCCGGTGACCAGGGCACCGACCACCGAGCCCACGCCCATCGCCGAGACCAGCGACGCGTAGGCGGTGGCGCCGCCGTCAAAGCTGAACCGCGCCAGCAGCGGCAGGATCACCTGGAAGTTGAGGCCGAGCGTGCCGACCAGCGCCATCAGGCCGAGCGGCACCGCCAGCTCCGGCGTGCGCAGGACATAACGGAGACCGGCCCGAACGGCGCCGCGCTCGCGGGCGACCCGCGGCGGCGTCTGCAGCGTCGCGGGTTCCATCCGCCACAGTGCCACGATCATTGCCGCGAAGCTGAGCGCGTTGAGGGCGAAGCAGGGCTCTACCCCTACCGTGGCGATCAGCAGCCCGGCCAGGGCCGGACCGACCAACCGCGCCGAGTGGATCAGGACGCTGTTGAGGCTGACCGCATTGACGACCCGGTCGGCGCCGACCATCTCGATCGCGAAGCTCTGCCTGGTCGGGTTGTCGACCGCGTTGACCGTGCCGCGCACGAAGACCAGCGCCATCACCATCCAAGGCGCGACGACACCAGTGACGACGATCGCGAGCAGGGCGAGGGCCGGCTGCGCCATCAGGGCCTGAGTCACGATCAGCAGGCGGCGCTTCGCGAGGCGATCGGCCAGCAGGCCGCCCCAGGCGCCGAAGAGGAGGATCGGCAGGAACTGGAGCGCCGTCGTCATCCCCACCGCCACGCCACTCCCGGTCAGCGAGAGGACAAGCCAGATCTCAGCGACCATCTGCATCCAGTTGCCGGAGAGCGAGACGATCTGCCCGGCGAAGTAGCGGCGGTAGTTGGGGACCGAGAGCGAGTCGAAGCTGCGCCGAACCGCGGCGCTCACTGCGATGCCCCGCGCTTCGCTCGCGGCTCCTCGAGGATCCCCTCAAGGATCGCGGCGGCGCGCTCCAGCGCCTCGAGGTCGGACGCGGGCAGGTCGCGCATGCGCCGCGCCAGGTAGGCGTTCTTGCGCCCGCGCAGGCGGCGCAGTCGCTCCCGCCCGGTGGCGTTGACGGTGACCAACGCGCTGCGCCCGTCGTCCGGGTCGGGAGCGCGGTCGAGGAGACCGGCCTCCTCCAGCACGCGCAGCGTCCGCGTCGCCGTGGGCCGCTTCACCCGCTCGATCTCAGCCAGCTCGCTCGGCGTCAGCGGCCCGTGCCGCTCCACCGTCGCCAGCGCCGAGGCCGCCGTCGGCGTCAGCTCCGCCCCTCCCCCGGCCGCCTCCTGCCGCAGCCGCCGCGCAGTCCGCACAATCGCCATCCGCAGTCGTGCGGCGGAGTCGGTGAGAGAGGTATCGGGTGCGATTTCGGGCAAAGTGATTAGCCTCGGTAATTAGTTTAACAAACTACCCTTTTGCGAACTCTCAAGGCTGAGTTCGTGCTTATTCGCCAATACGGCGAAGAAAGGCGAAGTCAGCGGTAAGAGGTAGGCCTGGCAACGGTCGCGTCGAATCAGACGCGGATGGCTTCTGAGGCGACCGAGAAGACGGCGTCCTACGCGCCAGGGATGGACGCGCGCAGCACGCGGGTTGCCGAAGTCCTCAACGGGCCGATGCTGATCGCGGCGGCGCTGACGCTGCCGATGGTCGCGATCACCGAGTCCCAGCCGGGAGGCTGGCTGGAGGACCTTGCGAACCTCCTCAACTGGGTCACCTGGACCGCCTTCGCGGTCGAGCTGGTCGTGATGCTCGCCATCGTCCCCAACCGTCGCACCTGGCTGCGCCACAACCCGCTCAGCCCAGTCGTCGTCTTCCTCACCCCGCCGGTATTGCCGCCCGGCCTGCAGGGACTCCGCGTCCTCCGCCTGTTGCGACTGCTTCGCCTGCTGCGCCTGGCCCAGCTCACGCGTGAGGTCTTCTCGCTGCGTGGCCTGCACTACGCGGCGCTGCTCGCCATGCTCACGGCGATCGGCGGCGGCGCAATCTTCGAGGCCTTCGAGAAGCATGAACAACACCTCGACACCTGGGACGGCATCTACTGGTCGGTGACGACGATGACCACCCTCGGCTCCGACATCTACCCGATGACCACCGGGGGCGAGATCGTCTCGATCGTGATCCTGCTCGTCGGGATCAGCTTCGTCGCGCTGCTGACCGGAGCCTTCGCACAACGCTTCCTCGGCCCCGAGATCGCCGAAGTCGAGAAGGAGCTGGAGGCCGAGCAGGCCTCCGCCGAGATGATCGCCCTGCGCGAGCTCCGCAATGTTCGCGAGCAGCTGGCGGCACTGGAGATCGCGGTCGAGCGGATGGTCGACGAGCGCTCGCCCGGCTGAGCCGGGGCGCTTAGCCCTCCTCGTCGCCCGCCGCGGCGATCTGCTTCTCGAGCTCCGCCATCACTTCCGGGTCGCGCAGCGTCGTCACGTCCCCCAGCGCCCGGCCCTCGGCGATGTCGCGCAGCAGTCGTCGCATGATCTTGCCCGAGCGCGTCTTCGGCAGGTCGTCGGCCCAGATCACCCGCTTCGGGCGGGCGAACTTGCCGATCCGCTCGGCGACGACGCCGCGAACCTCCTCGATCAGCTCGTCGCTGGGATCGGTGCTCCCCTGCAGGGTGACGAAGGCGCAGATCGCCTGGCCGGTGTCCTCGTCGGACTGGCCGATCACCGCCGCCTCGGCGACCTTCTCGTGGGCGACGATCGCCGACTCGACCTCCGCCGTCGAGAGCCGGTGGCCGGAGACGTTGACGACGTCGTCGATGCGGCCGATCACCCAGAAGTAGCCGTCCTCGTCGCGCCGGGCAGCGTCGCCTACCAGGTAGGTCTCCCTGCCGAAGCGGGAGAAGTAGGTCTCGACGAAGCGATCTTCCTCCCGGTAGAGGGTGCGCAGCATCGAGGGCCAGGGCCGCTTCAGCACCAGCAGCCCCTGGCCGCCCTCGACCGGCTTGCCCTCGTGCTCGTCGACGACCTCCGCCTCCACTCCCGGGAAGGGCATCGTCGCCGAGCCCGGCTTGGTCGCGGTGATCCCCGGCAGCGGCGTGATCATGATCGCGCCGGTCTCGGTCTGCCACCAGGTGTCGACGATCGGGCACCGTCCCCCGCCGATCACCCGCTGGTACCAGAGCCAGGCCTTGGGGTTGATCGGCTCGCCGACCGAGCCCAGCAGTCGCAGCGAGGAAAGGTCGTACTTGGCCGGGATCTCTGCGCCCCACTTGATGAAGGTGCGAATCGCGGTCGGCGCCGTGTAGAGGATCGTCGCCTTGTAGCGCTCGACCAGCTCCCACCAGACGCCCTGGTGCGGGTAGTCGGGCGCCCCCTCCCACATCACGCTGGTGGCGCCGTTGAGCAGGGGCCCGTAGACGATGTAGGAGTGGCCGGTGACCCAGCCGACGTCGGCGGCGCACCAGTAGACGTCCTCCTCCGGCTTCAGGTCGAAGACGTAGCGGTGGGTGGCGGCGACCCCGGTCAGGTAGCCGCCGGTGGTGTGGAGGATCCCCTTTGGCTTCGCGGTCGAGCCGGAGGTGTAGAGGATGAAGAGCGGGTGCTCGGCGTCGAGCGGCTCGGCCGGGCACTCGGGCTCGGCGGCCTCGAGCAGCTCGTCGTAGAAGCGGTCGCGCCCCTCGCGCATCGGGCACTCGATACCGGTGTGGCGGACGACGACGATCGTCTCCAGCGTCCCCAGGTCGTCCATCTGCTCGTCGACCTGGGCCTTGATCGGGGCCGTCTTGCCCTTGCGGCGGGCGCCGTCGACGGTGACCAGGGCCTTGGCGTGCGAGAACTCCATCCGCTCCCGCACCGCCTCGGCCGAGAAGCCGCCGAAGACGACGTTGTGGGGGGCGCCGATCCGCGCGCAGGCGAGCATCGCGACGACGACCTCGGGGATCATCGGCAGGTAGATGCCGACGATGTCCCCCTTCTCCACGCCGAGGCCCTTGAGGGCGTTGGCGAAGCGCTGCACGTCGGCGAGCAGCTCGGCGTAGGTGACGTCGCGCTCCTCCCCCTCCTCGCCGCGCCAGTGGAAGGCGACGCGCTCGCCGAGGCCGGCGGCGACGTGGCGGTCGAGGCAGTTGGCCGAAGCGTTCAGCCTCCCGTCGGCGAACCACTTGTAGAAGGGCGGGTTGGAGTCGTCGAGACCCTGGCTCGGCTCCTGCACCCAGTCGAGCAGCTCGGTCGCCTGCCGCGTCCACCAGGCCTCGGGGTCGGCGGCTGCCTCCTCATAGACGGCGGGATCACTGAACAGCGCCCGCTCGCGAAACTCCGCCGGCGGCTCGAACTTCTCCACCGAGAGCAGCTCGCTCAGCTCTTGCTCCAGGTCCGCCTCGCTTCCGATTCCCATTCCTCTCCCTTTCCTCGCCGCTACCCTGAGCGAACCGTACCGGCGAACCATGCTCTTCCGTCAGATCATCCACGAGGACCTCGGCTGCGCCTCCTACCTGGTGGGCGACTCCGCCTCGGGCGTTGCCGCGGTGGTAGACCCGCAGTGGGACATCAACCCCTACCTCGAGCTGAGCCGCCTGCACGGGGTGCGGATCGAGCACGTGCTGGAGACGCACAACCACGCCGACCACGTCTCCGGCCATGGCAGGCTCGCGCGCGCCACCGGGGCGACCATCCACATCCACGAGCTCGCCGAGGCCGAGTACGAGCACGAGGCCATCGCCGACGGGTGGGCGCTGCGGCTGGGCGAGGGCGCCACGATCGAGGCGATCCACACGCCCGGTCACCGGCCCGAGCACACCTCCTTCCTGCTGCGCGACGCCTCCCGCGGCGGTGAGCCGTGGGCGGTGCTGAGCGGCGACTCGCTGTTCGTCGGCGACGTCGCCCGCCCCGACCTGGCGATCGAGCCGCGGGAGGGCGCTGCCGACATCTTCCGCTCCCTGCACGGGCGGCTACTCGCCCTGCCCGACGAGGTCGAGGTCTGGCCCGGACACCTCGGCGGCTCGCTCTGCGGCAGCTCCTCAATCGACCTCAAGACCTCCTCGACGATCGGCTTCGAGCGCCGCCACAACCGGGCTCTTGGAATCGCCGACGAAGCGGAGTTCGTCGAGGACACGGTGGCGACGATCGGCAGCAAGCCGCCCAACGTCGAGCACATCGTCGCGCTCAACCGAGGCCCCCTGGTGGAAACGATCGGCGCCCCCACCCGGATGACCCCGCACGGCTTCGAGGCGGCGATCGCCGAAGGCGCGCTGGCCGTCGACTCGCGCACGAACGAGCAGTTCGACGAGGCCCATATCCCCGGGTCGTTGAGCGCTTCCGCCTATGACACCGGCTTCGCGACAAAGGTCGCCGAGATGGTGCCGGTCGACGCCGAGCTACTCGTCGTCGCCGCCTCCGACGGCAACGAGCTGGAGGCGGCGGAGCTGCTCGCCGCGGTGGGCTTGAAGGTCCGCGGCTTCCTCGGCGGCGGCATGACCGCCTGGCGAGCCGAGGACCGCCCGGTCGCGCGGATCGAGGCGATCGACCTCGATGAGCTGGCCCGCCGCCTCAACGGCGACGGCGGGCCCCAGGTCGTGGACGTGCGCGGTACCGCCGAGTTCGAGCAGGGCCACGTGCCGGGCTCCGTTCATATCCCCTTCGCCGAGCTGCGCGAACGCCTCGATGAGCTGCCCCGCGACCGCCCGGTTGCGACCATCTGCAAGGCCGGCAAGCGCAGCGGCCTCGCTGCCTCGATGCTCCAGCGCGAGGGTTTTGACGACGTGGTCCACGTCGCCCGCGGCAACGCCGCGGCCTGGGCCGACCGAGCGGACCAGCCGTCCTAATACCCAGGCGGGTGCCTGGCGATGAAGCCTTCGGTTGAGTTGACCGGCGAGGAGTGCCAGCGGGGGCCGGCGCCGCCCGAGGTGTCGAAGGCGAGGCCGGCGATCACCACCCAGGCGTGGCCGGCGTTGGCGTAGACCGTGATCCACTGCCCGGGCCCCGGTTCGCCCCAGGTTGAGAGGCCGGTCGAGTCGAGCGGGCTGGAGAGGAAGCCGCCGCCGTTGAGCGCGTAGCTGACGGCGCCGGAGCAGTCGTAGCCGGAGGACTCGAAGGAGCCGTGGCCGCCGCCCCAGACGTAGGGCGTTGTGGCAATCGCGTTGGCGGCTTCGATCGCCGCCTGCACGGCGGGCGGCGCGGCGCTGGGGATGCTGACCTGGCTTTCGGAGATGAAGTCGGCGCTCTGGCCCGGGGTCAGCGGCGCCGGTGCGGTTGCGGGGACGGACGCGCCCGCGCCCGCCATCTGTTCGGAGATCGCGGCGAGGTTGTCACTCAGCGCCGCGGAGCGCGAGGAGAGTGAGTCGAGCGTGCGCTGGCGCTCGGCCTGGGCGACCTTCAGCTCGGCGAAGCGCGCCTCGGCCGCGGCCTTCGCCTCGGCGGACTCGCGCTCCTTGACGGCGATCGCATCGCGGGCTCCTTCGAGCTGGAGGCGGATCGCCTTCATCCGCTCGACCGCTTCGCGAGCCTGGTCGCGCAACGCCTCGGCCCGGCCGGCGACGGCGTTGTCGTACTCCTGGATCTGGCTCAGGTAGCCGGCGCGCGCGGTCGCTTCCGACCAGTTGGCGGAGTCGAGAACGGCGCTCAACATGTCGGGGCTGCCGGTCTCGTAGATCGCGACGAGGCGCTCGCGCAGGACATCGAGCGCTCGCTGCAGGCGCTCCCGGATTCGTGCCAGGCGGCGCTTCTCCGCTTCCAGCTTGGCAGTGGCGCGATCGAGCTCGGCCTGCTTCGCGACCAGCTCGGCCTCGAGCGCCGCCTGGCGCTGGCGCAGGGCAGAGACTTCGCCGATCATCGAGTCGATCGCGGCGTTCTGCTCGGCGATCGACGCGGCCACGGCGCTTTCGCTCTGCCGCACTTTGCTGAGCTTGCCCTGTGCCTCTTCGTATTTCTGCTCGAGCGTCTGCGCAGCCGCGACGCCCGTCAGACACAGGGCGACGAAGAGCAGCAGTGCTGGCAGCAGCCAGCGTGAGTTGCCGCGAAGAGGAGCGCGCATCGGCAGCGCACGCTAACGAAATCGCCGCCTGATTGTTAGGAGTTGCTAATAACTTGCAACTTCTATTGCAAATGCAGGAATTTTGCTGTCGGGGAGTTAGCCCGGCAGGGGTGGAGCGTCTTGTACTTTTTTCGCTGCAGCCTTCTTGGGTGCCACAGACGCAGCTCGAAATAAGTTAAGCGGAACCCCTGCCGGGCTAGCTCCTCACGCCAGCAGCTTGGCCTTTGCTTTCTCGAACTCCTCAGGCGAGAGTGCGCCCTTTTCCTTCAGCTCGTTGAGCTTGTGCAGTTCGTCGGCGGGAGAAGCGCCGGCCTGCTGGCGGATGTAGGTGTCCACCTGTTGCTTTGCCTCGGTTTGGGCCTGGATCGCCCGCTCGCGCATACCGCTGCCGCGGGCGATCAGGTAGACCAGCGCCGCCAGGAATGGGATCAAGACCAGGAATAGGACCCAGGCCGCCTTCGACCAGCCCGAGATCTCGTGATCGCGGAAGAGGTCGGTAAGGATCGTGATCAGGATCCAGATCCAGACCACGAAGAAGAAGATCTGCAGGGTGAGCAGCAGTGCTTCACCAAAATCGATGTCGGCGAGCGGCAGCAGCAAGGGCGTTCCTTTCGAGCGGCTTAGAGAGGTTGCGCGGGCGCGCGGGCCTACGCTACCTCACCCGACGACGACCTTGCCGCGCATTTCCGGGTGGATCTTGCAGTGGTAGCGGAAGGTCCCCGTCTGTTTGAAGCGCACGCCGGCCGAGCGCCCCGGTTTGATCCGTTTCGTGTCGAAGGCGCCACCCCGGGTCGCGGTGTGAGCGACGCTGGCCGTGTTGGCGAAGACGACCCTCTGCCCCTTGCCGATCTCCACCGTCGCCGGGCGGAAGGCGAAGTTGACGATCTCGACCGTCTGCGCCTGGCTCGTCGACGCCGGATCTCCGGCGGCAGCCGGAGCCCCAACCGCAACCGTGAGGACGAGCAGCGCGACGCCGGTCAGGATCTTCATCGCTTCGAGTTTACGCCGCGCCCGGCTCACGTCGAAGCCGCTGCGCGAAGAGCACCGCGGCGACCGAGGTGGCGAGGTTGAGACTCGAGACCCCCTCGCGCATCGGGACGCCGATGCGGGCGTCGGCGCGGGCGAGCAGCTCGGGGCTGAGCCCATAACGCTCGGTGCCGAAGGCGAGGATCGCGCGGGCCGGCAACTCGTCCGGGCGCAGGTTCTCCCCCTCGGGGTCGATCGCGACCAGCGGCCTGTCGCCGTCGGGCAGCTCCCCCACCACGGCCACAGGGAGAGCGAAGTGCAGGCCGGCGCCGCCGCGCAGCGCGTCCGGGTGCCACGGGTCGTTCCCGCCGGTGGTGAGGACGCCGGCTGCGTCGGCAGCTGCCGCGACCCGCACGCAGGCCCCCATGTTGCCCATCGTGCGCGGGTCCTCCAGCAGCACCAGCGGCACCGGGCGCTCGTCGGCCATGACCTTTGCCACCTCGACCCGCGGGCGATGGGCGATCGCGACCACCCCCGTGCGGGGAGCCTGCGGGACGAGCTCGGCGAGCACGTCTGCCTCCACCGGGGTCACCCGTGCGGACAGGGAGCCCGCGAGGTCCGGCGCCAGCTCCTCGCTGAGGCGCTCCAGCTCATCCGGGTCGGTGGCGACGGCCTCGAGCACCTCGGCGCCGAAGCGCAGGGCGTGCTTGAGGGCATGGAAGCCCTCGAGAAAGGCCAGCTCGGGATCGCGCCGCGCCGCTCGGTAATGCCGCACTAGAGCATCGCTCACGGCCCCATCATGACCCGATTTGGCGCCCGGTAGCCTTCGGGCCCTGTCCGTCAAGTACCTGCATACCTGCTACCGGATCGGCGACATCGATCGCTCGGTCGCCTTCTACGAAAAGCTCGGCTTCGAGGAGTGGCGGCGGATGCCGATCGGCGACGAGGCAATCAACGTCTTCATGGGGCTCCCAGAGCACGAGACGGCGCTGGAGCTGACCTACAACCACGGGGTCGACTCCTACGACCTCGGCACCGGCTACAACCACATCGCGATCGGAGTCGACGACCTCGAGGCGACGCTGGAGCGCCTCGCCGCTGCCGGCATCGAGCCCGAGAAGCCCCCCTACCGCCCCGGCGGCCGCACCGAGGGCCATCGGATCTGCTTCGTCCGCGACCCGGACGGCTACAGGATCGAGCTGATCGGCGAGTAGCCCTTCAAGGACGACGACCCAGTCAGGAGCCCGCGCTCGCAGTCGAGCAGCGAGGTCGACCCGAATCGCTCGCGGCGATATCTCTTTGCTACTCCTTCTCGAAGCCATGGAAGCCAGTGGCTCTATTAGTGAGAGCCCAGAGGGCGGCGAATCATTGCCTTCTGATTCATCCACATCACCAGGATTAGGTTAAACAGCAGGTGCTTCGGAATGAGTCGATACAGGACCCCCATGTCCCGAGGCGGCGAGAGGACCATAGGCCCGCTTTCGGTGAATTCGTCCTTCGGCCCTAGCGCGCACGGCGCTAGACCGCCTCACACAGCTTTGGGTGAGCTGCCATGAAGGTCAAACTCAGGACCATTCACTAGCGTAGTCCCTGAACGGGCTCCTCCCGTGGATTCAAAGGCCAGTCGAGTGAGCCATAGCTCCGAACCATGGCCGAAATTTGCCGATGTTGGATCGAGTATCTCGTTAACAAGTGCGGGAATCGTAAGATGATGCTCGAGATGGAGAGTTAGGACATAAGGAGAATCTGACTGGTGTTAGACTTTGCGAGCAGAGTGCCGTCATATGCCGCGCCGCCTTGCTGACGGGTGTCCCGATGGCGGCGCGGCATATGACGGCTAGCTCCCAATCATCTTTCCCTGGCTGCCTTTTTAGTCTGAAGGTGACGGTTGCGTCGCGTGTCCTCCATTTCGCTGACCGTCGACTTCAGAGTTCAAAGAAACACCCGCTAGAACAATCGCTACCCGGACTCCGTCAACGCCTGTATCTGCTAGCCGCCTGGCAGCCGATGCGATAGCCCGAGAGATCCGCTCTTCAGAATCGGATAGGGCACTAGTAACGTCCTGCCAACCCTTGTCGTCTAGCACCGCAGAAATATGGCTCAGATGATTTGTGCCACCAAACATTCCAGCCTCGAGTGCGGCAATTCCTCCTTCCATCATCGCTTGGAGAAGTGGCCCAGAAGTTGTCTCCCAAGGCGCCGGTTGCACCCCCGTCGTTGACAGCAAGCTCGTGAAGGGCGGCGTTACGATCTCATAGGCGAGGTCATGGTCCGGTGGTTGCGGCACTTCGTTCACTGGCCGAATCAATTCAAGGTCGCGTAGGACGTTTACGTGATACGCCGCTATGTGTGTATCCACATCCAGAACGCAAGAGAGCCCTTTCGGAGTCATGCTGCAATCTCCAAGAGATCCCAGGATGAAAATACGCAGCGGATGCGAAAGCCCTTGGAGCAGTCTCAACTGCTGCGTTGACATGCGTTTCGTGCCCCCGGCCGCGCGGCTCGTCATGGAGCAGTAGGGTCGGCAAAACGAGGTCTTAGTCTCGAAAAGAGCGAGATCTGGTCGAAGAAATAGGAACTTCCTCGGACCAGAAGAGCAGATCCGTCGGCGATCGAACGGGCGGCTAAGTTTAGCCAACCTTGTGGCGAAGAGATACCGGGCCACGGCAATGCGGTTAGCGGGATCTCTTCTGAGCGCCGATGAACACGCCGAACAAGACGACGCAATCGGATGAAAGCGTATGATAAGTGGGCTTCATCGCCTTCAACTTCATTCCCACCTACCAGCAAGGGAGCCGCCTCCCCTGCCCCTACAGGAGCCGCCTCCCCCGGCCGGCTCTCTTCGAGGATCCCTGCCTCCCAGCTGGTCATATTGGAACACTAGCATACCAAGATTATGGTTTGTGATTACTCGGAGAGCTTTTCTTTAGCCGATTTCGCCTTTATTGAGTGCAGGGATATCGTTCGCCTGCGATGGTGCTGACGCCCTGGGGAGACGCTGCTGAGCTGAGGAAGAGGAAGCTGCGGAAAGGGCGGGGGACGCCGCGCGAGGAGGTCGAGCGAAACCATCGGGAGCGGCTGTTCGCCGCG
>DATMDR010000032.1:0-65681 GCA_035557635.1 Solirubrobacterales bacterium | reverse complement strand
CCCGGATGTGCGGCTGCAGCGAGTCGGGGTCCTTGGAGAGGAACGACTTCTGCACCTTGGGGATCAGCCCCTCGTAGGTGAGGTTGACGCCGTCGACCTTCACCTTGACCGGCTCCCCGTAGAGGAAGGCGTCCAGCTCCTTCGTCGTGTAGTCGCGGATCGGCTTGTTCGGATCGACGAAGCCCGACTCGGCGTAGACCCGCACCGTCCAGAAGCTGTCCGACTTCCAGCCGGGGATGGTGAATGCGCCGTCGGCGAGCGACTTGGAGTCGTCGTAGAGCTGGGTGAGCTCGATGTCGGTGACCGAGCCCCGGCCCTCGCAGCGCGGACACATGCCGCCGTGGTAGACGGCGTCGCGCACCACGACCCGCTCCCCCTTGCCCTTGTCGACGGTCATCGCCCCGCTCGCCGTGCGAGTTGGGACGTTGAACGAGAAGGCGATCGGAGGCCCGATGTGCGGCTTGCCGAGCCGGCTGAACAGGATGCGCAGCAGCGCGTTGGCGTCGGTGGCGGTGCCGACCGTCGAGCGCGGGTTGCCGCCCATCCGCTCCTGGTCGACGATGATCGCCGTCGTCAGCCCCTCCAGCAGGTCGACGTCCGGCCGCGCCATCGTCGGCATGAAGCCCTGCACGAAGGCGCTGTACGTCTCGTTGATCAGCCGCTGCGACTCGGCGGCGATCGTGTCGAAGACCAGCGAGCTCTTGCCGGAGCCGGAGACGCCGGTGAACACCGTCAGCCGGCGCTTCGGGATCTCGACGCTGACGTCCTTGAGGTTGTTCACGCGAGCACCCTGCACGCGGATCAACTCGTGGCTGTCGGCAGCGTGCCGCGCAGGCCGCCGCGTGCTCTTCTTCGTGGGGCTGGTCACCCGCGAGATCGTGCCACAGCGCGGAGGGCTCGCGCCAAAAAGGATCCGAAAACGTCGAATCCGCGTGTCCCCGTTCGTCTCATGGGTAGAGGGGGCTCAGAGGGAGCTCCCCGTGACCGAAGGAGATATCGAGATGGGAAAGCTGATCGCGACCACGCAGGCCACCGTCGACGGCGTCATAGACCCGGTCGGCGAGTGGGTGCAGCCGGACGGAGACCACGGCGACCACTCGTTCGAGCGCCAGGCGAGATCCGGCGGGCTGGTGCTGGGCCGCAAGACCTACGAGGGGCTGGCAGGATACTGGCCGAACCAGACGGGCAAATGGGCGGACATGGTCAACTCGATGCCGAAGTACGTCGGGTCCAACACCCTGTCCGGCGATCTCGAGTGGAACGCGATCCTGCTCGAGGGGGACCTCGAGGACTCGATTCCGAAGCTGAAGGACGAGGTCGACGGTGACCTGTTCATGCACGGGAGCGGCGAGTTCGCGTACGCCCTCGCCGAGGAGGGCCTGATCGACGAGTACGAGGTCTACTTGAACCCGCTCGTCTGGGGCGAGGGTAACGTCCACGTGCTCGGCGACAGGGGAACCATCCGGATGCAGCTCGACGACGTGAAGCGATTCGATTCCGGAGTGGTCCTCCTCACCTACCTCCCGGCGTCTTGACCGCGGCCGGGACGATGACACCGGCCTCGGTGGCCGGCGCCGCATAGGCGGCGGCGAGCGTCGCGACGGTCTCGTGGGCGTTGAGCCCGCTTGGGTTGGGGACCACCCAGAGTGCTGCGTCGGACCAGCGGATCGCGCTATCGAGCGTGGCCGGCTGCCGACCCAAGGCCGCACCACGCTCGCCAAACGCGTCGCGGTAGGCGGAGATGCCGGCGATCGCGACGACCTTGGGCCGGTGATCGGCAACGAACCGCAACAGCCGCTCACCACCCTCGTGCAGCTCCTCGCGCGAGAGCTCGGAGGCGCGCGCGGTCGCTCGCCGCACGAGGTTGGTGATACCGATGCCCCGTGCCACGAGATGCGCACGATCGGCATCGGTCATCCCGGCGACCCGATCGACCTCGTTATCGGTGATGCCGGCCGCAGCCAGCGCCGGGTAGAAGCGATTGGTGGGATGCGCGAAGTGGGTCTTGACCGCGGCCGTCCACAGACCCGGATTGATGCCGACGAACAGCAGCCTGAGGCCGGGCCCCACGAGATCGTCGACCCCGCGGCCGCGGAAGGTCTCCAACTCCGCACGCGTGAACCTCATGCCGCGATCCTGTCAGCCGTTGCGCTCGTCTGGCCTTTCGTGGATGGAGTCGACGATCCCGGACCGTAGGTAGGCGGTCTCGCGAAACACGGTCCCATCGGGAACCTGGGGGATTTCTGCGGCCTCCGCGTTGAAGACCACTTCGGCCTGAGCGAGGATCTTGGAAGTGTGCGGATCGAAGATGTACCTGCGGCCGTATCCGCCTTCCCTAGTCCAGGCAATCGCGTCGCCGGGACGCCCGGCGACATCGGCCACACCGCGCTCGAACCCGATGCCCGGTATTTCGGCGAGGGCATTGAAGGCAGCCGCGCGCAGTGCCGGGCTGGCGATCGGTTCGGTCAGGAGCTCCAAGAGCCTTTCAACCGTTGCACCGCCCCTGGGCGAGTGAGCCGGCGACGGATCGACCGGCGAGCTCCCACCGCGGCGGTTTTCGATGGTCAGGCGCAGGGCTTCGGGTTCGGTGGGCAGTCCGGAGAGCCTGGACATGTAGGTGGATTCACGGCGGCCCCGAAAGGCCTTGGACGCGAAATCCTTCACCAGGCGCCCGGACCTGTCGCGGCCCACGTCGTGCTCCCGGGGGTCGTAGGCCCAGGGTGGCGGAGAGCCCGCCTCTTCCCAGCGGAGCTGGTCGCCCGCCGAGAGAAACTCGACCTGGTCGAGGGTTTCGCGCTCGCGGGTCTTCCCGTCCGGAGCCATCCAGACCTGCTTCAGCGTCGGCACCAGAGCGGGCATCGCATTGCCCTCGCCCAGCTGCCTGTCCGTGAAGTACCTCGGCTGCGTCCTCGACCCAGACGCAGGGCCGTCCGGGTCCCAGGCTTCGAGGTGGACCTCCTTCGTCTTCGTGTAGAGGAACTGCCCAGGACCGGGTGGCGCTTCGACTTGGCTGTCAGACGCACCGGCGATCGCGGCGACCCGGCGCAGCTCGGCAGCGACGGTGGCGTGGCTCAGAGCCTCGTCACCGCGCGGGGCGTAGGCTGGCCCGCCGCCGGGGGTGAGCCCGAAAGGCCCACCGCTGCCGCTCGGCAGCGCCGGGACGGGGTCACAGGGTTCAACTCGGCCTTCCGCGACTCCCAGACTCGCGATGCTCCCCCCTTCTGGATCGCCGTCATACGGAGTTGGGGTTCCGGAGATGACCACGCTCTGATCGGGGCGAAAAGCCTTCGGGTCCAGATTGAGATTGGCCACCTCATCGTTAGAGACCTCTCCCCGCCTGTGCTTGCCGAAGGTTTCGCGCCATCTCTGGGTGCTGCCAACCGCGATGGTCATCGGCCCACCGGGGCCTCCCATGGTCATGCCGCCGAGCGTCCCGCCACCCGGAAGGTGCACTACCGAAGGCTTGTAGTGCGGTTCCCGGCAGACCTTCCCGGCCTGCAGCCACGTCACCTGGGCCTTGATCCCGGCATCTTCTAGAGCCCGTTCGAGGCCTGGGGATTCTTCGAGGCTGTAGATCTTGATCGTCACTCCGCCGCCCTCCTGCGGTTCGACAGCGAAGGCCGCCGGAGGATTGTCGCCGCCGGCGCTGACGATCAGTGCGACCGCGACGGCGGCGATAGCTGTGGCGGCGCCCAGCACCAGGCGCGGGCCGTGCCGGCGCCAGGAAGGCGAGGCGACCTGCGCCTCTGCAGCCTCCGTGGCTGCGGCGGCCGCGCCGCGCTCGGCGACGACCGCCTTCAGCCGGGCGAGGAGCCGCTGCTCGAAATCGGGATTCGGTTTCTGCTCCTGACTCACGATCGGTCCTCCTTCCTTGGGTTCGGTTGGTTGGCCGCGGCCTCGAGGTCGGCGCGCAGCTTGCGCCGCGCCCGATACAGACGCACTCGCGCGGTGCCCGCTCGCACGCCGACCGCAGCCGCCGCTTCGGCGACGGTCAGCTCGTCGATCGCGACCAGCTCCAGCACGGCCCGCTCCGCTTCGGGAAGGCGGTCCATCGCCGCGTAGAGGCGGCGCGACTGGGCGGCGGCGTCGATCCGTGCGTCCATCCTCGTCGCGTCCTCCTCGTCGAGCAGGGCACTGCCACGAAACCGCTCCTCCCGCATCCGCTCGCGACCGTGCCGGCGGCGGTCGTTGGCGACGAGAGCGCGGGCGATCCCGTAAAGCCACGCCTTCGGCGTGCCGCGTCGTGGCCGGTAGTGATGGGCCGAGTCAATCGCAGCGAGAAAAATCTCCGCAGTGAGGTCGGCAGCCCGCTCGCGGTCGCCGACCCGGCGGGCGACGAACCGCTGCAAGTCCTCGACGTACTCGCGGTAGAAGACCTCAAACAGCTCGGGATCAGTGCCGATCCAGCGCAACTGCTCGGCACCGACGCCGCGCTCGCGAGCTGCGACCACGCGCAGGTTGCGGCTGAGCGCACTCGGTGCCGTTGACAACGCTTCCTCTATCTCCATTGCCCCTAATTGGTCGCGGAAGAGGAAAGCGTTACGGCCGAGCGGGGCGGGATCGACCTACGAGTTGCCGCAATAGCCACAGCGAGGGGTGCCAACTCGGCGATCTTTCTGGCAACTCGAGCAACTGGCGATCACCGCTCGCCCACAGCCCTCACAGTGAGGCTTGTCGCGAATGGGGAATCCGCAAAAGGGGCACTCTCCGCGACGAACCCGCCGGACTGGAACGCGCTTTGCAAGGAAACGCTGCAGGGCGACAAACGCAACCAGCGTTAGGGCTATTCCGACAATCGAGATCGCCAGAGGCCCGACCTCGTCGAACTCGAGATAGCTGTCGGTGTAGTCCGTGGCCATGACGGCGGCGAGGGCCGCGGTGGCCCCGATCCAAGCGAGCGCGGCTGGGAGGTAGCGCGAGTTCCGGGACCGCAGGCGGCTGAGCAACCGGTAGGCCCCCGCGAGCATCAGCACGAGCAAGCCCAGGCGCAGGAGGAAGACGATCCGGTCGTGCCGGGCGCGATCCTCGTCTGCGCGCTCGGCGGCGTCCTGCCGCAGTTCGGTCAGCCGCTCCTTTGCCAGCAGCGCCCCCGGACGAGTCTGCGCCTCGACCTTTACGGCGGCCGCCAGCTCTCTCGAGGCTAGAGCGAGCCTGGCTTGAGCGGACTCATACTCCGTTCGCAGCTCGGCCGATGGCTCCCCGGCGTCCAGTGCCGTTCGGTAGGCCTCACGACGGAGCTCCAAGCGGCGAATGACCGCACGCCGATCCCGCCGAGCCGTCTGAACCGAACTGACCGCTTGGCGATGGCTTTCCACCACCGAGAATTCCTCGGGACCGAGCAGCTTCTGGTCTGGCAAATAGGAGTAGGTCGAATCCTTCTCGGCGACCTCATCGAGCTT
This sequence comes from Solirubrobacterales bacterium, assembly GCA_035557635.1. Taxonomy (GTDB): domain Bacteria; phylum Actinomycetota; class Thermoleophilia; order Solirubrobacterales; family 70-9; genus VRUE01. The sequence goes on along the minus strand of DATMDR010000032.1, from coordinate 60,282 downwards.
GACGTAGCCCCAGATGGCCCCGATCGCGATGAAGACCGCAAGGACGACGGCAAGGACCTTCTCGGTGCCGCTCGTCTCGATCTCTCCGTCTCCCACCCGGCTACCGGCCGGCCGAGGTCGGCTTCTGCTCTCGCTCATCGTGTCTCTCCTTTTCTGCCGCCGTCAGGCGGATTCGTTCTGGGGCGAAGCTCGATCACCAGCTCGCAGTCGAGGGCTGTGGCAACCCGCGCAAGGGTGTCGATCCGGGGTGGTCGCGCCCCCCGCTCCAACCGAGCGATCGCGGACTGAGTCGTCCCACAGAGCTCAGCCAGCTCACGCTGGGAGACGCCCCAGGCTTTCCGCCTCTCCGCGACCCGTTCCGCAATCAGGCCGAACAGCTCTCGATCATCGGGGTCGGGTGACCCGCCCACAGCCTCACGAAGAGACGCGAGGCGGTGGTCCAGCCGACGAGAAGATTTGGACCCGCGCTTTGCCATAGCAAGATTGCTATGTATAGCAGACTTGCTATGAGTCGTGCACGATAGCGTCGAGCGACCACTTGCAGATCACAATCGGTTTCGACAACAGGAGGAGACATGCCCCGGGTCACCGCAGACATGACGATCACCCTCGACGGCTACGCGAGCGGTCGGAACCAGAGCCGGGAGAATCCGTTCGGCGATATCGATCCGGACCGCCTGCACGCCTGGATGTTCGGCCACGTCGATGAAAACGCCGAGGAGAGAGCGGCGATTACCGTGGCCGGGGCCTATGTGATGGGACGCAAGATGTTCGCTTCCGATCAGGGCAAGTGGGACCTCGATTGGCACGGCTGGTGGGGACCCAACCCTCCCTACCACGCACCGACGTTCGTCCTCTGCCACCGCCCGCGCCCCAGCATCGAGATGGAGGGCGGCACCGTTTTTCACTTCGTCACCGAGGGGATCGACGCGGCGCTCGAGCGGGCCCGGGACGCCGCGGGCGCGAAGGACGTCTCGATCGCCGGCGGCCCCAGCGTCCTCAACCAGTACCTGGCGGCCGGCGCGATCGACGAGCTGCGGCTCCACGTCTCCCCCTTCGTTGCCGGCGGCGGCGAGCGGGTCTTCGCCGATGTCGGCGACCTTGAGCTGAAGCCGGTCTCAAGCCGCACCACGCCCCACGTCACCCACCTCGTTTATGGGCGATAAGCGAGAGCGCGATCCAGGGGTGTCCTAGGATTGCGCCGTGCCGTTCACGCTCAGGAACCTCAAGGAGGATCTGGAGGATCTCGGGTCCAAGTTCGACGGCGCGCCGGACCTGGAGTTCCGCTTGGCGACCGAGGCGCTCGAGCTCGAGAAATCCGGCCTGGGCTACCAGCGCGTCCCGCCCAACCATCGCTTTCCGTACGGCCACACGCACAAGGAGCAGGAGGAGGTGTACGTGGTCCTACGCGGGAGCGGGCGGATGAAGCTCGACGACGAGATCGTCGAGCTCAAGGAATGGGACGCGGTGCGCGTCCCGCCCGGTACGTGGCGAGGCTACGAGGCCGGGCCGGAGGGCCTCGAGATCTTCGTCATCGGCGCGCCCAATCTCGGCGAGGCTCCGCGCGAAGACGTCGATGGCCAGCGCGACTGGTGGACTGACTAGCGCAGGCAGGTGAGACATGAAGGCTTGCCCCAAGGGCATTTTGTCTGCCGTCCTGTAGCGGGGGCGGGATTCGAACCCGCGACCTTCGGGTTATGAGATTTCTCGAGCGGGTTGACCAGCCTGGTTTGTCTTGGTCAAGCGGTTCGAGTTGGCCGGAGTTGGACCCAGTTTCGTTCAACTTAATACCCGCCTCAGAGCTAAGAGTCAGGCGCAGCAGCCAGGAATTATTTCCCTTTACAAAGACGAAAACGGGGCATCTGGTCGCTGTTGGGGAACGAAACCAAAAGCGAACGTTGCCTGAACGGGTTGACACAATCAAGAGTTGCAAACCCGGGTGGGTACACCGTCCACCCTCGACACCAAGGGATTGGTGTCGAGGCGGTCGGAGAGGCTGAACAGCCCATACGTGAGCCCGATCCCGTTCGCCGCCGCCATCCCAGCCGCACCGGGCGGGCCGAGACCGAGCAGCACCACCGCGGGAGCGGCGAACTTCAAACTCTTCACGTACCTCCGTCCCCACGTCATGTTTTTGTCGTAGTTTCCGCAGAGATCCTCCAGCCGGGTCTCGAGGTTTGCCTCGTTCGGCACGTGGCTCGCGAGGATTTCCCGGACTTGATTTGCCGACTGCCCCGTCCTGACCACGGCACCCACGGCCCACTTGTCGATTCCCGAACGTTTCGTCAAGCTGTCGAGCCCCTCGTCGGCGCTGAAGTCGACGGCGGCCTCGACTAGGCGCTCCGTCCCGACAAGCGCAAGGATCTTCGAGACCGCACTCCTGAGCAAGCGCAGTGCGAATCTCACCCGCCTGCCGACTGACCGCACTATTGTCTCCAGCGCCCCGAAACCGCCGATGGTGCTGATCAGGTCAGTTACGCCGAGAGTCAGGAGGCCAACGCCGCAGGGGCGGGCAACCGAGGTTCCGCTCTCCAACAGGCGGTCGATCGCCACGTTGGCCTTTTCGTCCGCATGCGGCGGCCACGGTGCCGAGCCGCGCATGACCTCGCCTTCCGGAAAGAGACCGTCGGCGTCTTCCAGCAGCGCCTGCACCGACTCCCATTCAGAGCGATCCGGGACCGCCAGCTCGACCAGCGGCGAAACCGTGACGCCTCTGGAGCGGGCGCGCTCCTTCTCCTCCTCGGCCGCGTCGAGCACGTCCGCGGCGACTGCGGCGTCGATCGCCGCAGCGGCTACCGCGACGGTCTCGTGGTCGGGGTCGCCACCCTCGCCAGACGGCTCCATGCCCTCACCGGACTCGAAGCCGTTGTCCGGAAGTCGTTCGGAGAGCGCACTCGTGAGTTCGTCCGATTTCCGGACGAGAGCCTCCAATGCCCTTTCCGAATCGCCCTCGAGATCCACCCGCAGGCGATCGTCGGACCCCTCGTAGAGCGCCCGCGCGGCGCTACGGTACTCACTCCAAAGCTGACGTACCTGTTGGTCCAATTGGGCCTCTCGCTCCGCCTTGGCACCATTACTCGGCTAGAGCAATCTAGTCAGAACGATCAGCATAACTGCAAGCCGTCCAGCCAATGACGAAGCGGTGAGTCTTCTACCGAAGATTCTCGAAACACCGCTAGCAGTCGTGGCGGCGAACTCTCGCTACGCGGCAACGACTACCGGCGATGGGTCCGATCTCGCGCTCTTTGATCGCAGGTCCGGCGCAACGGTCAGGGAGATGCACTTCGACTACCCGCTACGGAGCGTCGCGATCACCGATTCGAACGAGGTCGTCATCGCCTTCGTCGACGTCGCCGGGCTAGGCCTCGTCGAATAGCCCGACGGATCCTGCCTTTTACTCATATTCATCGACCGTCCTCACTTCCACTCTCGCCCCTAGGACCCTTTAGCCAAACCCAGCTGTACAGCCAGCCGCTGGGCGCGGCCCCAGAAAGAGGAGCCCTGTAGCAGTTGATGGCGGAGAAACCATTCGACCGCGATTTCGAAGTCGATGTCCTCGGCCAAGGAGCTGCAGAGGATCCTCGGGCCGTCGGGTGCGGCGGTCGCAGCGAGTGCCAGCAGTTGCCGCTGCCTCAGCTCTTCGGCCAGTGATCTCGGCGCGCCGACCATGGCGAGGAAGGGCTCGGGGTCGCTGCCCGGCTCCGCGTTGACGACCAGCGCTTTGTGCGCATAGGTGGGATTGCCGAGGACGGTGCGCGTCTCCCAGGCGGCGCCAGTACTGGCGCCGGGGACGAGAACGATCGCCGCCGCCTTCTCCAGCAACCTCCGCACCGATTCCTGCCAGTCGGCATCGGGCTGCAGGAGGTGATGGGCGGCACCGACCGTCTTCGCCTCTCTCGCGCCGGGCTGGGCGATGGCGAGGACTTCACCATCGGCCCAGAGCAGCCAGGTGAGGACGTTCTCGAGGAACTCCTTCCGCCTCGGCAGCATCTGCGTGAAGCCACCGTCTCGCCTCGGCCCCGGGTGAGACGGGACGGTTAGCTGCTCGGAACCGAACGGGCGCAGGAAGACGGCAGCCGGGCGCTTGCCGAAGCGTCGAGGGACGATCCGCGTCTGCTCGCGCATGGCCTTGCGCTGGGCGCGGCGTTCCAGCCATGCCCCGGCCCAGGCCATGGCGGCGCCGGCGAGGAAGAAGACGGCTCCGAGCTGCCAGAACGACAGATGGCTATGTTGGACATAGAGGCCCGGGATCGGGCTGGTCAGAGTTTCGCTCCCGTAGGCGAACGGCAGCCCAGCGATGCCGATGAAAGCGATGCCGATGATCGAGAGGGCCCTCCCCGGGCTGTTGTAGAAAAGGTTGTACAGCAGGCCTCGCCGGTGGTGTGGAAAGTGGTAGGCCCAGGCCGCGTGTTTGAAAGCCAGCGAGATGTCATGCGCCACCGCATAGAAGGCGAGGGTGGCCACCTTCTCCCAGCGATTGAGGATCCAGATCGCGGCAGCCAGACCGAACAGGCTGAGGATCAGGCTGGGGCGATAGAGGGCGGCGGTCACGAGCAGCAGGTACGAGAAGCCCCTCACCACGCCGCCGACACGAATTGCGAGCGCGTAGGCGCCCGCAAGATTGGAGAGGTCGATCAGCCCCGAGCCCGCCCCCCGATCGGGGGGCGGCGATCGCAGGTCGCGAGTGCGGCGGGCCAGCGTTCCGCGGCGCTCGGGGCTCGTGCACCAGGCGAACACATGCGCTGCAGTCCACACGGCCACTAGTGGCGCGATGGCGAGTGCCACGGTTTTCAGCATCCGGGCATCCTCCAGCGGGCCGGCCTCAACTCGATGGCGCGTACCGCCCCGCCCGAGGCCTTGGTCAAGCGGTAGGCGGGCATTCTGAAATCGGTAGCGCCCTTAAGGGATTGAGGGCACTAGGCCGCCCGACCGCAGCTGCTGCCGAGGCCAGGGGTCGCCGCCTGCATCGCGGGGATCTTCTCCCGGGCTGCAGCAGCGTGCTCGATCGCGTCGGCGATCGCAACAAGATCCTCCGGGCCGTTCCACTCCACGACCTCGGCGTAGTCAGGCACCCCGTCGGGGATGTCGGCATCTGGGGTGAGTTTGACCACGACGAACCCGTTCGGCGGGTCCTTTTCGTTGCTGAGCCGGATCTCTTCCGCGATCCAGTCGCTCTGTGCGGTGCCGTCGCCGGCGGCGATTAGGGTCACTGAGGATCCTGTGATCTGCTCTTTGATCGAGCGCAGGATGTAGGCAGGGTCCTCGCTTTTGACCGGATTGATCAGGTGGCGCCCGCTGAAGTCAAGGTCGACGTTGGGAGCTCGCGAGAGCAGGTTGAGGCCCCTGACTTTACCGACGTCGCCGTGGTGAAAGGAGAGAAACACGTGTCTGCGTTTGGCCATCTCAGATATCCGTTTCGTCAGGTACCAGGGTACCGGGTGCCCTGCACGCCGGGCAGAGCTTTTGTCGCGCCGCTCCGGTATTGCCTGCGCCGCACTCCACGCATCGCCACCGGCCCGTAGGTGAGGTGTTCTTGGCCTTCTCCCCTCCGCCCTCGCGCGGGGTCAGGTAGGCCTCGGCCTCCTTTGCAGTGAACGGCCCCCTGCGTTCCCAGATCGGATAGGTGAAGCCGGTAATTGCTGCGTTGAACCTCTCCATGCGGGAAATCTCGCTCAGGTACCCAGCACTGTGGTCGGGCTTGCTGGCGAGCAGGACCCGGAGCTCCGCGGTGTGAGCGGCATCAATGCGCATATAGGGGCGAAATCGCTTCCGGATCAGCTCACCGAGAGAGCCGTCAATCTCGCTTGCCGGAATCGGGTCGATCCAGCGCGAACTGACTGCTGCCAGCGCGTCGTCGCGGGCACCGGGCGCCAGCGGGCCATCGGCGTGCCAGCCGATCTCGTACATTCCCGCGACACAGCGTCCCTTGTTCTTAATCTGGGTGACGAAGAAGAGCCAGGGACGCCCGTCGCGAACGACGCCGTGGCGCATTCTGTCCTCGCAGGTGCTGAAGAGGCCGTAGGTGAGGGTCTCGATATTCGGGTCGCTCTTGTTGTCGTAGATGCGGGTGATGTCCCTGACCGGGTAACGCGCAAAGGGGTCGCTGTGGTAGATCGAGAGGTAGCCCTCCTCGGGCTCCGCCCGCCGCAACCGCTGCCACGGCGGATTCGGTGGCATGAAGTCCGGCTCTTTCTCCCTCGCGGCCATAACTTTCCACGTTACCCCCGCGCGCGGCGGACTCGGACGTCCGAGAACGTTCAGTTACACAATAGGTGTGTAGATTTGAGTTATTGGCGTGATCGACGACACCTACCTGCAGGCGAGCGTGCGGCTCGCTCGCGCCGCGGGCGACGTTGCCAACTATTGCGACAGCGTCGAGCACAACGAGGTCGCTGAGAGGGCCTGGGTTACGGAGTCGGGTGCGACCCTCCGTGAAGTCGCCACCGACCTCGCCGCCGCGATTGGAGAGGACCTCGTCGAGCTCTACGCGGCCCGCTTGGCGCAGATCGAGCAGCGCGGGGTCGCAGCGGCCCTCCCAGATGCCTTCGACGGGCCGGCCGAGGCACGCGACGCGCAAACCTGGTTCGACCTGCAGCTGGTGCAGGTCCAGCACGACCGCCACTTTCACCCTGACGTCGCTGGCCTGACGAAGTATGACCAACTCCGCCATTACGCTTTTCACGTGGCCAAGCTGGCAGCGGCTGTGAGCGGCGGGCTCGCCGACGAGTCCCGACGGGCCGACGTCGCCGAGCGCCGTCTCGCCGACACCCTGCTCTTCGGACTGACCCTAGCGACCGTGATGGGGCAGCGACTCGAGCCGATCCCGCTGCCAGGCCGCTGAGGCTGAGCGAAGGCGACGTCCCCCTGCGCGGCTGTGAGAAGCTCGGCCGGTGACCGCCGTTCCACGCCGATACGTGCTCGATGAGTACTGGCGGCTTGCGGCTGAGCGCCAGCGCATCTTCTTCTCGCGGATCCGCGGCGAAGAGCCGCCGTGGACCGATGATCGAATCCTCGCCAACTTCAAGTTCTGCAACGCCTACCGGGCATCTGACCGCGTCTCTCAGTACCTGATTCGCAACGTGATCTATCGGGACCCGGGCTCCTTTGCCGCCGAGGATCAGTTGCTGCGGATTGTCTTCTTTCGACTTTTTTCGAAGATCGAGACCTGGGAGGCCGTCGAGGAGCGGGTCGGGACACTTAACGTCGAGACTTTCGACGTCGAGGCAATCGACGACTGCCTGGAGGAGATGCGCGGCGAAGGGCGGAGCATCTACACCAGCGCCTTCATCCTCTGCGCGAACCGGGCCTATGGTCACGAACGCAAGCACCGCAATCACCTGGCGCTCCTTGGGGAGATGTTCGGCGAGGGGCGGCTGCCTGCCGAAATCGGCGCCGCCGAGAGCCTGGAGTCCGTCTACGAGGCGCTTACCTCCTATCCGCTGATCGGCCCGTTCATGGCATACCAGATCGCGATCGATGTGAATTATTCCGAGCTCATCGACTTCTCCGAGGACGAGTTCACGGTCCCTGGCCCCGGCGCCCTGCGAGGTATGCAGAAGTGCTTCAAGGACTTCGGCGGCCTGTCGCACCGTGAGCTGATCGACTACATGGTCGAGCGCCAGGAGGCCGAATTCGACCGCCTCGAGCTTGACTTCTGTTCACTTTTTGGGCGCCGGCTTCACGCGATCGACTGCCAGAATCTCTTCTGCGAGGTCGACAAGTACTCACGGGAGGCGTTCCCGGAGCTGAAGAGCGCCCGCTCGCGTATCAAGACCCGCTACGTACCGAAGCAGCGGAATCTCGAGCTCTTCTATCCTCCGAAGTGGGGGCTCGAAGTCGAGCCAGCTGGGGTCGGAGCCCGGTATCCAATCCCCGACCAGCTCTTCTAGGCGCGCCGATGAGACACAAGTGCTTTGTCTCCTACCATCACGAGGACCTGAGAGCCGTCGACACCTTCATCGCCCGCTTCGGGCCTAAGAATTTCATCAAACGGGGGATCACCCTGCCGGACGACGTAATCGACTCAACCGACACCGACTACGTCATGCGGAGAGTCAGAGAACTCTATGTCCGCGATTCGACTGTGACGATCGTCTTGATCGGGCCATGCACGTGGTCCCGGCGCTTCGTCGATTGGAAGATCCAGGCATCACTGCGCCAACCCGCGAGCGGGTTTCCCAACGGACTGATCGGGATCCTCCTCGATCGGGCGGCCCGGCCCGCGCTGCCGCCGCGCTTCAGGCTGAACCGAGACAGCGGCTACGCGAGATACCACTATTACCCGAGCTCGGCGAGCAGCCTCGAAGAATGGATCGAGGATGCCTACCTCGCCCGCCAGAGCCGCACGCAGCTGATCCGAAACCCGAGAGAGCGCTTCCTGCGCAACCGGGCCTGCGGATGAACGGCTTCAGAAAGCTGCTGTTCGTGGCGATGCCGTTCGGGTCCAAGCCCGACCCCACCCAGCGCTTTGAGATCGACTTTGATGACATCTATGAGCGCTGCATAAAGCCGGCGGCCGAAGGCGCCGACCTCGACGTAATTCGCGCTGACGAGGAGACGATCGGCGGCATCATCCACAAGCCGATGTACGAGCGCCTTCTGCTCTCCGAGGTAGTGGTTGCCGATCTCACCCTCGCCAACGCCAACGTCTTCTACGAGCTTGGGATCCGCCACGCGGCACGACCCAGGTCGACCATTCTGATCTTCGCGAAAAAGAGCCGCCTCCCATTCGACGTCAGCCCGATCCGGGCTCTCCCCTACGAGCTAGATGACGCAGGCGATCTGGGCGTGGAGGTCGCCGAGATGCTGCGCGGGACGCTTGCAGAGCGCCTCGAGGAAGCAAAGGAATCCGAGACAGTCGACAGTCCCCTCTTCCAGCTTCTCGACGAGTACCCGGGTATTGATCTCCCTCACGACGTCACCGAGGCATTCCGCGATCGCGTCCAGCACGTCTCGCAGCTGACGGAGGAGATGAGAGACGCGGCTCGGATTCCGAAGGAAGAGCGAGTGACGGTTCTCAAAAACATTGAGGAGCGAATCGGGGATTTCGACGTGGCCTCACAGGAGCTTCCGCTTGACCTTCTCCTCGCCTACCGCGATGCCTCTGCCTATGACGAGATGGTCCAGTGCGTGGGAAGGATGCCCGCCGAACTCCGTCAGGTCCTCACCGTCCGCCAGCAGCTCGCGTGGGCATTGAATCGCCGCGCGGATAGCGGGGATCGCGAGAGCGCTATCGAGATCCTGCGCGGGCTGATCGATGACTATGGTCCGGACCCCGAGACCAACGGCATCCTCGGGCGGGTCTACAAGGATCTGTGGGATGAGGCCGAGGCTGAAGGCGCAACGGGCAAAGCCGAAGCGGCGCTCGAGGCGGCGATCAAGGAGTACGAAGTGGGCTTCGACGCCGACCCCCGCGACTACTACCCCGGGGTCAACCTGCTGACCCTGCTGCGACGTAGGGGTGGCGAGGAGGACCTGGCCCGAGTCCAGGAGCTGCAGCCCGTTGTCTTGTTCGCAACCGCCCGCCGCGGCGGTCTTGCCTCAAGCGACTACTGGGACGTCGCTACGGTTCTCGAGCTGGCGATCATCGGCGAGGACAAGGACCTTGCCGAACGAGCCCTAGGCAAGATCGAGCTCCTCGGGCCCCAGGACTGGGAGTGCGAGACGACCGCCCGAAACCTACGCCTGTTGGCCGAGAAGACGGAGGACTCGGCCTGGATCTCAGAGCTCGCCGAACGGCTAGCACTCTGATCGAACTGTCGAAAGTACACGTGTGCGGCCCTCTGAGAACCCCTCGCTTTCCTTTTGATGCGCTTTGATCAGGCGCTCACGGGAGACGACCCTTCGATATAGAGGGCGGCCGCCTCATTGGCGTTCGCCATCGCGCCATCAAGGTCGTCGCCCTGGGTATGAAGACCCGGGAGGTCGGGCGCGTAGACGTGGTACCCGCCCTCACCCTGGGGTTCGAAGACCGGCTCGATCTCGTTCGCTGTCGCCATGGTCCTTGGCTCGTTAGCTTGTCGGGTTATCGACCCGAAGGTCGAAATTAGTACCCACTTAGTACCCGCGAACGAGTCACGGCGAGCACCCCGACACGAAAAAAGCCCCGATAGCGGGGCTTTCTTCTATAGCGGGGGCAGGATTCGAACCTGCGACCTTCGGGTTATGAGCCCGACGAGCTACCTGGCTGCTCCACCCCGCGGCGGTCTGTCAATGCTAGCAACGCGGCTAGAGTGCCGGACTATGGATGGGGCGCCACGCAAGGTCGCTGTCGTCGACGTCGGCACCAACTCGACTCGGCTGCTCGTCGCCGACGTCGATGGGCGCGTGTCCAAGCTCGAGCGGCAGAGCCGGGTGACGCGGCTTGGGCGCGGGGTCGACCTCTCGGGACAGCTCTCCAACGAGGCGGTCGAGGCAACCTGCGCGGCGATCGCCGACTACGTCTCGATCTACCGCGAGGCGGGCGCCGATGCTGTCGACGCGATCGCGACCAGCGCCGTCCGCGACGCCGCCAACGGCGCGGCCTTCATCGCCGAGCTGCGCGAGCGCTTCGCGCTCTCGGCCCGCGTCCTCGACGGCGCCGAGGAGGCGCGCCTCACCTACCTCGGTGCGACCTCCGAGCACCTGCCCACCGAGCCGACGGTGGTGATCGACATCGGCGGCGGCTCGACCGAGCTGGTGGTCGGTGTCGGCGAGGAGATCGGTTTCCGCGCCTCGCTGCAGGCGGGAGTCGTCCGCCACACCGAGCGCCACGTCTCCGCCGATCCCCCGACCGCGACCGAGCTGGAGGAGCTGGCCGCCGACATCCGCGGCCTGATCGAGACCGCGATCGCCGGCCAGCCCGAGGCCCGGGCCTCGGCCGGGATCGCCGTCGCCGGCACCCCCACCTCCCTGGCCTCGATCGAGTTGGGACTCGAGCCCTACGACCCCGCCCTCGTGCACGGGCACGTCCTCACCCTGGAGACGATCCAGCGGCTGCTCTCGCGGCTGGCCTCGACTCCCCTCGCCGAGCGAGTCGAGATACGAGGCCTCCACCCCGACCGCGCCCCGACGATCGTCACCGGCGTGGTCATCCTGGTCGAGGCGATGCGTGCGTTCGGGCTCGACCGAGTCGAGGTCTCCGAGCACGACATCCTCTACGGGGCAGCCCTCTCGCTCGCTTCCCGCGCCTGACGCGGGGTAATCACGGATACCGAAGGGGAGCAAGTCCGCGTCCCCGATGGACAGGAGGCCGACAAGTCGCGCTCCAGATGGGAAAAGCCGACCCCCGAACCCATAAAAGTGGGTAGTCTCAGCATACTTACTATCTAGTAGCCACGAAAAAGGCGACTAGACGTATCGGATAGCGAGGCAGATAATCGGCTCAGCCGGTAAGAGGTGGGGTCAATCTTCACCCCGGATCCGGTACAGGGTTTGGACGATTGCCGCATCATGGCGCCTCCCGCCGTCCGGACCCACCAAATAAAGACTGGTCCCTGAAGACGTACCCCTGCCCGTCCTGAGGGACCAACTTGAATCGGCCGCCAGCGATGGCGGCCGATTCTCGTTCAGGGAAGTCCCCGCGGCTCGCACGAGCAGCAACGGGAAAATTCCCTTTTCTCAAGCCAAATTCGACTTGCGGGGGTAGGCGATCTCGGGATCGGTGAGGACGTTGACCAGGGTCGGCTTGCCGGATGCGAAGGCCCGCTCGAGCGCCGGCTTCAGCTCGTCCGGCTCGCGCACCAGGACTCCCTCGCAGCCCAGCGACTCGACCATCTGGTCATAGCGAGTCTCGGGGCGCAGCTTCGCCGCGACCGAGTATCCGTAAAGGAATTGCATCGGGTGATGCTCCAGTCCCCAGATCCCGTTGTTGCCCATCACACCCACCACACCGAGGCCGTGACGCGCCATTGTGTCGAACTCCATGCCCGCGAAGCCGAATGCGCCGTCGCCGAGCAAAAGGCAGACCTGGCGATCCGGATCGGCCAACTTGGCGCCGATCGCCTGACCGGGGCCTGCACCGAGACAGCCGAAGGGCCCAGGGTCCATCCAGCAGCCCGGCTCGAACGTCTCGATCAGCCGGCCCGCGTAGGAGACGAAGTCGCCGCCGTCGCCGACCACGACCGTGTCGCGGTCGAGGACCTCGCCGAGCTCCTTGTAAACACGCATGGGGTGAAGCGGCGAGCGCGGGTCGTTCAGCTCCTCTTGCTCGGCCGCCCGCTTCTCCGTCTCGACCTTGCGCAGCTCGGCGAGCCAGGGCTCGGTGCGTCGCGACCCCTCCCCCACCTGCTCGCGGATCGCAGCCAGGCTGGCGGCGACGTCGCCGACCAGGTCGGCCTGCGGCGCCCGGTTGGCGGTCAGCTCGTTCGGGGCCGCGTCGAGGCGGATCAGCTTGGTCTCCTCCCCGAAGCTCTCGCCGAAGCCGAGGCGGAAGTCGATCGGGACGCCGACGACGAGGGCGACGTCGGCGCCGCGCAGGCCGGCGCCCCGGGCGCGGCTGAAGGCCAGCTCGTGGTCGGCGGGGAGGCAGCCGCGGCCAAGGCCGTTGAGGAAGACCGGAATGCCCAGCGCCTCGGCCAGTGCCCGCAGCTCACCCTCGCCGTGCCCCCAGTAGAGGCCGCTGCCGGCCATGATCGCCGGCCGCTCGGCGCCGGTCAGCAACGCCGCCGCCTCTTCGACCCCGTCGGCGGGCTGCGCATCCCCGCTCGCGGGCAGAGGCGGGACGTCGGGCTCGGCCTCGGTGAAGACGACGTCGAGGGGATAGTCGATGAAGGTGGGGCCGCCCGGCGCCGTCAGCGCCAGGTCGAGCGCCGCCGCGGTCCGCGCCGCGATCTGGTCCGGCGCCTTGACCGTCTCCGCCGACTTGACCAGCGGCGTGATGAAGGGCAGGTGGTCGATCTCCTGCAGCGACCCCGAGCCCCAGCGCAGCTCCGGCGCCCGCCCGCCGAGCACGCAGACCGGCGAGCCGTTGGCCTGGGCGCCGGCGATCGCGCTGATCCCGTTCGTCACCCCCGGCCCGGCGGTCAGGGCGGCGACGCCGACCTTCCGCGTCGCCTTGGCGAAGCCCTCGGCGGCGAAGGCGGCCGTCTGCTCGTGCCGCACGTCGACGATCTCGATCCCCTCCTCGCGGCACCCGTCGTAGATCGAGAACAGGTGCCCGCCGGACAGGGTGAACAGATGCGTCACGCCCCTGGACTTGAGGATCTTCGCGACTATGCGCCCCCCGTGCTCCATGAAGCTGGAGCCTATTGGCAATGCCCGGGGCGGGATTCGAACCCGCAAGCCCACCTCAACGGGCAGCACCTTTTAAGGGCACCGCGTTTGCCATTCCGCCACCCGGGCCCGGCGATTCTAGCCACGCCAGAGCGGCATAAAGCAGGCATAAATCTTTGCCTGGCCGCAACTAACACATTGCTACGGTGTCTCTTGAGACAGGAACACGCCTTCCCTGGATTGGAGAGATCGCTTGGAGGCTTCCGCTCTTACACATGCCAGTCGCCGCGGATTGCTCGCTCGGCGCACGCCCCTGCTCAAGCTGCAGGGCGACCAGCGCCTGATCGCGATCGCCCGCAGCGGCAACCCTGGCGCCTTCGAGACGATCGTCGACCGCTACCAGGGCCGCCTGCTCGGCTTCTGCCGGCAGATGCTGGGCTCGACCGAGGACGCCGAAGACGTCCTGCAGGAGGTCTTCGTCAACGCCTACCGGGCGATGCTCGCCGACGAGCGCGAGATCAACCTGCGCCCGTGGCTCTACCGGATCGCCCGCAACCGCTGCCTCAACCAACTGCGCAAGCCGACCGCCGACGCCCAGGAATCGATGGACATGGTGCCGGCGGTCGAGGCCTCCTCGACCGCGGAGAAGGTCCACAACCGTGAGGAGTTCCGCCAGCTCCTCGCCGACGTCAGCAAGCTTCCCGAGACCCAGCGCTCTGCCCTGCTGCTGCGCGAGATGGATGCGATGTCCTACGAGGAGATCGCCCAGGCGATGGAGACCAGCGTGCCCTCGGTCAAGTCGCTGCTGGTGCGGGCGCGGATCTCGCTCGCCGAGGCGAGCCAGGCGCGCCAGCTGACCTGCGGCGAGGTGCGGCTGGAGCTGGCCGAGGCGGCGGAGGGGCTGCGCAAGGTCGCCGGGCCGGTGCGCCGCCACGTGCGCGACTGCGAGGAGTGCGCCGACTTCCGCTCCCAGGTGCGCAACAACGACAAGGTCCTTGCCGCGCTCTTCCCCGCCGGCCCGCTGCTGGCGCTGAAGGCTCTCCTGATCTCCAAGCTCGGCTTCGGCGGCGCCGGAGGCGGGGCGACCGCAGCCGGGACCGGCGCCGGCGCGACCGCCGGAGCAGGCGCGACCGCAGGCGCCGGCGCGATCGGCAGCGTCGGCGCGGCGCTCGGCGGCGGTGGCGCCGCGGGCGGCCTCGGCGCGGTCGGCGGAGCGCTCGGGACCAAGGCGGTAGCGGGAGTGGTGACCGCCGCCGTGCTCACCGCCGGCGCCGTCGGCGTCGAGCGGCAGGTGATCCATCCCTCTTCTGACCAGGGTCCCGTCGCATCGATCACGCAGGCGCCGTCCAGGGTCGCGCTCGGCGCCGCGCACCCGACGCTGCCGCAGGCGCCGGCAGAAGCCCCCGCCCCGCCGGTAGAAGCCGTACCCCCGCCCGAGTCGGCGCCGATCGCCGAGGAGTCGGCCCCGCCCGTGGAACCGGCGACCCTCCCGGCCGACGAAGCCGCTGGCACGAAACCGGCCCTCGACGCCGACGAGACGGCGAGCGCCTCCCCTGCCGCCCCGCACGTGACCGGCGCGACCTCTCAGGCCGGCGCCCCGGCATCCGGCGAGACCGTGGTCGTCACCGTCGGCACGTCGCCACCGCCTCCGCCCCCGGCGGAATCGAGCCCGCCAGCGGAATCGACCCCGCCCCCCGCTGCGACCGAACCGCCGCCACCCGCGGAACCCGCCCCGGAAACGGGCTCGGGCTCCTCCGGCGGCACGCCTGAAACAGGCGGCGGCTCACCCGAAGGCGAAACCCCCTAACTACCGCTGGTGCTCAGGCCTCAGGAGAGGCCGATCACCTTGAGGCGGCGCATCAGGCAGGTACCGGCGAATTTGCGCGTGTCTTCGAGCGAGTAGCCGAAGAGCTCGAAGTCGTCGTCGAAGTCTTTCGCCCAGGGGGGCTGCAGCACGCTGTCGGCGACCGGCAGGGACTCCTCCAGGGTGCGTTTGATCGCCTGCTTGTAGCGGTCGTCCTCGCGCGCCTTTTCGCGCAGGAAGACGGAACCGAAGGCGACGTGGCGGTGCTCGTCGCGGGCGACGTTCTGGAAGCCCTCGACGAAGGCGGGCAGCGTCCCCTCGCTTTCGTTGTAGTCCATGATGAAGTGCTGGCCGGTGAGGGCCAGCATCCCCTCGATCACCATGTGGTAGAGCGTCACCGCCTCGACCAGGACCTCGGTGTCCTCAGGTTCGGCGGAGAGGCGGTCGGTGCGCTTCTTCAGCATCTCGTCGAAGAGGCGGCCGAAGTTCTCGTTCAGGTGCTCGGAGGTCTCGGCGAGCATCTCGGTGAGGCCATCGGCCTCGAGCACCCCGACCTCGCGGTAGAAGCGCTCAAAGAAGCGCACGTGGCGCGCCTCGTCGGCGATCTGGGTGCAGAGGAAGATCCGCTGGTCCTCGGTCGGGGCGGCGCGCATGATCGGCCCCAGCTCCTCGGCCACCTTCTGCTCGCCGATGAAGAACGAGGACAGCCCGTACATCCGCTGGAAGCGCTCTTCGGCGCTGATTCGCTCGTGCCAGTCTTCGCGGTCGCGAGTGAAGTCGAGCTCCTGGGTCTGCCACTGCTGGCGCTCCCAGAGCCTGTAGAGCTCCTCGTAGCCGAGCAGTTTGACGTCGGCGGTGCGGTCGGCCGCCTCCATCAGCGCCGGGTCGGCGGTGGCCTGGAAGTCGGCCCGCTCGGTCCTCGACTGCGTCCCCGTTGCCTCTTTCGTCCCCATCAGGCTCATCTCCTCGGCTCAGCTAGCGGTCCGAGCGAGCCTAGCACCGGACTGGCTGGTCAGCCAGTCGCGCTCAGTTCGCTGTTTGTGGCGCTCAGCGAGACAAAGGGCGAACGCGCTCAGGCGCTGTGCGACTCGCCCGGCGCCAGCAGGACGACCTGGGCGGAGGTCTGCGACTCCACCTCCTGCTTGAAGGCAGCCGAGTCAACCTCGATCGGCGGGAAGGTGTCGTAGTGCATCGGGATCACGGTCGAAGCACCGGTGAACCCGGCGGCAACCGCGGCGTCGTGGCGGTCCATCGTGTAGTGGCCGCCGATCGGCAGCAGCGCGACGTCGATCGGGTCACGCTCGGCGATCAGCTTCATGTCGCTGAAGAGACAGGTGTCGCCGGCGTGGTAGACGGTCACGCCGCCGATCTCGACGATGAGCCCGGCGGCGGTGCCAACCGGGGTCCCATGCTCGGCGCTGAACGGAGCCTCCGCGGATCCGGGCAGCGTGCTCGTGTGCCAGGCCGGGACGAGCTTGACCCGACCCCCGTCGAACTCAACCGTGCCGCCCAGGTTAGGATCGCTGACCTCGGCCACCCCGCGTGCTTCCAGCCAGCTGGCCAGCTCGACGACCGCGATGCAATGGGCCCCGGTCCGCTTCGCGACCGCGACCGCGTCGGCCATGTGGTCGGCATGACCGTGGCTGATCGCGATCTGGGTCGGCTCGACCTCGTCGGCCGTGACGACGGCCGACGGGTTGTTGGGCTTGAGAAACGGGTCGACCAAGACGGTCGTCTCCCCGTCGCTCAGCTCAAAGCAGGAATGGCCGTGAAACTTGATCTCCATCAGTTCTCCTCTTTCGACTCTTCCGCCGCCGCGGTCTCCTCACGCAGTGCCCAGCCGACCGCGACTCCAACCATCATTCCCATCCTCGCCTCCTCGGCGAGCAGCGTGCGCACCGCGGCAATCCGCGCGTCCGGGTCGGGGACGGTGGCCGCCTTCAGGGTCTCCGCCTCGTGCGACTCCCCGAACCAGCCGCCCTCGGCCAGCGCCGAGGCGAGCACCCGCTGCAGCTGCGGGGCGGCGCGGGTGACAATCTGCTCCGCCTCGGCGAAGCGCTCCACGTCGCTCAGCCGCTCGATCGCGGCCTCCAGCTTCTCGTCGGAAATCATCGCTGGCGGCCAGCCTAAGGCCTGCCGCTACTCGCCGGGGCGCAGCGCGGCGGCGAAGCCGCAGAGCCCGCCGACGAGGCCGCCGACCAGCCCCGCGAAGACGTTCGCGGTCGACTCGAAGACCGGCAGCGCCAGCAGCACGGCCGCGGCGACCACGACCCCGACCATGTCGTACTCGTGCTCGATCGAGCGGCGGACTTCCGCGCGCCGGATCGCGAACCAGGCGGCGAGCGCGGCGAGCGCCATCCCGTTGCCGCCGGCGATCACCTCGAAGTCGTCCTGCGCGTCGGCGATCCCGCTCGCCGCCAGCATTCCCAGCGAGCCGGAGGCGAGGAGCAGGAGCGCGGTCGCCGGCGTGCCGAGGCGGCGCTCCAGCGGCAGCGCGAAGAGCGCCAGTCCGATCGCGACCACGAACAGGTAGCCGACGTCCGCATAGGCGAAGGGAGCCGTCAGGACCCGCCACCACTCGTCGTCGAGCGGCACGATCAGGCCACCGAAGGCGCTGAGCGAATCGCCGCTCGCCTCGTAGACGAGCAGCAGGACAGCCGAGGCGAGAATCGCGGCGAAGGTCACGTAGGGACGGGCGGGCCCTGCCCCGCCGCCGCGCCTGAGCCGGACCTTGAGCGGCTTGCGGCGGCGGCTTGCCTTCGCCTCGAGCGCGTCGCCGCGGCGCTCGAGCTTCGGCGCCCGCTTGCGTAGGCGAGCGCCGCAGTACGGGCACTCCGTCACGTAAGGGCTGACCTCGGAACCGCAGTTCTTGCAGATGACGCTGAGCTCGGTCTCGCTCACGGTCAATCGAGGATAGCCGCCCGCCCGCGAGGCCCCTCCGGGCCCGCCCCGGTGGCATACTGCGGGACACCCGTCTTTCGTGGACCACTAGGAGGAATCAGCGTGGAGTTGAACAGCCTGACCGAGCAGAAATCGCTGCTGGCAACCCTTTCCCCGGGCAAACGCACCCGCCTGCGGAGGCTGCTGTTCGAGTTCGGGCCGGGCAACGGCACGCTGATGCTGTTGCCGATCGACCAGGGCATCGAGCACGGTCCACGCGACTTCTTCCCCAACCCCGCCTCGAAGGACCCGGACTACCAGTTTCGGCTCGCCGCCGAGGCGGGCTACTCCGCCCTCGCCTGCCAGATCGGGATGGCCGAGAAGTACTACCCCGACTACGCCGGCCAGGTGCCGCTGATCCTCAAGGTCAACGGCAAGACCGATGTCCCCTCCTCCGCCAAGTCGTTCTCGAGCTGCAACGCCAGCGTCGAGGACGCGGTACGGCTCGGCGCCGATGCGGTCGGCTACACGCTCTACGTCGGCTCACCGCGCCAGGACGAAGACCTCGCGCAGCTACGCGGGGTGCGCGAGGATTGCGACCGCTTCGGGATGCCGCTGATCGTCTGGTCCTATCCGCGCGGCGAAGCGATCGACGCCAAGGGCGGCGCCAACTCCTTCTACGCGATCGACTATGCGGCGCGGATGGCGATGGAGATGGGCGCCGACGTGGTCAAGCTCAACATGCCGAAGATCGACTCGGGCAAGGACAAGGACGCCCCCGCCCCCTACAACGAGATGGAAGTCGACCAGGCCGAGGCGATCCGCCAGTGCGTCGAGTCGGCCGGCCGCTCGCTGGTCGTCCTCTCCGGCGGCTCGAAAGTCGACGACGAGGTAGTCCTGCAGAACACCAGCGACATCATGGAAGCGGGCGGCTCCGGCGTCATCTTCGGTCGCAACGTCTGGCAGCGCGAGTGGAACGACGCCGTCGAGATCGTCGCCCAGATCAAGGAGACGCTGCTGGCGAACGTCAGGCGGATTCCTTAGGGGGGCAATCCCGGCAGGGGTTCCACTTAACTTTCTCGGTGGAGCGGAAGCGGCCGTCCGAGATACGAGGTGGCGAGAAAGTACAAGACGTTCCACCCCTGCCGGGATTGCCCCTCAACAGCGCGCTGACGGGCTCCAGGTCGTGAGAGGGGGTGCTGTCGGCAGCGTGGCGCTTCTCGTGGTCGTAGCGCTTGTCGTGCTGCGGCCTTGGGAAGGCGGTGAGGACCCGGGATCGGCGTCGGTGACGGCGCTGGTGACCCGGGTGGTCGATGGCGACACGGTCGAGGCGCGGATCGACGGCGAGGTGGAGGACGTGCGGCTGATCGGGGTCGACACCCCGGAGACGGTGAAGCCGGGAGAGCCGGTCCAGTGCTTCGGCCCCCAGGCCTCCCGCTTCGCCCACGCCCTGCTCGAGGGCCGGCGGGTGAGGCTGGTGTTCGGCGCCGAGCGGCGCGACCCCTACGACCGGCTGCTCGCCTATGCCTATCTCGACGGCCTCTTCGTCAACGCGACTCTCGTCCGCCGGGGCCTCGCGCGCACGCTGACGATCCCACCCAACGACCGCTTCGCCCCGCGCCTGCGGCGGCTGGAGCTCGCGGCGTCCCGAGCCGGGCGCGGGCTCTGGGGCGCCTGCTCGCCGTGAGCATCTCGTAACGATCCGCACATCTCTTCTGCACAAGCCCTTGCGCCCCTTTGCTACGGTGCGCCGCGGCCTCCGGGCCACCCTCTATGCGAATGCGTCAAAGCATCTCCCAGTTCGAGACGGCCTTCGAGCAGGAGACCGTCCTCGAGCGTCGCCGCCGCGAGCAGCTGCGCCGCCGCGCCGCCAACCGTTCGCGAGAGCGGCGGATCGTCCGCGTCGAGCAGGAGGGCAAGGTTCGCTTCAGCGTTCTCGCCGTCTGCCTCACCGTCACGGTGATCGTCGTCGTCGTCACCATGTTCGAGGCACTCGCCTTCCTGATGGACTAGAGAGTCCATCCCCCGCTCCGGTTGAATAGACTCGCCCGCCGATGGCACGACGCTCACTGAAGCCACAGCTAAACCAGATCCGCGCCTGGGTGCGCCAGGGCAGGACCGACGCCTGGATCGCCCACCAGCTCGAAGTCAGCGCCTCCGAGCTGCGCGAGTTCCGCAGCCAGCACGGCTTCACTCCCGACGAGGAGGACGCGGGATCGCCGGAAGTCGATCTCCGCGACGAGATCGAGGCCGAGATCGAGGCCGCCGCGGCTGAGGAAGCCGAGCAGGAAGCCGAAGCCGCTCCAGACGAGGATGAGGCCGAGGAGAGCCAGGATGAGGACGAGGACGACGAAGGCGGTGACGAGCCCCCCAGTCGCGAGCGCGGAGAGCCTGGCGGCGAGGGTCGCCCGCGTCGCAGGCGGCGACGCGGTGGACGCGGACGCGGACGCGGTCGCGGCAAAGAGCTTGAGGCGACCTTCGACCACGGCGAGACCGACGGCTACGGCCTCTGGCTCGACCCCTCGGTCGCCGACAACCCCGTCTACGCCGAGAACTGGGCGGGGAAACGTGAGGTCACGGTGCGGATCGAGGCCGATCAGATCGTGATCCGTCGGCCCGGCGAGCCCGCCGACTCAGATGCTGAGAGCCAATCTCAGTAGGCGCTCCGCTTAACTTTTTCGGAGAGCGCTTGTGACTGCCGCAGACCTTGCGGCCGAAAAAGTAGAAGACGCTTCGGCCTACTGAGATTGGCTCTCTGGCGTGTCAGGGACTCGGCGGAGCGGCGCATTCCGCCGATCGCAGGCTGAGGGGTCGAGGTCGCCGCGGACCCTCCAAGCGATGACCGAGCCGGTGCGCTTGATCGGAGCCACTGCGTCCTCGCCGCGTAGCCAGGTGGACTCGGGCGAAGAGATCGGCTCTGAGGGCTGGAGGAAGTTGAGGAAGGGGGCGGTGACCAGGTAGTCGAGATCGGCGTCGTTGACGGCGGTGCGGAACTCGGCGCAGGTGGGGATCGCGTTGAAAGAGCCGTGCGGGCCCTTCGCGCCCATGTAGCGGACGCGGTTGGAGAGCTCAGTGCCGTAGAGGCCGTACTGGAGGAAGCCCGCCGTGGTTCCGGCTAGGCCGATGCGGGAGTCCTCGACGTCGCGGGCCCAGCGGTAGGCCGAGTCGAGGTCGAAGCTGGGGATCGCCGTTTCGGGATTCCGGTTGGCGAAGCGTTCCTCCAGATAGTCGCGCTGGACCGGGTAGCCGATCGCGAGGATTGCCAGCGCAAGTACGGCAAAGGCGGCGGGTCCTGTCACCGCAGGGGACCCACCGCCCCTTCCGCCGGTAGCTAAAGCTTCCTCAGGGGCGGTACCCCCTACGGCGCCACCCGCCGACAGACGGACAATAAGCGCAGGGATCACGACGAGCAGCAGCGCCAGGCCGATTGCGAAGAGGCGGTCGGGGTCGCGCAGGACGGCGTCGGCACGGTTGGTCAGCAGGAGCACGAGGAGGAGAGCGCCGAACAGCGCCCACTGCCGCCGCTCCCCGTCGAAGATCCGGCCCAGCGGCAGCAGCACGATGCCGAGCAGCAGAGCGGGGATCGCGTAGCGGATGTTGATCCCGAAGCCGGTTGGGGCGCCCTCGGCTCCTGCGGCGCTGAGTGGCGTGAAGAGGTAGGCGACCATCGCGAACAGGGCGACGGCGCCCATCCACCGCAGCACCCGCTCGCGGCCCCAGACGAGGGATATGAGGCCACCAGCGATCGCGGCGGCGACGACCAGCGGCCAGAGAGCCCCGAACGCCTGGTCGAGGCCGGGCCCGAAGTACTCGCGCCAGACGGCAGTGTCGGTTGCGTAGTGGACGATCGAGAAGTCAGGGCGCCCGGTCTGCAGTTGCTCCGGGTGGGGGAGCGAGATCTGGCCGATGCTCTCGAGCTGCGGCAGAGGGTTGCCGGTGGCGATCAGGTTGCGCAGGTACCAGAAGCCGCCACCGGCCAGAGCCGGCAGGAACCACCAGGCCGCAGCCGCCCACCGCCTTCCGACAGGCGCCAGGACCACGACCGCCACGGTCAGCGCTGCGGCCATCGCCAGCGCGGTGGACTTCGTGCCCACGGCCAAACCGACTGTGAGGCCCGCCGCTGCCAGCGCAAACGGATCGGCCGCGGGTCCTGTCGCGGGGGAGGGGGGCCTGCGGGCGAGGTCTACGTCCTCGACCCCCCTCCCCCGCGCCACCCGCGGAAGATGCGCAGCAGTGACCAGGATCGCCACCGCCGCCAGCAACAAGGCCGCAGCGACGACATCGTTCTTAGCTGCTCCCGGCTCTCTCACGACCAGCGTGTGGCACTCGAGGAGAACAGCAGCGGCTACGACCGTGAGGTGACCGCGCCCGTGAGGCCTCCCGATGCACCAGGCGGCTAGGAAAGCGATCCCCAGGAAGCCAAAATTGATGAACAACGACAGCGTGTCCCGCTCGGTGAGCAGAATCCCGACCGCATGCAGCAGCTCGGAGTTCTGCGGGTACAGCCAATTCGTGAAAACTGTCTCCGTGTAGTGGAACCCCGTAACCGAGTGGCTGTGAGCCATTTCCACTGCGAACGGCATGTGGTACCAGAGGGAGTCGAAGTTAAAGATCCCTCTGTCCAGCGCGTCCTTCGCCGTCAGTCCCCAGTGCGCGAACACGAGCGCGACTACGCCCACCGTGATCAGCCAGATGAGCGTGCTCGGGCCGGCGGGTGGCGCCGTAGGGGGTACCGCCCCTGAGGAAGCTTTAGCTACCGGAAGGGGCGGTGGGTCCCCTGCGGCGACAGGACCCGCCGGCAGGAGCGCCATGACTGCGGCGACCACCAGCGACGCAGCGACGAGGGTCCACGCATAGAGGAGGCCGAAGATCCCAAGCAGCTCAGCCAGCCATATGACCAGTGCGATCCCTGTGACCGCCTCTACTAGACGAGCAGGGGCGCCATTCCAAGCCGGCAGGAGCCTCTGTCGCAGCCGGAACGCCGAGAAGCCCAGCGATAGCGCTACAGCCGCCAGGGCCAGGGCGCTGAGGATGTAGGAGCCGGCGCTAACCACCGGATTAGCTCCGGGAGAAGGTCAGCGGTTGAGGCCGCTGACCGTCAGCGGCCGCTCGCCTTCGGCCACCATGCCCTGGGCCCGGGCCTTGCCGGCGAGGAAGACGGGATCGTCCGCGTGCTGGACGCTGTAGTGGAGGCGCTTGTTTTCGTCCAGCAGCTCGTGCAGTTCGGCTTTCGCCGCGGTCGTCGCCGTGTAGGTCTTGACGAAGTCGATTGCCGGGTTCAGGTACGAGTAGAGAACCGCCGCGAGGACGAGAGTCAGCGCCACCCGGCCCACTCGGTCCCACTGGATGCGGCTGGCGCCCCGCCGCGCTGCGGGCCTGCGGCGAGCCGCCGGCCGGCGCCTGGTGCGCTGAGCGGGCGTTCTGAGGGCGTGGGCGCGTGCGGCCACGCCTCCTCCTACGCGGCCGGGCCCCGCATTCCTTCACTGAACGCAAGCGTGCGGCTGGGGGCGTGCATGGCCAAGCAGATCAAGGACGCAGGGCGGCCGATGAAGGGAGCGCACATTTAGTGCGTGACCGAAACGACCGACCGAGGACGCCGATATGCGCCGCGCCATGCGCGTCATCCAGCTGTGCGCGCGAACGCTCGCAGGCCAGGGAATTCAGCAGCCGCCCCCAGCTCCTCCTCTATTCGCAGCAGGCGGTTGTACTTCGCGACGCGGTCCGAGCGGGAGGGGGCGCCGGTCTTGATCTGGCCGGCGCCGGTGGCGACGGCGAGGTCGGCGATCGTCGTGTCCTCGGTCTCCCCGGAACGATGCGAGATCACCGCCGTGTAGCCGGCCTCGCGAGCGATCGCGATCGCCTCCAGCGTCTCGGTCAGGGTGCCGATTTGGTTGAGCTTGACCAGGATCGAGTTGCCCACCCCGGCCTCGATTCCGCGCCGCAGCCGCTCCGGGTTGGTGACGAAGAGGTCGTCGCCGACCAGCTGCACCTGCTCGCCCAACCGCTCGGTCAAGAGCTTCCAGCCGTCCCAGTCCTCCTCGTCCATGCCGTCCTCGACCGAGAGGATCGGGTAGCGGGCGCAGGCATCCGCCCAGTAGGAGGCCATCTCCTCCGGCGAGAGCGAGCGGCCCTCGTGCTCGAGCCGGTAGGCGCCGCCCTCGAAGAGCTCGCTGGTCGCCGGGTCGAGGGCGATGAAGACGTCGGTGCCGGGCTCGTAGCCGGCCGCCTCGACGCCGGCGAGGACCGCCTCCAGCGCGGCCTCGTTGGACTCCAGGTTGGGCGCGAAGCCGCCCTCGTCGCCTACCGCGGTGGCAAGGCCCTTGGAGGCGAGGCTCGCCTTCAGGGCGTGGAAGATCTCCGTGCCCACCCGCAGGCACTCGGAGAAGCTGCCGGCACCGGCCGGCACCACCATGAACTCCTGGAAATCGACCGAATTGTCGGCGTGGGCGCCGCCGTTGAGCACGTTCATCATCGGCACCGGCAGCGTCGTCCCGTCGCCGCCGCAGAGATTGGCGAGGTAGCGGTAGAGCGGCTGGCCACCGTCAGCGGCGGCCGCCTTGGCCGTCGCCAGCGAGACCGCGAGGATCGCGTTGGCGCCCAGCCGGCCCTTGTTCGGCGTCCCGTCGAGCTCGATCAGCGCTCGGTCGATCGCAGCCTGGTCATCGGGGGCCGCCCCCTTCAGGGCCTCGGCGATCTCACCGTTGACGTTGGCGACGGCATTCGCGACGCCCTTGCCGGCCCAGGCGGAGCCGCCGTCGCGCAGCTCGACCGCCTCGAACTCACCGGTCGAGGCCCCCGACGGCACCGCGGCCAGGCCGCGGGCGCCCGAGTCGAGGACGACTTCAGCCTCGACCGTCGGGTTGCCGCGCGAGTCGACGATCTGGCGGCCGCGAATGGAAACAATGGCGCTCACGGACGCGCGAGTCTAGCCGCGAAGTCGGCCGAGAGCTATTCGCCGGTGACCCCGGGCGGGAGCCCGGTGGTCCCGGTCGGCGGAGCGGCTTCGAGTTTCGACGGCCGCGGGCGCTGGGGAAGTTTTTCGCCTTCGGGAGCGAGCACGCTCACCGTGCCGGGCAGCGCCGGCGCCACCTGCTGAACCGGGGCCGGACAGGCTTCCGGAGCCGGTCCTTTCGGATCCGCTTCGTAGCAGGCGGGCGGAGCGCTCGCCGGCCGTCCAGTGCCCTCGAAGTTGGCGCAGCGTTCGATCAGGAAGTCATCGGCGCAGAAGGTGCGCGAGGTCCACTTGCTGCCGTAGTTGCGGATCAGACGGGCCGACGCCTGCTGCTGGACCTGTTCGCCGAGCTGGGCGTTGATCTGCGATTCGACTTCTTTCAGCGACTGGACTTTCTCCGGGTTGACCTTGTCGACTTCGAAGATGGTCCAGCCCTGCGCGCTTTTCACCGGCCCTTCGACGGTCGCCGGGGGAGCGCTGAAGATCGCGCTGTCGAGATCGGGAAGGGTGCCTTCCACCAGGCTCGTCCGCAGTCCGCCTTTGCCTTTGGTGGCGCTTTCGGTCGAGAACTCTTTGGCGACTTTTTTCCAGCTCTCGTCCGAGTTGTCTTTATCGAGCAGCGCCGCCGCTTCGTCGATTTTTTTCCGGTCTTTGTTGACGATGAGGCGCACGTCACGTGTTTCCGGCTGCGTGAACTGGGTGTCCTTCGCGGCTTCGTAGTACTCCTCGACTTCAGCATCGCTGGGAGTGGCGGATTCTTCGGACGCTTCTTTCTGAATCCGTTCGCTGAGCATCTGGATCTTGATCCGCTCGTCGACGTCCGCCGGGGTGAAGTTCGATTCTTTGAGGAATTTCTGGTACTGCGCCTCGGTTTTGAAGGCCTGTTTCTTCAGTTTCTCGAGTTCGTCGGAGACTTCCTCCGGCGTTACCGAGATCCCCATATCCGCCGCTTCCCCCTGGATCCAGATCCGGTCGAGCACTTCGGTGAAGGCGGTTTTCTCCAGTTCGTCGTACTGGGGGGTCCCCTCTTTGGGGACTTTCTGCCCGGCCTGCCCGGCGGCCTGTTCGATCGCTCGTTTCAGGTCCTCTTCGGAGACAGTTCCGAGGCCGTCGGGAGCGTCCTCGACGACCGCGACGTCGCCGGAGGAAACGCTGGGATTCCCGAGGCCCTGGACGACGGCGAAGATCAGGAAGAGGAGGACGAGCAGCCCAGCGAAAGCGAGCAGCGTAAGCCGCTGCAGCCCTACCGACCTCTTTTCCTCCCGCCCTTGCGAAGCCACGGAGCGGGCAGCATAGTCAAATTGACCAAGGCAGGCTAACTCGCGGGGGCGGCCGCGAGTCGCTTGGCGTCCCGGATTCCCTCCGCCATCGCCAGCACCGCGGCAAGGCGCGCCTCGGGTTCGTCCGGGACCCTCACGGCGGCGGTCTTCTCACGCCACTCGTAGACCGCCCCCTCGACCTTCTCCGACAGCGTGCCCGCGCCCTCGGAGTCCAGCTCGACCCCGGTCACGCTCAGCCGCCCGCCGCGGAACTCGACGCTGCGCGCTCCGGCCAGCCCCAGCTCGATCCGGGCTCGCTGAAGCGCCAGCAGGTTCTCCGCCTCGGGCGGAGGCGGGCCGAAGCGGTCGCTGAGCTCGTCGCGGATCGCCCGCAGCTCACCGGGCTCGCGGGCAGCGGCGACGCGGCGGTGGACGTCGATCTTGGCCGCCTCGAAGGGAATGAAGCCGGCCGGCAGGTAGGCATCGACCGGCACGTCGAGGCGGACCGGCCCCGGGGCGGCCTCCTCCCCCTCTTCCGCGCCGCGGGCCTCCGCCACCGCCTCGTCGATCAGCTGGCAGTAGAGCTCGAAGCCGACCGCGGCGACGTGCCCGGACTGCTCCTCGCCGAGCAGGTCGCCGGCGCCGCGGATGTCGAGGTCGCGCATCGCGATCTTGAAGCCAGAGCCGAGCTCGGTGTGGTCGGCGAGGGTCGAGAGGCGGGCAGCGGCGTCCTCGGTCAGCGCCTCGGCGGAGGGGTAGAGCATGTAGGCGAAGGCGCGCTCGCGTGAGCGGCCGACCCGGCCACGGATTTGGTAGGCCTGCGCCAGCCCGAGCTGGTCGGCGCGCTCGACGATCAGCGTATTGGCGCTGGGGATGTCGAGGCCCGACTCGATGATCGTCGTCGTCACCAGGCAGTCGGCGCCGCCGCGCAGGAAGTCGAGCATCGTCTCCTCGAGCTGGCGCTCCTCCATCTGGCCGTGTGCTTCGGCGAAGCGCGCCTTCGGCACCAGGCCACGCAGGCGCTCGACCGTCTCCGGCAGCGAGTCGATCCGGTTGTGGAGGAAGAAGGCCTGGCCGCCGCGCTCGAGCTCACGGTGGACCGCCTTCGCCACCAGGTCCTCGTCGTAGGGGCCGACATAGGTGCGAACCGGCCGGCGTCCCTCCGGCGGCGTCTCGATCGTCGAGATGTCGCGCAGCCCGGCCAGGCTCATCTGCAGCGTGCGCGGGATCGGCGTCGCCGAGAGCGCCAGCACGTCGACCTTCAGCTTCAGCTGGCGCAGCAGCTCCTTCTGCTTGACGCCGAAGCGCTGCTCCTCGTCGACGATGACGAGGCCGAGGTCCTTGGCGCGCACGTCGCGGGAGAGCAGCCGGTGGGTGCCGATTATGACGTCGACCTTGCCCGCCTCGAAGCCGGCGAGCGCCGCCTTCACCTCGGCCGGTGGCCGCAGCCGCGAGACGCCCTCGACGACGAATGGCAGGTCGGCGAGCCGCTCGCGGAAGGTGCCGAGGTGCTGCTGGGCGAGGATCGTCGTCGGCACCAGGACCAGCGCCTGCTTGCCGTCGGAGACAGCCTTGACGGCGGCGCGCAGGGCGACCTCGGTCTTGCCGAAGCCGACGTCGCCACAGACCAGCCGGTCCATCGGTTGCTCGGACTCCATGTCGCCCTTCACCGCCTCGATCGCTTCGGCTTGGTCGGCGGTCTCGCGGTAGGGGAAGGCGGACTCGAGCGTCAGCTGCCACTCGCCGTCGGGCGCGAAGGCATGGCCCTTGCGGGCGCGCCGCTCGGCGTAGAGGTTGATCAGCTCGCCGGCGAGGGCGCCGGCGGCGCGGCGGGCGCGGGCCTTCATGTTCTGCCAGCGCTTGCCCCCCAGCGCCGAGAGCGTCGGCGAGCCGCCGGCGCCGACGTAGCGGCTCAGCTTCGCCAGCTGGTCGGTGGGCACGTAGACCCGGTCCTCCCCCTTGTACTCGAGGTAGAGGTAGTCGCGGGTGACGCCGCCGACCTCACGCGTCTCGAAGCCGGCGAAGCGGGCGACGCCGTGGTCCTCGTGGACGACGAAGTCGCCGACCCTGAGGTCGCTGAAGGCGAGGCGGCCGCGGGCGGTGCCAGGGGCGCGCTCCTCGGCGCGGCGGCGCCGGTGGACGAGACGGCGGAAGGGGTAGACGGCAAGCCGCAGCTCGGGGCTGACGAAGCCCTCGCGCAGGCGCGCCTCGGCGAAGGCCAGGCCGGGTTCCGGTGAGAGCCGGCCGCCGTCTAGCAGCTTCGCGTCAAGGCGGTCGAGGCCGTAGCGGGCGCGCTCCGCCTCACCGCGCCCGTCGAAGGCGACGACGGTCCGGTAGCCGGAGCGCACCTGCTTCTCCAGCTCGCCCTCGGCCTCTTTGACGCTGCGCGCCGGCGACTCGGCCCGGGCGGCGCGGAAGGCGTCCTCGTCATCCTCGCCGGCGCCGGTCATCGCCAGGGCGGCCCGTTCGGCGAGCGGGTCCGCGACGTCGACGTAGAGGTGGCGGGCGTCGTCGGCGTGCATCGCCGTGGTCGCGTCCTGCCAGTGATCGCGCAGGGCCGGCTCGATCTCCTCCGCCGCAGCGAGGATCACCGCCGTCTCCTCCGGGATCAGCTCGAGCGGCGCTCGGAATCTGTCGACCGGCAGCAGGTCGGCGAGGTTCGAGGGTTGCTCGCCCTCCTCGGCCGCTTCCATCGCCGCCAGCTCGGCCAGCTCGCGGTGCTCGACGTCCAACTCCGCCGCGGGGGCGAGATCGACGGAGTCGGCCTCGCCGAGCGAGCGCTGGGTGAAGGTGGAGAACCAGCGCAGCGTCTCGACCTCGTCGCCGAACAGCTCGATCCGGACCGCGCGCTCCTCGGTGGCCGGGAAGACGTCGAGGATGCCGCCTCGGACAGCGAGCTGGCCGCGCTCCTCCACCTGCTCGACGCGCTGGTAGCCGGCGGCGGCGAGATCGGAGGTGACGGTCGGCAGGTCGATCTCCTCGCCGCGCGAGATCGTGAAGCCGGCCGGGCGCAGCGAGTCGTCGGGAACGGCCTCGGCGAGCCCGGTGGCGCTGGCGACGACGACCGCGTCGTCCTCGCCGCGGAGCGCGTCAAGAGCGTCGATCCGCAGGCCGACGAGGTGCGGCGGCGGCGTCACCTGCGAGGCGTAGCCGGTGCCGCGCGAGGGGTAGAGGCGGACCCGGCGCGGCGCCAGATACGCGCTCAGGTCGGCGGCGAGGTCGCGGGCGGAGCGGTCATCGGCGCTAACCAGGAGCGCCGGGCGGTCCGCGAGGCCGCGGTCGTCCTCCAGCAGGCAGGCGAGCAGGAGCGGCCGCAGCATCGCCGAGGCGCGGACGGTGACCTGCTCGCCGCCGCCAGCGGCCTCGCGGGCGCGCCCAGCGAGCGCGTGGACGCGCTCGTTCTCGGCGGCTATCTCAAGTAGAGGGCGGAGAGACATGGCAGGCAAAACGCCCGGATCGCGTAGTCCGGGCGTGTCGGCCGATTCTACGAGTCGCGATAATCGCCGCAGTGAGGCTGCGGAATACGCTTGAGGGAGTGATCGCTGAGGACCGAGCGCGCAAGCGCTGGGTCGCGCTGCCGCAAGCAGGAGACATGCTCACGCTGCTCGCCGGGGGCGCCGAGGGGCGGGGGGCGGTCGAGAGCCGCATCGAGGCCATGGCGGCCGACGAGAGCGCCGCCGTCGACCCCGCGAGCGCCGGGCTGCCCTTCGAGGCGCACTCGCTGCGCGCCTTCAGCCTCTGGGAGTCGCACTACGAGGGCACCGCCCGGATGCTGGTCAAGCGCTTCTTCCCCAAGCCGGTGCAGCGAGCCGCCAGCGCCTTCGAGCGCGTCACGCGCAGGACCTTCCCGCCCTTCAAGCCGAACTCGCGCTTCTACGAGGTTCCCGCCTTCTACGTCGGCAACCACGCCGCGATGTTGGCCGATGGCGAGGAGATGCCTTGGCCTTCGCACACGAAATACCTCGACTTCGAGCTGGAGCTGGCCTTCGTCTTGGTCAAGCCGCTGGCCGACCCCAGCCCGGCCGAGGCACGCGAGGCGATCGGCGGCTGGCTCGTGCTCAACGACTGGAGCGCCCGCGACGTGCAAGCCGAAGAGGCCCGCCACGGAGTGTTCGGCCCGGCGGTGAAGTCGAAGACCTTCGCCAACTCGCTCGGCGCCGACGTCCTCACGCCCGACGAGTTGCCCGACTGGACGGCGGCGACCGGGCGCGTACGGGTCGACGGTGAGGTCTGGTGCGAGGGCGGCACCGCGAACCCCGCCCACGACGTCGGCGAGATGCTCGCCTACGCCGCCGGCGGCGAGCGACTCGAGCCCGGCGACGTGATCTCGACCGGGACGATGCCCGGCTGCTGCGGCCTCGAGCTCGACCGCTGGATCCAACCGGGGCAGACGGTCGAGTTGGAGATCGACGGAATCGGCACCCTGACCAACCGGATCGGCAGCCGCCGGTGAGGAAGCTGCTCGCCGTCGGCTCGGCGCTGGGCCTGCTCGCCCACAACGCCTTCGAGACCCGCGCCGGGGTCGGGCTCGTCTTCGAGCCGTTCCTCGGCCGTCGCGGCGCATACGCGCTCTGGGGCGCCTACTTCCCGCTGATGCTCGCCGCCGCAACCCGCGACGGCGAAAGGGCACGCCAACTAACGGCCTTCGGCGCCGGGATCGGCGTCGCCGGAGTCGCCGTCCACTTCAAGGCCTGGCCCTGGTCCCTGCACAACGGCCTGCCGATGCTCGACGAAGCCGAGGGGCTGAGCGAGGACCAGCTGCCCGCCTACAACGCGGTGCTCTGGTTCTGGCTTCTCTGCAGCGCCCTCAGCCTGCCGGCCGCCAACCGGCCCGGCGCCCGCGGCTTCGCCCTGGCCGGCCTGCTCAACTTCCCGATCCTGCTCGCCTCGGCGCGCCATCACTTCGAGTGGGCGCGTGAGCAGGCGGAGCTCGAGCCGGAGCGCTGGAGCCCGGCGCTGCGCGAGTCGTGAGCAGAACGCCGCGCTGGCCAGACGGCGCCCGCGGCGCGCTCAGCCTCAGCTTCGACAATCTCGGCGAGGCGGCCGAGCTGGAGCTGGGGGCGATCGGCCCGGATGCCCCGCTCGGCGAGCACTTCACCGCGACACGGGTACTGCCGGCGCTGCTCGAAGCGCTCGGCGAGCGCGACCTGGCCGCGACCTTCTTCGTCGAGGGGATCAACGCCGAGATCTACCCGGACGAGCTGAAGGCGATCGGCGCCGGTGGCCACGAGGTGGCCTACCACGCCTGGCGCCATGAGCAGTGGACGGACCTCGACGCAGAGGCGCAGGCCGAGAACTTGGCGCGTGGTGTCGCCGCCTTCGAGCGGCTCGGCTTCGAGCTCGCCGGCCTGCGACCACCGAGCGGCGGGCTGGGAGCGGGCGGCGTCGGCGTCATCCGCGACGCCGGTCTGCGCTACTGCTCCCCTGCCGGCGCTGGTGCCGGCTGGGACAGCGGCATAGCTCTACTCCCCTTCCAGTGGCGCCACCTCGACGCCAGCTGCGTGCTGCCGCCGCTGGCCGGAGTGCGCGAAGCGATGACCGGCGCGCCCGATCCGGTCGAGCCGGCCGCCTTCCTCGCCTTCCTCGAAGCGGAGATCGAAGCGCTGGCCCGAGAGGGCGGCTACGCTGCGATCGTCCTCCACCCCTTCATGCTCGACTGGCTCGGCTGGGAGCGGTTGCGGCAGCTGCTCGACAGGGTCGCCGCTGCCTCCGCGCGAGGCGACCTATGGGTCGCGCGCTGCATCGACGTCGCCGCGCACGTGCTCGCCGCCCCGGACCAATTCCGGGGCGGCACGACCCTCGATTCGACCAGCTGGACCGGTTGAAGCCCTACGGCAGGACCGCGAACTTCCGCCTCGCCGGAGTCGGGTAGACGTTGCCGCCTTCGCCGGCCGCCTTCACCTTGAGGGCCAAGACCTCGAACTTCCTCTTCGCCGGAGTCGGATCGTTGCCGCCTTTGCCGACCGCCCGCACCCGGAAGACGTGCTTGCCCGGTTTCAGGTTCTTGTAGGTCTTCGGCGATTTGCAGCGTCGATAGCGCTTTTTGTCGAGCTTGCACTGGAAGGTCGAGCCCGCCTCGCTGGAGGTGAACTTGAACTTCGCCGTGGTCGACTCCGATTTCTTCTTCGGGCCTTTGCGGATCTTGGTCTGAGGGAGGCGTTTGATGGGGGTTGGCTCAACTTTCTCTCCGCCGTTGCCATCTCCACCGCTGCTGCCTTTGCTGGGATCGGCGGTCGTCGTCGCCGTCGCCAACTCCGAGGTCCCGCCAGCTGTGCTCGTCTGCGTAGCGGCGACGATCGTCCCCACCGGGATCGAAGCTGTGTAGCTGACTTTCCAGCTGCCGCTGCCATCGGCGACCACTTCGCCGAGGAACGATTCGATCTCCCCCGCTTCGGCTGTTTCCTTGCGGAAGACGCGGACGTTGGCTCCGGGCTCGGCGCCGCTGCCGCTGGCGCTCGACTGGATCGCGGACGCGAACGAGGGTGGCAGGATGCCGTCGTTGGCGTTGCCGACGAGGTCGATGAAGAGGCCGGCGTTTTCCTCACCACGGTTTCGAGCGACCTCGTTGAAGCTGTCGTCTTCGGTCGAGCCCGAGTTGTCGACGATCTCGATCGCGTCGCCGCCACTTTCGCGGATGTTGTTTTCGTCGGCCGGTGCGTCGCCGCCGATCAGGTTTTCAGTGGTGACGAGGAGCGCGGCCGGATTCTGGAGGCGAATGCCCGCCGCGCCGGAGCCGTAGATCGCGTTGCCGAGCACTTCGTTGAAGTCGTCTTCGATCAGGATCCCGTTGGTTTCGGATTCGCCGATCACGTTGTCTTCGATCTGGTTGGCGCCCGCCGGCCCTGGTCCAACCTTGGTCCAGATTCCGAGTTCAGCCCCTTCGATGAAGTTGCCGTCGATTTCGGTGCCGCCGAACCGCGCCTCGACTCCGATGCCTCCGTCCATCTCGATCACGTTGTCGTTGACTGCAACCTGACTCGTGTTGTTCGTATTGAGGACGAAGACGCCCGTACCGGGCGCGGCGACGTCGGCGCCGGTCGGGCCGGAGCCGATGATGTTGCCTTCCGCTTCGAAGCCTTCGCCGTTTTCGTTGTAGATGCCGAAGCCGCCGCCGGCGATGAAGTTGGCGTCGCCGTTTGCCACCCCCCCGACCAGGGCATCTTCGGCCAGGCCGACGAGGACGTTGAAGGTGCCGTTGGCGACCGCCGCGGTGCCCGCGGCGTTCAGCCCGACGTAGTTGCCGTGAATCGTCGTCGGCCCGGTGGCAGGCTCCTCGTTGCCCAGGGGCTCCCCGTTGAGGTCGATGCCGGTCGTGCCGCCGGAGATCACGTTGCAGGCGCCGTCGCATGGGGCCGCCGCGCCGGAGATCGTCCCGCCGACCTCGTTGCCCGTCGCCGCGAAGGCGTCGGTGTCGGTGATCTCGATGTTCTTGCCGTTGGCAGCCTGCGTGGAGCCATCTGGTTTGACGCCGAAGTAGTTGCCGAGGACATCGGCATTGTCGGCCCCTTCGACGTCGAGGCCCTCGAAGGAGTTGTTGGCGAAGACGTTGCGTTCTTTGGCAGTTTCGCCACCGATCGTCGCGCCGTTCGAGTCGGGGTCGAGGAAGATCCCCGTGTTGTTGGGACCGGCACCGCCGTCGAGTTTCACGCCGAGCCAGTTGCCGCGCGCATCGAAGCCTTCAGAGCTGTTGATCACGCTGATCGCGGTGCCCCCCGCGCCCGTCGCGCCGGTCACGGCGAGTCCTTCGATTTCAACGCCGTTGGCGTTTTCGACCGTCAGCGCGGGGCCGGTGGCGGGTCCGCTGACGCCGACGCAAGGGCCTGGGACTCCCGCCGCGGTGTTGCACTGGGCCCCGTTGAACTTGCCGTCGATTTGCAGGGGAAATTTGATCGCCGGCAGGCTGGAGCCGATCGCGATGGTGTCGGCCGCCAAGCCTTCGAAGACCGTCCCATCGAATTTGACCGTGTCGCCGGCCGCAGCGAAGTTCGCTTCCTGGATCGCTGCCCGCAGCGTGCATTTGCCGCCCACCGTCAGGCAGCCATTGCCGTCGACGAGCAAGTCGGGTTCGTCAGCGGTGCTGTCGACTTTGTATTCCACGGCCCCGGCTACCACGGGAACGGCGAGCAGGCAGAAAACAACGAGCAGAAATGAGGCAAAGCGCTTCAAGCGACCCTCCTGGAGGCGACGACGATTTCGGGGCGACCCTATCCCGCGCTGCGGCGTGAGTGCGCAAGTTTCTCTTGCCAAGCTCGCTACTTGCCGAACGGCAAGCCCGGCCCGGTGCGCTGCCACTCGACCTGGCCCACGCCCTCGGCCTTGGAGCGGCCCTCGACGTCGTCCCACTCATGCAGCAGCCGCTTCAGCGCGGCGAGGGCCTCCGGCGGATGCGCCGCCACTTCGCCGGCCAGCCCCATTGCCGACTCCTCGGTCGCGGCGGCGGGGGCGACCCGGTTGACGAGGCCTAGCCGCAGTGCCTCGTCGGCGCCGACGGTGCGCGAGGAGAGCAGCAGGTACTTGGCGGTGGCGAGGCCGCAGAGCGTCACCAGCCGGGCCGGGCCGACTGGGACCCCGAGGGCCCCGCCGGGGAAGCGCATGCGCAGGTTGGCGCCGCCGACCCGCATGTCGCAGGCGACCGCGATCTCCGCCCCGCCGCCGACGACGTCGCCGTGGCAGACCGCGATCGTCGGCTTGGGGAAGGCGACGATCGCGTCGTAGAGGTCGGCGAAGAGCTGCATGCGCCGCACCTTCCCCTCCTCGTCGAGCTCCTCCTTGACGTCGGCGCCGGCGGAGAGCCCCATCTGGTCGGAGGAGCTGAGCACGAGCGCCCGGACCGCCTCGTCGGCACGCGCCACCGCGAGGTGCTCGAGCAGCTCGACCAGCATCTGGGTGTCGATCGCGTTGCGGGAGTCCCCACGCTCGAGCCGCAGCACCGCGACCCCCTGCTCGTCGACCGCGTAGGCGGTTTTCTCAGCCATCCTCGGAACCTAGCCGCTCGACCAGGCGCTCGGTCTCGTCGGCGGCGCGCTCGACCAGGGCAGCGACCTCCTCGCGCGGCTCGCGGAAGCGCGAGAGGACATAGGAGGCGACGATCTCCGGCTCGCTCGACGGGGGCCGGCCGACGCCGGCCCGGACCCGCCAGAAGTCGGCGTCCCCCAGCCCCTGCCGCAGGCTCTTGAGCCCGTTGTGGCCGGCCAGCCCGCCTCCGAGGCGCACCTGCACCTCGCCGAAGGGGAGGTCGATCTCGTCGTGGAGGACGACGACGCGGTCGAGCGGCGCCTTCAGCGAGCCGCGCGCCGGCCCGACCGAGTCGCCGGAGGCGTTCATCTGCGTCTGCGGCAGCAGGATCGCCACCCGCGCGCCGCCGGGGGCGGTGCGGCCCTCGGCGAGCAGCCCGGCGAACTTGCGCTTCGCCTTCGGCAGCTCCCAGCGGCGCGAGAGCTCAGCGGCGACCTCGAAGCCGAGGTTGTGGCGGGTCTCCGCGTAGCGCTGGCCCGGGTTGCCGAGGCCAACGATCAGGATGCGGTCCCCGAGCTCGCGCTCGCCGCGATCCGCGCGGCGGCGAAACAGGGACAGGGACTACTCCCCGCCGCCCTCGCCAGAGTCGCCGCCATCGCCCTCGGCGGCCTCGCCCTCGGCGGCGGGCTCCTCGCCCTCCTCGCCGACCAGCTCGGCCTCCTCCTCGACGGAGGGCTCGGGCTCTTCCTCGACGCGCGGCGGCGAGAGCGTCGCGATCGTGACCTCCTCGGGCTCGTCGGCGACGAGCTCGACGCCCTCGGGCACGACCAGCGCCGAGAGCTGCAGCGTGTCGTTGATCTCCATCGCCGAGACGTCGGCGACGATCCGCTCCGGGATCTCGGTCGGCAGCGCTTCGACGGTGACCTCGCGGGTGACGTGCTCGAGCGTGCCGCCGCCCTTGACGCCGGGGGCGGAATCCGCTCCCTCGAGCTCGATCGCGACCTCGGCCTGGATCGCCTCGTCGAGCTTTACCTCCTGCAAGTCGAGGTGCTGAAGCTGGTCGCGAACCGGGTGGTGCTGCTGCTCCTTGACCACGACCGGCACCGCTTTCGCCCCCTCGATCTCGAGGTCGAAGAGGGCCTGGCCGCCGGCGAGCAGGGTGCGGACCTCGCGTTCGGCCACCTGGAAGGCGCGCGCGTCGGAGCCGCCGCTGTAGACGACGCCGGGCACGAGGCCGTCGCGGCGCAGGCGGCGCGTGGTGCGCGAGCCGAAGTCGGCGCGGGGAGCGGCCTTGAGCTTTTCGCGGGCAGCAGCCATCGGACGGGAGAGGATAGAGAACCGAGGCGAATCGGAACCTGTGGCCAGAACCAGTACCCAGAACCAGTACAACTCCTCACGATGGCCGACGACTCGAAGATCCCCAAGGGACGAATCCGGCGCTCGGCGAAGCTGGGCTCGATCGTCGGCGTGCAGGGGGCCCGCTACGCCGGGACGAAGGCGACCAACGTCGCCCGCTCCGAAGAGGGGAGCAAGGAGAAGCTCGAGCAGCGCCACCTGGAAACGGCGATGAAGATGGTCGGCGCGCTGGGCCAGATGAAGGGCGCGGCGATGAAGCTCGGCCAGTTCGCCTCCTTCATCGACACCGAGTTCCTGCCCGAGGAGTACCGCGAGATCTACCAGGAGCAGCTGGGCAAGCTGCGCACCGAGGCGCCGGCGATGCCCTGGGAGAAGGTCGTCAAGGTGCTGGAGGAGGAGTACGACGGCGAACCGCTCTCGGAGCTCTTCGCCGAGCTCGAGCAGGAGGCGTTCGCCGCCGCCTCGATCGGCCAGGTGCACCGCGGGGAGCTGCTCGACGGGCGGCGGGTCGCGGTCAAGATCCAGTACCCGGGGATCGCCGAGGCGCTCGACGCCGACCTGCGCAACGCCGGCACGATCGTGCGGCTCGCCCGCGCCCTCGCCCCCGGCCTCGACGCCAAGGAGATCGCCAAAGAGCTGCGCGAGCGGGTGATGGAGGAGCTCGACTACGAGTACGAGGCGCAGAATCAGCGCAGCTTCGCCCGCGCCTACCGCGACCACCCCTTCATCTACGTGCCGGAAGTGATCACGCGGCTCTCGCGCCGGCGCGTCCTGGTCACCGAGCTGGTCGAGGGGGTCGGCTTCGAGCAGGTCAAGCAGCTGCCGCACGAGGAGCGCAGCCGCTTCGGCGAGATCGTCTTCCGCGGCAGCTTCGGCTCGATCTACCACCTCCAGCACTTCAACGCCGACCCCCACCCCGGCAACTACATCCTGATGGCGGACGGCCGCGTCGCCTTCCTCGACTTCGGGATGACGAAGAAGCTCGACCACGAGCAGATCGTGCTCGAGCAGCGCGCCTTCGACGCCGCCTCGCGCGACGACCCGGAGGCGTTCCGGTCGGCCCTGCACGACCTCGGCTTCGTCAAGAACCCCTCCAAGCTCGACGCCGAGCGGCTGATGGAGCACATGCGGGCGGTAGGCGGCTGGTACATCGAGGACCGCGAGATCGAGATCAGCGCCCGCCGCGTGATGAAGATCATCGAGTCGACCAACGACCCGCGCTCGGAGTACTACGACCTGATGCGACGCGAGGCGCTGCCGGCCGACGAGCTGATGGGCAGGCGGATGGAAATCGGCGTCGTCGCCGTGCTCGGCCAGCTGCGCGCCAAGCGCAACTGGCACCGGATCATGCGCGAGTGGATCTACGCCGACCCGCCCGCGACCGAGCTCGGCGAGCAGGAGTGGGAGTACTTCGAGGGAAGAGGTGTGGCGCAGACGCCGATTGTCGAGCGGTCCCTGGAAGGAGAGCAGCAATGAGAAGGATTCGACGGGGTTGGGAGCTGTCCAAGAAGAGCTGGGGCGTGCTGCGGGAGAACCGCGAGCTTCTGCGCTTCCCCCTCTACGGCGCGGCGGCGACGATCGTCTGCGCGGTGATCGTCGTCGGCCCGGGGCTCTACCTGATCGACGACGGCGAGGTCCTCCTCGGCGGGCCGCTGGCGGTGATCGGCTTCTACTTCCTGGCCCTGATCGGCTTCTACTTCAGCGTCGGCCTCGCCGCCACCGCCGACATGATCTTCCACGGCCGCGAAGCGACCGTCTCCGACGGGCTCGCCGTGGCGCGCAGCCGCTTCTCGCAGATCGCGGGGTGGGCGGCGGTCTCGACCGTCGTCGGGCTCATTCTCAGCGCGCTCGAGAACCAGGCCGGCATCTTCGGCCAGGTCTTCAGCCGCCTGCTCGCCGTCGGCTGGTCGCTGATCACGTTTCTCGCCGCTCCGGTCGTCGCCCTGGAGGGCACCGGGCCGTTCGAGACGCTGAAGCGCTCCGGCAGCCTCTTCAAGTCGCGCTGGGGCCAGCAGATCACCGGCAACATCGCGATCGGCGGCGCCGTCTTCCTCTTCGGGATCCTGCCCTCGATGCTCTTGATCGCCGCCGGCGTCCTGGTCTGGGCCTCCACAGGCTTCGTGGGCGCGCTGCTCGTCGTGCTCGGCGTGATCGGCTTCGCGGTCGCGGTGCTGATCAGCAGCGCCCTCAGCGGCATCTTCGGCGTGGCGCTCTACCGCTACGCGCTCGACGGCGAGACCGTGGCCGGCTTCACGACCGAGGAGCTCGAGTCCGCGGTCAAGAGCAAGGGCGGCCGCAACGCGCCGCCGACGGCGACACCTGGCACGGTCTGAGCGACGCAGCCGACTTTGACCACACTCCGGTGTGGTCAATCTCCGATGGGCTCTCCCAGCGTGGCGAACAGTCGCGGGTCGTTCGAGCAGAGGCCGGTGACGCCAGCGGCGGCCAGCTCTCGCATCCGGGGCAGGTCGTCGACCGTCCAGGCGATCAGCTCGATCCCCGCCGCGCGCGTTACCTGAGCCAGGCGCCTGGTGACGATCTGGTGGTAGACCCACATCGAGTCGACCCCCATCTCCGGCAGCGCGCGGGCGGCGATGCCGGGGAGGCGGCGGCGCATCGCCACCAGCGCCGCCAGCATCGGCGCCCGGGCCCAGCGCTTCGAGGCCCAGTCCTTGGTCACCTTCGGGTAGGTCCAGCCGCGTCGCAGGCCCGGCTCGAGCCCCCTGATCCTGGCCAGGGTCGAGAGCTCCATGGTCGAGATCATCGCCCGGCCCAGGAGGTCGCGCTCGCGCAGCGCCGCGACGATCTCCTCCTCGCGGCCCGGCAGCTTGATGTCGAGGTCGATCTCGACCTGGTCCAGCGGCGCCGCCAGGAAGGCGTCGAGCCCCTGCTCCAGGGTCAGCGGCGTGCGCCGCTCGGCGTCGTGCCAGTCGTGGGCGACGACCAGCGGCGTGCGCTCCTTCGTGGCCAGCCGCGGGTGTCCGGCCTGGGTCCAGAGCACGTCGATCTCGATCGTGTCGACCTCCGCCTCGACCGCAGCACGGAAGCTCTCCACGGTGTTGCCGGGAGCGATCAGGTCGGCCCCCTTGTGGCCGACCAGCCGCAGGCCTTTAGGCATCAGAAGAGCTGGTTCTCGCCGGCGAAGATCTCGGAGACCGAGTCGTCGGTGAAGATGCGACGGATCGAGTCGGCGAAGGTGCTCGCGGTCGAGAGCACGGTGATGTTGTCGGGGGCGCCGGGGCGCAGCGGGATCGTGTCGGTGACGACGATCTGCTCGATTCCCGAGTTCTCGTAGGCAAGCCGCTCGTAGGCGGGGCCGGAGAAGACGCCGTGCGTGGCGCAGGCGATCACCCGCGCCGCGCCCTCGTCGCGCACGGTCTGGGCCGCGGCGCAGAGGGTGCCCGCGGTGTCGATCATGTCGTCGACCAGCACCGCGGTCCTGCCCTTGACGTCGCCGACCACGTAGCCGATCTCGGCAACCTGCTGAGCAGGCCGCTCCTTCTCCATCACCGCCCAGTGGGTGCCGACCCGGCGGGCGAAGTTGCGTGCCGTCTTCACCCGGCCGGCGTCGGGCGAGACGATCACCAGCTCTTCGGTCAGGTGCTGGTCGGCGAACCACTGGGTCAGCATCGGCATCGCGGTCATGTGGTCGACCGGGACGTGGAAGAAGCCCTGCACCTGGCCGGCGTGGAGGTCCATGGTGAGGACGCGATCGACGCCGACCCCCTCCAGGCACTTGGCGACGATCCGGGCCGAGATCGGCTCGCGCGGCGCGGACTTCTTGTCCTGGCGCGCATAGCCGTACCAGGGCATCACGGCGATGATCCGGTGGGCGGAGGCGCCCTGGGCGGCATCGATCATCGTCAGCAGCTCGATCAAGGAGTCGTTGGGGGTTAGGCCGGTCTGCTCGTTGGCGCAGGTCGACTGCACGAGGAAGACGTCGGCGCCGCGGATCGACTCCTCGTAGCGGCAGTAGACCTCGCCGTTGGCGAAGGTCTTCAGCGTCACCTGGCCGAGATCCATTTCCAGCTTGCCCGCAACCTTGGCGGCGAGCTCCATCGAGCTGCGGCCGCCGAAGACCATCAGCCGCTTCGAGTAGTCATGCGTCATCGCGGTGGGTGCCACCGCCACTTCAGGACGCTCCTCGATAGTGCTCACGCGTTTTGCTCCTCTTGCCTCTCCGCCGCCTTGCGCTCGGCGAATCCCTCGATGTTCCGCTGATCGTTCTCGCTCACCGCCAACGCCCCGTCGGGAACGTCTTCCTTGACCACCGCGCCGGCGCCAGTGTAGGCGTTGTCTCCGACTTGTACCGGGGCGATCAGCATCGTGTCAACGCCGATGCGGACGTTCTCGCCGATCTCAGTCCGGTGCTTGCGGAAACCGTCGTAGTTGGCGGTGATCGTGCCGGCGCCGAGGTTGCTGCCGGCGCCGACCTCGGCGTCGCCGACGTAGGCGAGGTGAGGAACCTTCGCCCCCTCGCCGATCCGCGAGTTCTTGACCTCGACGAAGGTCCCCGCCTTGGCGCCGGGCTCGAGCAGGGCGCCGGGACGCAGGTAGGCGAAGGGGCCGACGGTGGCGCCGTCGCGCACCTCGCACTCGCTCAGGTAGGAGTGCGGGACAGTGACCTCGCCGCCGAGGGTCGTGTCGATCAAGGTGGTCAGCGGCCCCACCACGCAGCCCACGCCAACCGCGGTGCGCCCACGCAGGCTGGTGCCGGGCTCGATCCGGGTGTCGGCGCCAACCGCGACACCGGCATCGACCCAGGTCGAGGCGGGGTCGACGACGGTGACGCCGGCGAGCATGTGGGCCTCGAGGATGCGGCGGCGCGCCTCGGCCTCGGCCTCGGCCAGCTCGACGCGGTTGTTGACGCCCATCGTCACCGCGGGGTCGCGAGCGGGATGCACGGTGACGCGGCGCCCGGCCTCGCGCATCAGCGGCAGCACGTCGCCGAGGTAGTACTCGCTCTGGGCGTTGTCGTTGCCGATCCGCTCCAGCGCGTCGGCGAGCGGCGTGGCGGCGAAGGCGTAGGTGCCGGTGTTGACCTCCTGGATCGCCAGCTCCTCCTCGCTGGCGTCGCCGGGCGCCTTGGACTCGACGATGCGCGCGAGGTCGCCGGAGTCGTCGCGGACGATGCGGCCGTAACTGCCCGGGTCCTCGAGCACGGCGGTCATCACCGTCGCCCCAGCATCCGCCTCGCGGTGCGCGTCGAGCAGCCCGGAGATCGTCTCCGCCGAGACCAGCGGGTGGTCGCCGGAGAGGACGACCACCGTCTCCCATTCGCGGATCAGCGGCAGCGCGGCGCGGAGCGCCCCGCCGGTGCCATCCGGCTCGGGCTGGGTGATGATCTGGACCTGGTCCGGCAGGCCGCTGAGGAGATCGCGCTCAGGCGAGACGATCGCGGCGATCCGCCCGGCGCCGGCCTCGCGCGCGGCCAGGATCGGCCAGGCGACCAGCGGCCGCCCGCAGACGGGATGCAGCATCTTCGGCAGGCTGGAACGCATGCGCGTTCCCTCACCGGCCGCCATGACGAGAACCAGAGGCGAACTCACTCCGGAATCGTAGTCCCGACGCGCGAGTCCTGCTCAAGAACGCACCCGGCGCACGGGTCCTGTCGCCGCAGGGGACCCACCGCCCCTTCCGGTAGCTAAAGCTTCCTCAGGGGCGGTACCCCCTACGGCGCCACCCGTGCGAGATACGTCTCAGCTGACCTGACGCGTCCGAAGCAAGCAGATCAAGGACGCAGGGAGCGTGGCGTGCTCTGCACGCGAGCGACCGAGGACGCAGAGATGCGCAGCTGCGGGCGCGTCAGGTGCGGGAGAGGTCTCGGCCGACTAGGGCGACTGCCGTGAGGGTCCAGCCGACGAAGATCAGGTCGATGCCGACCAGGAGGCCGATCGCCCAGTCGGCGGAGCTGGGCAGCTCGGCCAGGACGAGGATCCCGATCAGCAGGCCGGCGATGCCGCTGAGGCCGACCAGGCCCGCGCCCTGCTGGCCGCGGGCGGCAAAAGCGACGGCAATCCGCGTCAAGCCCATGAAGAGGAAGTAGATGCCGAGCACGATGGTCAGGGTCAGCGTTCCGTTGTGTGGCTCGACGATCAGCCAGAGCCCGACGACGACGGTCAGCAGTGCCCAGAGCAGGCGCAGCACGACCGTTCCGATCGAGGTCGCGGCGAAGGCGCCGGCGACC
This sequence comes from Solirubrobacterales bacterium, assembly GCA_035557635.1. Lineage (GTDB taxonomy): Bacteria > Actinomycetota > Thermoleophilia > Solirubrobacterales > 70-9 > VRUE01. The sequence goes on along the minus strand of DATMDR010000032.1, from coordinate 17,698 downwards.
AGGAAGGCGCCGGCGATGACCAGGATCCAGCCGATGAAGATCGCCGTCCCGACCGAGGCGACGGCCGGCACCAGGATCGCCACGCAGCCGATCAGGATCGCCAGGATCCCTATCGCCATCAGAGCCTTCCAGGTGCGCCTCAGCCCCTCGCGCACCTCCGGATCCATCGCCGCTCCACCCATCTCCATAGAGCGAAAACCTAGGCCCCCATGCGGACGGGATCACCCTACGAAACGCTGACCTCGTCGAGAAAGGCCTTCAAATCCTTCATCAGCAGAATCCGATGGAGGGGATCGGTTGGAGAAGATTCAAAGCCAAACCGGTCATAGAAGCTGCTCGCATCCTCGTTTGCATGGGCGACAAGCGCCCGAATGCCGACCGACTCTGCGGCGCTTGCGCAGCGCAACAGCGCGTCTTGCAGGAGAGACCTACCGACCCCCACACTCTGGTGATCCCGATCCACCGCGAGCCGCGCCAGAATCACAACTGGCACGGGGCGCTTTGCGGGCTGACCCTTGAGCAGCCGCTCTGTTGCATCGTCAGGCTCCACCTGCCCTACAGCGAGCGCGTAGTAGCCCACTACCCGATCTCCGTTCTCGGTTACGAAGACCCGCGCCGATCCCGCGGCCTCGGCATGTCGGGAGTAGCGATGAAGCCAGCTATCTAGCGAGTTCTCCCCGCAACAGAAGCCGGCAAGGTCGTGCTTGCCTCGCAGCGGCTCCGGCTGCGAATAAGCCACGGCCTACTCGAAGACGCTTGGCTTCGAGTAGAGCCTGCGCAGACCATCTGGCACTCGAGGGGGTCGATCCAGCAGTTGCGTTAGTCGATCCCATTCAGACTTCTCAAGCGCAAAGTTAGTTCGGTCGGCGAGGATTCGCCGTGCCTCGGAAACGGCAGCCAACCGAACAAAGTTGCTGTAGCTCGTTTCAGCAAAGTCGCTTGCGGCTTTGACCACAGCGTCCTCAGAGGTTTCAACGCGAAGATTCCAGCGACGGTCTCGGGTCTCCCCGGCTCTGGTTGCAGCCATCCGTCCGACGTAGTGTACAGACAATGTATGCGCAGCCTGCACCCTCGGTGCCAACGGGTTCTCAGCTGGGGAGCCCGGACTCGAACCGGGATAGCTGGCTCCAAAGGCCAGAGGCTTGCCATTAGCCGACTCCCCAAGGAGCTTCAAGCTTAGCCCGCTGTTACTCCTCCGAGCTGCGGGGAACCTTGCCGGCTTCGGCGCCGGGCTCGAAGGCGGGGCCGCGGGGGGAGGCGATGCCGAGGACGCGCATCGCCTTGAGGCCGAGGCCGAGCTTCTCGCGGCCCGCGGTGGCGGAGACGTCGTGGCCGCAGAGCTCGCGCACCCGCTCGAGCCGGTAGCGAATCGTGTGGCGGTGGGTGAAGAGCTGTTTGGCGGTGGCGGCGACGTTGCCGTCGTTGTCGAGGTAGGCCTCGACCGTCGTCACCAGCTCGGTCTCGTACTGGTCGTCGTAGGCGGAGAGCGGCTCGATCGTCTCCGCGTAGAAGCGCTCCAGCTCTTGCGGGTCCTCGCTCATCGCGCCCAGCAACAATCGGTAGGCGCCGGTGTCCTCAAAGGCGAGCAGCGCCCGGCCCTCCGCTTCGCCGACGTTGAGCGCCAGCTTCGCCTCGTTGCCGGAGCGGTAGAGGTCGACCGGGTCGGCGGCGCGCCGGCTGCAGCCGATCGCCATGTGGAAGCCGGAGAGGCTGTCGTCCAGCTCCCGCACCAGCCCGGCCGCGGCCCGGGCGAGACGCTCGTCGTCCTCGGCGGGGACGATCGCGGCGATCTCGACCGCCGACTCGCCGCCGTCGGAAGCGCTGGCCAGCGCCCCCGGGGCGAGCGAGCGCAGCGCCCGCATCGCCAGCGTCATCACCCTGGCCCGCCACTCGCCGGTCTGGGCAGCGCGCGGCGCAGCGCGCAGGATCAAGACCCCGGCCCCCTTCTCCAGGTCGGCGCCCATCTCGGTCGCGCGCGCGACGATGTCGCCGCGGTCGGTCACATCGCGGCCGAGGACCGCGGCTACGAAGGCGCTCGCCACCTCCTCGCTCTCCCACTCGGGCGAGCGGGATCGCTCCAGCTCCAGCGCCAGCAGTGTCGCCACCATGCGGGCGATCGCGGGCTCGGGAGGCGCTTTGGCGCGGTAGCGCAGCTCCCCCACCGCCTCGCCGGCGACCAGCAGCTCGACCGTGGTCACGTCCTCGCCGCCGGCGAGCAGCTTCTGCTCTTGGTCGGAGGAGGCGCCGGCGACGGCGAGCACCGCGCTGGAGCGGTCGATCAGGGCAACGCTGGCGTCGAGCACCTTGGCCGCGGCCCGCGCGACCGCGGGCAGCCCGGCGCCGGACTCGACCGCCTCGGCGACCGCGTCGAGCGTTCCCGTCTGCTGCGAGGGCGCTGTCACTCCGCAATTATGGGCGAGGCGAGTGCTTTTGCCGCAAGAAACCCGCCGGGCAGGCCCGCTCAGCCGAGCAGGTTGAGGAGCTCGTCGTAGTAGTAGACGACCGCGAGGCCGGCGACGACGCCGATCAGGACCAGGGCGACGAGGACGAAGATCGAGAGCACCCCGGCCGCGGCCTTCTCCCAGACCCGGCCGTAGGAGCCGACCGCGGGGACGAAGATCAGGCCGACGAAGGCGACCAGGCTGACGATCCCGGCCGCCACGAACAGCAGGTACTCATCCCCGATCTTCTGAAGCGCCAGCAGGAGCACCGAGGGCATTCTGTCGAACTGTGGAGATGACCAGGGCCACGGCGGCGCAGAACGAGAAGGCGGCGGCGCCGAGTGCCCAGCCAGCGTTGACGTCGCTGAGGAAGTGGACTTCAAGGAAGACGCGGGAGAGGCCGACCAGGGCGGTCAGCGCGATCCCCGCCATGACCACGGCCGCGCCCCGGGCCATGCCGGGCCGCAGCCGCATCACGATCGTCACCGCCAGCCAGACGTAAAAGGTCGAGTAGGCGGCATGGCCGCTGGGGAAGGAGGAGCCCTCCGTGTCCACCAGGCCGCCGTCCGGACGGGGCCGGTCGACCGCGGCCTTGAGCTCGTGCACCCCGACGAAGACGATCGCGAGCCCGATGACGAGGACGCCGAGCTCCGGCCAGCGGCGGCGGACGGCGAGAGCGATGGCGCTGACGGCGGCGAGCGGGAGGACGACCGCGAACGAGCCGAGCGCGGTGACGGCCTTGGCGATGTCGACCAGCCAGCCGGTCTGGAGGCTGCCGGCGACGTCGAACGCGGTCAGGTCGCCCGGGGTCGGCCCGGCGTCGCCGCTGACGATCACCGTGTAGGAGACGAGGACGAAGCTGGCGACGGCGAGGATCGCCATCAGCGAGGTGAACTCGAGGCCGAACGTCCCGCCCGGCGTGACCCGGTCCCAGAGGAAGCGGAGCTGGGGGCTGAAGCGCCGCGCCAGGACGACGATCCAGCGCGTCGCGGTGCGCTCCTCCATCCAGCGCACCGCGGCCCGGCGGTTCTCCTCGACCCGGAAGCGGCGGACGAGGAAGACCGTGCCCACGGTGACCGCGATCAGCGTGCCGAGCAGGAAGACCCCCCGCCCCGCGTACTCGGCAGCGGTGTCGATGCTGCGCGAGAAGAAGTAGCCGATCAGGATGTGGGCCGGCGCCCAGATGCCGGTGCCGAGGATGCTGTAGGGGACGAAGGCGCCGTAGCGCATCCCGGAGCTGCCGGCGATGAACGGCGCGAGAGCGCGGACGACGCCGACGAAGCGGCCGATGAAGATCGTCTTGCCGCCGTGGCGGGAGAAGTAGTCCTCGACTTTTTCGAAGCGCTCGTGGCTGATGCCGAAGCGGGGCCCGTTGCGAAGCACGAAGTCGCGGCCGAGGCGGCGGCCGATGAAGAAGCTGGTCGTGTCGCCGGCCCAGGCGGCGAACCAGGCGATCGCGATCAGCAGGTAGACGTCGATCACGCCCTGGCCGGCGACGGCGCCGCCGAGCAGCATCGTCGTCTCACCCGGGACCACCAGCCCGACGAAGGCGCCGGTCTCGGCGAAGGCGAAGACGCCGACCAGCAGATAGGTCCAGGCGCCGAGCGTGTTGGAGACGTCCTCGAGGATCCCCTGCAGTTCATCGTGGGGGACGACCCGGCTGATCAGGTAGTAGCCGGCGACGACGCCGATCGCGATCGCGGCGATCAGCAAGCGTTTATGGCGGCGGTCCTCGGGGAGCCTCATGGAGCGCGGCCAGCTTCGCAGACGATCGCGTCGTCGCGGTCCAGCCGCCGCGCGGCGGCGCGAGCGACGGCGAGGTCGTCGAAGAGGCCGAAGGCGGTGGGACCGGAGCCGGTGAGCAGGGCGAGCGGCGCGTCCGCCTCCCGCAGCGCTTCGAGCGCCTCGCCGATATCGGGCCGCAGCGAGCGGGCAGCGGGCTCGAGGTCGTTGACCAGCAGCTCGGCGAAGGCGAGCGGCGAGGCGCCGGCGCCGGCCGCGACCCGCAGCCGCGAGGCAAGTTCCACCAGCTCTCCCGCCCCGCGGCCGAGCCCGAGGCGGTCGGCCTCGGCGAAGACCTCGGCGGTGCTCAGCCCGCCCCCTCCCGGCAGCAGCACGACGGCGTGCGGGGCCGGCTCGGGCAGGCGCTCGACCCGCTCACCGGCGCCGCCGACGAGGGCAAGGGCCGGCTCGAGCTGCGAGGGCACGTCGGCGCCGACCCCGGCGGCGGTCGCCGTCAGATCGTCGACCTCGCTCCGAGCCAGCCGCAGCACGGCGGCGGCGTCGGCGCTGCCTCCCCCCAGCCCGGCGGCGACCGGGATCCGCTTCTCGATCTGCACGCGCAGCGGCGGGGCGTCCCAGCCGCGCTCGCGCAGGGCGGCGAGCGCCTTCGTAGCCAGGTTCTCGCCGTCGACACCGGGGCAGACGACCTCGTCGGGCTCCCCCGGCGCGCGCTCGTCGATCTGGATCGGGTCGGCAAGCGTCAGCGGCTCGAACAGCGAGCAGAGCTCGTGCAGGCCGTCATCGCGCCTCGGGCCGAGGTAGAGGCAGAGGTTGAGCTTGGCGGGGGCGAGGATCTTCATCGAGGTCAGCTCTCAGGAGGCGGGATGCAGCTTCGCCGACAGCGCCGCGAATTGCCCTGGCGCCAGCGCCTCGGCGCGAGCGTCCTCCGGCAGCTCGAGCGCGGCCAGCGCCTTTCGCGCCGGGCCAAGGGAGCCCGGGCGCACGTGCTCCAGCGAGCGGGCCAGCGCCTTGCGGCGATGGGCGAAGGCGGCGCGAACCAAATCACGCGTCGCCTCGTCGGCGCCCGGGCCGGTCCGGCGCAGACCGAGGATCGCCGACTCGACCCGCGGCCTGGGCCGGAACACCGCCGGGTCGACCGTGCGCAGCAGTTTCACCTCGCAGGCGAGCTGCACGAGAACGCTGGGCGACCCGTAGACGCGGCTGCCCGGTTCCGCCCGCAACCGGTCGGCGATCTCGCGCTGCACCATCACGGTCCAGCGCCGCACCGAAGGAAGCCCTTCGATCGTGCGCAGGATCACCGGCGTCGCCACCGAGTACGGCAGGTTGGAGACGACCGCGGTCGGCGCCGGACGCAGAGTGGCCAGGTCGAAATCCATCGCGTCAGCCCAGTGCAGCTCGACCTCGGGTCGCTCTGCGATCGGTGCCAGCACCCCGGCAAGTCCCCGATCGAGCTCCACCGCATGAACATGTGTGGCGGCGCGAGCCAGCCGTTCGGTCAGCACCCCCTCCCCCGCCCCGATCTCCAGCACGACGTCGTCCGCCCCGAGCCCGGCGTCGCGGACGATCGCATCGAGCAGATTCGGGTCGGCGAGGAAGTTCTGGCCAAGTCGGACCACTGGCGGCTACCAGCCGAAGACGGCCTGCGCGTTCGCCTCGACCGTCCGCTCCAGGTCCACGTAGGAAACGCCGCGGACCTCGGCAACGACCTCGGCGGTGGCAACGACGTGGGCGGGCTCGTTCGGCTTGCCCCGCACCGGCTGCGGAGCGAGGTAGGGCGCGTCGGTCTCGACCAGGAGCAGCTCGTCGGGCAGCTTGGCGGCGGCCTCGCGCAGCTCGTCGGCGCTGGGAAAGGTGACGACGCCGGAGAAGGAGCAGAGCCAGCCACGCTCGATCGCGTCGTCGACCCGCCAGGGGGCGAGGAAGCAGTGCAGGACCACCGTCATCCCGGCGGCGCGGGCGTCGAGGATCGCGAAGATCTCGTCGCTGGCGGTCGTCTCCCCTTCGGGGTCGCGGGCATGGATGACGATCGGCAGGCCGAGGTCATGGGCGATCTCGATCTGGGCCTCGAAGGCGCGCCGCTGCTCGGCCGGGCCGGCGGTGTCGCGGTAGTAGTCGATCCCGGTCTCGCCGATCGCCAGCACCTTCTCGTGGCCGGCGAGGCGGGCTATCTCCTCCGCCAGCGCATCGTCGAAGGCGCCGGCCTCCGTCGGGTGACATCCGACCGTCGCGAACACGTCCTCGTGGCGCTCCGCCGCGGCGATCGCCGTCTCGTTGGTCTCACCGCCGAGGCCGACGTTGAGCATCCTTCTCACGCCGGCGCCCCGCGCGCTCGCCACCACGTCGGCCTCGGGCCGCTCGCAGAGGAAGAGGTGGGTATGGGAGTCGATCACCGCCGCCTCAGCCTATCCACGCCGCCCCAACGCGAAACGGCCCCCGCCCCACGCCGAGTAGCGCCACGCCGCGCGCTCAGGCGGAGATAGCCTTAGCCGCGCATGGCCGATTTCGCCGACTACTACCGTGAGATCTACGCCCGTGGGCTGGGTGGAGAAGCGCCCACGATCCCGGTCTCGATCGCTGAGCTGGAGCTGGCCGCGATCGAGGCGATGGACCCGAAAGCCGCGGGCTACGTCTGTGCCGGCGCGGGCAGCGAGGACACGATGCGCGCGAACCGCGAGGCCTTTGCGCAACACCGGATCGTCCCCCGGATGCTGCGCGACGTCGCTGAGCGCGATCTCACCACGACGCTGCTGGGGACCACGATGCCGGCGCCGCTGCTGCTGGCGCCGATCGGCGTGCAGAAGATCCTCCACCCCGACGGCGAGCTGGCGGCGGCGCGGGCGGCGGCGGCGCTCGGCCTGCCGATGATCGCCAGCACCGCTTCCGCCTTCACTCTCGAGGAGATCGCCGATGCCGGTGGCGGCGGGCCCCGCTGGTTCCAGCTCTACTGGCCCAACGACAAGGGCCTGCTCGAGAGCTTCGTCGGCCGCGCCGAGGCGGCCGGCTACGGCGCGATCGTCCTCACCGTCGACACCTTCATCCCGGGCTGGAAGTCGCGCGACCTGCAGCAGGCCTGGCTGCCCTTCCTGGAAGGTACGGGCAACGCCAACTACCTCCAAGACCCGGTCTTCCGGGCCGCCCTCGAGAAGACGCCGGAGGATGACCTCGGCGCCGCGACCGGCCACTATCTCGGCGTCCTCGCCAACCCCTCGCTGACCTGGGACGACCTCTCCCTGCTGCGCGAGCTGACCTCGCTGCCGATCGTGGTCAAGGGCATCCAGCACGCTGAGGACGCGAGAGAGGCGGCGCAGCGCGGAGTCGACGGAGTCGTCGTCTCCAACCACGGCGGTCGCCAGGTCGACGGCGCGATCGCCTCACTCGACGCCCTCGCGCCGATCGCGGAGGCGGTCGGCGACGACCTCGCCGTCCTCTTCGACAGCGGCATCCGCGGCGGCGCCGACGTGATCAAGGCGCTCGCCCTCGGCGCCGACGCCGTCCTGCTCGGCCGCCCCTACGCCTGGGGACTCGCTCTCGAGGGCCAGGCCGGAGTCGAAACCGTGCTCAAGATGATCCTCGCCGAGCTCGACCTGACCATGGCCCTCTGCGGCTACACGAGCCCCTCCCAGCTCGGCCCCGACGCGCTCACGGGAGGCGACCCGGCTTGAGGCGGCTGCCATTCCCGCCGGGAATGGCAAGCCTCGGGCTGGCTGCGCTCCTCGCGCTGTCGCTGCCGACTCCGGCCAACGCCGGCGGCCCGGCCGAGCGCGCCGCGAACCGGCCCTGGAAGCCATCGGTCGCCGGCGCCCGCCGGTACGCGCGCGCCCGGCTTGGCGACATCAGCTTCGCGATCGCCGGACGGCGCACCAGCCTGCGCTCGTTCCGCGGCCGGCGAACCGCGCCGGCGGCCAGCACGATCAAGGCGATGCTGCTCGCCGCCTACCTGCGCCAGCCAGGGGTCCGCAAGCGTCGCCTCCGCGAGAACGAGCGGGCGCTGCTCGAACCGATGATCCGCGTCTCCGACAACTCCGCCGGCATCAGCGTCGCCGCGATCGTCGGCGACAGGGTCGAGCGGCTCGCCCGCGCCGCGGGGATGCGCGACTTCGAGTGGGTCCACGAACCGGGCTGGCTCGGCGGCCTCTCGCAGATCAGCGCCCGCGACCAGGCCCGCTTCATGCGGCGCTACGAGCGCTACGTGCCGGGCCGCCACCGCCACTTCGCCCGCCGCCTGCTGCGCTCGATCGTCTCCTGGCAGCACTGGGGCATCGCCAGCGTCCGTCCGCGGAGGTGGCGGCTCTACTTCAAGGGAGGCTGGGGGATCGCCGACGACAGCGTCGGCACCGTCAATCACCAGGTCGGCTTCATCGAACGGGGCCGCTGCCGGCTGGCGCTGGCGATCCTGACCGAGCACAACCCCTCACCCGGCTACGGGACCGAGACGCTCCGCGGCGTCGCCGCCCGGCTCCTGCACGGCATCGCCGCCGCTCCCTGCGGGCGGGACAGGCGCCCGGGGCGCGAGCTGGTCCCGCGACTCGATCTCGATCTTGGGGAAGAGTGGGAGCACCCGCTCGACCCACTGGCCGCCGGGGAGGGACAGGGCGGAATCGAAACCGTGCTGTCCTCGCCGAGCTCGACCTGACGATGGCCCGCGAGCAGCCTTGCGCCTGGCATCCACTGATGCTGGAGTTGGTGTTGGTTTTCACATAACGTGCTACACAACATCTACTTTGATAAGGTGATAACTATGTCGTAGGGAAAAAAGTGGCGGCGCGGACTCAGGATCCGCGCCGCCAACCAACTCCCCCTTGATCACCGCATTCCGCATACAGCAAAGGAGGAAGTCACCATGCTTATACCAACAGGCACCCAGGACTCAGTCCCTCGGGCCGGCCATCGATCTCGCCAGAGCGGCGACTCCGAAGCGCCAGCTGAGAGCCCAGCCTCCCAGCTGCCAACCGGGGCGGTCATCGACGTCGAAGGAACCATCCTCGACGGCAATGGCCGCCCGCTCCCCGGCGCCATCGAGGTGATCGGGGGGCTCAAGGAAGCGAGGGTTCCCTTCTCCCTGGCTTCGAACCTCTCATCGAAGACGCGCGAGCAGCTCGCACACGAACTCCAGCGGAAGGGATTTACGGTCGACACCGCAGACATCGTCACGACCTCGTCCCTCACCGCCGAGTATCTGCGTCGCCATCATCACTTGGCCCGGGTCGCGGTCTTCGCCGAAGGGACTCCGTTCTCAGCGGACGACGGCCTCGTCTTCGTCAGCGACAAGCCCGACGTGATCGTGCTTGGCGGTCTGGGCAAGTGGCTCAGCCATGAGGCCCTAAACAAGATCTTGCGTTTCGCCTGCGAAGGCGTACCGCTTGTGGCAATGCACAGGAACCTCTGCTGGGAGTCGGCCACCGGCCTGTCGCTTGATGTGGGCGGTGTCCTCCCAGGCATCGAGGCTGTGGCGCACCGCGAGGCGCAAGTCATCGGCAAGCCATCGCGAGCGTTCTTCGAACAGGCGCTCGTCAGCGGCGGCATCAAACTGACCGGCGCACTGATGGTCGGCGACGACGTTCGCTCCGACGTGCTCGCCGCCCAGGCGATGGGCATGACCGGCGTGCTGGTGCGAACCGGCAAGTACCGCTCCGACACTCTGGCGGGGGCAGATGGAAGTCCGGACTTCGTGATCGACTCAATCGCCGACCTGCCGGCGCTCATGGCCGGAGGCGAGTGGCGATGAAGAGCTTCCCTCAGACAAGGCACGCGTCGCCGAACGGGACCGAGCAGGGCGTCACCAGCGGCTACTCGCTGATGGAGCGCGCGGGGTACGTGCGCCCCGCCGGCGCCGCCGGGGTCCACTCGCTGCTCAGCCTCGGCTGGAAGGCCCACCGCCGCATCTGCGATGCCATTTACTCCGCGATGGAGGATGCCGGCGTCCTCAACGTCCAGCTGCCGATCCTGCAGACCCGCGAGCTATGGGAGCGCACCGACCGCTGGAGCGGTTACCTGAGCAGCAAGACGATGTTCGTCACCACGGAGCATCACAGCGGGGTCGAGTTTGGGCTTGCCCCGACGGCGGAGGAGATCGTCACAGCGCACGTCGGCGCCGAGCTGCGCAGCTGGAGAGAGCTCCCACTCCGACTGCACCAGATCGGCCCGAAGTTCCGCGACGAGCTCCGGCCGCGCCAGGGCTTGCTGCGCGCCCGAGAATTCCAGATGAGCGATGCGTACAGCTACGACGCCAGCGAGGAGGAGATGCGGGCCACGTTCGACCTCTTCCGCGAGATCTACGCGAGCATCTTCGAGCGCCTGGGTCTCGAGAACGTACTCGCGGTCCAGGCTGACAGCGGCGCGATCGGCGGCAGCGGATCAGCCGAGTACATGGTCACGTCCGAGGCCGGCGAAGACACGCTCCTGGTCTGCGAGCGCTGCGACTACGGTGCCAACGCCGAGATGGCGGATAGTCGAATCGATCTCGCCACCACCGACCCCGCGGAGCCTGCGCCACTGAGAATCGAGCCGACGCCTGGCATCGCCACGGTCGAGGCCCTCGAGCGGCGGTTCCCCGAGGTTCCCGCGGCGCGCATGCTGAAGACGGTGATATACGCCGATCGCTCGGCCGATCCCGATGAGAATCTTCTCGCCATCTGCATCCGCGGCGACTTGGCGGTCAATGAGGTCAAGCTGGCCTCCGCACTTGGTGCCACGCTCGAGCCCGCTTCTCCGGCGGAGATCGAGCAAGCGACCGGTGCTCGGGTTGGCTACGCGGGGCCGATCGATCTCAAAGGAGTTGCAAGGGTCTTGTTCGATCGCTCGGTGAAGGGGATGCGGAACTTCCTTTGCGGTGTGAATACATCGGACACCCATGCGCTCGACGCCAACTTCGGTCGCGATATTCCCTTGCCGTCTCGCTACGTGGACGTCCACCTCGCCCAGGAAGGCCAGGGTTGCCCTGAGTGCGGCGCACCCTTGGTCGAAAGGAAGGGGATCGAGGTAGGGCACGTCTTTCAGCTCCAGCGTGAGTACACCGAGAAGCTGAAAGTGACCTACACCACGCCTGACGGACGCGAGGAGGTCCCGTGGATGGGCTGCTACGGCATCGGCACGACCCGTCTCCTGCAGGCAATTGCCGAGGTGACTCACGACGAGCGCGGTCTCTGCTGGCCTATCGCAGTGACGCCCTATGACGTCTCCGTGGTCTCCGTCGGACAGCAGGATGCCACCTCAGCAGCCGTCACACGGGCCGCAGCACAGTCGCTGCGCGAGGCTGGGCTGAATGTCTTCGTAGACGATCAGCCCGCTGGGGCCGGGGCCAAGCTCAAGGACGCCGACCTCGTCGGGTTCCCGGCGCGGGTGGTCGTCGGCCGTCGCGCTTCGGAAGGGATCGTCGAGGCGCGAGGGCGAAAGGAGCAGCAGGAGGTAGAGGTCGAGGTCGGCGAAGTAGCCACCGCGATCGAGAACCTGCTGCAAGGTCGCTCCTGATCGGGATCGCGAGCCGTTGACGCAGCGCGGCACTTCCGGCTGGACATCGCCGGAGGTGCCGCGACATGCGCAGAGGAGCGCTCAGCGTTTCTTCTTGTAGCCGGGCGGGCCATAGCCGGCCGGGGCGGTCCCAGCGATCTGGGCCCCGCCCTTGACTTCGCTGCTCGGCTGAGCACCGCCCTGCACCGCCATGCCAGCTCCTGGCATGGTGAACTCTTTGGCGAGGCGCATCAGCAATTCGAAGCGCTCCTCATCCATCGGCCTGTCTGCCGGAGCTTCCATCGCGATCCCGTCGCCGAGGCCGGGGTTGATCTGCGAGAACCACGCACCCACCCCTCTTAGGTCCACGATGGCCTGACTTTGAACGAAATGCCAGGCAATTGCACGAATGCGCTCGATGGCCTTCGCCTGCGGAGGCCTCGGGTCCCCGACCTCAGGGTCCTTCGATCTCCAGCGGCGAACGGAGCCTTCATGGACGCCGGTCATCTTGGCGATGGCCTCGTCCGTGAAGCCGAGATCTCCAACCAGGAGCAGTACGACCTGCCTTGGATTCAAGGCTCGTTCCAGCATTAGCTGTATGTGTTGTGCGTCGTGCGGTTCGTTCAGCGTGCGCGCGACGTCTTCCGGGGTTGCCACGCCTAGCTCCAGCGCAGTGCCTCGGAATCTTCGTCAAGGGCGAAATTCATTGTTCTACCTCCGAAGTATTTTTCAGGACTGGGATGAACAAAATGCGCTACATGATTCGCGCACAAAGAAGATCGTAGCTCATCCATCGCCTGATATAATCGTCCAACGCCGAGCTAGGAGGTGCTATGTCCAAGCGTGGGATCGATTCCGTAAGCCTGGAGTTCGAGTCGGATCCAGAGGGTCTGCGACGTGGCCACACCGGATCCGCGCCAAAAGAGATCCCGTACTGGTCGCTCTTCGATTCGACAGGAAAAGCCTGGGCTCGCCTCTGCCTCTTCTTTCCCAACGAGGAGTCGGCGTTCAACCACATACGGGAGTGGCTGAACCAGAAATTCCCGAACGTCATGGAGCATGGCGTGCACCACCGCCTTCGAGACGTGGAGCTCCTTCCGGCCGCCAAGCTCGTGCGCGTCAAGTACGACCCTGTACTCGACGTCTGGCTCCGCAAGCTCATGCTCGGCATCGGCGATCGCCGAGCGCCGGCTTTACTGTCGCACGCCGATTTCGATGTCGCCCGGTGCATCCAAACCTTCCATCCCAATCACTTCGAACTCCTGATGATCACCGAGCAGGCGCTCAGCAGCGGGCGGGTGCTGTGCACCCCGGGCCGGGAACAGGTCTTCTACTGGGAGCCGGCAGCCTGACCTAGGCGGGCGTCTCGATCTTGGGAAAGAGCGGCGGTACCCGTTCGACCCCTTGGCCGCCGGGATGTGAGCCGAGCTCGGCTAGGGCGCGGGAGTCCTCGCCCAGCGCCGCAAGCAGGCGCTCGCCGCTCGCCGGCAGGAAGGGCACGAGCAGCAGCGTCGTCACCCGCAGTCCCTCGGCGAGGTTGTAGAGGACCTCGTCGAGGCGCTCCGGGTCGGCCTCGTCCTTGGCCAGGTCCCAGGGACGCATCTCCTCGACGTAGCGGTTGAGGCGACGGACCAGCTTCCAGGCCTCCTCCAGCGCCTGGGTCAGCTCGGCCCGGTCGAGCAGCTCGCTGAAGCGCCCGACCACGCCTTCGAAGTCCTCTTCGAGCACCGCGTCGACGGCGGCCACCGGCACGACGCCGTCGCGGTAGCGGTCGACCATCGCCAGCACGCGGCTGGCGAGGTTGCCGAAGTCGTTGGCCAGCTCGGTCTCGTAGCGGGCCTCGAAGCCGGCGGTCGAGATCGAGCCGTCCTGGCCGAAGCTGACCTCGCGGAAGCAGTAGAAGCGCAGCGCGTCGGCGCCGAAGCGCTCGATCGCCGCAAAGGGGTCGAGCACGTTGCCGAGCGACTTCGACATCTTCTTCTCGCCCATCAGCAGGAAGCCGTGGATCGCCATCCGTCGCGGTGGCTCCAGGTCGGCCGCCCAGAGCAGCGCAGGCCAGATCACCGCGTGGAACTTGAGGATGTCCTTGGCCATCACGTGCAGCGCGGCGGGCCAGTAGCGCTCGGTCAGGTCCTCGCCCTCGCGGGCGAAGCCGAGCGCCGTGACGTAGTTGAGCAGCGCGTCGAACCAGACGTACATGCGCTGGCCCGGGTCCCAGGGCAGCTCCATCCCCCACTTCAGCTTCGGCCGCGAGAGCGAGACGTCCTCGAGGCCCTGCTTGATGAAGGAGACCGCCTCGTTGCGGCGGAACTCGGGGACGACGAAGTCGGGGCGTTCGGCGTAGAGGGCTTCGAGCCGCTCCTGGAAGGCGGAGAGGCGGAAGAACCAGTTCTCCTCTTTGACCCGCTCGAGCGGGATCTCGTGGATCGGGCAGGTCTGGCCGGGGCCGAGCTCGCGCTCGGTCTTGAAGTCGGCGCAGCGCGGGCAGTACCAGCCTTCGTAGGTGCCCTTGGTCACCCAGCCGTTGTCGTAGACCCGCTGCATGATCTCGGCGACCCGCTCCTTGTGGCGCGGGTCGGAGGTGCGGATGAAGAAGTCGTTGGTGGCGTCGATGATCGGCATCAGCGCCTGGAACTTCTCCGCGTTGCGATCGGCCAGCTCCTGCGGCGAGATGCCCTCGCGCTCGGCCGCCGTCTCGATCGGCTCGCCGTGCTCGTCGGTGCCGGTGAGGAAGAAGACGTCCTCGCCGCGCTGGCGCATGTGGCGGGCGAGCACGTCGGCCGCCATCGTCGAGTAGGCGTGGCCGAGGTGCGGCTCCGCGTTGACGTAGTAGATCGGCGTGGTGACGTAGTAGCTCACTGCCGCGGCTCCCTTCCGGTGAGCGCACGGTAGAGGTCGTTGGCGCGGGTGCCGGTGAGGGCGGCGACGACGCTCGCGGCGGCGCGTGGGCGCGCTCCCGACTGGACCAGGTGGCGCAGGGCGTCGACGGCGAAGCCGACGTCGCGGTCGTGGTCCTCCGAGGCGGCGGGGCCGATCACCAGCACGATCTCGCCCTTGACGTCGCTGCGGAAGCGGCGCGCCAGCTCGGCCAGCGAGCCGCGCGCGACTTCCTCGTGCATCTTTGTGAGCTCGCGGCAGACGGCTGCCGGCCGGTCGGGGGCGATCGCCGCCAGTGCCGCCAGCGAGTCGCCGACCCGCCGCGGCGACTCGAAGGCGACCACGGTCTCGGCCGAGCGCAGCACCCGCTCCATCTCCCCTGAGCGCTTCGGCAGGAAGCCCTCGAAGCGCCAGCGGTCGGTCGGCAGGCCGGAGGCGACCAGCGCCACCGGCACCACCGAGGGACCCGGCAGCACGACCACCTCGAGGCTGCGTTCGATGCAGCGCCGGATCAGGCGGAAGCCGGGATCGGAGATCGCCGGCATCCCCGCGTCGGAAACCAGTGCGACGACCTCGCCGCGTTCGATCCGCTGCGCCAGCTCCTTCGCCCGCACCGGTTCGTTGCCCTCGTGGATGGAAATGAGCGGCGGCGCCGGGCGGATGCCGAGCTTCTCCAGCAGGGAGCCGGTGCGGCGGGTGTCCTCGCAGGCGATGAAGTCGGCGGAGACGAGCGCGTCGCGGACCCGCGGCGTGACGTCGTCGAGGTTGCCGATCGGGGTCGGGCAGACGACCAGCGCGCCCGGCATCAGGCGGCTCGCTCCAGCTCGAGCCGCGCCATCGCGGCGGCGCCGATCATCCCCGCGTCACTGCCGAGCTGCGCTGGGACCACGGGCGTGCGATCCATCGGCGGCAGGGCGCGGGCCTGCAGCTCGCGGCGGGCCGGCTCCAGCAGCAGGTCGCCGGCCGCGATCACGCCGCCGCCGATCACGATCACGTCCGGCTCGAAGATGTTGGCGAAGCTGGCCAGGGCGACGCCGAGCCGGGTCCCGACCAGGTCGAAGACGCCGATCGCCGTCGCGTCGCCCTCCTGTGCCGCCACGGTCACGGTCCTGCCGTCGATCGCACGCCCCGCGGCCAGCTCCCGCCCCAGCGCCGAGCCCGGCTCGCGCTCGGCGGCTTCGCGACCGGCGCGCCCCAGAGCGGTCCCGGAGGCGTAGGCCTCGACGCAGCCGTGGTTCGGGCAGTTGCCTTGGCAGCGCGGACCGTCCATGTCGATCACCATGTGCCCGAGCTCGGCTCCCGCGCCGGTCGAGCCGCGGTAGACCTCGCCGCCGAGGATCAGGCCGCCGCCGATGCCGGTGCCGATCGTCAGCATCACCGCGTTCGCGGCGCCGCGGGCGGCGCCGAAGAGCGACTCGGCGAGCGCCGCCACGTTGGCGTCGTTGTCGACGAAGACCGGCAGCCCGGTTCGCTTCTCGACCAGGTCGCGGATCGGCAGGTTCTCGATCGGGAGGTTGACGGCAGAGACCGCGAGGCCCCGCTCGTGGTCGACGGTGGCCGGGATGCCGAGCCCGACAGCGGCCGCATCCGGGCGAGCCACACGGGCCTCCTCGATCTCTCCGACGAGCAGCTCGACCAGCTCCTCCTCGCTCTGGCCGGTGGACGCCTCGCGGTCCTCCCAGAGCACCTCGGAGTCGCAATCGAGGACGCCGGAGAGCATCTTCGTCCCGCCCAGGTCGATGCCGATCGTCTCGTCAGCGCTCATCGCAGGAGAGGCTCTGGAGACAGGCGACCGCGGGCATCGGCATGATTTCTAGCCCTTTATGCCCGAGAACGGCGAGCAGCAGCCCTCGGGGCCGCCCGACTACAAGGTCTACCGGTCCCGCAAAAGCCTCCTGTCCAGGTTTCGCTCCCCCGACCTCTCGGGGCTGCGCGAGCGCGGCAAACGCGAGCCGAAGCAGCCGGGCGGCCCCGAGGAGCCGGAGCGGCGGCGGCGCCTTCCCAGTCCTCCGCGGTCGTCCCGCCGGATCCTCAAGTGGGTCGGGCTCGCCGCCCTCGGCTGGGTCCTGCTCAGCTTCCTCGCCTTCGCCGTCTCCGCCCAGCTGCAGTCCTTCAAGCTCTCCGGCGAGGCGAAGGAGGCGCTGCACGGCAACCCGCTGCTGCTGCCCCAGGCGCAGACGATCCTGGTGATCGGGACCGACGCCCGGCCGCCCGACACCGAGGAGCCCGAAGCGGCCCCCTCCGAGGAGTGCTTCGAGCAGCAGGCCCATGGCGACGCGCCCCACGGCGAGTGCTCGGTCGGCCAGTTCCGCGCCGACACGCTGATGCTGATCCGCGCCGGGGGCGGCGCCTTCCGCAAGCTCTCGATCCCCCGCGACAGCTACGCCGAGATCCCCGGCCAGGCGCCGACGAAGATCAACGCCGCCTACGCCTTCGGCGGCGCCGCCGCCCAGATCGAAGCGGTCGAGGACTTCCTCGACATCGAGGTCGACCACGTCGCGATCGTCGACTTCACCGGCTTCGAAGACCTGATCGACGCGGTCGGCGGGGTCGAGGTCGACGTCCCCGTCAAGCTCTGTACCGACATCTCCGGCGGCGCCGGGGGCGGTCAGGGCGGGGTCACCCTGCGGCTCGGCAAGGGAGAGAACACCCTCAACGGCGAAAAGGCTCTCGCCTACGCGCGCGCCCGCAAGCCGAGCGAATGCCCCGGCCCGGGCGCCAGCGCCTACACGCTCGGCTACGACGACTACGACCGCCAGGAAGCACAGCAGGCGGTGATCAACGGCATCAAGGGTCGCCTCACCGACCCGCTCCGCCTCCCCTACAACTTCGTCAAGGGCCCGATCATCGGCTGGAACGCGCCCAAGGCATTCGTCAGCGACATGGGCTTCTTCACGATGCCGCAGCTGATCCTGGCGGCGGCGATCGGCGGCAGCTCACCCGCCGACGTGCTCTGCGCGGGCGAGAACTCAGGCTGCGGCGAAGGCCCGGGGTTCAGCACCGAAGTGCCGGAGTCGGTGCGACGCCAGGCGGTCGACCGCCTGCTGAACGGCTAGCTGTAGTTACTCAGCACGTTGTTCCAGCTCAGCGAGCCGAGCTGCGGGCGGTCGATGGCCAAGGGAGCCATGTCGTCTCCTGAAGTTGTAGTGATCGAGCCAGCCGGGTAGCGCCGCGGTGCGCTCGGCCGAGGA
>DATMDR010000031.1:0-20182 GCA_035557635.1 Solirubrobacterales bacterium | reverse complement strand
TCGATCAACGCCTTCTCCAACAACTCCTCCTCGATCCTGCAGCAGAAGTTCCAGGGGGCGATCCAGGACCAGCTCTCCTCGCCGGCCTCGCCGCTGGAGCTGCTGCTCGCCTTCTCGCTCGGCGGCTTCATGCGCGGCCTCGTCGTTGCGGCGCTGACCTTCACTGCCGCCTCGTTCCTCGTCGACCTCCCGGTCGACCACGTCCTGGTCCTGATCCCGGCGCTCTTCCTGGTCGGCTTCTTCTTCTCGCAGCTGGGGGTCCTGATCGGCGTCCGCGCCGAACAGTTCGACGACGTCGCCTTCGCCCAGACCTTCATCCTGACCCCGCTGATCTTCCTTGGCGGTGTCTTCTACTCTGCCTCGCTGCTGCCGGAGCCCTACGAGACCCTGACCCACTTCAACCCGATCTACTACATGATCAACCTGGTCCGCTACGGCTTCCTCGGCTACACCGAAGCGAGCATCGCGCTCTCGCTGCTCGCCCTTACAGCGGCGACAGCTGCCCTGTTCGCGCTGAACCTTCGTCTCTTCTCTCGCGGCTATCGGCTGCGGGCCTGACCGCGAGCACGACCATGTCGTCGCGCAGGGCTCCGCCGCCGCGGACGATGGCGTCGGAGCGGAGACGCGCGGTCAGCTCGTCCAGCTCGAGGCTGGAGAGGGCGTGCGACATCTCGGCCAGGGCCTCCGGCTCGGCGTGGGTCGCGGGCGGTCCGGCCTCGAGCCAGCCGTCGGTGCAGAGCACCAGGGTGTCGCCATGGTCGAAGCTGGCTTCGTGCCGGGCCAGCCGCGCCTCGGGCAGGGCGCCCAGGATCGAGCCGCCGCCCAGCTGGGCCGGCCCCCCCCGTCCGACGTGGATCGCCGGCGGGTGGCCGGCGGCGGCAAGCACCGCCGTCCAGCCGCTCGCACCGGAGCGCATCCGGAGCAGCATCGCGGTCGCGAAGTCGTTGAGGCTGGTCCCCTCGAGCAGCAGTTCGTTGACGCGGGACAGCACTTCGGCGGGATCCTCGATCTCCCGCGTCAGCCCGCGCACAGCGTGGCGCACGGCGACGGAGACCCCGGCGGCGGCGCTGCCCTTGCCGGCGACGTCGCCGATCAGGATCCAGCAGCCGTCCTCGGTGGGGAGGACGTCGTAGAGGTCGCCGCCGACCTCGATTCCCTCGCCGGCGGCCTCGAAGACGACCGATATCTCCAGCCCGGGCACCTCGGCGGGGCGGGGCGGGCGGAGGCCGCGCTGCAGGTTGCGCGCCGTCTGGTCCCGCTCCTGGTAGAGGCGGGCGTTGTCCAGCGCGATAGCGGCGCGATCGGCGAGCTCACTGAGCAGTTCGAGGTCGGCGGCGTCGTAGCGAAGGTCGGTGCGGGCGTGGAGAAAGGAGAGTGCACCGAGCGTGCGCCCACGGGCCACTAGGGCGACGACTGCCGCCGAGTTGTAGCCGGTGTCGGTCATCAGGCGCCGGTGATCGTCGTTCTGGGCGACGTGGTCAACCACCGGTGGCGAGGTGAGATCGCGCCACACCATCGGGCGTCCCTCGCGAAGCACCTGGGCCACCGGGTGTTCTCCGTTCGGGTCCAGAGGAGCTTCCTTACGAATCTGCTCCAACCTCACGGCCACCTCGGGGTCGGCGGCCGCCACGACGCTGTCTCCGATCGAGCCATCCCAGCGCACGAAGTCCGCAACGCACACCGTCGCCAGCTCCGGCACGGCAGTGCCGACGATGGTCCGGGCCGTCTCGGTGAGGTCGAGGGACGCGTCGAGTCCCCTCGTCGCTGCCACGAGAAACTCCTGGGCCCTGCGGCGCCGCTTCTCGCCGGTGATGTCGCGGGCGATCACCGAGGCCCCGACGATCCCGAGGACCGGCTGCTCGATCGGCGAGACGGTCAGCGAGACGTCGATGCGGGCGCCGTCCTTGCGAATCCGTTCCGTCTCGTAGGTCTCGATCCGTTCCCCCCGCCGCACCCGGGCCAGGATCTCCTTCTCCTCGTCCTTGTGATCCATGGGGATCAGGAAGGAGATGTGCTGCCCGATCGCTTCCTCTCGGTTGTAGCCGTAGAGACGTTCGGCCGCCGGGTTCCAGGAGGTGACCACGCCCTCCAGGTCCTTGCTGAGGACGGCGTCCTGGCTGCCCCTGACCACCTCCGCCAGGTGGTGGCGGACCCGTTCGGTCTCGACCCGCTCACTGATCTCACGCAGAAAACCCGTGAACAGCGCCGGGTCCGAGCCACTGAGGGGGGTGACGGTCAGCTCGACCGGGACAATCGAGCCGTCGCTGCGCTTCGCGGGGAGCTCGAGCCGGCGGCCGATGATCGTCGCCTGCCCGGTCTCCAGGTAGCGCTGCAGGCTTTCGCGGTGGCGGTCCCTCAGCTCCTCGGGGATGATCAGCTCCGCCAGCTCCCGGCCAATGACGTCCTCGCGCCGGTAGCCGAAGAGACGCTCCGCTGCCTCGTTGAACTCGACCACGAGCCCGCGATGGTCCATGCCCACGATGCAATCGAGCGAGGACGCCAGCACCGCCGACTTGAATTGCTCGCCGGCCCGAATCGCCGTCTCGGCCCTGCGGCGTTCGATGAAGGCGCCCAGCTGGTCCGCGAACGTCGCGAGGAGGTCGATCAGGTCCTCGGAGGGAGAGTCGAAGGCGTCGCTGTGGAACTCGGCGACCGCCAGCACGCGCTCGGGCGGACCGAGCGGAACCGGAATCGCGAGCGCCGCTTGGAGACCGAGCTCGACCGCGGCGGGGCGGCGGGGGAAGTTTGGATCGCGCCTGACGTCGGCGAGCCAGACGACCTCGCCGGTCTCCCAGGCGCGGCCGGGAAGCCCGACGCCGCGCTCGAACGAAAGCTCGCGGCTGAGCTTCCAGAGCGGCTCGGCGTCCAGCTTCGGGACGCTCCACCCGGAGACGAAGCGCAGCGCCGGCGCGCCCTCGGTCACCTCCCAGATCGCACCAGCCTTCCAACGCAGCAGCTCGGCCACCGTGGCGAGAAAGCCGGAAGCGACCTGGTCCAGCGACTCGTGCTCCACGAGCTGCGCGGTCAGCGCACGCTGGCTTCGCAGGTAACGGCGAAGCTCCAGCTGCCCTGGTTCTTGCACGGCTAGAAAGCTACTTCAGCGACAGCGCAGATCCCGCGCACGCCTATCCGACGTTCTCGCTGATCCAGCTCAGGTAGCCGGCGCTGCCGGCGAGGACCGGGATCGCGAGGATCTCGGGCTCCTCCGAGCCGACGGTGGTCAGGATCTGGACGTACTCAGCGCTCAACCGGGGTCGGCGACGAGGACCTCGCCGTCGGCGTCGGGTGCGACCAGGATCGCGCCCTCACCGGTGGCGTAGGCCTCCTCGCCGTGGAAGGCGACGTCCATGCCGACCGCCTCGTCGTGCTCGCTTGCCCGCAGCGGCATCACCGCGCCGACGAGCCTCAGCAGCACGTAGGTGGCGATGAAGGCGTAGGCCGGGGTGACGACCGCGGCCAGCGCCTGCGACCAGAACTGGCCCGCGTCGCCATAGAAGAGGCCGTCGGCGATGCCGTTCCAATTCTCCTGGGCGAAGAGCCCGAGGAAGAGGATGCCGGTGAAGCCGGCGACGCCGTGGGCGGCGAGGACGTCGAGCGTCTCGTCGACGCGGGTCCGCGGTCGCCAGACGATCATCGCGTAGCAGGGCAGTGCGCCGACGAAGCCGAGCGCCATCGCCCAGCCCGGGCTGATGAAGCCACCGGCAGGCGTGATC
Organism: Solirubrobacterales bacterium; assembly: GCA_035557635.1. Classification (GTDB taxonomy): domain Bacteria; phylum Actinomycetota; class Thermoleophilia; order Solirubrobacterales; family 70-9; genus VRUE01. Next base: position 16,469 of record DATMDR010000031.1, on the reverse strand, counting down.
AGCACGCAGCCGACGATGATCGCCGTGGCCGCGCCGATCGCCGTCACCTTGCGCCCCCGGATCAGATCGAGCACGAACCAGGTGAGCAGCGCGCAGGCCGGAGTGAGCAGAGTGTTGACGAAGGCGAGCACGCTGGAGTCGCCGGTGGAGAGGCCGCTGCCGCCGTTGAAGCCGAACCAGCCGAACCAGAGCAGGCCCGCGCCGAGCAGCACGTAGACCGCGTTGTGGGGGAGGAGCGCCTGACGCCCGTAGTCCTTGCGCGCCCCGACTACCAGAGCCGCGGCGAGCGCCGAGAAGCCGGAGCCCATCTCGACCGGGATGCCGCCGGCGAAGTCGAGCGCGCCCTCCGCGGCGAGCCAGCCGCCACCGAAGGCCCAGTGGGCAAGCACCGCGTAGACCAGCACCGACCAGAGGGCGGCGAAGACCATGAAGGCGCCGAACCGCATCCGCTCGACCACGGCGCCGGAGATCAGGGCCACGGTGATGATGCAGAAGGTCCCCTGGAAGGCCATGAAGACGAGGTGGGGGATCGTCCCTTCGCCACGCGGCTCGAAGCCGACGCCGCTGAGGCCGACGTGCCCGAGGCCGCCGATCAGCGAGCCTTCGCCGTCGAAGGCGAGCGAGTAGCCAAGCAGGGCCCAGGTGACGGCCGCGATCGCGACTGCGGCAACGCACATCATGAAGGTGTTGAGGGTGTTCTTGGCCCGCACCAGGCCGGCGTAGAAGAGCCCCAGCGCGATCGTCATCAAGAGGACGAGGGCCGTCGCGGCGAGCATCCAGGCGGTGTCGCCGGTGTCGATCGCACTGGCCTGGGCGAGGACGAGCGGCAGCTCCAGGACGCTCATCACTTCACCACCGGGGTGACTGCGGACTGGTCGGTCTCACCGGTGCGGATGCGGACCGCCTGCTCGAGCGGGACGACGAAGATCTTGCCGTCGCCCACCTCGCCGGTGCGGGCGCCCTCGCAGAGGGCGTCGACCGTGGGCTGCACGAAGGAGTCGGAGACGGCGACCTCGAAGCGGACCTTCTCTGAGAGCCCCATCTTCACCGTGGTACCGCGGTAGGTCTCGACCCGGTCGAGCTCACCGCCGTGTCCTTGGACACGACTCATCGACACCCCGCGCACTTCCGCCCGATAGAGCGCTTCCAGTACATCGTTCGCCTTCTCGGGGCGAACGATCCCGATTACAAGTTTCACAGTCGCATCTCCTCCCGTTGAGCGCGGAGGAGCCTAACATTCAGTCCAGCTGGTCAGCTTCCCCGTGTGTGGCGGGGTCCTCCTCGTCCTCGACGGCACCTGCCTGCTCCAGTGGATCGATCGGGGGATCTCCGTGGCTCGCCTGCCCCTCGAGCAGTTGCTCGGACTGCTCGAACCCCTCCGCCTCGCCGCCGCCGTGCTCTGCGGCGGCGCGCTCGGCCTCATCCATCTCCTCCATGCCGCTGCGGCCGCCGATCTTGCCAGCCTCGGCCGCCGCAGCGTCTTCTTCCTGGCGAATCAGCTCATCGTCGGGGTTGCGCGAGTCGGGGCTGGGAGTGGTGTCCATGTCGTCTCCTTTTCGGGGGTTCGCCCTCGGCTATACCCGGGTAGGGGGCGCTCGATGCCCGACGGCCCAGTGAGGATCACGCCCTACCGCAACGGGCCCTACCTGATTCGCGGGCCCTTCACCCTGGTCGACCAGGACGGCGCGGAGATCGAGGTCAGGCGACCGGTCGTGGCGCTCTGCCGCTGCGGTCGCTCGCAGATGCGCCCGTTCTGCGATGGGACCCACAAGTCGATCGGGTTTCGCTCCGCAAGCGGCGGCGAAGGCGATGCAGCGGCGTCGCCGAGCGGCTGAGCCGCCCCTCGCCGTAGCGGACGCCTCCGCGCAGGCGGGTGCCCAGCGCAAGCCAGGCGCAGATCGAACGCTCGGCGATCCAGGCCGGCGCCAGCAGTGAGGCGCTGGCCGGAAAGCGCTCAGCGCCGCCGGCTCGCCGGCGTCCTGCCTCGGCGACGGCGATCGAGGCAGCCGCGCCGGCGCCCAGCCACCGGCTGCGGCCGCCCAACAGCGCTCCCAGCGCCAGCGGCACGATCGCCAGGAAGGCGCCGATGCGAAGCGGCACGGCGAAGTCGTCATAGGCCTGGCGCACCCGCTGCGAGAGGAAGTGCCGCGTGCTTGGGGGTTTCCGCGCCACGTAGAGATCGAGGGGACTGACCACGACGCCGCCACCGGCTCGGATCGTCCGCATCAGCTCGAGGTTCTCGAAGAGCACGTCGCCGTCGTAGCCGCCGAGTGCCAAGAAGATCTCGCGGCGGACCGCCAGCGTGCCGGGGAAGTCGCCGACCGGAAAGGTGAGGTCGCCGGTGAAGACGCGGTTGAGCAGCGAGCGCGCCGTGTCCCAGCGGGCGTGCCAGGGCAGCTCGTCGAAGTGATTCTGGGGCCGCACCAGGTCTGCCTCGTCGAGCAGGGCGACGATGCGCCGCAGGGAGGCAGCGTCGTAACGGACGTCGTCGTCGGCGAGAACGACCCGTTCGTGCGAGCACTCGCGGATCCCGGTGACCACCCCGTTCACCTTGCCCATGCGGAAGCGAAGGTCCGGGTGCGGCCTGATGTGCCGCGCGATCCCCTGCAGTGCCGCTGCGTGCCGCTCGAAGAGCAGGGCGGGAGAGCCGTCGACGACGAGGATCTCGTCGATCTCGCCGCCGAGCGAGTCCAGGTAGCCCGAGAGCTCGGCGACCGGCCCCGGCTGCGACCAGCGCAGCGGCAGCACGTAACTGACTGGGGGCGGGATCAAAGCGGTCGGCGCAGGGAGGTCCCGCCGGCGTCCCATGCCGCCAGCAGGTGACGGGCGAAGCGGTCGTCGAGGTGAAGCAGCGCGCCGGCTCCGAAGAGAATGTCTTCGGCGAGCTCCGGCTCGAAGCGCGCCAGCCCCCCGGCGAGGTCATAGGCGGCGATGTTCTCGTGGACCGCGTCAGCCTCGACGTGCTCGTCATAGAAGTCGACGGCATCGCCGTCGAAGCCGAGCCGGCGCAGCGCGTTCGCGTAGCGGCGGTTGGGCTGGGAGGAGGTCATCTCGAACATCGCCAGGTGGCCGGCGATCGCGCCGCGGTGGTCGCGACGAAGGCCCAGGCCCGACATCAGGTTGACCGTGGCGAGCGTGACTCCCGGGACCCAGTCCAGATAGGCGTTCTCGCGGTCGTCGAGACCGAGCGCCCGCATCGTCTTGGCGAACAGCGCCGAGTGCATCCGCTCGGGACGGCCGCTGCCGTACTCGTCTCCCTGGATCTCGAGCAGGGCGGCCTTCGGGGGCCCGGCGAGGCGCGGGATCGCCCAGCTGTGAGGGTCGGCCTCCTTGAGCTGGTAGAGCGAGCGGTGGACGACGAACTCGCGGAACTGCCCGAGGTCGGCGTCGGACTCGATTCGCCGCGAAAGCGAGACGCCCTCGCTTTCGCGCTCGAGCTCGAAGAGGCGATCGCCGACGTCTTCTGGATCGACCTGCTCGCTCGGGACCTCGGCTTCGAGTGCCGCGAAGAAGGCTCGCTCCAGCTCCGCCCGGGCGCCGAGCAGGGCCGGACTCCACTCCCAGGCGGGGTCGACACCCGCGAAGGAGCGGTAGTGCAGCTCGTAGCAGGCGTAGAGCGCGAGCTGGAGGTCGTCGTCGAGGAGCGGATCGGCGACCTTCTCGACCAGCTGCCCGACATCGGCGCGGAGGTCGAGCTCGCCGGCGTCGGAAGCCGGGCGAAAGAGAAGATCGAACAACAGCTCGCCGATGGGTCCCGCGGCATCGGGCAGCGTTACGCCAGATGCGCTCGGCTCTCTCACCGCAGTGATCACGAGTCGTTGCTTCCCTGTAGCGGGAGCCGCGAAACGCCGGGGCCCGCCGAGCGCCCTCGGAATTACTCGCTGCGAAGCTCGGCCAACGCCTCGTCGCGGGCGGCGTATGTCCGCAGCGAACTCTCCAGGCCGGTGATTTCGAGGAGGCGCTGCACCTGGTCACCGAGGCCGCAGAGGGCAAAGCGGCACGTGTCGTCTCGGTCGAGGTCGGTGTTGAGCCGCTGCCAGGTCCTGACGATCAGCCCAATCCCGGTCGAGTCGATGAATTCACAGTTCGAGAGATCGAGGAGCAGTCCGTTTTCGACGCTTTCGAGCTGTTCCTCGAGCTGCGGCACCGTGTGCAGGTCAAGCTCTCCGGTAACGGCGAGGATGCGGACACCGTCCTGTTCCTCCTCGGCAACCTCGAATCGATTCGGGTTCAAAAGTCACCGGATGCTAGCGCAGGAAGCGCTACCCTCTTTTTAGTAAGGCATTCTTGGCTGCATCTCAGTGCTGGGGTTTCTAGGGGAAGGAGACAGGTGGTGGGCATCGTGATCGCGGCTCTGGCCGTCGCCTCCGCGACGCTTGCCTGCCTGTTGATCGCATCTCGCGTTCGCACCCGCCGGGTGATGCAGCGCTTCGAAGTGCTCGACGACATCGCTCGTGTCTCCGACGCGGCGAGCTCGCTGCCGGAAACGCTCACAGTGATCAGCGAGGTCCTCGTCCCGCAGATAGCCGATTTCTGCATGATCGACGTGCTCTCCGGAGGGGGTGCCCAGCGGGCCGGGGTTCGGGTCGGGCCCGGCGCTCCGCCGGGAGCCGAAAGCGGACTCGCCGAGCGCCAGCCATCGATACCCGAGTACATGCTGGACCAGGAATCGGGGAGGGCGCTGGCCCCTCGTTTCTTCGAAAGGCTGTCGGAGGAGGACCTGCGCCTGATCTCCCACGATGACGACGACTTCGAGTTTCTCCGCGGTCTCGGCGTTCGCTCGGCGATAACGGTGGCGCTGCGGGCGCGCGGCCGAGTCACCGGCACCCTGACCCTGGGGGTGGCTTGGTCGGGACGGCGCTACCGGCCCGACGACGCCAGCTTCGCCCGGGTCCTCTCGGGACGCGTGGCGCTGGCACTCGACAATGCCGGCCTCTTCTCCAACCTGGAGCGCGCCATGCAGGCTCGGGAAGAGATCGCCGAGACCCTGCAGCGCGGACTCCTGCCGCCGCCGTTGCCGCACATTCCGGGCTGGTCTGCGGCGGCGATGTACCGGCCCGCCGGCGCCGAGAACGAAGTGGGCGGCGACTTCTACGACGCCTTCCCGGTCAGGGGCGGCTGGATGCTGGTGATCGGCGACGTCACTGGCCGGGGCGCCCGCGCCGCGTCGATCACGGCGCAGGCCCGCTACACGCTGCGCACCGCCGCCGTCCTCACCGGCGATCCACTGGTCGCCCTCGCCACCCTCAACCGGGCCCTGCTCGCCCAGCACGACCCGGCGATGTGCAGCGTCGCTGCCTTCGCCCTCTCCGAAGACTCTCGCCGCCCGGTTCGGATGGCGGTTGCGGGGCACCTGCCGCCGCTGCTCGTCGACGGGGACGAGGTCACCGAGACGGCGACGCCGGGCCCCCTTCTCGGCGCCTTCGACGACGCCGACTGGACGCTGGAGCAGATTCCGATCGATCCCGGCCAGCAGGTGGTCGTCGTCACTGACGGGATCACCGAGGCCTCGGGGCCGAACGGTCGCTTCGGCGAGGAGCGGCTGCGGGCCGAGCTGGTCGGCGCCCCGAATCCGGCACTCGCCGTCCAGCGACTCGAGGGGGCGCTGCACTCGTTCACCGAGGGCGCGCTGGACGACGACGCGGCAATCCTGGCGGTCGCGCCGCGATGACCGAGACCTCGATGCAACTGGTCGAGCGCCTCTTCGACGCCTTCAACCGGCGCGACGCCGAGGCGATCGCGGAGCTCTGCCACCAGGAGATGGAATTCTTCGCGGTTACCGGGGAAGAAGTGGGGCGCGGCGAGCCCTACATGGGGCCTGACGGCTTGCACGAGTATCTGTCCGACGTGGCCAGGGTCTGGGAGGAGCTGCTGATCACCGTCAAGGAGGTCGAGTCGCAGGGCAACCGCTTGCTGGTGCGGGGGCGGGTATACCTGCGCAGCCGCGATCTCGGCATCCGCGACATGCCGATCGCCTGGATCTGGCAGGCACGTGACGGTCGCTTCATTCGGGGCGAGGCCTTCCCCGACCCCGAGCTGGCGGAGGCGCGTTTCGGCCGCGTCTCGGCCTGATCGCGCCGGCTACTCGACCAGCGGCAGCCGCTCGGAGAGGCCGGTCAGGTCGAGGACCCGGTTGACGGCCGCTGACCGGCTGGGCACGAAGCGGAGTCTGGCGCTGTCGCCGTTATGGCCGAGCGCGCCGACCAGCAGGGCGATCCCGGTCGAGTCGATGAACTCCAGCTCCGTCAGGTTCACGACTGTCTGCGTCGCCTCGTCGAGAGCCTCCTGGATTGCGGCCTCGGCGGTGCCGGCGTTGGCGAGATCGAGCTCGCCGCGCAAGGAGACGGTTCGGAGGTCCCCCTCCGTCGTCGTCTGTACGACCAAGGTGCCGTCGGTGATGTCGCGTTGTTCGGTCGGCATGTGGAGGCTCCCGTCTTGGGCGGAATCGACGACCCTTCACCATGCTAGCGAGCAAAGGTCAACTTGTGGAGGGCTTTGTTTCGACGGACCCGCTGCGGGTAGCGAAACGAATCGACGCGCAGATACGCTTCTTTGCCTTCCAAACCGCAGCCCTTCCTACGCGGGGCTGACGCCCGGAACTCGATTGGATACGCCCCTAGGACAATGAACGTGAACGGCGAACCGCATGGTCTCCACCTCAAGCTGCCCGCGAAGCCGGCCAACGTAGCGGTGGTTCGCCACGCGGTCGCCGGGCTCGCCGAGCAGCTGGGGATGAACGAACCGAGCATCGGCGACCTGAAGACCGTCGTCACCGAGGCCTGCATGAACGTCGTCGTCCACGCCTACGACGGCGGCACGGGACCACTCGAAGTCGAGGCGTTCCCAGAGGACGAGGGCCTAACCGTGTGCGTTCGTGACTCGGGAGGCGGCATTCGCCCCCGCCCGGACGTCGAGCGCCCGAGCCTGCGGATCGGGATGACGCTGATCGCGGCGCTCTCGCAGAGCTTCGAGATCGCCGGCGGTCTCGGCCGCGGCACCGAAGTGAGGATGCACCTGCCGTTGCGGGCCGGGCAGGAGGACGGCAAGGCCTCCCAGGAAGTGAGCGTCCCACCGGTCGAGGAGGCGACGGAGGTGACGATCGGTCGCCCCGACCTGGCGGCGCCGGTGCTCGAGCGCGTCGTCGGCGCCCTCGCCTCGCGCCACCCGATCAGCGTCGACCGGCTCAACGACGCGATGCTGCTCACCGATGCCGTCTCGGCGCGTGCTCCGCAGGCGTTTGGCAACGAACACCTACGCTTCGCGATCGCCGACGGGGAGGACGGCATCGACCTGCGAATCGGCCCGATGCCCGAGGGCGCCAGCCAGCGGCTGCTCGACGGGCTCGCTGTGCCGCAGGTCGGAGGCACGCTCGAGGCGCTTGCCGACGAGCTGCGTGTCGAGCGGGACGAGAACGGCGAGTACGTCGTCGTCCGCTTCGCCGCGATCCGCGGCTGAACGTCAGTCCTCTTCCTCGATCTGCTCTCGGATCCGCTGCAGCGTGCGGCGCAGGATGCGGGATACGTGCATCTGCGAGTGGCCGATCTGCTCGGCGATCTGCGACTGCGTCATGTCCTCGACGAAGCGCAGCCGCAGGACCAGGCGCTCGCGCTCGTCTAGGTGGGGAAGGGCGGCGTCCAGCGCGACCTTGCCCTCGACCAGCTCGTAGCCCTCGTCCTCGCTGCCAATCCACTCCGACGCCGGCGTCTCGTCCGGATCGTTGGCGTTGGCCGGCCGGTCCAGCGAGAGTGGCCGGCGATTGTGGTTCGCCTCGAGCACCTCGAGCACGTCGGTCTCCTCGAGCTCGAGCCGCTCCGCGATCTCGGCCACCGAGGGGGAGCGCTGCAGCTCCTCGGTCAGCTCGCCGATCGCTTTGCTGACGTCCGCCATCCGGTCGTGGAGGCCACGCGGCACCCGCACCGTCCAGACCCGGTCGCGGAAATGGCGCTTCAGCTCACCGAGGATGGTCGGCGAGGCGAACGCGGTGAAGGGGATGCCGCGGTCGGGGTCGAAGCGGTCGATCGCGTTGACGAGGCCGAGGCTGGCGACCTGGAGCAGGTCGTCGAAGGACTCATTGGCGGTTCGGTAGCGGCGTGTGAGGCTGCGAGCGAAGGGCAGGTAGCGGCTGACCAGCTCCTCTCGCGTGGCAGGATCGCGCCGCTCGACGTAGCGGGCCCAGAGCTTCGCCTCGCTCGCCAGTTGCTCCTGGGGGCCGGGCGCGTGCTGGGAGTGTTCTTCGTCTTGGTCTGCGGCCATGGTCGAGTCTCTATCCCCGCACCGTAGCGCCGGCTCCTCCGTCGCCGGTTACCCGTGGGGGGCGAGCTCAAACCGTTCCAACGGGCGATTCAACGACCCAAGCCCGGGTAGGGGAGCCGCACACCGGAAACCCTCAAGCGGAGGAGCAAAGCCGCGATGGAGACGACCAGCCCGAGCAAGGGCATTTTCGACGGAGCCAACAGCGAGGCGCGCGACCGCGTCATCGAGTTGCTGACGAAGTCCTACTGGATGGAGATCGAGACGGTGATGAGCTACCTCGCCGCCTCGGTCAATCTCGACGGCGTGCGTGCGCAGGAGATCAAGGAGTCGCTGACCGAGGACATCGAGGAGGAGCTCGGGCATGCGCGGCGCTTTGCCGAGCGGATCAAGGAGCTCTACGGCGTGGTTCCGGGCTCCGAGGCCTTCTCCGCCGAGCAGGGATTCCTGCAGCCTCCGGAGGAGCAGACCGACATCGTCCACGTGATCCGCGGCGTGATCAAGGCGGAGACGGGAGCGATCGAGCACTACACCCGGATCGTCGAGGAGACCGACCAAATCGACCCGGTTACCCAGGACATGGTGATCGCGATCCTTCGCGACGAGCAGTCCCACCGCCGCCTCTTCGAGGGGTTCCTGCGCGAGTACGAGGTCGAGGGTCTTTCCGACAACTCACCCCGCTTCCAAGGAAGCTCAACCAACTGATTAAGGAGGACGGCATGGCAGCGCAAGAGGCCGGTGAGGTCACCGGCACCAAGGACAAGGACTACAACGTCATCTGGTTCGTCGAGCAGTGCCTGAGCAACGTGCTGCGGCTAGAGACCTATATCCAGGACGCCGAGCGTGCCAGCGACAACGACCTGGCCGACTTCTTCCGGCGCGCCCAGGAGGCCAGCCGGAAGGGTGCCGAGCAGGGCAAGGAGCTGCTGCGCGCCCGCCTGTAGCGGAAGCGGCCGGGCCTCAGGAGGGGCCCCGGCCAAGGTAAGCGGTAGCTCCAGCCGGAGCAGCCAACGTGGACCGGGTACACGGTCAGCCGTGACGGCGGATCAATGGCTGGAACGCCTGCCACCAGCCGTCATCGAGGGCGGCATTGGCCCGCTCGAGCGGGAATCCGTTCTCGTCGTGCAGTTCGTAGCTGACCACACTCGGATTACGCTTGGTGTCGACCGCGAGAACCTCCGCGATCAGCAGGTATGGCGGGCAGCTGAGCCAGATCTCGCCTGGTTTGGGCTGGGTCCGGGTCCGGGGGGTGGCCATGTGCGCGTGATTACCCCAGCCGCAGGGGAGCGAAACCCGCGAGCAGCTCGACCACGGCGGTGAGGCGATATCGCTTGGCCGAGACGGCTACCAGGTGTCGACGAAGCGGTGCCCGCCGGCCGGCGGGGGGTGCCGCGACGCCGCGCTCAGCGTCGCGGCGATCGCCGCACGGGTCTCGGCCGGGTCGATCACGTCGTCGAGCTCGAACAGGGCAGCCGCGTTCAGCGCTTTCGCGTTCTCTTCGGCGGCGGCGGTCAGGTCGCGGACGCGTTGCGCGCGCTTCTCCTCGTCGGCGATCTCCTCCAGCTCCTTGCGCAGCGCCAGCTTTACCGCGCCCTCCAGCCCCATCGGGCCGAGGTGGGCGGTCGGCCAGGCGACGGTCAGCAGCGGCTCGTGCAGGCTGCCGCCCACCATTGCCTGGGCGCCGAGCCCGTAGCCGCGGCGCAGGATCACCGCGATCAGCGGGACACGGAGGGCCGCGCCGGCGACCAGCAGCCGCGAGGAGTGCCGGACCAGACCGGTCGCCTCGGCCTCGGGGCCGACCATCATCCCCGGCGTATCGACCAGCGAGACGACCGGCAGCCCGAAGGCGTCGCAGAGCTGCAGGAAGCGCGCCGCCTTGCCAGCGCCGTTGCTGGTGATCGCGCCGGCCATGTGCCGGGTGTCATTGGCGATCAGGCCGAGCGGGCGTCCCTCGATCCGGGCCAGGGCGGTGACCATCTCCGGTGCGAAGCGCTCGCGCAGGAAGGTGACCGATCCCTCGTCGGCGAGCGTCTCGACGATCGGCTGGACCGCGTAGGCCCGTCGCCGACGTTCCGGCACCAGCTCGCGGAGGCGGTCCTGATCGGGTTCGGGGCCGGGCGGCGTCGCTCCTTGGAAGTAGGACAAGAGGCTCCGGGTGAGCGCCGTGGCCTCCCTCTCGTCGGCGGCGACGAGGTCGACGACGCCGTTGCCGGCCTGCACCTCGATCGGCCCGATCTCGTCGGCGTCGACCTTGCCGAGGCCGCCGCCCTCGATCATCGCCGGGCCCCCCATGCCGAGCGAGACGTTCTCGGTCGCCACGATCAGGTCCGCGCAGCCGGCGATCGTCGCGTTGCCCGCGAAGCAGCGCCCGGAGACGACGGCGATCCGCGGCACCAGGCCGGAGAGGCGGGCCCAGAGGGCGAAGGCGCGGGTGTCGAGCGCGGAGACGACCGGGTAGTCGGTGTCCCCCGGCCGGCCGCCGCCGCCCTCGGCGAAGAAGACGGTCGGCAGCCTCATCCGCTCGATCAGCTCGAAGAGCCGGTCCTTCTTGCGGTGGCCGACGGCGCCCTGCGTCCCGGCGAGGACGGTGTAGTCGTAGGAGAGCACCGCGCAGGCGGCGCGCTCGCCGAAGAGGTCGCCGTTGACGCGAGCGGTGCCGGCGACGAGGCCGTCGGCGGGCGTGCGGGCGATCAGGTCCTCCACCTCGCGGCGGCCGCGCTGCGCGGCGATCGCGAAGCGGCCGTACTCGACGAGGGATCCGGGGTCGACGAGGTCGGCGATGTTCTCGCGCGCCGTCCGCCCACCGGCGGCATGGCGTCGCTCGATCGCGTCTGGACGCGCCTCGTCCTCGGTCAGGCCGCGCCGCCGCAGCAGCTCCGCTAGGTCCTCGCCCCCGTTCGTCTCCTCGCCGTCGGGCACGAGCGGCATGTTCCCAGCTTGATACCTCGCCGGCTCTCGATAAGGTTTTGCGCAAGTTTCGTCCAAGTGCGCTGTGGATACCGGCGCCGAAAGGAGAGCAAGTTGAAGCAGCGTATTTCTCGTGCCTCGTCGATCCGGGCTGCGGCCCTAGTTGCGATGGGAGCACTCCTCGCAGTCGCCGCGTTCGGCTCGACCGCCTCTGCTGCCACGATCGCGATGAAGGGCCCCAAAGGCGGCATCCGCTTCGAGGGCCCCAAAACGATCGTCGCCGGCGAAGAGCTGAAAGTGGTCAACCAGAGCAACCCCAAACAGATCGGTCCGCACACCTTCTCGCTGGTCACCCAGGCCTCGCTGCCGAAGACCCAGAAAGCGCGCCGCTCCTGCTTCGCCCCAGGCCACATCTGCCGGGCGATAGCGCTCTGGCACGGGGTCAAAGGCAACGGGCCCGTGAAAGTGAACCCCGTCGAGGTGGGTGCCGCCGGTTGGGACACGCTTGGCAGCAAGAGCACCGAGGGCGACTCCTGGTTCACGGGCAACAAAGCCGGGACCTCGTTCGCCCAGCCGGTGACCGCCGACACCTCGGCCGGCCCGACCAGGCTCTACTTCCTCTGCGCGATCCACCCCGAAATGCAGGGGTCGATCAACGTCCTGCCCGGCGGCTAGCGACGGCTGGTCCGCCTTCACCTTCGCCGCGCCTGGGGCGCCGAGCCTTCCTCGGCGTCCTGGGCGGCGGTGCGCTGGCCTCGCTGCTGCCACTGAAGCTGCGCCCCGGCGCGCCGCTTCTCTTCGAGCAGCCGGCGCGGGCGCTTGCCGCGGTCCCGTTCCGCGCCAGGCTGCCGATCCCGCGTGAGCTGACCGGCGCCGAGCTGAACATCCCGATCCGCGAGGCGGAGGTCCAGGTCCTTCCGGGTGAGAAGACGAGGATGTGGACCTACGGGGGGAGTTTTCCCGGCCCCACGATCAGGCGTTCGGCCGGCCAGCGCACCAGGGTCACCTTCCACCACGAGCTGCCGGCCAAGGCCGGGGAGCTGAGCGTCCACCTGCACGGCGGCCACAACCGCTCCCAGTTCGACGGCCAGCCCGGCGGGCTGACGAAGTCGCAGCCGGTCTCGTTCTACTGCGACATCCCGCAGGGGCTCTCGCGGCGGCAGTCCGGCAACGACCTGCTGATGCGCCCCGGCGAGCGGATGACCTACGTGTACGACCTGATCGAGGACGGGCGGCCCGAACGCGCCGCCTTCCACTGGTACCACGACCACCGCCTCGATCGCACCGCGCAGAACGTGTGGCGAGGGCTGGCCGGGATGTGGATCGTCGACGACGAGCTCGACCGGAGCCTGCCGCTGCCGGAGGGGGAGCGCGACCTGCCGCTGATGATCGTCGACCGCTCCTTCGATCGCGACAACCAGCTCACCGACCCATTCACCAATCGCTTGCCGCCCAACGACGGCGTCGCCGGCGAGGGTGTGCTCGTCAACGGCGCCTACCTCCCCCACCACAAGGTCAACGCCCAGCGCCACCGCCTCCGAGTCCTCAACGCCTCCCACTTCCGCTCCTTCGACCTCTACCTCTCCAACGGAGCACCGCTGGTGCAGATCGGCAGCGACAGCGGGCTGATGCCGAGGCCGGTGCGGCGGCGCCACGTCCTGCTCGGTCCCGGCGAGCGGGCTGAGCTAATCGTCGACTTCGGTCCCGCGGCGGGGCGATCGGTCGAGCTGCGCAGCGGCCCCGACGGCAGCCGCAGGCGCCCACCCGGCGCCCGTCCCTACGCCGGCGCGCTGATGCAGTTCCGGGTCGACTCCAGGCTTCCCGACCGGACCCGCATCCCCCGCCGCCTCCGTCCGCTGCCGGGGTGGGCGACCCGGGCATCGCTCAAACCCGATCGCACCTGGACGATCGAGATCGGCGGGCTCTTCAGGCCCAGCTGGACGATCAACGGCAGGACCTTCAACCCCGCCCGTTCCGACGCCCACCCAGCGCTGGGCACCACCGAGACCTGGGAGATCGTCAATCGCACCGGGGTCGCCCACACGATGCACATGCACCACACCGACTGGTACCTGCTTGCCCGCGACGGCAAGCCGCCGCCACCGTGGGAAGACTGCCTCAAGGAGACCTTCCTCGTCCTGCCGCGCGAAAGGATCCTCGTCGCTGGTCACTTCTCCGACTACACCGGCAGGTTCCCGATCCACTGCCACATGCTCGACCACGAGGATCACGGCCTGATGTCGCAGTTCGAGGTCGTGCGGCCGGGTTAGGAGGGACTCCTAGCGCAGGCAGCTGCGTTCCAAGTCGAGCCCGGCGCCGCCGTTGCAGCGGTCGAGCCCGGCGCCGCCGCGGAGCCGGTCCGCCCCCTGGCCGCCCCTGAGCACGTCGCGGCCAGGGTTGCCCGCCAGCAGGTCGGGCCCGCCGCGGCCGAGGAGTCGGTCTGCGCCCGGGCCGCCGAAGGCCCGGTCGGAGGCCGAGCCCGCTGCGACCCGGTCGTTGCCGGCACCGGCGCAGATCAGGTCGCGACCGGAGAGCCCGACGATCACGTCACCGCTGCCGAGCCCGGCGATCACGTCGGGCCCTTCGCTGCCGGTGAGGCGGTCGGCGTCCGGCGTGCCGGTGATGGTCGAGGGAACCCCGCGGCAGCTCGAGGAGCGCGGCTCGGTGACCGTGGTCGTCGCCTCGGCGCGGTCGTTCGCCTCGAGCGGATCGATCTCGACGCTGTCGACCGAGACGCTGTTGATCAGCATTCCCGCCTTGCTGGGGCGGACCTGGATCGTCACGTCGACCGGATTGGCTGGATCGGGAGCCAGGTCGCCGATCCGGCAGGTGACTTTTCTGCCCCGCCGCTCACAGGTGCCGCTCTCGGGCGAGGCCGAGATCAGGTCGGTGCGGTTCGGAAGCCGGTCGGTGACGACGACGTCCGTGGCTTTCTGGGGGCCGAGATTCGTCACCTGAATCGCGTAGGTCAGCGTCTCCCCGACCTCGACCGGATCGGGGCTGTCGGTCTTAGTCACAGCCAGGTCGGCGATATCGCCAGGCGCGGGCTGGGCGGCCGGGGTGAAGAGCAGGGCGGCAGCGAACGCCGCCAGCGCCAGCAGCGTGGTGGGGCCGAGCGTGCGTGTCTTCGAGGCCATTCGCGTCTCCTTCCAGCCTGGCTGTTCGCATGCTTCCCGCTTCCGCCGTCGCAAAACCCGCTGGGGCTAACTGGCTGATGAGCCAATAGATCGCCGAGGACGTCCTGATGAGACCGAAGTCCTTCCCGTGGGCGACCCAACCGGGCCTCGATGCTCACCTGAGCTCCACTTGCCCTCGCGGGTGGTGGTGAGGCTCGAGCAGGTCTGACGGTGGACGCAAGACCGACGACTCGGAGTCCCCTCGGAACGCATCGATGGCTGCTTCGAAGGAGCGTCGAGAGAATTCCGGCCACATCTCTTTACTAAGCACGCAAAAAGCATGTGCCATTTGCCAGAGCAAAAAATTTGAAAGCCTCTGCTCGGCCCCGGTGCGGATCAGAAGCTCAATATCATGCATGTCAGGCGCATACAAAAGCGCCTTGAAATCCTCCTCCGTTGATCCAGTAAATTGCCGCGCAGCTTGGAGAATCTCCTGCCGTCCGCCATAGTTAATCGGCACGCAGAACGTAAGCAGCTCGTTCGCCTCAGTCATTTGTTCAGCCCATATCATCCTCTCGACGAGAGTCGCCGGCATCGGCGGATTGCGATCTCCGATAAAGCGCAGCCTAATTCCATCTCGATGGAGTTCGGGCGTAACAAAGCTTATGTACTCCGCGAGTAGCTCCATCAGGTCTCGCACCTCCTCAATGGGGCGCATCCAATTCTCGGTTGAGAAGGCGAATATCGTCAGCTCCCGAATCCCGAACTCGGCTGCGTCACGCAGCCGTGCCCTGACGTTCTCCGCTCCAGCGCGGTGCCCCATGCCAACCGGCAGCTTCCTCCTTTGAGCCCAACGCCCGTTGCCGTCGGCGATGATGGCCACGTACTTTGGCGTGCCACCGCTAGTCATGGCGAAGAACTCGCATTGCGGCGAGGATTGGGTATACCGCCGGGCCAAGAGCCTTCAGCGTGCGAATTCGTATCGGATCGGCGTAGTCACTCTTCGCTGCTGCAGAACTCAAGTAAAGACCGCCGACACCCATGAGAATCGCTGTGTGTTGCGTCCTGTGACGTAGGTCAGAAACAGCGACCTTGCCTCGATTCGCAATAAAGGCGAATCGCTCGGCCGTCATCTCATTGCTCGGGTAGTAGTTGAGATAGTTGTGTTCCCCCGAGCTAGCATCCTGCTCCCTGTCGATCAGGTCATCGAGCAATACTGTCAGTGCGCTAATCGAGGGGAAATAAGCATCATCAATGAGATCTGCCTCTTCGGTATTTGTCTTCTGACTTGCAGCTGCAGCGATCAGTGCGTGGATCGCTACCGAAGAGCTAGCACCGGCTGCCAACTCCCACCAGAAATATTCTTCGCGACTATGTAGTCCTACAGCCCACGACTCCAGCTGCTGTCTTCTGCCCTCGGAGCTAATCGCGGCGTGCGTATAGCTTTGTCCTTCCCCGCACCGACGCGCCGCGCGCCGCGCCGCCACTAACACTGCCTTGCTGGAGGGCAGCGCGGTGATCTCGCGCTGGCAGGCGGCGATCAGGGCTTTGAGGTAGCCGCCGTCCTGACTTTGAGGGTGTAGCCGATACCAATTCGAGTACTCTGCTTCGGGCGTCACTGCCTCTAGGAGAGCGTCGTGCAGCGCCAGGCCATCCGCCAGCGGATCCTTGCCTGGTTGCTCGCTAAGCGTGTCCAGGTAGTCGATCGCCATCTGAATGGCGGTCATGGCGCGCAGCGCGGACGCCCTCTGCGAACGCGGGGCCAAGATCGCAAAGACCGCAGTGGCCTCGACATTGCCGCCCTTCTCCCGTAGCGCTGATAGAGCTCCCTCTCGGAGAACCGGGTCGGGAATCCTCAGAGCCCATTGCTCCCAGCGCCTCAGCTCAATGCGCACCTGCGGTAGCACTGCACGCCTGTAGACGGCAAGTGCCGATAGCACCGCAAGGCCGTTTCTCAGTTGGCCTATAGAGGTAACACACACAACGGCGCCCTGACAGAGCTGACGGTGCTCCCAGAGCGCAGCGTTTCGGGCTCGCTTGGTAGGTAGGACATGGTCGACGCACCCCTACTCATTGGGTCGCCAGCTCGAACGCTTCCTCTGCTCCAAGGAACGGGGCCAAGGTCACGTAGACCACCGGCGGCACTATCTCGGCTAGCCGCTCCGGACCCCGTTGCCTTACGAAGTCATAGAAAAG
>DATMDR010000030.1:0-43242 GCA_035557635.1 Solirubrobacterales bacterium | reverse complement strand
CGGGTTCATTACGCCCGACGACGGCTCGAAGGACGTCTTCGTTCATCACAGCGCGATCCTGGGTGAGGGCTTCAAGTCCCTGACCGAGGGATCCAAAGTGAGCTACGAGTCCGAAGAAGGCCCCAAGGGCCCGGCCGCCGCGAGCGTCCAGCAGACCTCGTAGTAGCGCTTCGCTCTTAGCAGTGCCGAGGCCCGCCTCACGGCGGGCCTCTTCTTTGCCCGCCGCTCCCTACCCTGCCTGCGAGATGACCACCCGAGACGATCTACGAAACATCGCGATTATCGCCCACGTCGACCACGGCAAGACGACCCTGGTCGACGCGATGCTGTGGCAGACCGGCGCCTTCCGCAAGGGGCAGGACGTCGCCGAGCGGGTGATGGACTCGATGGACCTCGAGCGTGAGAAGGGGATCACTATCCTCGCCAAGAACACCGCGGTCCAGCACGAAGGCGTCAAGCTCAACATCGTCGACACCCCCGGCCACGCCGACTTCGGCGGCGAGGTCGAGCGAGGCCTGACCATGGTCGACGGGGTCCTGCTCCTGGTCGACGCCTCCGAGGGCCCCCTCCCCCAGACCCGCTTCGTCCTGCGCAAGGCGCTGGAGGCGAAGCTGCCGGTGATCCTCGTCGTCAACAAGGTCGACCGGCCCGACGCCCGCATCGCCGAAGTCGTCGACGAGGTCTACGAGCTCTTCATCGAGCTCGACGCCGGCTCCGAGCAGATCGACTTCCCGATCGTCTACACCAACGCCAAGGACGGCTGGGCCTCGCTCGAGGAAGGGACGGAAGGAACGGACCTCGCACCCCTGCTCAACCTGATGCTGGAGAAGATCCCAGCCCCGGAGCACGACCCCGGGCACCCCTTCCAGGCTCACGTCACCAACCTCGGTGCCTCCCCCTACGTCGGCCGCCTGGCGATCTGCCGGGTCCGCCACGGGACGGTCCGCGCCGGACAGCAGATCGCCTGGTGCAAGGCCGACGGCAACGTCGCCCGGGCGACCGTCTCCAACCTCTACGTGACCGAGGCGCTGGAACGGGTCGAGGCCGAAGAGGCCGGCCCGGGGGAGATCATCGCCATCGCCGGCATGGACGAGGTGACGATCGGCGAGACCCTCGCCGATCCGGCGGACCCACGGCCGCTGCCGGTGATCACGGTCGACGAGCCGGCGCTCTCGATCGTGGTCGGGATCAACACCTCGCCGCTCGCCGGGACCGAGGGGGGCAAGCTGACGGCGCGGCAGATCCGCGACAGGCTCGACGCCGAGCTGGTCGGCAACGTCTCGGTCCGGGTGGAGGACACCGAACGCCCCGATGCCTGGGAGGTGCAGGGGCGCGGGGAGCTGCAACTGGTGGTGCTGCTGGAGCTGATGCGCCGCGAGGGCTTCGAGCTGACCGCCGGCCAGCCCCGGGTGCTGACCCGCGAGATCGACGGCAAGCTGCACGAGCCGGTCGAGCGGCTAGCGATCGACGTCCCCGAGGAGCACGTCGGTGCCGTCACCCAGCTGCTGGCACAGCGCAAGGGGCGGCTCGAGGAAATGCACAACCACTCGACCGGCTGGGTGCGGATGGAGTACCTGGTTCCCGCCCGGGGGCTGATCGGACTTCGCACCGAGTTCCTCACCGAGACCCGCGGCACCGGCCTGATGCACCACGTCTTCGACCGCTGGGAGCGCTGGGCCGGCGAACTGCGCATCCGCCGCACAGGCTCGATCGTCGCCGACCGCGCCGGCAAGACCGCCGCCTACTCGCTGTTCGGCCTCGAGGACCGCGGCGAGCTCTTCATCGGTGCCGGTGAGGCGGTCTACGAGGGGATGATCGTCGGCGAGAACGCCCGCCCCGAGGACCTCGACGTCAACGCGGTCAAGGAAAAGCAGCAGACCAACATGCGCGCCTCCAGCGCCGACGTGCTGGTCCGCCTGGCCCCGCCCAAACGCCTCTCGCTGGAAAGCGCCCTGGAGTTCCTGCGCGACGACGAGTGCGTCGAGGTGACGCCGGAGTCGATCCGGCTGCGCAAGGTCGAGCTCGACAAGCTCAGGCGGCAGAAGTCGGCGCGACAGAACCCCGCGCTGCCTCGCCCGAGCTCAAGTCGTAGCTAGGCGTCCTCGGCGGCGAGGCGCCCGGACCCGATCGCCTCGAGGAGGGCGGCGTGGTCGCGTTCGTTGCGGTCGGCGTAGGCGGAGGCGAACTCGGCGATCGCCAGGTCGAACGTCTCGCCCGAACCGAGATACGCGCCGATCGCCACCGCGTCGCCCGAGCGCGCGTGTGCCCGGGCCAGGGTCCAGCAGCACAGGCGCGAGTACAGCTCCATCGCCCGCGGGCTCATCCGGTCGACGTCGCCGGAGCCCTTGCCGTCCCAGAGCTGGCGCACGTAGAAGTCGCGTTTTCGCCCGTCGATCCCGAGGGCCGGGCACCAGCCGAGGAAGCTGTCGCCGGCGGCCTGCATCAGCCACTGCCCCTCAACCACACGGCGACCGTGGTTGTCGAAGCGACTCTCGCCGGCGTAGGGCTCCAGCACCGAGGCCTGCGCCTCCTTGGCTTGGAGGAAGAGCGCGTCGCCGTCGTCGCGGCCAGTGAGTAGGACGATCCACGCCCGGGTCCCGACGCTTCCCACGCCGACCACCTTGTGGGCCAGGTCGCGGAGGCGGTAGGTCTCCAGCAGCTGCCGCCGGTCGCCCTTGAGCGACTCGGCATAGCGCTCGACGACCTCGCGCACCGACGCTTCCGCATCCGCCCGTTCCTGCCCGGTGAGCAACTCGTCGAGCGGGACGATCAGCGGCGGCCTGCTGACGATCCGAAGCTCGCCGTCGACCATCCGGGTGAGGCGGTCGAGCGCCCGCAGGCTGTCCTTCGCGCGCGCCTTGGCCAGGCCCTTTTCGGCTTTCGCCACCGTCTTGCCGTCCTCCTGCGCGCGGAGAGCGCGCATCACCGGCTCGATGTCGAGGCGTGCGTACCAGACCTCGAGGTTGCGCAGCTTCGCGAACTCCCGCATCCCCTCGCGGTAGGTGCGCGCTGCGCTCAGCACCGCCGCACGCCGCTGCTTGCGCCTGAAGCCGTTCTCCCGTGCCGCGATCTCGAAGCTCGCCGCGAGGCGCTTGACGTCCCACTCCCACGGTCCCGGCAGCGTCTCGTCGAAGTCGTTGAGGTCGAAGACCAGGCTGCGATCGGGAGCCGCGAAGACACCGAAGTTGGCCAGGTGGGCGTCGCCGCACGCCTGAACCCGCAAGCCGGTTGTCGGCGTGCCGGCGAGGTCGGCGGCCATCACCGCCGCGGCGCCGCGGTAGAAGGCAAAGGGCGAGACCGCCATCCGCCCGTGGCGGATCGGGACCAGCTCGGGCACGCGCGTGCGCGTCTGCTCTTCGAGGATCTCGACCGGGTCGGCCCGGCCGGACGGCGGCTCCCACTGCCCGTGGGTGGAGCGGGGAGCCTGCGAGCGCGCGGCCTTTCCGCTGGCGGCGCGCTCGGAGACGTTCATGCTCAGACGGTAGCGGCCGCCTGCTCGGCCTGACTTGACTCGGACTCCTTGGCCTTCGCTGCGGCCTCGGGCGTCGTCTCGTCGATGTTGCGCGGCAGCAGCACCTCGCGGGCGATCACCAGGCGCTGGATCTGGCTCGTGCCCTCGTAGAGCTGCATGATCTTGGCGTCACGCATCAGCTTCTCCACCGGGTACTCCTTGATGAAGCCGTAGCCGCCGTAGACCTGAACCGCGTCGACGGTGATCTCCATCGCCGAGTCGGCGGCGAAGCGCTTCGCCTCGGAGGAGACCAGCGTGTTGCGCTTGCCCTGGTCGAGCAGGACGGCAGAGTTCCAGACCAGCAGCCGGCCGGCGTCCACCTTGGTCGCCATGTCGGCGATCATGAACTGGATCGCCTGGTGCATCGCGATCGGGACGCCGAACTGGACCCTTTCCTTCGAGTACTCCGCGGCGTACTCGAACGCCGCGCGACCGATTCCGACCGCCATCGCCGAGACGCCGGGACGCGTCCGGTCGAGGGTCATCATCGCCAGCTTGAAGCCCTTGTTCTCCTCGCCCAGCAGGTTCTCGGCGGGGATCTCGACCTCGTCGAAGGAGATGGTCGCGGTGTTGGAGGCCCGCTGGCCCATCTTGTCCTCCTTCTTGTCGACGGTGACCCCGGGCAGGTCGGCGTCGACGACGAAGGCGCTGATCCCGCGGTGACCGGCCTCGGGGTCGGTCTTGGCGTAGACGGTGAAGTAGTCGGCGTAGGTGCCGTTGGTGATGAAGCACTTGGAGCCGGTGATCACGTACTTGTCGCCCTTCTTGACGGCGCGGGTCTTCATCCCCGAGACGTCAGAGCCGGCGTCGGGCTCGGTCAGGCAGAAGGAGGCGAGCTTAGGCGCCTCGCTGAGCATCCCCAGGTACTTCTTCTTGGTCTCCTCTGAGCCGCCGAGGGTGATCGGGGCGGAGGCGAGGCCGTTGGCCATCAGTGAGGTGCCGATGCCCGAGCATCCCCAGCCCATCTCCTCCTCGATCAGGCAGCCGGAGAGGTAGTCGAGGCCGGGGCCGCCGTAGGCCTCGGGGATGTGGGTGTTCATCAACCCGACCTCCCAGGCCTTGTCGATGATGTCCTGGGGCCAGGTGCCGTCCTTGTCGTACTCCCAGGCGACTTTGCGGATCTCCTTCTCCGCGAAGTTGTGCGCCAGCTCGCGCAGATCCTTCTGCTCGTCGGTCAGGGTGAAGTCAACCACGGGTCGCGACTCCTTTTCGTCCGTGCGTAAGCCTTTTAATGCGGCCTCGCCGCCGGGCGCGACCACCGATTGACTGGTCAGTCAACCAAGCAGGAGAGTAGCGGATAGCGGCGCGACGGAGAAAGCCCTATCCAGGGGACGAAGACCGCACTACTCTTGACCGATGGCGCAACTGGTTGGGGCGATCGACATCCAGAGCGGCTGGGTGCTGGCGGCGCTGACGCTCTTCGTATTCCCGGTCGCGGCCACCGCCTTCGCCTGCTCCGGAGCCGGCTGGAACAACATCGGCAAGGGCCGCTTCGGGGTCGTCCACGCGATGCCGCCACCCCGCCTCTCGCAGCCGGCGCCGCCGGTCGACAGGGCCGAGCAGGCGGCAGAGACCCGGCAGATGCTGGAGGCGAAGTCCTACAGGCGCCAGCGCCGCGGCGAGGCGCCGATCGAGATCGAGGCCGAGATGCGGCGCCTGCTGGCCTTAAAGGCGGCGGCCGAGCCCAGCCTCGACGAGAAGCTCCGGGCCGAGGTCCGTGAACTGGTGGTGGCCCGCAACGAACGGCGCATGAGCCGCGGCGAGGCGCCGCTCGACATCGAGGCGGAGACCGAGCGCCAGTGCGCCGATTTCATAGGATTGGGCAAGTGATGAAAGGCGCCGCCGAGGAGAACCTCTACGAGATCGAGGAGCTGCTGATGCAGCCCGGCACCTACTTCAACCCCCAGACCGAGGTTCTGGTCGTGGTCGACGACTCGACCTCGCTCGACCAGGAGGTCTTCAACATGGAGGCCTACGAGGGGGCCGACTGGGTCCGCATCTCCGACGACGTGCCGATCGACGAAGACGGCCGCGACCGCGCCCTCGAGGCCTTCCAGACCAGCTATCACCCCGGCTCCAGCGGCTCGGTCTCCGAGACCGCCCTCGAGCAGGGCGACGACGAGCTCGACGAGGACGAGAACGGCCAGGACCCCGGCCGCGAGGACTGACCCGGCGATGCTCGAGGCCGGCGCGACCGCACCCGACTTCACCCTGCCCGACCAGGATGGCAACGACCTCTCGCTGGCCCAGCTGCGGGGAGAGACGGTCGTCCTCTACTTCTACCCCCGCGCCGACACTCCGGGCTGCACCGTGCAGGCCTGCGGCGTGCGCGACCGGAGCGCCGAGTACGAGGCGGCCGGAGCGCGAGTGCTCGGCGTCTCCCCCGATTCGGTCGAGGACGTGAGGAAGTTCACCGACAAGTTCGACCTCGGCTTCACCCTGCTCGCCGACGCCGACCACACCGTCGCCGACGCCTACGGCACCTGGGTCGAGAAGTCGATGTACGGCAAGAAGTACATGGGAGTGCAGCGCGCGACCTTCGTGATCGGCCCCGACGGCAAGATCACCCACGTGTTCCCGAAGGTCTCGCCGAAAACGCATGACGACGTCGTGCTCGAGGCCCTCGCTACTCAGGCCCCATCCCAATAGGGGTTCCACTTAACTTTTTCGGACGACGGCTGCTGCCGTCCGAGGTCGGATCGGCCGAAAAAGTACAAGACGTTTCACCCCTACCGGGATGGGGCCTTAAGCGCTGAGGACCACGATCACGAGATAGGACAGGTAGAGCGTGATCCAGGTGATTACTGCTGGCAGTGAGAAGCGGTCGCGCCGGTGCAGCATCTCGTAGGCGAGGAAGCCGCCGGCGAGCCCGAGGACGACCGAGATCGCGGCGTTGGTGCTCAGCGCCCAGTCGGTGAAGATCAGGCCGATCCCGACCGGGATCGTCGACTGGAAGACCATCGCACCAGTGATGTTCCCCAGCGCCAGGCTGTCCTTGCCCTCGCGAACCCAGAAGAAGCTGTTGACCTTCTCCGGCAGCTCGGTCGCCAGCGGCGCCAGGATCAGCGCCAGGACGACGGCCTCGACCCCGAGCGACTCGGCGATGTGGAGCAGCTCCTCGACGAAAAGGTGGGCGCCGCCGACCATCGCACCCAGGCCCACCAGCAGCTGGACGATGCAGAGCAGCAGGCTCGGGTCGGTGCGGCGCTTCTCTCGCCGCTCGAAGATCAGCGGGTTGAGCGTGGCGTGGTCCTGCACGGACCCGCTGGCGAGCAGTGTCCGTCGCACGTAGAAGACATAGGCGAGGATGACTCCGATCCCAGCGGGGATCCGCACCGCCGGCGGCGCGCCCCAGGCGAGGGCGAGCCCCACGCCGAAGAAGATCAGGAAGAAGATCAGGTCCCGCTCCAGCGTCGGCCCGTGTGCGTCCAGCTTCAGGCCCTGCTCGCGCCGCTCGCGATACAGGTAGGCGAAGAGGCCGACCAGTCCCATCGCCAGCGTTCCCAGCAGGAAGGGCGCGCCGACGATCGCCCCGATCGCCACGTCGTCGCCCCCCTCCGCGGCGCCGAGCAGGGCGACGATCGCGATCAGCGTCTCCGGCATCGCCGTGCCAACGGCCGCCAGCAGGCTGCCGACCGCGCCTTCGCCCAGTTTCAGCCGGTGGCCGATCCACTCGACCGCGTTGGTGAAGAGCAGCGCTCCCGCGAGGATCACGGCGAAGCTGAGCGCCAGCAGCAGGACGCTCATCGCCTGCCGCCGCTCACCTGTCGGACCGTCCCGTTGCTAGCCGAGCTTGGAGCCGCACTTCTGGATGTCGGCGGCGCTGCGCGCGCCTTGGAGGCACTCGGTGTAGGACTGGTTGCTGCCGGAGCCAGAGCCGCTACTTCCACCGCCGACCTGGCCGAGCAGGTCGCCGAGGCCACCAGCCCCACCGCCCCCGCCTTCGAGCAGACCGAGAAGTTCGATCGGGTTCACTTTGAGCTTGAGGAAGAGGTCGTTGAGCGGCTTGGCTTTCGACGGGGCGACGATCGACTGTTCCTCGTTGACACCGGTCAGGGTGAGGTCGAAGTCGATGGTCATCTGCTCCGGCCCGGTTCCCGCTTCCTCCGGTTCGATGTCGAGCTGCGTCGCGAGCTTCCGCACGATGTCGTCGTCGCCGACGTCGACTTCGACTGGAGCGCTCTTGACCGCGTCTTCGAGCTGGCCCTTGGCCGCTTCGATCCCTTCGTCGGTGAGCGCGAACGGTCCCTCGACTTGACTCAGCTGTGATTCGCAGGCCGGCTCGTTGGAAAGATCCACCAGCGAGTCGAGCGCCCCCGGCACGTTGAGGTCCCCGGTGACCTTCGTCGTGCTCGTGCCGCCGACTTTGGCTTTGCCGTCGTCGCTGAGATTTTCGACGAAGTCGCCGATTTCCAGCTCGCTGGCCGCTTCCTGGCAGGCGGCGGCGTCAGCTGCCTGCCCGTCTTCTTCTTGGGCTTCCTCGATCGCCGACTTGACGAAGCTGAAGGTGGTCGGGTCGACCTCGTAGTCGACGCCTTCGTAGGTGACGTAGGCCTTGTTCGGCAGCAGCACGAGGCCGCCGTCGAAATCGAGGTTTTCGCCGCTGAGGTCGCCGTCGGATTTCAAGGTCAGGTCGAGCCGCGGCGGCTGGCCTTTGCCACCTTCCTGGAAGGGCCCGGCGACGCTAACGTCGAGAGTTCCGCCTTCCGGCCCTTTCGCGTCGACCGAGAGCGAGAGGTCGATATTGCCGCTTTTGGCGCCCTTGAAGGTGGCGTTGTCGAGCACAGCCTCGGGGCTGCCGCTGCTCTCGTCCCCGCAGGCGACGAAAGCGGTGGCCAGCGCAAGCAGCGCGGCGAACGAGATGAAAATGCGAAGTCGATTCAAAGTAATCCCTTCCCGAGGGAGGAGATTCTGGCATGAAGGCCGCGAAAATGCCTGCCGCTAGCGCGTGGTTCGAACCGGAGGCGCCTCGTCCGTGGTCAGGTCGAGGGCGAGCGGGAAGAGGAAGGCGCCGAGTGCGATCAGGATCACGCCGATCGCGACGAGCCAGCGGGAGCGGCTGAAGTGGCCGAGAACGCCGATCGCGAAGCCGACGAAGACCAGCGCGATGTAGGGGCCGGCGCGGTCGGGGAGCAGCGCTGCAAGTGGGAGGGCGAGGTCAAGCACGCTGGCAATTATCATCGCCCCCATGGCTGCCGGTTCCGTCGCCGAGGTAAAGGAAGCGCTCGCCGGTGCGGGCTACCTCGCCGACGAGTCCGCCGCGCTGGTCTCCTTCCTCGCCCAGCGACTAGGCAAGCCGGTGCTGGTCGAGGGGCCGGCCGGGGTCGGCAAGACGGAGCTGGCGAAGGCGCTCTCGCGCGCCACCGGCCGCGAGCTGATCCGCCTCCAGTGCTACGAGGGGCTCGACGAGGCGAAGGCGCTCTACGAGTGGAACTACCGCAAGCAGCTGCTGCGGATCCAGGCCGGGGGCGAGTCCGGCTGGGAGGATGTACACGACGACATCTTCGACAAGGAGTTCCTGCTCGAGCGACCGCTGATGCAGGCGATCGCCAGCGCCGATCCCGTCGTCCTCCTGATCGACGAGATCGACAAGACCGACCAGGAGTTCGAGGCGATGCTGCTCGAGCTGCTCTCCGACTTCCAGATCACGATCCCCGAGCTGGGGCAGGTGTCGGCGACGACGATGCCGATCGTCGTCCTCACCTCGAACAATTCGCGCGAGCTGACCGAGGCCCTGAAGCGGCGCTGCCTCTACCTATGGCTCGACTACCCGGACCTCCAGCGGGAGATGGAGATCGTCCACCTGCACGCGCCCGAGCTGCCGGAGACGCTGAACCGCCGCCTGGTCGAGGTGGTCGGCATGATCCGCGCCCTCGACCTGAAGAAGCCGCCCTCGATCGCCGAGTCGATCGACTGGGCGCGCACGCTGCTGCTGATGGGGGCCGAGGACATCGACCGCGAGACCTTCGAGCAGTCGATGTCGATCATCGTCAAGCACCGCACCGACATCGACCTGGTCGCCGAGCGAGTGGGGATGAAGCTTGCCGAGTCCGTACGGCCCCAAGCCTGAGGCCGCCCCACCCGGCCTGACCGCCAAGCTGCTCGGCTTCTGCGAGGAGCTGCGCTCGGAGGGGGTCGCGGTCGGCACCTCGGAGATCCTCGACGCCTTCTCGGCGCTCGAGCAGGTGCCCTGGTCCTCGCAGGACGACTTCCGCGAGGCGCTGGCCGCGACGATCGCCAAGTCACAGGAGGACCGTCGTCTCTTCGAGCTGCTCTTCGAGCGCTGGTTCTTCCGCGCCGCCGAGGTCGAGGCGATCGAGCGGGGGGTCGCCGAGGCGGGCCAGCGCCACGAGGGAGGCGAGCGCCTCGACATCGACGAGCTGCGCGAGCAGATCCGCCAGGCGATCGTCGAGGGCAACGACGGCGAGATGCGCGACCTGGCGCGGCTGGCGATCGCCGCCTTCGGCCGCCAGGAGGGCTCAGGCGTGGTCGGGGTCGACGTGCAACGGATCCGCCGCACGCTGGGCCTCTCCGCCGGTGCTCAGCAGACGGCGGAGGACGGCGCCGCCGAGCTGCCGCCGATCGACCGCGACCAGCTCAACCGGTTCGAGCGCCACCTGCGCCGCGAGCTCGAACGCGACCTGATCGAGCGCACCTCCACCCTGCCCCCGTCGCGGCCGCTGGCCGAGCTGGATCGCGCCCTGCCGACCAATCCGACCCAGGACCTGGCCGCCGTGCACCGAGCCGTCTCGCAGATGAAGCGGCGCCTGGCGACGCTCGGCCACGAGCAGCGCGGGCGCCGCCAGGCGCGGACGGTCGACGTGCGGCGAACGATGCGCGCCTCGCTGCAGACCGGGGGTGTGCCGCTCTACCTGCGCTACCGGCCGAAGCGCCCGCGCCGGCCGGAGATCTACGTGCTCTGCGACGTCTCCACCTCGGTCACCTCGGCCAGCGTCTTCTTCCTCTCCGTCCTGCACGCCCTGCACGACTCGTTCCGAAAACTGCGCAGCTTCGTCTTCATCGAGCGGATCTCGGAGGTCACCGAGGTCTTCGAGCGCGAGCGGGACTTCCGCCAGATCGCACAGCGAATCTCCAGCGAGGGCGGCGTCGCCGACGTCTCCGGCTACACCGATTACGGCCGGGTCTGGCTCGAGTTCCTGACCGAGATCTCAGAGGAGCTCGACCCGCGCTCGACCGTGATCGTGCTCGGCGACGCCCGCACCAACGGCCGCGAGCCGCACGCCGAGGTCTTCGCCCAGATCTCCGAGCGTGCCGGCCGCCTCTTCTGGCTCAACCCCGAGCCGAAGCTCTACTGGAACTACGGCGACTCGGTGATGGCCGCCTACGAGCGCTACTGCGACGGCGCCTTCGAGTGCTGGACCACACGCCACCTGGAGAACTTCGTCAACGTCGTAGCCGGCGGCATCCCAGCGGGCGACTGACCCCAGCACTCTTTGGGACCGAAAGCGAGCAGTCTCGAAAACCGTTAGCCGTCGTAAGGCGGCTTATGGGTTCGAATCCCACCCCTTTCGCCTACAGAGCCAAATTCCGCATAGCAGCAGCTCTTCGCTGACTTTCGTTGACCTCGCCTTAGTCCCAAGCCGGAGCAAATGGTCGTATCCCTAGGGATTCGCTGAAGCTACGGGCTCCAGTACGTATGGATGAGATTCCCGCTGCTGTTCAGGTGGACCACATCCGTTCTGGTATTCGACCAGGAGACGGCTGATGGGCTCGACGCCATCGATACTCCCAAGTCCACCCATGGGCCCCAAGTGCCACCGTTGAAGGACCGGTGCCAGAGGCTATCGCCACCTCTCGCAAATAGATCGAGGTAGCCGGGTCCCAGGGTCGAAAGGTCGGGAGCCGAGGCGGCAGATCCCCCGAGGCTCTCGAGTCCCCAGCCGACCCCATTCCACACCCAGTGCCAGACGGCGTTGTCGCTCCCGCGGGTCACTACGTCAATCCGGTTGGGTCCCCACGAGACCGCGCCTGGACTCGAGGTCAGGTTGCCGCCGAGGTTCTGCCAGCTGCCCCAAGAGCCTTCGCTGAACGACCTATGCCATAGGGCGTTGTCAAGACCCCGCGCAAAGACGTCCAGCTGGCCGGGGCCCTGAGAGGAGATCTCCGGGGAGCCGACGATCCCCCCGCCGAGGCTCTCCGCGCTCCATGCGGTTCCGTTCCACACGTAGTGCCAGACGGCGCCATCGCCCCCGCGCATGACCACGTCCACGCGAGTGCCGTCCCAGGACACGGCGTTGGGGCCAGAGGTGAGGCCGCCACCCGGACTCCACCACGAGCTCCAGTTGCTGCCGTTCCAGGTCATTTGCCAGAGCGCGCCGTCGGTTCCCCTCGCAAAGACGTCCAGGTGATAGGGCGCCCGGGAGTCGATAGCGGGATCCAGGGTCAGGTTTCCCCCGAGGTTTTCGGTCGTCCAGGGACCGGTGGGCCACGTGGGGGCGCCGGTCTGCTGCTGGAACGCGTACCAGGCGGGGCGATAGCTGCCATCCATACGACGCAGGCCTGCGTGCTCGGCCCATCCGTGACTGGGATTGGGGTCGTCGTAGTCGTGGTAATTGAAGTAGATCAGCGCCTGAATGTTCTTTTCGGCCTGTACCGAACGAATCCAGTTGAAGCTGTCGGTCAGGTACTGGTCCTGCAGGGCCTCCCCGGACGCGGGATGGCTGGCGTCGCCGCCTTCGGCGAGCCATCCCAGCTCGGTGATCCAGAGCTCCTTGGTTGAACCACCAAAGAACTGGTTGAGCTTTTCACGAGCGAAGTTGACGTTGGTTTCCACCCCTGCCCTGCCGCCTGTGAATGAGTATGGGTGCAGAGCAAGGCCGGTGAAATTAGAGCCATTGGGATCGACGTTTGCGGCCTTTTCGAGGAAAAGGGCGACGTTCATCGACTTGTAGTTGGCGCCTTCCGTGGTGGTTTTGGCAGAGAAGAGATTGCCGAAGTTGACGCGGGTACCAAAGCCGCTTCGTTCTTTCTGAGCCGCCTGAATCGCCACAGCCGTGCGGCGGGCGAAGCGGGTGTAGCTTTCGGGATACACGCTCGCGCCACCAGGGTTATTTTCACGAAGGTTCGGCTCGTTCCAGACCTCCCACGCGGGAACCGGCTGTGGATTTGACTTGCCGTACCAGAAGTCGCCCTGGAAACCGTAGCGATGCACGACGTCGTAGACGAAGTAGATCCAAGTGCCGGGACCGCTCCCTTCTTTTTCGATCTGTTCCAGCGTAGGAAACTGCGAGCCAGTCGGCCCACCGCTATAGAGATAGGGAAGGATCGTGATGCCTCTTTCCCAGGCGCGCTGGAAGATCGGGTCGTACGCGGACACGTTGCTGGTCTGGGAGATCTGGAGATGGAAATACTGGGCGCCAGAGCGTTGAATCGCTTCCATGTCGGCAGAGCTGTCGTGGCCACCGGCCCAGTGGACTCCGAAGAACTTCGCGGGTAGAGCCGAGGCTGAGGAAGCGCTGGCAGAGAGGAAGGCGAGGATGGCGAGAGAGGAGGCGAAGAGCAGCCTCAACTGCCTGCAGAGAGGGTGGACCCGCCTGTCCCTGTATTGAAGGTCTCTCTTGCCCATCGTTTCTCCCTACGGTTCCGTCTGGCGATGTACTTTTTCTATTGATCCCCTTTTTCCGATCTATCAAAACAAAATGATCATGCCGCGCGAGCGGGCGGGCCTGCATGGATGAAAGTGCCGAACGCTTTTGGATGGCGAACCTCGGGGAAAGGAGCAGAGCGTTTCAGGCGGGCAGCGAACCGCTTGAGATCCCCGCTGCCCGCTACACGCTGGACGCGGCACTGGCGGGGGTTGGGTGCTGCCCCCAGCGGCTTGTACTTTTTCGGCGTCCGGTTCGCGGACAGCCGCCTTCGCCCCACCGAAAAAGTTGAGCTGGGGGTAGTGCCCAACCCCCGCCGACCGAGCTCTAGCGGGTCGCCCAGGCGTCTTTGGGAGCGGCGAGCTGGCGCACTTCGTCGGGAAGCTCGCCGGAGACGAGGTCGGCGAGGGTGACGTGCTCAACCACGGCGCGAAGGCTGGCGCGGACAGCGATCCAGACCTCCTGCAGGTGACGTGCGCTGCCGCGGTACTCGAGCTCCTCTGGCGACTCGGACTGCACGTGGGCGATCGGCCCCTCGACGGCACGGACGATGTCGGCGATCGTCACCTCGTCGGCCGGTCGCGCCAGCCAGTAGCCGCCCTTGGCGCCGCGCCGCGCCCGCACGATTCCGGCGTGCTTGAGCTCCAGCAGGATGTGCTCCAGGAACTGCAGCGGAATCTCCTGCGCCTCCGCCAGCCTCTCCCCCTTCACGGGCCCTTCCCCGGCGGCAGCCAGCTCAGCAGCCGCTCGCACGGCGTAGTCAGCCTTTGCGGAAACGCGCATGGAACGGAGTTAATCAGGCGGCTAGCCGATCGTCTCAGGCGCCAGGTCGCCCGAACGATCGTGTGCGGGGCCCTTGCCTTCCGC
This sequence comes from Solirubrobacterales bacterium, assembly GCA_035557635.1. Taxonomy (GTDB): domain Bacteria; phylum Actinomycetota; class Thermoleophilia; order Solirubrobacterales; family 70-9; genus VRUE01. The sequence continues at coordinate 29,259 of DATMDR010000030.1, read as the reverse complement.
AGCTTCCCGCTCGACCCGCCGCGCGTTCCACCAGCGCGGGAACCAGATCAGCAGCCCGAGGCCGATGCCGGCGACGGCTGCGGCGATCGGCCAGACCAGCGGATCGCCCTCCTGCACCGTGACGATCCCGGCCGCGACCAGGACGACGCCGAGGGCGGTGCGCAGGAAGCCGCTAGGCGCCCTGGCGGCGAAGTGGGAGCCGAGCACGACGCCCGGGATCGAGCCGAGCAGGATGTTGCCAGCGAGCACGAAGTCGACGTTGCCGCCGACCCAGTGGGCGATCCCCGCCGCCCAGAGCAGGATCGCGGCGTGGAAGACGTCGGTGCCGACGACCTTCCTGGGAACGAGCCGGTAGACGGCGATCAGCAGGATCGCGATCACCGTGCCCGAGCCGGCCGAGGTGATCCCGATCACGAAGCCGGTGGTGACCCCGATCACCACCGCGGCGACCTTGTGACGGCGCTTGAGCTCGAAGTCCTCGCGCTCTTCGATCAGTTTGCTGAGGATCAGGGCCCGCGCCAGGGTGATGATCCCGACCATCAGCAGGGTGCCGCCGAGCAGCGCGTAGACGAGCGAGTCGAGGCGCTCTTCGCCGATCCTGTCTTGGAGTAGGGAGATCAGCCAGACGCCGGCGACCGAAGCGGGCACGCTGCCCGCGGCGAGCCAGAGCGAGAGCCCCATGTTGACCGTGCCCATCCGCAGATGCCGCCAGCCGCCGACCGTCTTCGTCACCGCGGCGTAGAAGATGTCGGTGCCGATCGCCGTTACCGGCTTGACGCCGAAGAGGAAGATCAGTAGTGGCGTCATAAGGGTGCCGCCACCCATGCCGGTCATGCCGACCATCGCTCCGATACCGAAGCCGAAAATGATTATCGCCGGGTCCATCTGAGTTTCCGCGGGTGCTTATCGACTTTCCCGACCACTTTGGTCAGGAGCGCGGAGTGCGCCAGGATACCAATATGCCTACGGAAGCCGTTCAATTCGGCGCCGCGGACGCATCGCCTTCTCGTGTCGATCCGCCGGGGGCCGCGGTCTCGATCCGCGGGCTGTACCACGCCTACGGCGACCTGAACACGATCGAGCGGCTCGACCTGGAGGTGCCCCCGCACGGGGTCCTCGGCCTGGTCGGCCCATCCGGCTGCGGAAAGTCGACGCTGCTGGAGCTGCTCTCCGGGCTCCAGGAGCCGGCCCGCGGCGAGATCGCCGTCGCCGGCGACTCGACGGCTCAGGGGCGCCTCGCCCACTGCGCGTACATGCCGCAGCGCGACCTCCTCCTGCCCTGGCTGACGGCGATCGACAACGCGGCGCTGGCGCTGCGCAACCGCGGCCTGGGACGAGCGGAGGCGAGGCGGCGCGCCGGCGTGCTGTTCCAGCGTTTCGGCCTTGCAGGCTTCGAGCGCAGCCGGCCCGCCGAGCTCTCGGGCGGGATGCGCCAGCGAGTCGCCTTCCTGCGCACCCTCCTGGCCGGCAAGCCGGTGCTGGCCCTGGACGAGCCGTTCGCCTCACTCGACGCGATCACCCGGGCCGAGATGCAGGACTGGCTGGCAGCGGCGCTGCGCTCCGACCCGCGCACCGTGGTCCTTGTCAGCCACGACGTCGAGGAGGCCCTCTACCTCTCCGACCGGGTCGCCGTGCTCTCGGCCCGGCCGGCGAAGGTCGTCACCGAGCTGAGCGCGCCCGAGCCGCGGGCGGCGAGCCGCGACGAAGCGGTCACCGATCCCGAGTTCGTCGCGGTCCGGGAGCGGGCGATGACGGCGCTGCACGAGGGGGCTCGGTGAGCCGCTGGGTCCTCCCCGCCCTGCTCCTCGCGGCGCTGATCGGCGCCTGGCAGCTGGCCGCGTCGACCGGCGCGCTAGCCGACGTGCTCGGCCTCGAACCCTTCCTCGTCCCCTCTCCAGCCGAAATCGCCAGCGCCCTCTGGGAGAACCGCTCGCTGCTCGCCGAAAACGCCTGGGTAACCCTGCGGGAGATCGTGCTGGGCTTCGGCTGTGCGGTGGTCGTGGGACTGGGCTTCGCCGTCGTCCTTCACCTCTCCGAGACGCTGCGACGCGCGTTCTACCCCTTGCTCGTCGTCTCGCAGACGATCCCGATCCTCGCCCTTGCCCCGATCCTGATCGTCTGGCTCGGCTTCGGCATCGGTCCGAAGCTGGCGGTTGTCGGCCTGATCTGCTTCTTCCCGATCACGGTCAACACGCTCGATGGGCTGCGCTCGGTCAACCGCGAGGCCACCAAGATGATGCGTACCCTCGACGCCTCTCGCTCCCAGATCCTCAGGCGCCTGGAGATGCCTACGGCGCTCCCCTACTTCTTCAGCGGCGCCAAGATCGCGCTGGTCATAGCTCCAATCGCTGCCCTCTTTGGCGAGTGGGTCGCGGCGGAAGCTGGGCTTGGGGGGCTCGGGGTGCTGATCCGCGAAGACGGCGCCCGACTGGAGACGGCGCGGATGTTCGCATCGGTGGCCGTGCTCTCGGCGATGGCGATCGCCCTCTTCGGCCTCCTGGCCCTCGCTGAGCGTCGCGTCGTCACTTGGCGATAGAAAGTAGGAGATGAAGCGCCGCCTCCCACTTGCCGTTGTCCTGCTCGCACTCGTCCTCGGCCCCGCCGCCTGTGGCGAGAAGAGCGAGGACGTGAGCGGTGAGCCGCAGCCGCTCAGCCTGACGCTCGACTTCTACCCCAACCCCGACCACGCTGGGATCTACATGGCCGAGGAACTGGGCTACTTCGAGGACGCCGGCCTCGACGTCACCATCCGCACCCCCTCCGACCCGGCGGCGCCAATCAAGCTGCTCGCCGCCGGGCGCACCGACCTGGCGATCTCCTACGAGCCGGAGGTGGTCCTCGCCGCCGAGCAGGGCCTCGACGTCGTCGCCGTCGCCGCCCTCGTCGACCAGCCCCTGACCTCGATGATCTGGCTGCGGAAATCCGGGATCGGGGGGATCGCCGACCTGCGTGGGAAGACGATCGCCACCGCAGGCATTCCCTACCAGGACGCCTACCTGCGGACGATCCTCGCCCGCTCCGGCCTCACGCCCTCCGACGTCCGCACCGTCAACGTCGGCTTCGGCCTGCTGCCGGCCCTCGCCAGCGGCCGCGCCGGCGCGATGCTGGGCGGGTTCCGCAACGTCGAGGGAGTGGACCTGCGCCTGCGCAGCCTCGATCCGGTCGTCACCCCGGTCGACCGGCTGGGCGTGCCGAGCTATGACGAGCTGGTGCTGGTCGCCCGGCGCGACCGCCTCGAGGAGGATCCGGAGGAGATCCGACTCTTCATCGCGGCGCTGGCGCGCGGTACGGCCGCCGCCGTCGAGCGCCCCAACGAGGCCCTGGCGGCGCTGCTCGAGGCGAACCCGGACCTGGAGCCGAAACTGACCCGGGCCGAGGTTGCGGCCACCCTGCCGCTGCTCGATTCCGGTGCGAGCGAGCGCCCCTACGGCTACATGGATCCCACCCGCTGGCGCCGCTTCGTCGCCTGGATGCGGGACAACGGGTTGATCGACTCGTTGCCGGCGCCGTCGAGCCTGCTCAGCAACGACTACCTGGCAGGCACGATCCCCGAGTAGCGCAGGACCCCGCTGCCCAGCAGCGTCGAGATCTTCTCGGCCGGCAAAGCCCGCGAGAAGAGGTGCCCCTGGGCGAAGTCGCAGCCGAGCCGGCGCAGCTCGGAGACCTGCGCCTCGTTCTCGACCCCCTCCGCGATCACGTCCAGCGAGAGGGCGCGGGCCATGCCGATGATCGCCTCGACGATCGCGGTGCGCTCCTGTTCGACGCCGAGTGCGTCGACGAAGGAGCGGTCGATCTTCAGCGCGTCGAAGGGGAAGCGGTTGAGATAGGCGAGCGAGGAGTAACCGGTGCCGAAGTCGTCGAGGACGAGGCCGACGCCGAGCTCGCTGAGGGCCTCGAGCGTGGCGACCGCGGTCGCGGACTCCTCGACCAGGGCGCTCTCGGTGACCTCCAGCCTTAAACGGGCAGGGTCGAGCCCGGTGCGGGCGAGGATCTCGGCGATCGTCGCGGCGAGATCGCGGTGGGCGACCTGGCGCGCGGAGAGGTTGACGGCGATGTCGAGGGGCCGCTGGTCGGGTCGCAGCTCGTGCCACTCGAGCGCCTGCTGGCAGGCGCTCTCCTGGACCCAGCGGCCGATCGGCTCGATCAGGCCGCTGTCCTCGGCGATCGAGACGAAGTCCCTCGGGTCGAGCAGGCCGCGCTCCGGGTGCTGCCAGCGCACCAGCGCCTCGAGGCCGGTGACCTCACCGCTGCCGAGCGAGACCATCGGTTGGTAGTGCAGCACCAGCTCCTGGGCCTCCAGCGCGTTGCGCAGCTCCCGCTCGACCTCGAGCCGATGTGTCGCCCGCGCCCTCATCTCGGCGTCGAACAGCTCACAGCGCGCCCGGCCTCGCTCCTTCGCTCTGTACATCGCCGCGTCGGCGTCTCGGATCAGCATCTCCGCTTCGACCGGCTCCGCGCCGCCGGGGCGGGCGACCGCGATCCCGACGCTGGCGGTGACGAAGTGCTCGGAGCCGCCCATCGGGTAGGGCTCGGCAAAGGTCGTGGCGACCCGTTCGGCGATCGCGACGGCCTCGTCCTCGTCGGCGAGGCGGTCGACGAGGATGCCGAACTCGTCGCCGCCAAAGCGGGCGACGACGTCGCCGGGGCGCAGGTGGCCGCGGAGACGCGGGGCGACGGCGCGCAGCAGCTCGTCGCCGGCATGGTGGCCCATGCTGTCGTTGATCAGCTTGAAGTGGTCGAGGTCGATGAAGAGGATCCCGACGGGTGACCCGGAGGAGGTGGCGCGGCGCAGCGCCTCGTTCACGGTGTCGACGAAGCTGAGCCGGTTGGGCAGGCCGGTGAGAGCGTCGTGCAGGACCCGGTGGCGCAACGCGTCGTCGGCGATATGACGCTCGATCGCGTCGGCGAGCACGTTGGCCGACGCCTGGACGAAGTGGACGTCCTGGGGGGTGAAGCGGTTCGGCTCGGTCGAGTGGACGTCGAGCACGCCGAAGGGCTGCTGCTTGCTGTCGATCACGACGGCGAGGCTGCTGCGAACGCCCAGCACCCGCAGCGCCGGCGGCATCGAGAAGCGGCGCTCGGCCGACCAGTCGTCGACGATCACGTGCAGGCCGGAATCGAGTGCGGCCCCGGCGTGGGAGTCGCGTGCGGCCGAGATGCGGCTCGAGCTTGCGACCTGGTCTTCCAGCCCCGCTCGCAGCTTGAGGCGACGACCATCGCGGTCGACCTCCCAAACGCCGGCGCCGTCGATGCCGGCGATCTGAATCAGCTCCGCGACCCCCTCCCGCATCAGGGCGTCGGGATCACCGTCCTGGAGCGCCCGCCCGCCGAGCCGTGCCACCACGGCCTGCTGGGTGGCTGCGCGCTGCAGCTCCTGCTCGGCGTCCTTGCGCTCGGTGATGTCGTAGAGGACGCCGTGCCAGATCGGGACACCCTGCTCGTCGGGCTCGAGCACGGCCTCGTCGAGGATCCAGATCGTCTTGCCCGCGCGCGTGACCATCCGGTAGTCGATCGGCGGCGGGTTGCGGTTTCCGAGCGTCCTGCGGGTCTCTTGGGCGAGCGCCCGCTCACGATCGTCCGGGTGGATCAGTTTCGCCCAGAGACCAGGATCGGCAAGCCATTCCTCCTGGCTGTAGCCGAGGATCTCCTCCACCTGGGGGCTGACGTAGCGCCAGCGCCCGTGCTCTCCGAGCTCAGCCGCGTAGACGATCGCCGGTAGGCGCTCGACCAGTCGCCGGTAGCCCTCGCCGCCGGCTGAGATCTGATCGAGGAACTCGTCGACCTTGTTTTCGGGCCAGCCCCCGCCCTGCATCGAACGCTCCATCACTGGCTTTATCGACGGCAAGGCGTGGCGCTTGAGCCGTGAGCAGTCCCGCCAGCCCGCGAAACGGCGCGTAGGGGGCGTAGAAGGCCTCGACCTCCTCCACCGTCGCCCGCTGGCCGAGACCGGCGAGGCGACCGACAAGCTTGATGTAGGCGAGGTCGCCGGCGGGCAGCGAGTCGGGGTCGCCGCGGCCGAAGAGGCCGAGGCACTGGACCGTCCAGGGGCCGACCTCGCGCACCGCCCGCAGGCGGCGATCGGCGCTGCGCTGCCCAGGGTCGCAGCGACCGCAAGCGATCTCGGCGGCGACGGCCCGCAGGGCGATAGCCCGACGCAGGGCCAGGCCCATCGACTCGAGCTCGGCCGGCGCCCGGCCGGCGATCGCCGCCGGGCCTGGCACGTCGCGCAGAGCACCGCGCTCGCTATCCAGACGCGCGCCCCAACGACCGACGATGCGGCGCTGGATCCGCGCCGCCCGTCCCGTCTCGATCAGCTGCTTGACGATCGCCCAGGCAAGCGCTTCCCAGGGCCAAGGGGCACGGCGCGGCCGCCAGTGTGGGCGCCGGCGCAGCAGCGGCCCGAGCAGGGGATCGCGGCGGAAACGCCGGTGGAACTCGGAAAGATCGTCGTCGACGGCGAGCGCAAAGCGCATCCGCTCGATCGCGATCTCGAGCTGAGCATCGCCGGCTGGCCGGCGGGGCGACGCCGAGCTCAGGCACGGAGCGTCGACCGCCGCGGGGTCGACCGGTTCGGCCCGCAGCACCACCCGCTCGGAGTCGGGATGCCAAGCACGAATGACGACCGGGCAGTTCTCGACGTGCAGCAGGCGGGAGACGACGCCACCAGCGACCCGCGTCGCGCCGTCCTCGCTCCCGTAGGTCGGCAGGCGGTAGGGAAAGGGGGGTGTGACCTCTGCTTCGAGCCGCTTCACCGGCCGAGCAGATGAACGTCGACGAGAAAGGAGCGACTGGCGACGACGTTGTTCTGCCGCTCGCGCCGGCGAGGGAGGCGCCGTGGGGACCGCTTGCGGCTGGCCACGGCGCCCACAGCCCGCACGGCAGCCACCGTCGCCGCTCCCGCCAGAACCCCCCCGGCGGCGGCGATCGCCGCGGTCTTCGCCTCGCTGCGCACGGCCAGCGGGGCGGGGCTCTCATGGGGGAGGACGCGGATTCGAACCGGCTCTAGGTCGGTATTGCTCACCCAGCCGACTGTAGCGATGCGTCCCAACGGCAAAGGGGCGCTGGGTGACCGATGCCGCATTTTGCGTGCCCGCGGGGCGCGACGATCATCCGCTCAGCGCCTTCTCGTAGAGGCGATACCGCTTGACGATCTTGCCGCCCATCCCTTCCACCGCCCGGTTCATTGGCCCGTTGGTCTCGAGGATCCAGCCGGTCTCCCCGCCGGGGATCCCGTCGGGGCTGGCCGTCTCGAGATGCTTGAGGTAGAGGCCCGCGGCGACGCCGCTGTGGCGGAAGTCGTGTTTGACGCCGAGCGCGAGGACCCGGACCCGGTCGATCCTGCGCTTTCCGAGCAGGAAGCGCAGCCATCCGAACGGAAGCAGGCGCCCGTTCATCCTCACCATGACCTGGTTGACGTCGGGCAGGGTGAGCGCGGCGCCGACCACCTCCCCGTCCTTCTCGGCCATGTACGCCCACTTCTCGTCCAGCACCTGCTTCAGGTTCTTCGCCTGGAACTCGACCTCGGCATCGGTGATCGGGACGAAGCCCCAGTTGTCGCCCCACGCCTCGTTGTAGACGTCCATGAAGCGGCGCACCTCGTTGGCCATGTCCCGCTTTCGCATGTTGCGGATGACGACGCCTTCGTCGCGCAGGGCCTTGGTCGCGGCGGCGTGGATCTCGGGGGCGAACTGGTCGCCTTCCTTCAGCTCGCCCAGCTCCAGGTACCACATCAACAGGTCCATCGCCTTGCCGTAGCCGAGGCCGTCGATCAGCTCCCGGTAGTAGGGCGGATGCCACGGCTGCAGGATCATCGGGCGCAGCTCGTAGCCCTCGATCAGAATGCCGAGCTCGTCGTTGGTGGTGAAGTCCATCGGACCGAGGATGCGCTCACGCCCGCGCGATCGCAGCCAGTCCTCCGCGGCCCCGAGGAGAGCCGCCGCCACCTCGCGGTCGTCGACCGTCTCGAAGAAGCCGAACATCCCGTCGTTGCCGCCCCGGAACTCGTCCCAGCGCCGGTCGATCTGGGCGCTGATGCGGCCGACCGGCTCACCGTCCCGTTCGGCAATGAAGTACTCGGCCTCGGCGTGCTCGAAGTAGGGGTTCTTTTCGCGATCGAGGAACTCCATCCGCTCGAAGATCAACGGCGGCACCCACTGGGGGCTGTCGCGGTGAAGCCGGAAGGGGACCTTGACGAAGCGCTTCAGCTCGCGCCGCGAGCGAACGGGGCGGATAGAGACGCTTGCCACGGGGCGCTGAACCTACACTCTCGCAATGAGCGAACCGGCGAAGGCCGCCGTCGACGTCTTCGAGAAGGTGCGTAAGCACGACCGGCTCGAGCAGCTCGAAGCGGCGCGCGAGCACGACCTCCTCCCCTACTTCCGCCTGCTCACCTCGCAGGCCGGGCCCGTGGTCGAGATGGAGGGGCGCGAGACGATCATGCTCGGCTCCAACAACTACCTTGGCCTGACCGGTGACGAGCGGGTGAAGCAGGCGGCGCGGGATGCGCTCGAGACCTACGGGACCGGCGTCACGGGGTCGCGCCTGCTGAACGGGACGACGCCGCTGCACGTCGAGCTCGAGCGCGAGCTGGCGGAGTGGATGGGCGAGGACGACGCGATCGTCTACACGACCGGCTACCAGTCGAACCTGGGCGCGATCGGGACGCTGCTCGAGCCCGGCGACACGGTGATCTGCGACTCCGGCGACCACGCCTCGATCCTCGACGGCTGCCGCCTCTCGGGCGCCAAGCTGCGCCCCTTCCGCCATAACCGCATGGACAAGCTCGAGCGGATGCTGGGCCGTGCCGCGGAAGACGGTGGGGGCGTGCTGGTCGTCGTCGACGGCGTCTTCTCGATGGAGGGCGACGTCTGCGACCTGCCGCGAATCGTCGAGCTCTGCCAGGCCCACGGCGCCCGGTTGATGGTCGACGAGGCCCACGGAGCGGGGGTGCTGGGTGCGCGCGGCGCCGGCGCCAGCGAGCTGTTCGGGCTCGAGGACCAGGTCGACCTGCGGATGGGCACCTTCTCCAAGAGCCTGGCCTCGTGTGGAGGCTTCATCGCCGGCTCGGCCGAGGTGGTCGAGTACCTGCGGATCGCCTCCCGATCATTCATCTTCAGCGCTTCCGCGGTCCCTGCGGCGGTCGGCGCCGCGCTGGCGGCGCTGCGGGTGATCCGCGCCGAGGGGCCGCAGCTGTTCGACGCCCTGCTGGGCAACGCCGAGTACCTGCGCGAGGGCCTGCGAGCCCTTGGCCTGAAGGTGATCGAGCCGGGGACTCTGCCCGACGGCGCCGTCGCCACCACCCCAGTCGTCCCGGTCGTCGTCGGAGACGACTGGCAGGCGGTGCTGCTGTGGAAGGCGCTCTTCGACGCCGGCGTCTACACCAACGTGGCGATCCACCCGGCCGTCCCGCCCGGCGGCGCGCTCCTGCGCACCAGCCTGATGGCGACGCACCGGCGCGACCATCTCGACCGAGCGCTCGAAACGATCGGAAAAGTCATGGTTGACTTTCCGGACCTACCCCGCTCGGGGTAGTTTCGATGTTGTCCAACTCGGCGCAACTCGCGAAGCCGGAGAAAAAGTTGCTCTTAGCGAACGCGCCGGCGGGGTTGACGCGACCGCGGGGTTGACGCCGCACCGCGGCAGCACGTAGCTTGGCCTCGCCGACCGAATGCCGGGGCAGGCATCGGTAAGAGTTCGGCTCACCAGTACGAGGTTGAGCACTCGCCGCGGTCGGCGGATGAGAGATACCCCAGTCAAAACGACCCCAAAAGGGAGGAGTCTTGGTGGACGCTGCTTCGATAGCCCCTGCTTCGACGACCGCTTCTACAGTTCGTGGCCCTCAACACATGCAGGCACTGGCTCGCGCCAACCGTGTCCGACTTGCGAGGGCGGAGCTGAAGCGCTCGATCGCACGTGGTGAAACAGAGGTATCGGAGGTGGTGCGGGCCTGTCCCTGGCAGACGGAGAGCATGACCCTGGCCGAGCTGCTGACCAGCCAGCGCCGCTGGGGCCGCACCCGGGCTCGCAAGTTCCTGCTCGGCCTTTCTCTGAGCGAGAACAAGCGCCTCGGCACGCTCACTCCCCGGCAGCGGGCGCTGCTCTCGACCGAGCTGGCGACGAAGACCCGCGATACGGTCCTCGTTTGACGCCCGTTAGCGGATTTTGAAGGAGAGTCCTCCGGACGCGCGCTGGAAAGCGCGGCGGAGAAGCAGGAAGGCGACAGTGAAAGCCAGGGCGCCGGCGCCTAGGCAGATTGCCAGGACCAGGCCGGACAGGTAGAAGAGACCCCCGACGACGAGGACGAAGACGACGCCGGCCAGCATGGTCGTGTGCGAGCGGTAGCCGGCGAAGTGCTCGCGAACGGACACCTCGAGACCGCCCAGCGCACCGAGCGTGATGCCAACCGCCAGCATCGTCAGGTTGCCGCCGACGATTCCGATCACCAAGAGGATGATCCCGGCGAGCACGACCAGCTCGGCCAGAGGAAAGGCCCCCCACGGCGCCGGCGGCCTCTCGCCGGCCTGGAGTTGCTTGCTCAACGGCCGCAAGCCGCCCGGATAACGGGCATCCGGACGAGATCCTGACACGCCACCAGCCCATCAGCATCCCGAGCAGCCCCAAACGCGGGCGCGAGTGCCAGTGACCGCACCCGGGCTCACCGAGGTCGGCGCGGGAGATCCGCAGCCACTTGAACTCGGCGGGATCGGCAAGCATCCGCTCGAGCAGCTCCCTATTGGCGGTCTCGAGCGTGGCTCGCTCAGCCAGCGCGTCGCGCGCTGCGGCCACCCTCATCGCCAGCGCGTCGCGAACCTGCTCCAGCTCACCGAGGCCGATCAGCCGCGGCTCGGGCGCGGTGGCCGCGACCGCCGTGTCCAGCGTGAGGCGCGGGAACGCCTCGCTCGCCAGCCGGGACAGCTCCTGCTCGAGGCGGCCGATCTGCCGCCGCAGCTCGGCACGGGCGAGACGCTCGTCGCCCTTGACGCGAACCCCAGCGAAGGTGTCTCGGTCGAGCAGCTCCTGCATGACTCGATTCGAGTGTAGATCACGCCACCGATGCCGGAAGCAAGGGTTGGTTAAGAAGCTTCGATCGCGGTGGCGGCGATCCAGAGCGCCTCATCGGCGGCGACCTGGGGAACGCCGTTCACCTGTACGGCGACGACCGCAATGCGACGCGTGCCCTTTCCCACCTCGTAGCTCTCGGCAGCCTCGCCGAAGAGCAGGGCCACGGGGGTGCGCTCGTCGGCCACGGTCAGCGTTCCCTGGGCTAGGTCCCTCGAACGGCCTGGGAGCGCCTCGCCCGGAGCCGAGTCGCGAATGCAGAGCCTTCCCTCCAGTCGCTCTGCGTCGAAGGCGCGCAGCGCCACCCCGGTCTCGGTCGTGGCGATGGTCAGCGCGTCCGCGGGCATGCCACGGCTGAGGAAGGCGCCCTCCTGCAGCCGCTCCAGCGCCAAGCGCTCGACCGGTGTCCGGGTGCGGTCGGGGTCGAGGCCGATCTGGCGGAAGAAAACCCGGTAGGCCCAGGGAATCGGCCGTTCGCGCATGTGAATCGCCTGCGCGCCGAAAAAGCGGTCGGAGACGTCCCGCAGGCGCCGCCGGACCTGGTCGGAGCTTCGGCGCCGGCCGCCCTCGACCTCGACCCAGGCGATGCCGAGACCCGGGAACTCCGAGGCGACGTGTGGCGCCACCCGACCCAGCTCGGGGGAGGGAGCCGAAGCGGCATCCGTGCCCGCCCTAGCTCCGTCCATCGTGCGCCCTTCCGGCCTTCGCGGCACGCGTGGCCCGCAGCAGCTCGCGCACCTTGGCATCGAGCTCGGCAAGGGTCAGCTCGCCGACCCCGGTGCTCTGAAGCGTGCCGCCGGGATAGACGTAGGCGAAGGTCGGGCAGATACCCACGCGATAGAGGCTTCCCACGGCCCCATCGCGGTCATAGCCGACCGCCATCCTCCAGCCGCGCTCCCGCACCAGGTCGCGCACCGCGCTGCGATCGTCCCCTATGTCCAGGGAGAGAAAGCCCACGCGTCCACCGTAGCGCGCATGGGCACGATCGACCACATCCTGCTGATCGGCGCAGTCGCCGCCGCGGGCGATCCAGAAAGAGAGCACCAACGGGCGGTCAAAGAAGTCGCAGACGCGGATCACGTCGGCCCCATCGACCCTGCATGCCGGCGTGCGGCGAGCGTCGGGCGGACAGGGCAGCCGCGAGGTCTCGCAATCGTCCTGGGCGACGTTGGCGTCGCCTTCGAGGTCGCTGGCGGCAACCGGCACCGCGAACTCCGGCAGCGGCCAGCGGGGTGGCTGCTCGTCGAGCCCCAGCGTGCCCGAGTCATCGCCGCCCACGGTGTTGAGGAGGGCGACCACGATCAGAGCCGCGAAGAGGGCGCCTACCGCGAGCGAGTAGCGGTCCCTCATCGCTCCCGCTCCGCCCAGGCGAGCGCCGCCGGCAGGGCGATCGCCACTCCCAGCAGTGCCACGGTCAGGTCGACCACGGTCACCAGGCCGAAATCGCGCAGCATCCGCACGTCGCTGACGACCAGTACCGCGAACCCCGCCGTTGCTGTCACCCCAGAGGCGAGGACTGCGGAGCCCGTGCGCGCGTAGGTGCCGCGCAGCGCTGCGGCGACGTCCCGCCCCTCACGACGCTCCTCGTGGAAGCGGGCGGAGAGGATGACGCTGAACTCGGTGGCGATCGCGACCGTCAACGCCCCCAGCGCCGCCGACATCGGATTGAGCGGGATGCCGCTCACCCAGATCACCAGTGCGGCCCAGCCCGAGGCAAGCACGATCGGCACCAGCGGCACGAGCGCGCGCCGGGGGGATCGGTAGGCGACGAGCAGCACCAGGCCCACAGCGAGCAGGCCGGCGAGGGTCAGCCAGTAGCGACTGCTGGAGAGATCGGAGGCAGCGGCGGCGGCGATCACCGGCAGCCCGGCGAGGCGCGCTTCGACTCCCGGCGGCGGTCCGCCTGGCTCGCCCGGCACGCCGATCTCCTCCCGGACCCGCTCGATCAGCGCCTGCTGGTCTTCCAGTGACTGAGCGCGGATGCCGAAGCTGAGCAGCGCGGTTCCGGTCGGCATTCCGGACTCCGGATCGATCTCGGCCACGTGACGCAGGTCGTAGCTGGGGAGAGCGGCGAACGTCGCGCGGACCTGATCGCGGGTCAGGCTTCCACCAGCGGCATCAACGAAGTCCGAGAGCGCCGGCCCCGGACAGACTTCCGCCTCGAGACAACTTGGTTCCGGCCCGGTGAAGCCACCCGCCTGCAGCACCCGCCGCTTGAACCCGCTCATCCAGCGCAGCGTCTCCGGATCGGTCAGCTCCGGCGCGCTCACGCTGACGTCGATCTGACCGGAGACGCCAGTGACGTCCTGCAGCGTGTTCAGGTCCTGCACTGCCTCCAGATCCTGCGGCGCCAGCTCTCGGATATCGGAGACGGTCTCGATCTGCGTACCGACCCCCCAACCCAGGATCGCGAGTGCGGCCCCGATAGCCAGGATCCGTTGCGGATGAGCTAGCGCAAAGGCAAGAAGATGCTCCGGCGGGCGGGTCCTGTCGCCGGAGTGGGGTGCCCTCGTTGCCCTGCGCGCTGCTTCGGGCAGAGGGTCATTGCGGTGCGAGCTGTGCAATCTCGCCCTCAGCAGCCTCCGGGCTGCCGAGCACACCCCACCCCGACACCACCCGCCCGAGGAGAGACTCAGAGCCGCAAAGCCGGCGGTCATCGCAAGAAAGAAGGCAATTCCGATGCCGACGATGAGGAGCAGGCCGAAGCCGCGGACCATCGGGGTCGGCGAGAGCTGGAGGGCGAGGAACCCGGCGGCCGTAGCGAGGCAGGCGAGGCCGATGGTGGGGCCGCCACGGGCCGCGGCCTCCCGTGCAGCATCGGCGCCGCGCAGGCCGGTGGCGACGGCCTCGTCGAAACGCGACTGCAACTGGATCGCGTAGTCGACCGCGAGGCCGATCAGGACCGGCATCACTGCGATCGAGGCCATCGTCAGCGAGCCTCCGGTGAGGCGGAGCAGGCCGAAGGTCAGCGCCGCCGCCGCCAGGGCGAGAGCAAGCGGCAGCAACCGAAAGCGGGAGCGGAAGACCACCAGCAGGGCGAACGCCATCACCACGACCGCCACCGCGAGGAGGACCAGCAGCGCGTCCTTCAGCGCCGGTGCCAGGCCATCGACCACGACCGGCGCCCCGGAGACGGTGTAGCTGCCGCCGCGCAGGGCGAAGCACGGCTCCGGTTTGCCGCGAAACCTGCAGGCGGCTCGCGGGGTCGGGTCGAAGACCGCGGCGCGGATCAGCTCCAGGGCGCGATGGCGCTCGGACTCGGTCAGGTCCGAACGCAGGCGCAGGACGATCTGGGCCGAGCGGCTGTTGGGGAAGAGGTAGGCGAGGCGGGCCTTCGGGGTGCCGCGCTCGCGCCGCAGGTCGAAGACGACCGCGGCGAGGAATTCCGGGTTGCCGAGGCTCGGTGCGCTGGTGATCCCGTAGCGCGCGGCGACTTCGACCAAGAGCTCGCGGAGCCGGTCCGGCGGCACCTGCTCGACCAGGCGGCTCAGCTGGCGCTGTACCTGGATCGTCGCCTCGTTGAGGAAGGTGGCGGGGCCGGAGAGGAGTTCGACGGGGCGGAATCGCGCCAGCTCGGTGCACGGACCGGGGATCGGCTCGACCCCCCGCGGAACCCTGCCCGAGAGGCATCCCTCGAGTCGCAGCAGGCGACCCAGGTTCGAGGTCAGAACCAGCTGCTGCAGATCGCCCTCGGCGAGCACGACGACCGGTTCCTCGCCGAATGCCTCCCGCACCTGCTGGGTGGCCCGGTAGCTCTCCGTGCCGGAGTCGACCAGCGTCCCTGCGCCGGCGTCAGTGGGCAGGCGCGTCGCCGCCAGGCCGGCCGCCAGCGCGACGAGGATGGAGACGAGGAGGACGGTCTTCGCGTGCCGTGCCGCCCAGGCGGCGATCGCGCTCAATCCATCGAGAGCGGGCCGCTGACGTCAGCGCTGAGGAACTGGGAGACGAACTGATTCTCGGAGTCGAACAGCTCCTCCTTGGGCCCCGACTCGACGATCCTGCCGTTCCAGAGCACCGCGATGAAGTCGGAGATCCGCCGCGCCGTGTTGAGGTCGTGGCTGATCACCAGGTAGCAGCCGCCGTTCTCCTCGTGCACCTCACGGACGAGCTCGCAGAGGAGCGCCGTGCGCACCGGGTCGAGCCCGGAGTCGGGCTCGTCGAACATCACGATCGCCGGGTCGAGGACGAGCGACCGGGCGAAGCCGGCCCGCTTGCGCATCCCGCCGGAGAGCTCGTTGGGCATCTTGTAGATCGCCTCGGTCAGCCCCACCTCCTTGAGGCGGCGGTTGCAGATCTCGCCGATCTCCTCCTCGCTCTTGTCGGTGTGCTGGCGCAGCGGGAAGGCGGTGTTGTCATAGATGTTCATCGAGCCGAACAGCGCCCCGTCCTGGAAGAGCAGGCCGAACTTCTTGCGCACCTCGAAGAGCTCGTCATCGGTCATGTTGGGAATCGATTCGCCGTGCACGAGGACGTCGCCGGAGTCGGGGTAGAGCAGCCCGACGATGTGCTTCACGAGCACGCTCTTGCCGGTGCCCGAAGGGCCGAGGACGATCGAGATCTGGTCTTCGGGAAGGCCGAGGTTGAGGCCGTTGAGGATGCGAGCGCGGCCGAACTGCTTGACCAGGTCGATGATCTCGATCGCGTCGGTGCCGCCGTGGTCGCGCTTGCGACCAGTGTGGAAGCGGTAGGGATCGGTCTCGCTCGGGTCGACGCCGGGGATGACGAAGTCGCGGCCCATCACCGCGCCGTCGTCGCTCACGTAGGGGCCGCTCTGCTCCGCGGCAACGCTCTGCTCTGGCTCGCTCATCTGCTCATCCTCCGATCGGCGCCCTGGGATTGGCTCCCCAGAAGATCAGTGTCCCCAGCATCCCGATGATGTGCACCAAGACGATGTTTAGCACCATCGACTTGGCGGTTGCCGTGCCCACTCCCACCGGCCCGCCGCTCGCGGTGTAGCCGTAGTAGCAGCCGACGAGCACGATCGTGGTCGCCATCACCATGCCCTTGACCAGGCTGAAGATCAGGTCGGGGGGGTTCTGGAACATCCAGAAGATCAGCAGGTAGCCGCCCGAGGAGACGTCGCCGATCTGTTCGACCACGGCGACGTAGCTGGCCAGGTACATGATCCCGATCCCGACCAGGTACATGAAGGGAAAGGCAATCCAGGCGGCGAGCAGGCGCGTGGCGGCGAGGAAGGTGACCGGCGGCACCCCCATCACCTCGAGCGCGTCGATCTCGTCCGAGATCCGCATCGCGCCGAGCTCGGCGACGATCCCGGTGCCGACCTTGGCGGCGAGCATGTAGCCGAAGGCGTAGGGCATGATCTCGCGCAGGTCGCACCAGGCGGAGAAGACCCCGGCGTAGGCCGGCGCGCCCTGGGCGCGAAGTAGATAGGCCCCCTCGATCCCGCACTGCAGGCCGAGGATGAAGACCGAGCCCCAGATCACCAGCGAGGAGCCGAGGATCAGGATGCCGGCCTGGCGCAGGCTCTCGCCGAAGAAGCGCAGGACGCGGCCGCTGTAGACGAGACCGGCCACCCGCGAGCCGAAGCGGGCGATCTCGCCGAAGGAGTCGAGCCACTGCCGAGGGACGGCAAGCCAGGCGTTCATCGGATGGTCTGCAGCTCCGGGTTGGTGGCGAGCAGGGTCTGGGTGAAGACGTAATTGAAGGAGAAGACGCCGAGAAAGGCGATCACGACCGCCTGGTTGACGGCGCGGCCGACGCCGGCGGCGCCACCGGTCGCGGTCATCCCCTTGTAGGAGCAGACGATCGCGATGATCGCGCCGAAGAGGGTGCACTTCACCACCGATCCCCAGAGGTCGGTGATCGAGGCATTGGAGAAGAGCGTCGCGAAGAAGCCGCCCAGCGGCTGGTTGTAAAGGAGCTCGGCGAGAATGCCGCCGGTGATCCCGAAGACCAGCGCGTAGATGTCGAGCAGCCCGGTGATCAGCATCAGCGCCAGGAAGCGCGGCACGACCAGGTTCTTGATCGGGTCGACGCCGAGCACCTGCAGGGCGTCCAGCTCCTCGCGGATCTTGCGGGCGCCGAGGTCGGCCGTGATCGCGGTGCCGGCGACTCCCGCCACCACGACGGCGGTGACGAAGGGAGCGATCTCGCGGATCGCCGCCAGCACGAAGAATCCGCCGAGGCGGTCCAGGGCACCGACGAGCGAGAGGAAGTTGGCCGCCTGCAGGCCCGGTGCCCCGAAGCAGATCGCCACCGTGGAGATCAGCAGCGGGAACCAGCAGAGCTGCAGGGCGAAGAGGAACTGGCCGATGAACTCCTCGCCGTAGGGATAAGGCGGCTTTATGGCAGAGACGATGGTGCGCGCGGTGAGGAGCATCATCTCCCCCACCTGCTCGAAGAAGGACTTCGCCGGCAGGAACCTGCGGCCTATCGATGCGGCTATTTCCATCTCTCCTCCGGCCGACGGGCCGCCCTGTGCGTACCCTGCTTCCTCCTCGCCCGAGTCTATGCGATGGAAAGGCGGCCGACGGTTAGCCGACTGTTGAGATACGGCTAACCACCTGTCCGAGAGCGTTCGAGACGGATCGAGCGGTCGGCGCCCGTGGTATGTTCGGGCCGCCTTGGGGGGGAACCGGACAGCATCGCTTTTCCGCGCTCTCTTCGTCGGGGTCGCCGCGGTGGCTCTGACGGTGGCGCTGGTCGCCTGCGGCGACGATTCGTCGTCCGACGGCGACGAAGCCTCCGGCGAGTTTTCGGTGAAGGTGGTCACGGCGGAGTTCCCAACCGAGCAGCGGCTCGGCGAAACGGTTCTGCTGAGACTCGGCGTGCGCAACACCGGCGAGCGAGCGGTGCCGGCGCTGACGATGACGATCTCGGTCGGCGGCCGCGCAGGCCGCACCTCCTCCCTCCCCTTCACGATCCACGATCCGCAGCCGGGCCTGGCCCAGCCGGATCGCCCGGTCTGGGTGCTCGCGGCGACATACCCGAGGCTGACCGGCTCCGCCGAGTCCGGAGGCGCCCAGAGCGCCAACCAGAAGACCTTCAATTTCGGCCGCCTCGAACCGGACGAGGCCGTCGAGGCGGTCTGGAAGCTGAGCGCGGTCAAGGAGGGGCGGTTCCCGCTGCTCTACTCCGTCGATTCCGGCCTCGGGGGCGAGAACAAAGCAGTGACCGGCGGCGGCACACGGCCGGGTGGATCCTTCGCGGTGGAGATCACCAGCGTGCCCCAGGAGGTCGAAGTCACCGACGACGGCCAGGTCGTTGAGATCGAGGACCCAAAACAGGAATGACCCGCTCGCCCGGCGGGTAGGTCCGGGCTGATGCGTTTCCGGGCCTCGCTACTCGCGGTGATGGTGCTGGCGGCGCTGCCGTCCTGCGGCTCGGCCAGCTCTCCGCCCCCGACCGCGGAGGACAGGGCAGAGCGACGCGGCGGCGGCATCGCCCTAAAGCGGATCGGCAGCTTCGACGAACCCGTCTACGTAACCGGCGCCGCGGGCTCTCCGGAGCTGCTCTTCGTCGTCGAGCAGCAGGGAAGGGTGATCGTCATGCGCAACGGCCGCCGCGCCGGCACCTTCCTCGACATCCGCGGGCTGGTCGGCTTCGGCGGCGAGCGCGGCCTGCTCTCGATCGCCTTCCCCCCCGACTACCCCCGCAGCCGCCGTTTCTACGTCTATTACACGGACGCTCAGGGCGACATCCGCGTCGACGAGCTCCGCCGCCGCACCCCCACCCGAGCGGCAAGGGGCTCGCTCCGGCCCGTTATCGAGATCCCCCACCGCGCCAACTCGAACCACAACGGCGGCCAGCTGCAGTTCCTCGGCAACCTCCTCTACCTCGCCACCGGAGACGGCGGCTCCGGCGGCGATCCGCCCAACAACGCCCAGGACAGGGGGAGCCTTCTCGGCAAGCTGCTGCGGATCGATCCGCGGCCAAGCGGAGGGCGGCCCTACTCAATCCCCGCCGGCAACCCCTTCGCCGGCGCCGCCGGGGGACGCGCTGAGATCTACAGCTACGGCCTGCGAAACCCCTTTCGCTTCTCCTTCGACCTGGTGACCGCGCCGCGTCAGCCGCGGATCGCGATCGCCGACGTCGGCCAAGACCGCTTCGAGGAGATCGACTACACGACGGTCGCCGCGGCCGGCGGCGCCAACTTCGGCTGGGACGCCTTCGAGGGGAACGCTCCCTACACCGGCGCCAACAGCGGCACGCCCGATCCAGGCGGCACGGTGAAGCCGATCTTCGTCTACGGCCGCGGTCGCGACGGCGGCAGCTGCACTGTCATCGGCGGCTACGTCGTCGGCGACCCGCGACTGCCCTCGCTGCGTGGCCGCTATGTCTACGCCGACCTCTGCGCAGGCCAGCTGCGCAGTCTCAGTCCCGGTCTGGGACGTGCGCGCGGCGACCGCCGCCTCGGCCTGCGGGTGTCCTCGCCGAGCTCTTTCGGCGAGGACACCCGGGGACGGGTCTACGTCAGCTCACTCGAAGGACCGGTCTACCGGCTCGTACCTCGTTAGCGGCGGGCGAAGGGGTCGACGTAGAGGTCGTCGACCTGCCACCTGCCCCTGGAGTCGAGCGGAGTGACCTGGACCTGGATAGCGCTGGGGATCAACGTGCCGATGATCGTCGACAGGGTGAGGACGGTCGACATCTGCTGGGTCGGGGCCCAGGCCGGGCCCGCCACCACCGTGCTCACCGCCTTCGTCCGGACGAGGCCGAGCAACTTGTAGCTGGCCTCGACCCGAAGGCGCGAGGACGGATCGCCGGTGTTGCGCGCGAACATCCGGATCATCGGAGTGTCGAGGGACATGCAGATTGGCGGGCTCGACGCGGAGCTGCCCGCCGGGAGCGAGAGCGAACGAGAGTCGGCCGCATCGTTCGCGTAATGGCTCTCATTGCCCTCGACGACCCGGGCGCCGCCACGCAGCGACCAGCCGGCGCCCCCCGCCTCGAATCCCCCATCGGGCGCGAGGACATAGTTGTGATTGTCGCCCCAGGGCCGGAATACCTGCTCCGCGCCGTAGTAGGGACAGGCCGCCTGCGCCGTGCCGGCCATTGCGACGAGCGCAACTACCACCGACAACGCAGCCAGGATCGTGTTTTGAGTGAGCTTCATCGGCAAACCTCCCTTCACGGCAGACCAAAAAGCCTGGTCGTGAAAACCAAGCTGGCAGTTGAGCCATCTCACGCCGTACGCGAGACCTCTGACTTTGCGTCCCTACCTCGCGGCAGGTTTGCCTTGTGCAGCTGACTTATGTGAGCGGGGAGGATCGACTGCCGCAAAGCGCAGGTAAAGCAGGTTCAAACGAACGTCTACCCATTCTTGATTAGCCGAGCGAGCGGTGATTTTTCGCATTCGTGCCTCGTCCAGGCACGGTTCTGTGCCGATACAGGCGTGCTGACCCATGTTCGTTTCGATTACCGAGACACTCGACGCAGAGCGGCTCTTCGCCCGGGGACGGGAGCGAACGGTGCTGCCCGCAAGGGGGCGGGAGCGCGCTGTCGAGATCGGCACCGCGACCGCCTTCCTGGCCACCGCGCTGGCGATGGCCTTCCTGATCCCCTCCCCGCACGCCCTCGACATCCCGACGCTGGCGATCCTCGTCGGCGCCTATGTGCTGGCCTGCCAGGCCCAGTTCGACGTCGCAGACGGCTACACGGTCCCCACCCAGTTGGTGCTGGTGCCGATGCTGTTCTTGCTGCCAACGCCGGCGGTGCCGCTGATCGTCAGCATCAGCTGGACGCTGGGCAGGGTGGTCGACTACGCGAGCGGCCGGACCAGCTTCTACCGCGCCTTCCACGTCTTCGGCGACTGCTGGCACGCGGTCGGCCCGGCGCTGGTGCTGATCGTCGCCGGCGCCCAGGTCTTCTCCTGGGAGGAGTGGCCGGTCTACGCGATTGCGCTGCTGGCCCAGTTCGCCTTCGACTTCGTCGTGACCGCGGTGCGCATGCGACTGATCGAGGGCAGCTCGCCGCGCTCCGAGCTGCGCCTGATCGCGCCGGTCTACACGCTCGATGCCGCCCTGGCGCCGATCGGCCTGCTCGCGGCCTTCGCCGCGATCGAACTCGGTCCGGCGATCTGCCTGCTCGTCGTTCCCCTGGCCGCGATCCTCGCGGTTCTCTCTCGGGAGCGCTCGGCGAGGATCGAACAGGCGGTGGAGCTGAGCGATGCTTACCAGGGGACGGCGATGCTGCTCGGCGACGTGGTCGAGGCCGACGACGCCTACACCGGCAGCCACAGCCGCGGGGTGGTCGAGCTCTCGCTGGCCGTCGCCGACCGGCTCGGCCTCGACTCCCGGCAACGCCGCAACGTCGAGTTCGCCGCGCTCCTGCACGACGTCGGCAAGATCGCAGTGCCCAAGGAGGTCATCAACAAAGCGGGTCCCCTCGACCAGGATGAGTGGAAGATCATGCACCGGCACACGATCGAGGGCGAGGCGATGCTGCAACGGGTCGGCGGGGTCCTCGCCGACGTCGGCCGCATAGTGCGCTCCTCCCACGAGCACTACGACGGCAGTGGCTACCCGGACGGACTTGCCGGCGAGGAGATCCCAGTCGAGGCGCGGATCGTCACCTGCTGCGACGCCTTCAGCGCGATGACCACGACCCGCTCCTATCGCGAGGCGATGCCACTCGAGGCGGCGCTGGCGGAGCTGCGAGCCTGCTCCGGCACACAGTTCGATCCGCGGGTGGCAGAGGCACTGGCGGCGATCTCCGGGATCTAGAGGTAAGGTTGGCTGACCAGCCAAGGGGTCGAGGAAGGGAGCGTCCAGTGGAGAGCGGCACGGTCGAGAAAGGCAGTGAGACGAGCGCCAGGACGAACGGCGCCGGGCCCGACCAGATCGAGGTCCACAATCCGGCCACGGGCGGCTTGATCGCCACGGTGCCGATTGCCTCGCCTCGAGACGTCGCGGAGACCGTCGCACGGGTGCGCGCCAACCAGCCTGCCTGGGAGGCGCTGGGGATCGAGGGTCGCTACCGCTGGCTCGGTCAGCTGCGCGACTGGCTGCTCGACAACCAGGAGCGAGTGCTCGAGACGATGCTCGCGGAGACCGGCAAGGTCCGCCCAGACGCCTCCAACGAGCCCGCCTACCTCGCCGACCTGATCAATTTCTACGGCACCAAGGCCGCCAAGTTCATCGGCGAGGAGAGCGTCCGTCCCCATACCCCGTTGCTCGCCGCCAAGAAGCTCCGGGTCCAGTACCGGCCACACCCTGTCGTCGGCATCATCAGCCCCTGGAACTTCCCCCTGATCCTGGCCCTGGGCGACGCGATCCCGGCGATGCAGGCGGGCGCCGCAGTGGTGATCAAGCCTTCCGAGTTCACGCCGCTCGGCCTCGCCGAGATAGTCAAGGCCTGGAAGGAGGAGATCGGCGGCCCCGACGTGCTCGAGTGCGTGCACGGGATCGGCGAGACCGGCAGCGCCCTGGTCGACGCGGTCGACTTCGTCCAGTTCACCGGCTCCGACAGGACAGGCCGCAAGGTGATGGCGCGCGCCGCCGAGACTCTGACCCCGGTCAGCCTCGAGCTGGGCGGCAAGGACCCGATGATCGTCCTCGCCGATGCCGACATCGACCGCGCCGCCAACGCCGCAGCCTGGGGCGGGATGATGAACTCGGGCCAGATCTGCATGTCGGTCGAGCGGATCTACGTAGAGGAGCCCGCCTACGACGAGTTCGTCGCCAAGCTGACGACCGAGGTCAACAAGCTGCGCCAGGGAGCCGACAGCAAGGGTCACGGCACCGAGGTCGGCGCGATGACTTCGCCCAACCAGACCGCGATCGTCGAGGATCACGTCGAGGACGCCCTGGCCTCCGGAGCGCAGGCGCTGACCGGCGGCAAGCGGGTCGCCGGACCCGGCGACTACTTCGAGCCGACAGTGCTCGTCGACGTCGATCACTCGATGAAGGTGATGCGCGACGAGACCTTCGGCCCGGTGGTCGGGGTGATGAAGGTGCGCGATGCCGAGCAGGCGCTCCAGCTGGCCAACGACAGTCGCTACGGCCTCTCCGGCTCCGTCTTCGGCGAGAAGGAACGTGCCGAGAGCGTCGCCCGCAGGGTCGAGTGCGGAGCCGTCAACGTCAACGACGTACTCGTCAACTACCTCGCGATGGACGTGCCGATGGGCGGCTGGAAGGAGTCAGGCATCGGCTACCGCCACGGTGAGCCCGGAATCAAGAAGTACTGCCGCACCGAGTCTGTCGTGATCACCCGCTTTGGCGGCAAGCGGGAGCCGACCTGGTACCCGTACACCAAGGCCCGCCGCGGACTGGTCGGCCGCATCGCCCAAGCGTTCAATGCGCGGGACCTGAAGCGGCGCCTCGGTCTGCGCGGCTAACCAGTCGGTGCAAGGGGACGGGCACCCTCCCCCGGAGACCGTTGCGCAGCTGATCCGTCGCAAGGGCTCAGACGTTGACCGCTTGAGTCTCCGGGAGAGGGTGCCCGTCCCCTCTTTCCTACCCCTTACCCTCTAAGGCTCAATGCCAGAGCGTGACTTCATAGCCGCTACCAAGGAGCGCATCGTCGTGTTCGACGGCGGGATGGGCGCGACGTTGGAGCAATTCGAGCTGACCCAGGAGGACTACGGCGGGCTCGAGGGCAAGTGCCACGAGGCGCTGGTGCTGAACCGTCCCGACGTGATCGAGGGCGTCCACGCCTCGATGCTGGAAGCCGGCGCGGAAGTGGTCGAGACCGACACCTTCCAGGGCTCGCGCCTGAAGCTCGAAGAGTGGGGCCTCGGCGACCACACCCACGAGATCAACCTCAAAGCAGCGCAGATCGCTCGTAAGGCGGCGGGCGAGAAGCGCTTCGTCGCCGGCTCGATCGGGCCGACCGGCTTCCTCCCCGCCTCCACCGACCCGACCCTGGGTGACATCTCCTTCGCCCAGCTGGTCGAGGTCTTCGCCGAGCAGGCCCAGGGACTGGTCGAAGGGGGCGCCGACCTGATCATCATCGAGACGGCGCAGGACATCCTCGAGGTCAAGGCGGCGATATTCGGCGCCCGCGAAGCCTTCAAGGAGACCGGCGGGACGCTGCCGATCCAGACCAGCGTCTCGCTGTTGCCGCAGGGCGGCAAGATGCTGCTCGGCACCGATATCCAGGCGGTGCTGACGACGCTGAGCGCGCTCGAGGTCGACGTGATCGGCCTCAACTGCTCGACCGGGCCCGAGGACATGCGCGACGCGATCCGCTTCCTGGGCGAGACCAGCCCACTGCCGGTCCACTGCATCCCCAACGCCGGCCTGCCCCTGCAGGGGCCCGACGGCGAGACGATCTTCCCCGAAGAGCCCGAGCCGCTGGCCGCGACCCTGGGCGAGTTCGTCGAGCGCTACGGCGTCGGCATCGTCGGCGGCTGCTGCGGGACGACCCCGGCCCACATCGCCGCGATCGGCGAGCGCGTCGCCGGGCGCATTCCGGGAGAGCGTCCGGCTCCTGGCCCGATCGAGGTCTCCTCGATGATGACCTCCACCCCGCTCGTGCAGGAACCCCGCCCGACCCTGGTCGGCGAGCGGGTCAACTCACAGGGCTCGCGCAAGGCGAAGGAGCTGCTGCTCACCGACGACTACGACGGCCTCGTCCAGGTCGCCGAAGACCAGGTCGAAGGCGGCGCCCACGTGCTCGACGTCTGTGTGGCGCTGACCGAGCGCCAGGACGAGGACGAGCAGATGAGCGCGGTGGTGAAGCGGATCTCGCTGACCCAGCCCTCGCCGATCCAGGTCGACTCGACCGAGCCCGAGGTGATCAAGGCGGCGCTCGAACAGATTCCCGGCCGGGCGATCGTCAACTCGATCAACCTCGAGGCCGGCCGCGACAAGGCCGACGCTGTGATCCCGCTGGCGAAGGCGCACGGCGCGGCGCTGATCGCGCTCACGATCGACGAGGTGGGGATGGCGAAGACGGCCGAGCGCAAGGTCGAGATCGCCCAACGAATCCGCGATATCGCCTGCGACGAGCATGGCCTCGATCCGGAAGCGCTGATCTTCGACGCGCTCACCTTCACCCTCACCACCGGCGACGAGGAGTGGAAGCCGTCGGCGGTCGAGACGATCGAGGGCATCCGCCGGATCAAGGCGGAGATTCCCGGCGTCAAGACCTCGCTCGGCGTCTCCAACGTCTCCTTCGGCGTCTCGCCGCGGCCGCGGGCGGTCCTCAACTCGGTCTTCCTCCACCACTGCGTCGAGGCGGGGCTCGACCTGGCGATGGTTAACCCGAACCACATCACCCCTTACAGCGAGATCTCCGACGAGGAGCGTGAGCTGACCGACGACCTCGTCTTCAACCGCCGCGAGGACGCGCTGGAGCGCTTCATCTCTCACTTCGAGTCCCAGGGCGAGGAGGCCGAGGCGGAGGTCGCCGACCCGACCGCGGGCATGGAGCCCGAGGAGGCCCTGCACTGGCACATCCTGCGTCGCAAGAAGGACGGGGTCGAGGACTGGATCGACCGCTCGGTGGAGAAGATCGGCGCCGTCCCGACCCTGAACGAGGTGCTGCTGCCGGCGATGAAGGAGGTCGGCGACAAGTTCGGCGCCGGCGAACTGATCCTGCCCTTCGTCCTGCAATCGGCCGAAGTGATGAAGCGCGCCGTCGCCCAGCTCGAGAACTACCTGGACCGGATCGACGGGCACACGAAGGGCAAGGTCGTGATCGCCACGGTGTTCGGCGACGTCCACGACATCGGCAAGTCGCTGGTCAACACGATCCTCACCAACAACGGCTACACGGTGATCGACCTCGGCAAGCAGGTCCCGGTCGACACGATCATCGAGGCAGCGGTGGAGAACGAGGCGGACGCGATCGGCCTCTCGGCGCTGCTGGTCTCCACTTCGAAGCAGATGCCGATCTGCGTGCAGGAGCTGCACCAGCGCGGGCTCGAGTTCCCGGTCCTGATCGGCGGCGCCGCGATCAACCGCGACTTCGGCCGCCGCACGCTCTACCCCAGGGGCAAAGAATCCAACGAGGTCTACGAGCCCGGCGTCTTCTACTGCAAGGACGCCTTCCAGGGGCTCGACACGATGGATGCCCTGGTCGACGAGCCGGCGCGCGAGGCGCTGGTGGAGCGAATCCGCGCCGAGGCCAAGCAACTGCGCGAGAAGCCGGTCGTGGTCGACGACTCGCCGCCGGTGACGGACGACAGCGTGCGGTCGAAGACCCGCACCGACGCGCCGATCCCCTCTCCGCCCTTCTGGGGGGTGCGCGAGGTCGAGATCGATCTCGGCGAGGTCTTCCCGTACCTCGACCGTCACGTCCTCTTCAAGCTGCACTGGGGGGGTCGGGGCGTCAAGGGCGAGGCCTGGCGCAACCTCATCGACGGCGCCGATGGCGAGGAGGGCTTCGCACCGCGCCTCGAGCGCATGTGGCGCGAGCAGGACTACCTCCACCCACGGGCGCGGCTCGGCTACTTCCCCTGTGCCGCCGACGGCAACGAGCTGGTCGTCTTCGACCCCGAGAACGGCGAGCGCGAGCTGGAGCGTCTCGTCTTTCCCCGCCAGCCCAAGCACGACCGGATCTGCCTGGCGGACTTCTTCCGCCCGCTGGACTCGGGCGAGCGCGATGTCGTCGCGCTGCAGGGGGTGACCGTCGGCCCTGAGGTGACCGATCTGATCGAGCGCCTAGAGCGCGAAGGCGAGTTCGCCGAGCAGCTCTTCGCCCACGGCCTCGGGGTCCAGGCAGCCGAGGGGCTGGCCGAGTGGCTGCACTCGGAGGTCCGCCGCCAGCTCGAGATCGGGCTGGACCAGGGCCGCCGCTACTCCTGGGGGTACCCCGCCTGCCCCGACCAGTCCGAGCACGAGAAGGTCTGGCGCCTGCTCGACCTCGAACAGATCGGCATGACCCTCTCCGACGGCTACGCGGTGATGCCCGAGCAATCCACGGTGGCGATCGTCGCGCACCATCCGCAGGCCGTCTATTTCGGGATGAAATCCGGCTTCGTGCCCGAGGAGACAGCCCCCGACGAGCTGATCGCCGGCACCGAGCGCGGCGGCGAGCTGCCTCCCGAGTCGGAGCCGGCCGGGGCCGTTTCCTGACTGTTACGGTCTGCGTTACCTACCAGTAACGTTTTCGTAAAGTCGAAAAACACGCGTCTCAATTACTGGAAACCTAACCGTTAGGGCATTATACTCTCGCTGCCCAGCGGGAGGCCCCCGCGGGGCTGAGTTACGGTTAGCGCCGGGGCCTTGTGATACAGGTCCCGGCGCGATTCACATCAGGGAGAGGGATTCCTGAACCGTACAATCCTATTATCCTCGGAGTTAGCATCACAGGTTTGTCAGCGAGCAAACCAGTACGCGGGCTGCGAGCGGGCACTGAGTGAGCAGGCCATGAGGGAAGCGGCGGGCGGGGCGGGGCCCTAGGCCCCGCCCCTCTTGTGCCCGCTGCTCGCCCCCTTGCTGACGGGTAGGGGGTCGACTTTGCGAACCCGGTCCCCGCTGTTGCCGGGTGTCAAGCTGGGAGCCGCTTACCCTGAATACAAGGCTGTGGCACCATGGTCAAGAGAGTATGATCACTTCGATTTGTCATACTTACTTTGGGCAGCGCCTTTTTAGGCTGCAAATGACAGCAACACGTATCGGCGCGCGCTCATTTCGGTGCGTCTATGTGTGTGTACAGCGAGCTGTGAAGCTCAGCCGCCAGAGACCGTACGAGGCGAGGGTCATCGCCACCTATGCGGAGCCCGGCGAGGCGACCGTCGATGAAGGCATCCAGCCAGGCCTGGACCGTGCCGAGCACCCAGGTGCCGGGGTCGTTCTCGAGCCTGGAGACGCAGGAGACGACGCGACCGTCCTCGACCGCGACCCGGACTCCCGCCAGTCGCGGGTGGGCCTGCTCGGACTCGGCCGGCCCTAACTCGCCCCCGCTGGTGTCGACGGCCAGCAGGCACTCTCCGCCCTGACCCTCCGGAAGCCTGACCAGGGGCACGGAGAGGAGGAAGGCCGCCTCGATGTCGATCCGGGTGAGGACCTCGGCCTCGTCGGCCAGGTGGCGGCACTCGCAGCGTCCGGCAACGGCGAGCGGCGCCACCGCCTGGCGCAGCCATGGCGTGACCGCGTATGGCCGCCCGCCGCCCTGCCCGGGCGCCTGTTCCACCTGACGCGCGGCACGCATCGCCGCCAGGCGCCGTTCGATCCCCGGGTAGGAGAGGTCCGGGATCAGGCTGTCGAGCGCGGTCAGCGAGAGGGGCCGTGCGGCAAGCGCTCTCAGCATCGTCGACCCCCAGGCGCCGACCAGTGCCCGGATCGCCGCCTTGGCCGGCTCGCTGCCGAGCGAGATCGGGCCCTGCGGCGCTCGCTCCAACCAGGCCACGAGCGCGTCCGCGACCTGGAGCACGGCCCGGCCCACGTCGGTCAGCTCGTTTTCGACCGTGTAGGGCATGCCGCCGCGCTCTCGCTTGACCAGGGCGCCGAGCTGGCGCAGGTTGCCGACCTGGCTGCGCAGGGTCGTCTGCGCCGCGCCGCCGATCCGCTCGCGCAGCTCGGGGAACCGCAGGGGACCGTCGGTGTGGGCACGCAGGATCGGGACGGTCAGCGGGCCGGCGCAGAGGGAGAGGACTGTTCCTCCCGCGCGCACCCGCGCCGCGGGCGATGAGCTTTCGGCTGGCATAGGTCTATAGGTAACGGCCTAGTTCTATTCAGGTATCCCGCCAGCGGCGCCAGCCTATCCGAAGCAGGCTGCCCGGGATCTCAACACTCGGCTAACCGTTGGCCGCCTGCCCATCGCATAGACTCGGGTCAGGAGGCAGCAGGGCGCGCGCGAGGCGGCCCGCCGGCCGGAGGAGAGATGGAAACAGCCGCATCGATAGGCCGCAGATTCCTGCCGGCGAAGTCCTTCTTCGAACAGGTGGGGGAGATGATGATCCTCACCGCGCGGACGATCGTCTCTGCGATCAGGCCTCCCTATCCCTACGGAGAGGAGTTCATCGGCCAGTTCCTCTTCGCCCTGCAGCTCTGCTGGTTCCCGCTGCTGATCTCGACCGTGGCGATCTGCTTCGGGGCGCCGGGTCTGCAGGCCGCCAACTTCCTCTCCCTCGTCGGGGCGCTGGACCGGCTCGGCGGCTTCTTCGTGCTGGCGGCGATCCGCGAGATCGCCCCCTTCGTCACCGCGGTCGTGGTCGCCGGCGTCGCCGGCACCGCGATCACAGCCGACCTCGGCGCCCGCAAGATCCGCGAGGAGCTCGACGCCCTGCAGGTGCTCGGCGTCGACCCGATCAAGAACCTGGTCGTGCCGCGCTTCCTGGCGCTGATG
>DATMDR010000029.1:0-8698 GCA_035557635.1 Solirubrobacterales bacterium | reverse complement strand
TACGAGACCGTTCGCGGGATCTCCGACGGCCAGCGCGCGACCGCCTTCGCCCACGGCCAGCAGATCATCGATGCCGAGAAGGCGACCGGGACCTTCTTCGAGCCGGGCTTCCAGGCCTTCTTCCTCAAATTCGACTGGATCATCGACTTCGCCAACCAGGTCTACATGAACAGCCAGTTCGCGGTCGTCGTCGCCTTCTTCTTCTGGCTCTACTTCTTCCGCAACGAAGCCTTCTACTTCGTGCGCAACATGTTCATCGTCGCGATGGGGCTGGCCCTGGTCGGCTACACGTTCTACGCGACGGCGCCGCCCCGGTTCTATCCCGAGTACGGCTTCGTCGACACGATCAACGACTTCTCCAGCGTCAACCACGACTCGGCGCTGGCGAAACTCTTCATCAACCCATACGCGGCGGTGCCCAGCATGCACTGCGCTTTCTCGGCGATGCTCGGCCTCAGTGGCGCGCGGCTGGTCCGTAGCCGGGCGATGAAGGTGTTCTGGCTGGCCTGGCCGCTGCTGGTCGCCTGGGTCGTGGTCGTCACCGGCAATCACTACTGGGCCGATGTCGCCCTCGGCTGGATGGTCGCCGCCGTCTCGGCGTTCGTCGCCCACCGCCTCCTCGCTCGCGCCCGGCCGCAGGCCTGGGCGTGGCGCACGAGCTCGCCTCAAGAGGCCGAGGCGTAGCGGCGACGCCGCCATCGTCTAGCCTCACGTCAATGGATTCTTCAGCGCCCTCGAAGGGCGCGAGCAGCCGCCGCAGCAACGGCCGCTCGTCCCGCAACGGGCAGGAGCTGCGCGACTACGCGCGCAACCGCCTGATCGAGTCGCGGCTGACCCCGAACGCGATCTCGATCGCCGGGCTGATCCTCAACCTTGTCGCGGCGGGCCTGGTCACGCAGCGACTCTTCTTCCTCGCCGGGGTTGCCTTCATCGTCGGCTCGGTGATGGACACGCTCGACGGCCGCTACTCGCGGATGTCGGGCAAGGGGACGCTGTTCGGCGCCTTCCTCGACTCGACCGTCGACCGGATCGAGGAGGGGATCGTGCTGGCCGCGGTGGCCGGCTACTTCGCCGCCACCGGCCAGGACTTCGCCGCGGCGATGTGCGTGGTCGCCGTGCTCGGCTCGCTGATGGTCTCCTACACGCGGGCCCGGGCCGAGGCGCTCGGGGTCGAGTGCAAGGTCGGTTTGGCCACGCGTCCCGTGCGGGTAGTTATCCTCTCCGTCGGTCTGGTCTTCGCGAAGGGTGCCGGGATCGGCGATTTCGAGCTACTGGCTCCCTCGATCTATGTGATCGCCGCCCTGACCACTTTCACCGCGATCCAGCGTGTATGGCATGTCCGCAACCAGCTCTCAGGCGAGACTTCCGCAACTCCCGATCTGTAACAACTCCCGACCGCAGGTGTGCTTTGCCACCTAGCGAGACGAGGAAGGATTCCCAGACTTCATGAGCGATACCAACGGAGCAAGCAACGGCGGCGGCCGCACGGACGAGAAGGTCCGCGTCGCGATCGTCGGCGTCGGCAACTGCGCCAACTCCTTCATCCAGGGCGTCCACTACTACAAGGACGCCGACCCCTCCGAGGAAGTGCCCGGTTTGATGCACGTCGACCTCGGCGGCTACCACGTGCGCGACGTCGAGTTCGTCGCCGCCTTCGACATCGATTCCGAGAAGGTCGGCAAGGACCTCTCCGAGGCGATCTGGTCGGGCCAGAACGACACGATCAAGTTCGCCGAGGTGCCGGAGGTCGGCGTCAAGGTCGAGCGGGGGATGACCCA
Source organism: Solirubrobacterales bacterium (assembly GCA_035557635.1). GTDB lineage: Bacteria > Actinomycetota > Thermoleophilia > Solirubrobacterales > 70-9 > VRUE01. Next base: position 6,920 of record DATMDR010000029.1, on the reverse strand, counting down.
CGACGGCCTCGGGAAGTACTTGAAGGAGAAGATCACCAAGGCGCCGGGCGAAACCGCCGACGTCGTCGGGATCCTCAAGGAGACGAAAGCGGATGTGCTCGTCTGTTACCTGCCGGTCGGCTCCGAGGAGGCGACCAAGTGGTACGTCGAGCAGGCGCTCGCGGCCGGGGTCGGTTTCGTCAACTGCCTGCCGGTCTTCATCGCCCGCGAGGACTACTGGGACAAGCGCTTCCGCGAGGCGGGGCTGCCGATCATCGGCGACGACATCAAGTCCCAAGTCGGGGCGACGATCGTCCATCGCCAGCTCGCCAGGCTCTTCCACGACCGCGGCGTGCGGCTGGAGCGGACCTCGCAGCTCAACGTCGGCGGCAATATGGACTTCTACAACATGCTCGAGCGCGAGCGGCTCGACTCGAAGAAGATCTCGAAGACCAACGCCGTCACCTCGATCATGGGCCACGACCTGCCCGAGGACAGCGTCCACGTCGGCCCCTCCGACTACGTCCCCTGGCTGACCGACCGCAAGTGGGCGCACATCCGCCTCGAGGGCAAGGCCTTCGGCGACGTGCCGCTCACCGCCGAGCTGAAGCTCGAGGTCTGGGACTCGCCAAACTCGGCCGGCGTCGTGATCGACGCGGTGCGGCTGATCAAGCTGGCGCTCAACAACGGCATTGTCGGCCAGCTCGACGGCCCCTCCAGCTACCTGATGAAGTCGCCGCACTCGCAGCGCCCCGACGACGAGGCGCGCGAGCAGACCGAGGAGTTCATCTCGGCCAACTCGCGCGGCAAGTCTGCGGTCGCCGGTGAGGCAAAGGTCTCGGCCTAAGTGCCTACCCGAGAACCCCCACGCACGCCTGGCGGCGCCGGACACACTTCGCGGGGCGGCGTCCTCGGTCGGTCAAATAGCCCTGCTATTCGACCTCCCTGCGTCCTACCCCCGCTCGGTCCGGCACTCGCCAGTCGCACGCGCGGGCTCTCGGGTAGGCACTAAGCCGGGCCGTGCCGGCTGAGTCGCTCTCGATAGCCCAGGTGACGCCCCACCGACGGGGTGTCGGCAACCCGGTCAACGAGTACGTCGAACGGCTCTCGGCGGAGCTGGAGCGGCGCGGGCACGAGGTGACGGTCGCCGGCTACGGCGACCGGGTCAAAGAGCGCCTGCGCAAGAGCTCGTTCGACATCGTCCACGTCCACGAGCCCTTTGCCCCGCGCGCCTCCTCGACCGCGCTGCGCAACTCCCACTCGCTCAACGTCGCCACCTTCCACGCGCCGCAGGAGCGGGTGCTCTCGACCCTGCTGGCGCGGCCGCTGGTCGAGATCCTCTTCGGCCGGCTCGACGCCCGCACCGTCGCCTCGCCGGCCACCGGGGAGCTGCTGGAGCGCTACTTCCCCGGCACCTACGAGCTGGTCGAGCCGGGCGGTCCCGAGCGCGACTGGGCCGAGGTCGCCGATCGCTTCGAGTCGATCTACCGCCAGGTCGCCGCGCGCCGCCATGACCCGGCCGGCAACCCGGAGGTGCGGGCGCGCATCGCCCGCAACCCGTTGATCGAGGTCGACCTGCACATGCACACCGACCACTCGCACGATTGCGCGACTCCGGTCGAGGTGCTGCTGGAGACGGCCCGCGACCGCGGCCTCGGCGCGATCGCGATCACCGACCACAACGAGGTCTCGGGGGCGCTCGAGGCGCGGGGGATCGCCGAGGAGATGGGGAACATAAAGGTGATCGTCGCCGAGGAGGTGAAGACTGCCGAGCAGGGTGAGGTGATCGGCCTCTTCCTCGAGGAGAAGATCCCGAAGGGGCTGACCATGGCGGATACGATCGCTGCGATCCGCGCCCAAGGGGGCCTGGTCTATGTCCCCCACCCGTTCGACCGCTTCCACTCCGTGCCCGACTACGAGCACCTGCTCGACATCGTCGAGGAGGTCGACATCCTCGAGGTCTTCAACCCGCGGGTGGCGCTGACCGCCTTCAACGAGGAGGCCGAACGCTTTGCCCGCAAGTACCGGATCGTCCCCGGCGCCGGCTCCGACAGCCACGTCGCCCAGGGGCTGGGCAGCGTGCGGGTGCGGATCCACGACTTCGACGGGCCGCAGGAGTTCCTCGAGGCGATGCGCGACGCCGACATCGTCCGCAAGCACAAGAACCTGGTCTACGTGCAGGCGCTGAAGCTGCTGCAGACGACGGGCCGGCCGAAGGCGCCGAAACGCCGCGTCTCCAACGCGAAACCGGTGCGCGGGGGGCAGCGCCGCCGCCGGCGTCCGGCGAGCAAGAGCTGATGCAGACGGGCGCCGCGAAAGGAGCCGCGCCCGGCCCGTCAAAGAGATCGCCGAGCGTGCCGGCGACCGACGACGAGATAAGAGAGAAGTACCTGGAGCGCGCGATCCGCGAGCTCAACCAGATGACGCACGAGCTGCAGGATTGCCCGCACTGTCCGCGCGGCAAGCTGATGCCGGTGCTCGGCTCGGGCCACCCGCAGGCTGACGTCTTCATGATCAAGCACGCGCCCGGCAGCTCCGAGATCGAGGAGGGCGTCGCCTTCTACGGCCGCGCCGGCAACGCCCTGATGAAGAGCTTCAAGCGGCTCGGGATCGATCCGCTGGTCGTATACGGGACGCTCTGCGTCAAGTGCCCGATCGCCGAGCCCGACCTCGCCGACGAGCAATGCCTGCGCCGCCTGGTCGAGGAGATCGCGATCGTGCAGCCGAAAATCGTCGTCGTCATGGGCGAGCCGGCGCTGCGCGTGCTCAACGGCCTCGAACTGCCCCTATCCCGCCCGGTCGAGCCGCGCCAGGGCGAGATCCAGGCCTTCACACCCACCGTCGACGCCCTCTACACCCCCGACATCGACGAATCCCTCGACGAGGAGGGGGCCAAGCAGCGCTTCTGGAAGTCCTTCAAGACGCTTGGCGAGTGGTACGAGGACCTGCCGCCGTACTGACGACTGACGCCGGGAGGGACGGGACACCCTCGCCCGGACAATCGCCGGTCTAATCAGACCGGCGATTTGAGTATCCGCCCGTTCGAGGGTGTCCCGTCCCTCCTACGGGCGCTCCAGTGCCCCGGAAGGGCACCCCGGTCCCTCCCGGCACGGCCCAGAGATATCGGCGGCGGCCAATCGCATCCGAGATTGACCACAACAGAGTGGGGTCAAAGTCGGCTGCGTCAGGGAGCGGCGGCCTCGGCGAGGGCCGTCATCGGCTGGACATTGGCGCTGGCAAGGCCTCTTACGACGACGGTGTCGAGGGCGTCGTACCGATCCAGCTCCGACTGGGCGGCCGGCGGGGCGGCGGCTGCTACGCCGACGGTGCCCTCGGGCTCGCCTAGGCGAGCGAAGTGGTTGCGGTAGCCATCGTGGAGGTCGCGGTAGAAGGACTCCTCCTTTGCCAAGCGGCCCGTGGCGTCTGGGCCTACCGCAGTGCGGACGTAGCCGAAGACGGGTGGGGTCGGCCGGCCGGCTTCGGTGGCGCCAGCCTCGACGTGCTGGCGGGCGGCGGCGGCGAAGTCGGGAGTCATCCAGTTGAAGAAGGCGCCGTCGTACTCAGCACCGGCCAGGGCGCACATCTTCGGGCCCATCGCGGCGAGGACTAGGCGGACGCCGGGCAGCCGCTCGCGCAGCTTCGGCAGCGACTCGCGCATCCGGGTCAGGGGCTTCTCCGAGAAGCCGGCGCCGACACCGAGCCAGAGGCGGGCGGGGTCGAGGTCGAGCCGCTCGAGGTCGGCGGCGATTCGCCCGGGCGGGGTGCGGTCGAGGGCGATCACGGCGACGCCGAGCTCGATCTCCGGCGCCGTGGCGGCGAACTCGGCCAGCGTCTCCAGGCCCTTTGCCCCCGGGTGGTCGTTCGACCACATCGAGGCATAGTCGAGCTCGGCACAGCGCTCCGCCAGCGGCCGCCCCACCTCGGGGTCGAGCCCCGCGGCGACTCCAAAGCCTCTGTTTTTGCCCTCGTTCATGGCGAGGGAGCCTATTGCCTGTCTTTCGCATGGCAGTTGTGACGCTTTTCTAATCCCGCCTCAACCACAGACAACACATTTCGGAATAGCGTGGCATCATCATGGAGGCGATGCCAGAGGAATGGACAGAGGGCCGGCTCAACGAACTGAGCGGCAAGGTCGACAGCGGCTTCGAGCGCGTAGATGCTGAGCTTCGCGCGCTAAGAGTGGAGATGGTCTCGATCCAGCGCACGATGCTCCAGGGTTTCATCGCGATGACTGGCGGGATCTTGGCCGGTTTTGCCGTGCTGGGCGGCATCATCGCAACTCAGCTCTAGCCCGTCTTACTTCTCCAGCAGCGCTACGCACTCGATGTGGGGGGTCTGGGGGAACATGTCGACCGGCTTCACGCGGCGCAGGGTGTAGCCGGCCTCGACCAGCTGGGCGGCGTTCGGGGCCAGCGTCGTCGGGTTGCAGGAGACGTAGACGATCCGTTTCGCCTCGCACTCGAGCACGCGGCGCACGATCTTCTGCGAGAGCCCGGCGCGGGGCGGGTCGATGAGGACGACATCGGGCTTGCCCGCCTGCTCCAGCAGGGGGCGCACGCCGGTGCGGGCGCTGCCGGCGAGGAAGCGGGCGTTCTCGATCCCGTTGCGCTTCGCGTTGCGCTCGGCGTCGGCGATCGCCTGGGGGACGATCTCCAGGCCCCAGACCTCGCCCGCCTTCGCCGCCATCGATAGTCCGATCGTGCCGATCCCGCAGTAGAGGTCGAAGACCCGCTCGCCTCCGCTCAGGCCGGCGTACTCGGCGGCGACCGCGTAGAGCCGCTCCGCCATCTCCGTGTTGGTCTGGAAGAAGGCGCCGTGGGACATCTCGAAGCGCAGGCCGCAGAGCTCCTCACGCAGGCGTTCCTCCCCAAGCACGCCGGTGGGACCGTCGGTGCTGCCGGAGTCGCCCTCGATCGCGGTGTGCAGGTCGACCGGTGGTTTCGGGAAGCGCTCCGCTGAGGTGATCAGCCGGGTCTGGACCTGGCCGGTGCGGCGACCCTCGCGGACGGCGAGGTTGCGCAGCACGCCCTCGCGCCCACGGCGGTCGTAGGCGGAGACCGCTTTGCTTCGCGCCCACTCGCGCACCTCGTTGCGCGCCGCGTTGCCGCGCTCGGAGGCGAGATGGCAGTCCTCGACGTCGACGATCAGGTCCCAGCGACCGCGCGCGTGGAAGCCGAGGATCGGCTCGCCGTCGCGGTCGCCGAAGGAGTACTCGAGCTTGTTGCGGTAGCGCCACTGCTCCAGCGCCGGCTCGATCTCCTCCAGCTCGAAGCCGTCGAGGTCGCCGATCCGCCGCAGCGCCTCGTCGACCTGGTCGCGCTTCTGGACGAGCTGACGCTCGTAGGGCAGGCCCTGCCAGGGCGCCCCAGGACAGGGCTCGCCCTCATGGGCGCAGCGGTCCTCGACCCGGTCGGCGCCCGGCGTCAGCAGCTCGACCGTGCGCGCCTCGGCGAAGCGCCGCTTCGCCTTCGTCACCTCGGCGCGCACGCGGTCGCCCGGCAGTGCGCCGGCGACGAAGACGACGTAGCCGTCGCTGCGGGCGACGCCGCGCCCGCCGAAGGCGAGCGATTCGATCTCCAGCTCGAGCTGCTCGCCGCGGTGCGCGCGGGGCGCCGGCCTCTCGCCCGTCGCTTGCTCCACCTAGCGCCCTGTCTCGTGACGTTGGCCAGGCACTAGCCCAGCTTTTTGCGAGCGCGGCGTGCTGCCTGGGTCGCCTGTTTGCGGACCGGCTGCGCTCGGCCGGTGACCTCCCGGCGCGCCTGTTTGACCAGGCGTTCCAGCTCTTTCAGCAGCGAGTCGGTCTGTCGCCGCCCCTTGCTGACCATGTCGGAGAGCATCTTCTCGGCGTCGCCGCGGGTCATCCGGCCGCGCTTGACAGCGTCGTCGACGACATCCTGAAGTCGGTCGCGGCTGAGGGTGACGCTTCGCTCGAGGCTTTTGCGGAACTGCTCGACGCTGTGGTCGAGCCCGTTCGAGCTGCGGCTGCGGGTGGTGGATTTACGCGTCGCTTTACGCGCTGTTTTGGATTTCTTCGCCGCCGATTTTTTGGTCCGCGTCGTGGATTTTTTGGCTTTTTTGGTCGCTTTCGCGGAGGTCTGTTTTTTCGCGGCCATTTCGTCTGTCTCCTGATCGCTGGGCTGGGGCAGGGGTTACAGGCTGACTATCTCACTCCGGGGCTCTACCCGCTTACCGGAGCGAGAAGCGCGCCTCGACCGGCCTGTGGTCGGAGAGGCGCAGGGCGAGGCCATCGCAATCGACCTCGCGTCGCTCGGGCGGCCACTGGGCGGGCGGCTCGGCCACGCCCGGCCCCCGGCTCAGCAGGTGATCGATCGCCCGCGGCGAGGTCGTCCCGGCAAGCCCGAAGCGCTCGCGCAGCTGCTCGAAGGCGAGCGGCGTCTCGGCCGGGCGCAGGTTGAGGTCGCCGCCGAAGAGCAGCGGCGCCGAGCCGGCGAACTCGGTGGCGGCGCGGGCGGCGCGCAGCACGTCCTCGGTCGCCATCTTCGACATGTCGTGGGTCGCGTGCAGGTTGGCGATGCAGACGCCGGAGGCGGTGCGGGTGAGGGCCAGGGCGCGGCGCTCCGGCGGGCCGTCGTGGATCTCCAGCTCGCGGCGCTCGGCGATGCCGCCGAGCCGACCGGGCACGCGGACCAGGGTCAGGTTGGAGCCGCCCTCGCCGGAGGCCATCAGGTCCGGGTTCTGGCGGGCGAGCAGGCCGCGCAGGGGGCCCAGCGCGTTGCGCGAGGTCAGCACCCGGTGGCTCTCGGCCGTGCAGGCGCGGGCCAGCGGCGCCGCGAAGCGCGGCGGGCTCTCCTGCAGCAGGGCGACGTCCCAGCGCAGGCCCGCCAGCGCGGTCGCGAAGTCGGCGAAGAGGCTTCGGTTCACCTGCGCGTAGTGCTCGCCCCGCTCGGTGATCTTGAGCAGCCGCGAGCGCCAGGTGTGTA
>DATMDR010000028.1:0-10756 GCA_035557635.1 Solirubrobacterales bacterium | reverse complement strand
GCCCCGCGGTCTCGATCCGCCGTTTCACCGCCCTGCGCCCGGGGCCGGAAGCTTTGGTCGAGCTCGGCACGCTCACCACGGAGATGTGTGAGCTGCTGAAGAGGGCCTTCGCGGAGCGGCGCAGCCTGCTCGTCAGCGGCGGCACCGGATCGGGCAAGACGACTCTGCTCAACGCCGTATCGGCGTTCATCGCACCCGAGGATCGAGTGGTGACGATCGAGGACGCCGCCGAGCTGCAGCTGCGCCAGCCCCACGTCGTCCGGTTGGAGAGCCGGCCGGCAAGCGTCGAAGGCCGTGGTGAGGTGACGATCCGCGACCTGCTGCGAAACGCGCTGCGCATGCGTCCCGACCGCATCGTGATCGGGGAGGTGCGCGGCGCCGAGGCGCTCGACCTGCTCACCGCGCTCAACACCGGTCACGACGGCGCGCTCTCGACGATCCACGCCAACTCCCCGGCGGACGCGCTCAGCCGCCTCGAGACCCTCGTGCTGATGGCGGGGGTGGGCCTGCCGCACGAGGCGATAGCCGCGCAGGTGCGGAGCGGAATCGACCTCGTCGTCCAGCTCGAGCGCCGCGCCGACGGCAGCCGCCGCGTCACCGAGATCGTGGAGGTTCCGTGAGCGCCGCGACCGGGCCGCTGCTGCCGCTGGCGGGCGCCGCCGCAGGCGGTCTGCTGGCCCTGGCGGTGCGGGAAGCCGTCTTCGCCAGCCCGGCCTTGACCCGCTGGCTGCGGATGGCGCTGGAGCCGCTGCTGCGCGCCGGGAGCGAGGGCTACTCGCCTTCGACGCCCGAGCGCCGCCGTCTGGCGGCACTCGGCACGGTGGGCGTCGTCGCCACCGGCTGGTTCCTCGCCGGTCCCGTCGTCGTCCTGCCGCTCGCGATCGCCGGCCCGAGCCTCGCCGCCTGGGCGATCTCCAACCGCCGCCGCCGTTACCGCGTCAAGGTCGAGCGGGCACTGCCGGATGTGGCGATGGCGGTCGCCGACTCGCTCAGCGCCGGTCGTTCGTTGCGGGCCTCGCTCCCGGCCGCGACCGCCTCGCTGGAGGGTCCGGCCACGGTAGAGCTGACTCGGCTCGGTGCCGAGCTCGACCTCGGCGCTCCCACCGACACGGCGATCGAGGCGTGGCGGAAGCGAATGCGCTCGGCACGGGTTGACGCCTTCGCCGCGGCCCTACTCAGCCAGCGCTCTGCCGGCGGCGATCTCGCCGGCCTCCTGCGCCGCTTCGCCGAGGGCGCCGCCGAGCGCGACCGGGTTGCCGAGGACGCGCACTCCGCGACCGCACAGGCCCGCTTCACGGGGTTGCTCGTCGTCGCGATGCCAAGCGGCGGCGCCGTCTTCGCCGAGCTGCTCCAGCCGGGCTTCCTCGTCGGGCTGCTCGGTTCGCCCGCGACGGCCGTGCTCCTCGCTTTCGCCGCCGCGCTCCAGCTCGCCGGGTTCGTCGCGATCCGCCGCCTGGCGCGGGTGGTCGAGTGACGTCGCAGAAGCTGGCCTGCGCCGTGGCCGGCTTCCTCGTCGCCCTGCTCGCCGCACCCGCGGCGCCGGGCCGCCTCTCCATCCTGGTCCTGGTCGGGATGCCGCTGGCGGGCTTCTTCGTTCCGGATGCGATTCGAGAGCGAAATGCCCGCTTCCGGCAGCGCCGACTCGTTGCCGCCCTGCCCGACGCCCTCGACCTGCTCGCGGTGAGCACCACCTCCGGGCGCAGCGTTGCCGCCGGCTTCGCCGAGGTCGCCGGCGCGGGGGACGGCCCGCTGGCGGACGAGCTGCGGGCGACGGTGGCGGGACTCGCCTGCGGCGAGCCCCTGCCGGAGGCGCTGAGATCGCTGCGTGCTCGAGTTCCCGGCAGCGAGATCGCCGCGCTCTGCGCCTCGATCGAACGCTCGCGCCAGTTCGGCTCGCCGCTCGCCGAGCAGCTGCGCCGCCAGGCGAGCGCCCTGCGTCGCGATCAGCGCCGCATGGTCGAAGAGCGCGCCGCCCGTGCCGCGCCGAAGATCCAGCTAGTCGTCGCCCTCGTGCTCGTTCCCTCGGTACTGCTGATGATTGCCGCCGCTCTGATCGCCAACGCCGACGTACTGCTGAGCGGTCTTTAGCCCGGCCGAGTCGCTTTATGCGCCTATATGACGCATAAAGCGACTGTCCGCTACTCCGCGGCCTCCTCGCGCAGACGGGTGGCGACAGCGGTGGAGGCGGCGCGGACGATGTCGAGCTCGGCGGCGTTCTCCTTGTGGCCGCCGACGTAGCAGCAGAGCATGCCCTCGACGAGCTCGAAGGCGAACTTCTCCGGCGCCTGCTCGCCCAGCCAGACGATGAAGGTGGGAGAGAAGAGGCGGCGCAGCCAGACCTGGTCCTGGGCCTCGTTGGCGAAGATCTCGTAGCGCTCGTCGAGCGCCTCGCTCTCCAGCTTGACCCGCTCTTTGGAGCCGCGGAAGGCGTCCTCGAGCTTCTCCAGCGCGCGCAGGCCGAACTTGCGCTGACAGTAGAGCTCCGGGACCAGCTCGGCGCACTCGGAGACCTGGGTCAACCCGATCGTGTAGCGGTAGTAGTTGGTCTGCCGGTTGCCTTTGCTGTCGGTCGTCTCCTCCTCGTAGGTGTAGAGGGCGAGGACGCCGTCGAGGCCGTCGGCAAAGGGGCCGGTCAGCGTGCGCTCGGCGTAGCGGTCGTCGCCCTTGCGCAGCAGCGGCGTGAAGGGGGGCAGCTCCTGCTTGCCGCCGACCGTCATCTGGCGCTGGCTGGCGTAGGAGTCGAAGAAGGCGTCCTCGGAGTGCGAGTCGGCGATCGCAAAGACGATCAGGAGGGCGATCAGTAGGCCGGCGAAGAAGGCGGCAGCGCCGACCCCGGGGCCGACGATCGCCGCCCCGGCGATGCCGGCGGCGATCGCCGCCGCGGCGACCAGCGCCTGGGTCAGCGGTTTGCGCAGCAGCAGCTTGAAGTAGTGGCCGCGAAGGTCGTCGGCGTCGTCCGGGCTGGCCGGCGCCGTCTGCTCTGCGCTGCTCTCGCTCACGCTGGAAACCTATGCCTTCGTGACTTCGCCCTTACTCGCCACATGGGCGCATAAAGGCGAAGTCAGCCATTACGGGGTGCAAATGGGGTTGCACGACGGGATCGTGTTGCAAAGTGGGAGAAAGTGGGTTATTGTGCCGCTCGAGTTGAAGCCCAGGACCGGGGTGGTGAGGTTCCTCCCACCTCATCACCTCGGTCCTAACTCTCTTCCAGACCCAAGAAAGGACGCTCACGGGGATGGCATTTCGTGGTCTCTACGAGCACAGCCTCGACTCCAAGGACAGGCTCACGGTTCCTTCGCGGTTCCGGGCAGCCCTATCCGACGGGGTGGTTCTCTCCAAGGGCTTCGACCCCTGCGTCTGGGTGCACACGACCGAAGAGTTCGAGCAGCTCTCGGAGCGCTTCCTGGCGCCGCACAGCCCCTTCGGCGGCGACGCCCGCCGCCTGCGCCGCCGCTTTCACGGCGGCTCCTTCGACGAGACGCTCGACTCGGCCGGCCGCATCCGCGTCCCCAAGCCGCTGATCGAGCACGCCGCCCTGGCCGGGCCGTGCGTGGTGATCGGCGCCGGCGAGTACCTGGAGATCTGGAACGCCGAGGCCTGGGTCAAGCAGGAGGAGGAGCTGGACGCGACCGCTCCCCAGATCGCCGAGGGCCTCGCCGCCGGCGGGGGAGCCGAGTGAGATGCGGGCCCTGGCGGCGGGAGCGCCCGTATACGACCATCGCGACCGCGCCACGCGCGAAGCTCCACTGAGGCGCGCAACCCTTCTTCGTATGCCGACCGAGCACCAACCCGTCCTCGCCCCGGAGCTGACCCGGCTGCTCGCTCCCCAGCCGGGGCAGACTGCGGTCGACTGCACCTTCGGCGGCGGCGGGCACGCGCGGCGGATCGCCGCTGAGCTGGGCCCCGCCGGGACGCTCGTCTGCATCGACCGCGACCCCGCCGCGGAGGCCCGTTTCAACCGCTTCGCGGCCGAAACGGACTGCCAGACCCGTTTCCTCGGCCTCGACTTCGCGGCAGGGCTTCGCACCCTCCACGGCGAAGGCCTCCACCCGGAGATGGTCTACATGGACCTCGGCATGTCCTCGATGCAAGTCGACGCCTGGGAGCGCGGCTTCTCCTATTCCTATGACGCGCCGCTCGACATGCGGATGGACACCCGGCAACAGCTCAGCGCCGCCGACCTGCTCAACGAGTGGCCGGAGTCGCGGATCGCCCAGGCGCTGCGCCGCTTCGGCGAGGAGCGCTACGCCGGCGGGATCGCCCGTCAGATCGTCCGCCGGCGCCCGCTCAGCACGACCGCCGACCTCGTCGCCGCGGTCAAGGCGGGCATCCCGCCTTCGGCTCGCTTCGGCGGCGGTCATCCCGCCAAGCGCACCTTCCAGGCGGTCCGGATCGCCGTCAACGGCGAGCTCGACTCGCTCGACGACGCGCTGCCGACCGCCTGGCGGATGCTGCCCCCGGGCGGCAGGCTCGCCGCGATCTCCTTCCACTCGCTGGAGGACCGCCGGGTGAAGCGCTTCCTCGCGGACCGCGCGAAGGGCTGCATCTGCCCGCCCGAGCTTCCGATCTGCGCCTGCGGCCGCGAGCCCGAAGCGGAGCTGCTGACCCGCCGCGCCGTCGCCCCCGGGGCGGAGGAGATCGCGGCGAACGCGCGCGCCAAGTCCGCGCACCTGCGCGCCGCCCTCAAGATCGGAGAGGCACCCTGATGGAGGCGGCAACCGTACGCAGGGCCTCGGCCCCCGCCCCGGTGCGTCGCAGTGCGCCGTCGCGGGTGCCCCAGCGCACCCGTCCCAAAACGAAACGCGCGGGCGCCCAGCTGATCCCGATCGCCACCGGCGCCGCGCACGCAGTCCGCGGCCTGCCCGATACCGGCCTGATGGTCCGCCTCACCCGCGGCCGCGCCTGGATCGGCCTGCTCGGCGTGCTGCTGGCCGGGATCGTCGCCCTCAACGTCCTCACCCTCAGCTTCGCCGCCACCGCCGGCCAGATCGACCAGAACATCCAGGCCCTCGACCAGGAGAACTCGATCCTCCGCAGCCGTGACGCGCAGCGCTCCGGCTCCGCCCGCGTCCGCCACGACGCGGCGGCGCTGGGGCTGGTCGTCCCGACCGGCGACGGGGTCGACGCCATCCACTCCAGCCCGGGCGACGTCGCCGTTGCGGCAAAGCGCCTCGCCGCCGCCGGCAGCGTCTACTGAGGGCCGAATGCGAATGAGGGTGATCGAGCGCAGGATCGGCCTCCTCTTCGCCGGCTTCCTCCTCTGCTTCCTGATCGTCATCCTCCGCGCCTTCTGGCTGCAGGGAGTGCAGGGTGCCCAGCTCGCCTCTGAGGCCTCCTTCCAGCAGAGCGAAACGGTCTCCGTCCCGAGCCTGCGCGGCAGCGTCTTCGACCGCCACGGCAACGAGCTGGCCGCCTCCGAAGACGCGGCCACGGTCTTCGCCGTGCCCTTCGAAGTCGAGAAACCGGTGCCGACCGCGGAGCAGCTGGCGCCGATCCTCGACCTCGACCCCGACGAGCTGCTGCGCACCCTGACCTCCGAATCGGGCTACGAGGTGCTCGCCCGCAAGGTCGCGATGCCGACTGCGGCGCGGATCGAACGCCTCGAGCTGCAGGGGATCGGCCAGGACCCCGACAGCCGCCGCACCTACCCACAGGGCGAGCTGGCGGCGCAGGTGATCGGCGCCGTCGGCACCGAAAACGAAGGGCTGACCGGCCTCGAGAAGGGGGAGGACGAGGTCCTGGGCGGGACCGACGGCGAGCGCCGGGTCGTCAAAGACGCCAAGGGCGAGCCGATCCGGGTGGAGACGGTGACCGCCGGCGAGGACGGCGAGGACATCCAACTGACCCTCGACCCCGCGATCGAGGCGAAGACGGAGCAGGTGCTGGCCGAAGTGGGGGAAGCCTACGCGCCCAAGGGTGCCACCGCGATCGCGATGGACCCCCGCACCTCGGAGGTGCTGGCGATGGCGAACTGGCCCCCGGTCGACCCCACCGACCTCTCCAGCGCCAGTGCCGACGACCTGCTGAACAGAGCGACCGGCTTCACCTACGAGCCGGGCTCCACCTTCAAGGCCTTCACCGTGGCCGCGGCGCTGGAGGACAAAGAGGTGACCCCGGGGTCGGCCTACACCCTGGCGCCGACGATCCAGGTAGCCGACCGCGTGATCGAGGAGTCCCACCCGCGCGGGACGGCGACGATGTCGGTCTCCGAAATCCTCGCCCACTCCTCGAACGTGGGCGCGGTGACGATTGGTCTCGGGCTCGGCAGCGAGCGCTTCAGCCGCTGGATCTCCCGCTTCGGCTTCGGCCGCCCGAGCGGGGTCGAGTCCCCCGCCGAGGAGCAGGGTCTCGTGCCGACGCTCGAGGAGTACTCCGGCTCGACGATGGGCAACCTGCCGCTCGGCCAGGGGCTCTCGGTGACGCCGATGCAGATGATGGCCGGCTACGCGGCGATCGCCAACGGCGGCATCCTGCGCCAGCCGCGGCTGATCAAGCGGGTCGGCGACGAGGATCTGACCGAGCCGGAGGGACGCCGGGTGATCGGCGCCGGCGTCGCCGCCGAGGTGCGGACGATGCTCGAGGGCGTGCTCGCCCCCGGCGGCACCGCCTCCGAGGTCAGCGTCCCCGGCTACACGCTCGCCGGCAAGACCGGAACGGCAGAGGTGGCGGAAAATGGCACCTACTCGGAGACCAAGTACGTCGCCTCCTTCATCGGCTTCGCCCCCGCGCAGGACCCGCGGCTGCTGGTCGCGGTGATCGTCGACCAGCCGCAGGGGGAAATCTACGGCGGCTCAGTGGCGGCGCCGGCGTTCGGCCGGATCGCGGCCTTCGCGCTGCCATATCTCGGCGTGCCGACCGAATAGGGAGGCCGGGGATCGGGTGCCCCTCCTGCTTGCTGGGTTTTTCGCCACGACGTACGTAGCTGTCCGTGGGTGTTGCTGGGGCGAAAAACAGGACGCCGCTGCGCTGGAGGGGCACCCGACCCCGACCCCCGACCTACAATCGGCGCCGTGAGATTGGCGGAGCTCGTCGCGGAAGCAGATGTGCGACGGATCGTTGGCGATACTGGCGTCGAGGTCTCGGGGCTTGCCTATGACAGTCGCAGGGTCGAGCCGGGGACGCTCTTCTTCTGTGTGCCGGGAGAGAAGGCGGACGGTCACGAGTTCGCCGCCGCGGCCGTCGAGGCGGGAGCGGTTGGGCTCGTGGTCGAGCGCGAGCTGGAGGTCGGCGTGCCGCAGGTGGTCGTGCCCGACGCGCGGGCGGCGATGGCGCCGCTGGCGGCGCGGTTCTGGGGCGACCCGACGGCGGAGCTGAAGGTCGTCGGGATCACCGGGACCAACGGCAAGACCACCACCGCCTTCCTGGTGCGGGAGATCCTCGAGGCGGCCGGGGTGCGGTGCGGGCTGCTGGGGACGGTGAAGCAGGTGGTCGGCGGGAGCGAGGAGGAGGTCGAGCGGACCACTCCCGAGGCGATCGACCTGCAGGCCACCTTCCTGCGCATGCGCGATGGAGGAGACGAGGCATGCGCGATGGAGGTCTCCTCGCACGCACTGGAGCTCCACCGTTGCGACGCGATCCACTTCGACGTCGCCTTGTTCACGAACCTGACGCAGGACCACCTCGACTTCCACGGTGACATGGAGGACTACTTCCGCTCCAAGCGGCGCCTGTTCGAGATGGCGCCGAGGGCGCCGATCGTCAACGTCGACGACCCCTACGGCCGCCGCCTGACCGGCGAGCTCGAGTGCGCGACCTTCTCCGCCGAGGGCGCGGACGCCGACTACGCCGCGCACACGGTCTCCTACGACGCGCACGGCTCGCGCTTCGTCGCGCGCACGCCGGCGGGAGAGATGGAGGTCCGAACCGCCCTCCCCGGCCACTTCAACGTCGCCAACGCGCTGGGAGCGCTCGCCGCGGCCACGGCACTCGGGGTGGAGCCCGGCGTCGCGGCGGCAGCGCTGGCGCAGGCGCCGCCTCCGCCCGGGCGCTTCGAGCCGGTCGACGAGGGCCAGGATTTCGCCGTCGTCGTCGACTACGCCCACACCCCGGACTCGCTGGAGAACGCGCTGCGGGCGGCACGGCGACTCACGGCGGGGCGGTTGATCGCCGTCTTCGGCGCCGGCGGCGACCGCGACCGCGACAAGCGCCCGAAGATGGGACTGGCCGCTGCCGAGCATTCCGACCTGGCGGTGGTCACCTCCGACAACCCTCGCTCCGAGGACCCGGGCGCGATCGTCGCCGAAGTCGTCGCCGGGATCGGCGAGGGAGTGGAGCTGGAGGTCGAGCCGGACCGTCGTGCGGCGATCGCCCTCGCGCTTCGCAGCGCTCGGCCCGGCGACGCCGTCGTGATCGCCGGCAAGGGGCACGAGCAGGGCCAGGAGTTCGAGGGTGGCCGCAAGGTCCCCTTCGACGACCGTGAGGTGGCGCGCGAGGAGTTGCGCAAGCTGGGCGGCGCCGGATGAAGCTGGCGCCCGCCGAGATCGCAGCTGCGATGGGCGCCGACGTCGTCGCCGAGGGTGGTGCCGGGTCGCCGCGTAGGGCGGCGATCGACTCCCGTGAGGCGGGAGAGGGCGATCTCTTCTTCGGCCTACGCGGCAAGAACGTGGATGGCGGCCGCTTCGCCGCCGACGCGATCGCCGCTGGCGCCTGGGGCGCGGTCGTCGACCCATCGGCGCGTTCGCTGTTTGTCGGAGAGAGCACGACAAGCAACGAACGCGAGCGCGGGCACGGGGGCGGTTGGGTCTTCGTCGTCGACGATCCCCTCGCGGCGCTGCAGGCGCTCGCCCTTGTCTGGCGGCGGGCGCTCGGCGCCCGGGTGGTCGGGGTCACCGGCTCGGTCGGCAAGACCTCGGTCAAGGACATCGCGCGGGCACTGCTGCCGGGCCGGGTCCACGCCAACCGCGAGAACCTCAACACCGAGATCGGGTTGCCGCTGACCATCCTGGAAGCGCCGGAGGACACCGACGTGCTGGTGCTGGAGATGGCGATGCGCGGTGCCGGCCAGATCGCCGAGCTGGCCGCGATCGCAGAGCCCGAGGTCGGCGTCGTCACCAACGTCGGTCCTGTCCACGTCGAGCTGCTCGGCTCAGTCGAGGCGATCGCCGCCGCCAAGGCCGAGCTGCTGGCGGCGCTGCCCGAGGGGGGCGCGGCGATCGTCCCGGCCGAGGCGGGAGAGCTGGAGCCCCACCTGGACGACGCGCCCCGGCTGATCCGCTTCGGGCCAGGGGGCGACGTCGAGGCGATCGAGCAGCGGCTCGAGAAAGGGGTCACAGAGGCGCTGGTGCGCGCTCCCTCGGGGAGCCAGGCCTTCCACTTTCCCTTCGCCGAGGCGCACAACCTGGTCAACGCCCTGGCCGCGGTGGCGATCGGCGTTGCCCTCGAGGCGCCGCTGGCCGAGATGGCCGACCGCGCTGCAAACATTGGCTTTTCCCGCTTCCGGGGCGAGCGCCTCGAGCTGGGCGAGGGGATCGTCCTGGTCAACGACTGCTACAACGCCAACCCGGTCTCGATGCGCGCGGCGCTCGATCACCTCGCTTCGTTCGAGGGAGGGCGCCGGATCGCCGTCCTCGGCGAGATGGCCGAGCTCGGGCCCGAGGCGCCCCGCTACCACCGCGAGATCGGCGAGCACGCGCGCCTGCAAGGCGTCGATCTCGTGATCGGCGTCGGCGAGCCGGCTCGCGAGTACTACCCGGACGAGCTGGTCGGCTCGCCGGTGGAGGCCGCCGAGCTGCTCGCGGCACAGCTCGGGACGGACGACACCGTCCTGGTCAAGGGCTCGCGCTCGGCCGGGTTGGAGGGCATCGCCGAGGCCCTACCGGAGCTGCTGGAGGCTTCGGGTGGGGGCCCCGACTGATCATGGGTGAGGTCCTGATCGCCGGCATGGCCGCGATGTTGATCTGCATCTTCCTCGGCCCCAAATTCATCGAGTACCTGCGGGTGAAGGAGTTCGGCCAGCACATCCGCGAGGACGGGCCGCAGGAGCACCATGCCAAGGCCGGCACGCCGACGATGGGAGGGCTGATCGTCTTCGCCTCGATCTGCGTCCCCTATCTGGTCCTCTCCGACCGCGACTCGCAGAGCCTGGCGGTCTTCGCCGTCGCGCTGGGCTGCGCGGGGATTGGCTTCGCGGACGACTTCATCAAGATCGTCAAACGCCGCTCACTCGGCCTCTCGGCCCGCTACAAGCTGCTTTTCCAGGTCTTCCTCGCGCTCGGGCTCTGGTGGGTGGCGCGCCACGAGGTCGGCCTCGAGCCGATCCTCTTCTTCCGCATCGGCGACGCCAGCATCGACCTCGGCCCGGTCCTCTACTTCGTCCTCGTCTTCCTGGTGATCGCCGGCACCTCCAACGGCGTCAACCTCACCGACGGGCTCGACGGGCTCGCCGCCGGCTGCTGCGCGATCGTCCTCCTCGCCTTCACGGCGATCTGCTTCGTCACCAACGAGCAGCAGAACCTGGCATTGCTCTCCGCCTGTCTGGTCGGGGCTTGCGTCGGCTTCCTCTGGTTCAACGCCTTTCCGGCCTCGATCTTCATGGGGGATACCGGCTCGCTCGGCCTCGGCGGAGCGATCGCCGCGATTGCCGTGATGACCAAGAACGAGGTCCTGCTGCTGATCATCGGCGGGATCTTCGTGATCGAGGCGCTCTCGGTCGCGGTCCAGGTCTTCTCTTTCAAGACCTTCCGCCGCCGCGTCCTCCTGATGGCGCCGCTGCACCATCACTTCGAGATGATGGCCTGGTCGGAGACCAAGATCATGC
>DATMDR010000027.1:0-49823 GCA_035557635.1 Solirubrobacterales bacterium | reverse complement strand
TCGACGGTCACCTCGGTGCCGCCGTATTTGGAGTAGAGGACCTCGTCCCCCTCCGCGACGTCGAGCGGGATGCGCTTCTCGCCATCCTCGTCCCACTTGCCATCGCCGACGGCGACGACCTTGCCCTTCTGCGGCTTCTCTTTTGCCGTGTCGGGGAGGACGATGCCGCTCGCGGTCGTCTCCTCCTCCTCGATCGGCTTGACGATCAGCCGGTCCCCGAGGGGCTTCAGCTTCATCCGTATACCTCCGTTTAGGGATAAGAAGTTCTAAAACTGGGAGTTGGCACTCCTAGAGGAGAGTGCCAAATGGAAAGATAGCTCAGTCGCTGGCAAGAAGGCGGCAGCCGAGCAGGGCGGCGATTCCCTCCCCGCCACGCCTCATCACCCAGTCGTGGTTCCACTCGAAGACGGGACGCGCCACCGGCGCGAGCAGGTTCATCCAGGTCCTGGTCGTGGCGACGTTCCACTCGTAGAGGACCGCGGTGACGCCGTCGCGCTCAAAGAGGCGCCAGCGGCCGACCCCGGTTAGCTCGCCGACCGCGTCGGCTTCGAGCAGATAGGGGTGCTCGATCCGCGTCGTCGTGATCTCGAACTCGACCCGGTAGGGCAGCAGGCTTTTCCAGACCATCCGCGCGACGCTCCCGACGCCACCGTCCTCGCCCGCCCTGACTTCCTCGGCCTCCTCGACCCCGCGCCACCACTGCGGCCAGCGCTCCTGGTCATAGATCGCGTCCCAGACCGGCTGGCGCGGCGACTCGAGCAGCCAGGTGGTTAGGAAGGCGTAGTCGGCGATCGGTCGGTCCCCGCCTCAGCGTTAGTTGTGACGCGGAGTCTCGCCGTTGCCGAAGTGGGGCCCGGGCGGCTCGACGATCTGCGAGAAGCGGATCACGGTGACGATGTCGTCGGTGGAGATCTCGCGCCCGTAGATCTGCTCGAGGAATTTGATCTCCTCGTCGAGACGCCTGAACTCGGGGTTCTCGTGCTCGATGTCGCGGGGCGAGAGGTCGGCGACCTTCTTCACCTCGACGTCGTCGATCACCGCCGTGAAGATCTTCTCCCGCGGGTGGTGGCGGAAGCCGACGGTGACCCAGACCACCTGGCCGCGTTCGTACTTGCCGCTCTTGTCGCCGACCCGGATCGTCGCCGTCTTGCGACCCCGCTTGAGCTGGTCGACGAAGACCGGCGAGTAGAAGTTGAGAACGTAGATCCCGCCCCGCATGCGGCAGCGAGCGTATCTGACCGGACGCGTGTTGGAGGCGGAGGTGTAGGAATCGTGAAAACGGGTCGATGGGGAGGCATGACCCAGCCGCTGCCTGTCTCCAAGTTCAGGTTCTACGGCGCTTTGGCCTCTGCCATAGCGCTTTTCTCGATCGCCTTCACCGGAAGCGCGGTCGCGGCGAGCTGCGACGGCAAGCACGCGACAATCGTCGGCACGCCGGGCAATGACGTGCTCGTCGGCAAGCGGGCGAGCGATGTGATCTACGGCGGCGGCGGCAACGACCGCATCTCCGGCGGCCCGAACGGCAACGACACCATCTGCGGTGGCCCCGGCGACGACAGGATCGTCGGCGGACGCGGCTTCGACTCCCTGCACGGCGACGATGGCAACGACTTCCTCGGCGGTGACAGCGGCTCCGACCACCTCAGCGGTGGCGACGGCGCCGACCTCCTCAGCGGCGCCGAGGGCAAGGACGGACTCGTCGGCGGCCCCGGCGAAGACACGCTGCTCGGCGCCAAGGGGCCCGACCGGCTCACCGGTGCGGCCGGCAACGACTTCCTCGGCGGCGACAAGGGCAGCGACAAAGCCGACGGCGGGGGCGGCAACGACCACCTCGCGGGCGACAAGGGCAACGACCAGCTCTCTGGAGGACCGGGCAATGACCTGGTCGACGGCGGGCCAGGCGACGACCCCACTGTCGACGGAGGGCCCGACAGCGACCACGTCCTCGGCGGGACCGGGATCGACTCGGCCAGCGGCGGGGACGGCGACGGTGACGTCGTCCGCGGCGACAGCGGAACGGACACCCTTGACGGCGGCGCCGGCGCCCTGGACATCGTCTCCTACGCGAGCGCCACCCGCAGCGGGGTCGTCGTCAGCCTCGGCTCCGGCAGCGCCAAGGGCGACGGTCATGACGACCTACAGGGCTTCGAGGACGTGGTCGGCTCGCCGCAGGCCGACGAGATCGCCGGCGACGGCGGGACCAACCGGCTCGACGGGGGGGTCGGGGATGACGACCTGAACGGCGCGGGCGGATCCGATGAAGCCTTCGGTGGCGCCGGCAGCGACGAGTGCGAGGGCTTCGCCTCCACACACTCCTGCGGGCCCGAGCCCAACCCGCCCGGCGCCGGCACCCTCGTGATCCTCAACCAGGGACTCGACGGCGCCAGCCTGATCGTGCAGGGCGACGCGAGCGCCAACGTGATCCGGGTCGCCTTCGGCGGCTCCGGCTGGACCGTCTCGGACGAGCGTGGGGTCTTCGCTGGAGACGGCTGCGCGGGCGGCGGCACCGCGGTCGGGTGCTCAACCGCGGTCGCGACCAGCCTGCTCGTGATCACCGGCGGCGGCGGCAACGACAGCATCGCGATCGACGCCAGCGTCCCCGCCGGCGTCAAGGTCAGGGCCAACGGCAACGCCGGGTCCGACGCCCTCGCCGGCGGCCCCGGCGACGACGTACTTGAGGCGGGCGAGAACTACAACGGTCCGGACAATGGCAACGACTCGCTGGTGGGCGGCGCGGGCGGCGACGTGCTCTACGCCGACCCTGGCGCCGACACCCTCTTCGGCGGCCCCGGCAACGACCTGCTCGTCTCCTCGGTAGCGACCTGCCAGGGCCACGCCTACGAGGGCGGCCCCGGTCACGACACCGTCTCCTACGGACGCTCGAGCGACAACCTCCGGGTCGAGCTCGGCGGCAGCGGCGGGCCGGCCGGCTGCGGCAACGCCGACCGGGTCGCCGCCGACAGCGAGAGCCTCGAGGGCTCCAACGGCCCCGACGTCCTTGTCGGCGACAACGGCGAGAACAGCTTCCTCGGCCACCTTGGCGCCGACGTCTTCATCGCCAAGGGCGGCAACGACTACATCGACGCCGCCGACGGCCAGCGCGATCGCTCGATCCAGTGCGGCGGCGGGGCCGACGACGTGGTCACGGACGGGTCCGACCCGCAGCCCAGCAGCTGCTGAGCGCAAGCGCGGCCTCAGCTCGCGAACCCCTCCTCGCCGAGGAGGGGGACGAAGCGACAGGGGCCGATCTCCTCGCGGCGCAGCTCGTCTCCCTTGCGCCTGAAGACGCAAAGCAGGTCGTAGGGATCGAGCGCGATCGGGACGACGAGACGTCCCCCATCGGCGAGCTGGCCGAGCAGGGCCTCCGGCGGCGCCGGGGCGGTGGCGTGGACCGCGATCGCCTCGAACGGCGCGCGCTCGGGCAGGCCGCGGCTGCCGTCGCCGACGATCGTCTCGACGTTTTCGACGCCGAGCAACTCGAGTTCCTGCCGGGCTGAGTGGGCAAGCGATTCGTGCCGCTCGACGCTGATCACCTCGGCAGCAAGACGGGCGAGCACGCAGGTCGAGTAGCCCGAGCCGGTGCCGATCTCCAGCGCCCGCTCCTCGCCGCTCAGCTCGAGCGCCTGGCAGATCGCGGCGACGATCCAAGGCTGCGAGATCGTCTGGGCCTCGCCGATTGGCACCGCCGAATCAGAGTAGGCGCGGTGGCGGTAGTGCTCGGGCACGAAGCGCTCGCGCGGGACCTCCCCCATCGCCGCCAGCACCCGCTCGTCGCCGATGCCGCGGCGGCGCAGCTGCCGCTCCACCATTGCCGATCGGAGCGCAGCGAAATCCGGCTCCGCCCCCACCGCGCTAGTAGATGTAGTTCTGGAGCTTGGCCGGCGCGATCACCGTGACCCGCCCGCGGCCGGGACGGACGACTCCGGCACGCTCGAGGTCGGCCAGGAAGCGACTGACGCTCTCGCGCGAGGTGCCGGCCAGCTGCGCCAGGTCGGCCTGGTTCATGCGGATCGTCACCTCGCCCCCCTCCCCGGCGATCGGCGCCTCCTCGGCGACCAGCTGGGCGAGGACGCCGGCGACGCGGCTCGGCACGGTCTGGAAGGACTGGCGCGAGATCCGCTCGTTGGCGGTGCGCAGGCGCCGCACCAGCGCCGCGATCAGCTTCACGGTGATCTCGGGGTGGCGGGAGAGCAGCCCCCGCACCTCCCCCGCCGGCAGGGCGAGCAGCTCTCCGTCGCTGAGCGCCTCGACGCTGGCCGAGCGCACCTCGCCGTCGAGCATCGCCAGCTCGCCGAAGATGTCGCCGGGGCCGAGCGTCGCCAGCGTGATCGCCCGCCCGTCGGAGTGCTCACGGGTGACCCGAAAGCTGCCAGAGCGGACGATGTAGCAGGCGTCGGAGTGGTCGCCCTCGTGGAAGACGCGCGTCGCCGACGGGAACGAGCGCGGCACCGCGACCTGCGAGAAGCGCTCCAGCTCCCCCTCCTCGAGGTCGGAGAAGAGCGGCACGCTGCGCAGCAACTCGAGCGGACTCTGCCCCACCTCGCGGTCGTCCATGCACGGATTATCGCGAGTCCTGGGAAGAGCCCGCTTGCGCCAGGCTCAGCGCACGGCGACGCGCCGCCACAGCGAGACGTTGCCCGCCCGGTCGCGCACGCGGATGAAGACCCGGTCCGCGCCCTTTCGCCATCTGACCCTAGGCCTGAACGGCCTCCATGCCTTCGGAGCCGTCCCGCCCGCCGTGACCTGCATCGAGGCGACGCCGGAGATCCCATCCCTCGCCTGGATCAGCAGCGCGTCTTCGTCACGACGCACACTCGCGCCGGCGACTTTCGGTTTGGTCAGGTCGAGGACGATGTCGTCCTGGTAGGTCTCGCGACCCGCCTCGCCGCCCTGGAACCTGACGTAGATCGTCTTCGGCAGGCGCTCGGCGCCGGCCGAGTCGAGTTTCCACTGGATCGAGGCGGCCACCGGGAGCGTGCTCGCGCTGCGGAAGCCGCCGTCGTTCGAGACGAGCGCCGTCAGCGCAAAGACCGGCCAGACAGGAGAGATCGTGACTTTTCGCGAGTTGGTGAACTCTTCGCCTTCGTTGATCGTGACCCCGAGGTGGCCCGGCGGCGGCGCCAGGCGCACCGATACCTGAGCCGTGGTGGTCGCCTCCGTGCCCAGATTCGATTTGACCCGAAGAGTCACCGTCAAGTCTTTGACGTTGTTGTAGGTGCGGGTGGTGGTTGGGACTTCGCCGGTGTCGCGCTCGAAGGTCCCGTCGCCGTTCAGGTCCCATTCGTAGTTGGTGATCGACCCGGCTGCCGGCGGGACCGAAGCAGAGGCATCGAACGTGACGGGTGCGCCGGTAAGGGCGAGGACGGAGGGCTCCGCAAGCACCGCGATCGGCGGCGAGGCCACGATGAAGGAGCGCGATTCAGAGCTGCGCTCATTGCCTACGTTGTCCCTCGCGACCACATGCCAAGCATGCCCGCCTGGCGACAGCTCGGTTTGGGCGCCGAAGGACTCTTCACCCGGTGCTGTTTTGGCGATGATCTGACCGTCCAGTACCAGCCTGTAGCTTGCGAGGCCGGCGCCCGAGTCCGACGTCGCCTCCCAAGCGAACTGAGGCAGGGCGCCGGTGATCGCTCCATCGGCGGGTTCGATCAGCCCGAACGGATCCGGTGGGGTGGCGTCGACCGTGAACGTCCGGATTTCGCTTTCCCGCTCGTTTCCGAAGAAGTCGATCGCCTTCACCGACCAGGTATGCGGCCCCTCGGAGAGGTCTTCCTCGGGGGTGAAGAACTCTTGACCGGGGGGAAGTTTCGGGACGAGGACTTTCCCGTCGACGAGAAGCTCGTAACGGTGCAGGCCGCCGCCTTTGTCCGACGAGGCTTTCCAGGCGAACTGCGGGCGCCCGGAGGTGAGCGCATCGCTGGGCGGTTCCAGGAGGCCGAACGGAGCTGGAGGTTCGTCATCGACATTGAAGATGCGAGATTCGCTCGCGCGGACGTTCCCAACCCCGTCGATCGCGCGCACCTGCCATGAGTGGGGTCCGCCGGCAAGATCGCTGTTGGGCGTGAAAGTGACCAGTTTGCTTTCGCTTTCTTCGGCGGGGATTTCCGCCATCGTTTTTTCATCGACGACGAGCTCGTAGCGATCGAGGCCCGCTTTGCCTTTGTCGAATGCCCTTTCCCAGCTGAACTCCGGGCGGGCGCCGGTTGCGGCTCCGGATTCCGGATTGATCAGTTCGATGCCGTCAGGGGCGGCGGCGTCGACGAGGAAGAACCGTTCTTCGGCTTCCTGCCGGTTTCCTGCACCGTCCACGGCTACCACCGTCCATTTATGAAACGATTCGTCTTCGAAGTCGAATTTCAGTTCGGCTGACTCGATGCCCGCGGGGACTTCGGCGTGCACTTCCCCGTCGACGATCAGCTCGTAGTGATCGAGGCCGGCGCCTTCAACGTCATCGGCGGGCTCCCAGGAGAACAGCGGCCTCGGGCCGACCGCCTCGCCCTGCGCAGGTGAGATGAGGTCGAAAGCGGCAGGAGGGCTGCTGTCGACCGTGAAGCTGCGGCTTTCGGAGTCGCGACTGTTGCCCGCGTTGTCGAAGGCAATCACGTGCCATTCGTGGGGCCCGGCTTTGAACTCGAATTCCGGCGTGAAAGTCGCTTTTTTGACCTGGAATTCTTTGCCGTCGATGACCACTGTGTAGTGGCTGATGCCCGATCCTGAGTCCACAGCCGGCCCCCAGGCGAATTGGGGCTGAGCGCCGACAAGCGCGCCTTTGGCCGGTGATTTGAGGACGAATGGGTCAGGGGGAATCGAATCGACTATGAACTGGCTTTTGTCGATGCTGCTGTTCCCCGCCTTGTCGAAGGCCGTCACCGTCCAGGTGTGAGTGCCCTGGGCGAGCTCGTCTTCTGGGGTGAACGATTCAGTGCCAGCTGGAATTTCTTTGGCCAGCACTTTTTCATCCAGGGTCAACAGAAAGCTGTCCAGGCCCGATCCACCCAGGTTGTCGAGGGCTTTCCAGTGCAGGGATATGGGGGATTTCTGGGTTACGAGGCCATTGGCCGGCTCGAACAGGTTGAGATGGTCGGGAGCAACAGTGTCCCGGCGAGCGGCGAGCTGGAATTTGCCTTCGCACCCCTGCCAGGAGTAGATGGTGTATCCGGTGTGGGCAAAGATCGAGTCCTGCTCGTTCGCGCAGCCTTTGTCACCGAAGATGGCATGGGTTCGCGCTTTGGCTTCCCCAGGAGAGAAGCCGGTTTCCGCATCGAAATAGCGATAGTGGTTGTAGAGAGTCGGGCCGAACTTCACGAAGGGTGGATAGGCCGCAGTAGTCCCGCAGCAATCGCTGACTTTTTCGAATTCCCTGCTGTATTGCTCTTTGCCTGTACTCACGTCCAGGGCGATGAGATGGTTGACCTGAAACTGGAAGTCGGTGGAAGGCGTCAGGACGTAGACGGTCGATCCATCCGCGACCAGCTTTCGAGCTGCGGTCAGGAGCGGGACCGGGTGCGTCCAAAGGATCGCGCCACTGACGGAGTCCCGTGCCTCGATCGCTCCCTCAGTGGGGTAGATCACCGCTTTTCCGTGACCGATGATCTCGGTCTCCGAACCGCTCGCGCTCCACAGGGGTGTCCCTTTGGCGACGTCGTGAGCGTTGAGCGTGAAGGGGGCGCTTCCACCCGAGACGCTCACAACAGCCCCCGAAGCAACCAGCGGCGCGCGCTGGGCTTCAGGCGAAGGGCTGCTCCAGACCTCGGAGCCATCGCTGGCGTCGCGCGCAAAGATCCCGCCTTCTTTCTCGAAGAGCCCACCTTCTCCAGCGTGGACGTAGACGATCCCATCGCTTACGACGGGTATCCCGACTACGCCACCGAGGTCCTCGCTCCACGCCTGTTCTCCGGTTGAAATGTCAAGCGCGGTCAGATGGTCGCCTTCGGCAAAGTAGACACGCGAGGCATCCGCGGCGGGACAGGACGACGCTATATCTGTTTCAAAGGTCGATGTCGACCAGATCACTTTCCCGGTTTCCGCACCCACGCGGAAGAGCCGCTGGGCGCCGAAGTCCGTTGACAACGTCGCGACGGTGAAAAGAGACTCGTCGACGGCGATGACACAGGGTTCGTTTCGAACCGAGGAGATGCTGGTCCAGATCCGCTGGGGTTCGGTACCGGGATCCTCGGCACGGCTCATGTTCTGGGTCGGGCCGCCGCGGTAGGAGGGCCAGTCGGCGGCGGATGCTTGACCAGCGGTGACGAGAACGAGCAAGCAGGCAAACGAGGAGCCGATCGCTCGGCCGAGCCCAAACTTAGTCATATACCCTCCCGGACTTTTACTAATCAGGACGCGCGCAGCATAACTGCATTGCTCCTGACGTGGGAACGTAAGTTCCAGGAGGCGTTAGCGGGCCGCGAGCGTCAGCTTGCGGGGGCCGCGGCTGAAGCCGGCCTCCAGCATCGCCTCCTCGTGGCCGGAGCCGATCACCGGCTCACCGTCGAGCTTCTCGATGCCGAGCTTGGGGAGGCGGCCGGCAGCGACCGCGTCGGCGAGGGCACGCATGGCCGCAGCCAGCTCCTCGTCATCGAGCTCGATCAGGCGCACGAGGCTGCGGCCGCCGCGCTCCAGGTAGAGGACCGGAGC
Source organism: Solirubrobacterales bacterium (assembly GCA_035557635.1). Lineage (GTDB taxonomy): Bacteria > Actinomycetota > Thermoleophilia > Solirubrobacterales > 70-9 > VRUE01. The sequence continues at coordinate 41,189 of DATMDR010000027.1, read as the reverse complement.
GCCGTCGCGGAGGAGAACGTGGGCGCCGGGGACACGGGCGGGACGGCGTTCGCTCGGCGGCTTCGGCCACGGCAGCGAGGCGCCATAGGCGTTGGCGGGGTCGGTGGCGGCGAGGAGGAAGAAGGAGCCGTCCTCGAGCGGCAGCGAGCGCAGCCGCTCGACCGCCCCGGGAAGCGCGAACTGGGCGCCGCCGAGGCCCTCGACGAAGTAGCCGCGGCGGGCGGTGCCGAGCAGCTCCAGGTTGCCGAGCTCGGCATAGAGGGCGGAGAAGCCGCCGGGGACGCCCTCGGCGAGGACCGACTCGCGGGTGACGATGCCGTAGCGCTCCAGCATCAACTCGGCCTGGGCGCGGAGGCGGGGTCCGGCGGCGGGCGCCTCGGCGAAGAGTGGCGCGGTCAGCGACCAGCGGCCCTGGACAGCGGCGCCGGCCGCCGAGCGGCGCCGGCCGAAGCGCCGGCCCTGGCGTTCCCGCGAGGGCGCCGCACGCAGCCGCGGCGCCCGCAGCGGCGCGAAGGCGTCGTTGGTCACCTCGCCCGACCAGGCCAGGTCCCAGAGCGCGTTGTGCAGCTCCTCGACCGGGAACTCGAGGTCGGCGAGCAGGTCGAGCCAGAAGGCCGGCCCGGTGGCGAGGCGCTCGCGGATTGCGTCGTGGGGGGCGCCCTCGACCCGCTCCAGCTTCGCGTTGGCGGGCGGCGGGCCGGCGAGGCGGACGTCCTCACGGAAGTAGAGGGCGACGCGCCCGTCGCTGCGACCGCGGGCGCCGGCGCCGACCCAGACCAGCTCGCCGCTGGTGCAGAGTTCGTCGAGCCAGCTCGGCGAGTAGGAGCCGAGGCGGCGCGGCAGCACGTCCGCCTCCCAGACTTTCGGTGTCAGCGCCACCCCCTGGAGGGGGACGAGCGCGTCGCGGAGACGGTCCGGCCCCGCCCCCGCCGGCCGGTGCGCGTCGACGTTCTGCCAGCTGGGCAGGAAGCGGGCGAAGCGGTCGCGGCCGGCGGGCTCGACCTCGCGGCGCAGGTGGGCGAGGCTGGCCCGCCGCACCCGCCGCAGCACGTCGGAGTCGCACCACTCGCGCTCGATACCGCCCGGCAGCAGCTCGCCGCGGACGAGCACGGCGTCGCGCTCCAGCTCGCGCAGGGCCGGCGTGGGGTCGATCCCGTAGCGAGCGGCGAGCTGCGCAGTCGGGAAGGGGCCATGGGTGCGGGCATAGCGGCGCACCAGCGCCAGCAGCGGGTCGGGGCGCTCGGCGAGGAAGCCCTCGGGCAGGCCGGGCGGCGGCGGGACCCCGAGCGCGTCGCGGTACATGCCCGCGTCCTCGCCGGCGATGTAGCGCTCCTCGCCGGCGATCCGGACCTTGGCGGCACGGCGCTCCGCCACCAGCTTCTCCAGCATCGAGACCGCCGAGTAGCCTTCGGCGACCCGCTCCTCGCACTCCTCGGCGGTCAGGTCGCCGACCCGGCGCAGGATCTGCTGGAGGGCGTCACGGTCGCCGGCGCGGGCCTCCTCGGTCGTCTGCTGGAGCTGCGCCTCTACCTCCTCCAGGGCCTCCGGGTCGATCAGCTCGCGCAGCTCCTCCTGACCGAGCAGCTCGCGCAGCAGGTCGCGGTCGAGGGCGAGGGCGGCGGCGCGGCGCTCGGCGTTGGGCGTGTCCCCCTCGTACATGTAGGTCGCCACGTAGTCGAAGAGCAGCGAGGAGGCGAAGGGCGAGGCGGTCGGCGTCTCGACCTCGACCAGGTCGAGCTGGCGCGAGTGGAGCTTGGTCAGCAGCTCGGCCAGCGAGGGCAGGTCGAGCACGTCGCGCAGGACCTCGCGGTAGGTCTCGAGCACGACCGGGAAGCGGGGGAAGTCCCGCGCTACCTCGAGCAGGCTCTGCGACTTCAGCCGCTGCTGCCAGAGCGGCGTCCGTTTGCCCGGGTAGGCGCGCGGGATCAGCAGCGAACGCGCGGCGTTCTCGCGGAAGTGGGAGCCGAACAGGGCCGAGCCCGAGAGCTCGCGCACGACCAGGTCCTCGAGCTCGTCGGGCTCGACCATGATCAGATCCGCAGCCGGCGGCTCGTCGGCGTCGGGCAGGTGGATGACGATGCCGTCGTCGGACCAGATCGCGTCGACCTCGAGGTCGCGCTCGGAGCGGATCTTCTGCGCCAGGGCCAGGCCCCAGGCGGCGTGGACTCGGCCACCGTAGGGCGAGAGGAGGCAGAGACGCCAGTCGCCGATCTCGTCGCGGAAGCGCTCGACCACGATCGTCTCGTCGGAGGGGACGACCCGGGTCGCGGTCTGCTGCTCGCGCAGGTAGGCGACCAGGTTCTCGGCGGCGCGGCGGTCAAGGTCGTACTCGGCGGCAAGCTCCTTGGGCTCACGGGAGACGGCCTCACGGGCGAAGGCGCCGATCGCGCGACCGAGCTCGGCGGGGCGACCGATCCCGTCGCCCTTCCAGAAGGGGACCGCGCCCGGCACACCGGGCGCCGGGGTGACGATGACCCGGTCGCGGGTGATGTCCTCGATCCGCCAGGTCGTCGCGCCGAGCAGGAAGGTCTGGCCCGGGCGCGCCTCGTAGACCATCTCCTCGTCGAGCTCGCCCACCCGGCGGCCGTCCGGGAGGTGGACGCCGTAGAGGCCACGGTCGGGGATCGTGCCGGCGTTGGTGACGACGAGCTGGCGCGCCCCTTTGCGGCCGTGCATCGTGCCGGCGGCGCGGTCCCAGACGATCCGTGGCCGCAGCTCGGCGAAGCGGTCGGACGGATAACGCCCGTCGAGCATGTCGAGGACGTTCTCGAGCTGCTCGCGGGAGAGGTCGTGGAAGGGCTCGGTCGCGGTGACCAGCTGCTCGGCCTCGTCGACGTTCCACTCGTCGAGGGCGGCCATCGAGACCAGGTGCTGGGCGAGCACGTCGAGCGGGTTTTGGGGGATCACCGTCTCCTCGATCGCCCCTTCGCGCATCCGCTTCGCGACAACCGCGCACTCGAGCAGGTCGGCGCGGAACTTGGGGAAGATGCGGCCGCGCGAGACCTCGCCCAGCGAGTGGCCCGCCCTACCGACCCGCTGCAGGCCGCGGCTGACCGACTTCGGCGACTCGACCTGGATCACCAGGTCGACGGCGCCCATGTCGATTCCCAGCTCCAGCGACGACGTAGCCACCAGGCACGGCAGCTGCCCGGACTTCAGGAGCTCCTCCACGACCGTGCGCTCCTCGTGCGAGAGGGAGCCGTGATGGGCGCGAGCGATTTCGATGGGGGCGTCGTCGCCCGCGGGTCCTGTCGGCGTAGGGGACCCCCCACCCCTTCCGGTAGCTAAAGCTTCCTCAGGGGTGGGCCCCCCTACGCCGCCACCCGCGGGAGAAACGTCTCCATTTCCCGCGTGCTCAGTCGCGGGCAGCTCTCGCGAAGGTTCGTCGGCTGCTAGCTCATTTAGACGCTTAGCTATGCGCTCTGCGGCTCGGCGATTGTTGACGAAGACGATCGTCGAGGTGTGCTCTTGGACGAGCTTCAGGATCTCCGGATAGATCGCCGGCCAGATCGAGCGGACGTGAGCGAGGGGCTCGCCGTCGGCTGGGTTGCCGTCCTCGCTTGGGAAAGCAGGGGCGCCCGGTTCGCTCATGTCCTCAACCGGCACAACGATCTGCAGATCGAGTTCCTTGGCGATCCCGGCATCCACAATCTGGCACTGCCTTTTCGGCCCAACCAAGAACTTGGCGATCCGCTCGAGCGGACGCTGTGTGGCCGAGAGCCCAATCCGTTGGAGCCCATGTGCCTGGCTCGCGGGGGGTGGCGCCGTAGGGGGTACCGCCCCTGAGGAAGCTTTAGCTACCGGAAGGGGCGGTGGGTCCCCTACGGCGACAGGACCCGCCGCGCCGCCCGCATGGTCCCTAACGAGGTGCTCCAATCGCTCCAGCGTCAACGCCAGATGCGAGCCGCGCTTACTCTGAGCGACGGCGTGGATCTCATCGACGATGACTGCCTCAGTCGTAGTAAGGATCTCGCGCGCCCCAGAGGAGAGGATCAGGTAGAGCGACTCGGGCGTGGTGATGAGGATGTCGGGCGGCGTTTTGCGCATCGCCCGGCGTTCTGCCTGGCTGGTGTCGCCGGTGCGCAGCCCGACTGAGATCTCAGCGCCGATGCCACGCAGCGGCGCCCGCAGGTTGCGCTCGATGTCGTAGGAGAGCGCCTTCAGCGGCGAGACATAGACGATCCGCACGCCATTGCCCCGGTCGGAAGTCCGCGAGAGCTTGTCGATCCCCCAGAGGAATGCGGCAAGCGTCTTGCCGGAGCCGGTCGGGGCGCAGATCAGCGCGTTGGCGCCACCCGAGATCGCCTCCCACCCGCCGGCCTGCGCCGGCGTAGGCCCCTCGAAGGAGGCCTCGAACCAGCGCCTTACCGGCTGGCTGAAAGGTGCGAGTGGGTCGGTCTCCGTGGCCAACCCACGGATCTTAGTGGCACTAGTTGGGACGACCGCCGGCGAAGCCGACGAAGGCAAACCAGGAGCGCTTGGGCACGAAGCCGGAGGCGAAGAGGCCCGAGCCGTCGCAGAAGTTGCAGCTGCCCGGCTGGTCGTCGACCGAGAACCAGTAGGCCCGCTGCAGCCGCCATTTCGCCTGCCAGCGCTTGAACAGGCCAAAGGCCCCCTTCAGCTGCTTGGCCTGGCCCTGCGGCCCCTTGGCGAAGGAGTTGTTGAGGGCGGGCGGCTGCGAGCTCCAGCTCACCTCGGTGATCCAAAGGCCCTTGCCGGCATCGCCGTGTTCTTTCATCACGCCGCGGAACTCTTCGATGTCTTCGCCCAGCTCCTGGTAGCGGGGGGTGTACGGATGCAAGGCGGTGCCGACGAACCTCGACTTTATGCCGGGGGTCGACCGGTACATCCGGTCGAGGAATTCGGTGGCGAAGTAGGCCTGGCGCGGTGCCCGTTTGAACAGCGCCTCGCGCGGCTCCGAGAAGAGGCCCGCGAGGACGACCTTCGCCCCGGGATCGACGCTGAGCAGGGCCGTGTAGGAGATCTTGACCAGCTTCCCGTACTCGGCCGGGTTGGGCCTGACGACGAAGTACTTGAAGTTCGGCTCGTTCCAGATCTGCCAGGTCCGGATCGGCCTCGGCGGCACGGTGGGATTCTCCAGCCAGAAGCTTCCGTTGGGGCCGTAACGGGCGACGGCGAGCCGCAGGAAGGCCTGCCAGGCGGCGCGCTGGGCCCCCGTCCTCACCGGCAGGTTCCGCGGCGCGGTTGCGGCTCCACCGGTCCCCGGAACGACCCCGTAGGGCACAGCCCAGCTCGGCGCCCCGTAGGCGAATGGCAGGACCTCTAGGCCGGCCTGCGTCGCTCCCCTGACCAGGGTGTCTACCCCGGACCAGTCGGCCGTACCCCCGGGAGCCGCCTGCACCGAGCTCCAGACGATCGGCACTCGGACGCTGTCGACACCGCCTCGCTTGAGGCGCTGGAACTGTTCCGCCGTTGGCGCCGCCTGTGGCACGACGCCCCAGAACTTCGCAGGGACGGCCTGCGCCGCCGGAGCCGCGGTCAGGGCGACGGCCAAGGCCATCGAGGTTGCCGCAAAGGCACGTATGGACCCGCTCATTCGCATCTCCCCTCCTAGCCGAAGGGTTTAGCTCGCCTCAGGCGAGACGGAAGTTCCCGAGTCCGTCCGCTGGCGACGCTTGTTCAGCACTACCGCGCCGACGGAGATCGCCGCGAGCACGAGGACCGCGAGCAGGATCGGCACCAGCGGGGAGCTGCCGCCGTCGTCCTCCGTGGACGTGGATGCACCGGCCTGATCGCCCGGCAAGGGCTTTGCCTGGCTCTTGCCCGAGCCGGAGCCTGGGCTACCCTGCGCAGTGCCGTTCTTGCCCCCGTCCGGCGCTCCCGCGCCCGAAGATGAACCGCCCGAAGAGCCCCCACTGGACCCACCGGAGCCGGTACCAGACTGCGCGCCCTGCCCCTCACCCGTGTTCGACGTGTCGGCTGGGCCAGATCCGGTTTTCTTGTCCCCGGTCGCGATCGGCGGCGCATCCTCGTATTGGACTCCGTAAGCATCCGTAGTCTGGGCGACAGCGGGAACGGGAACCAATGCGAGCAGAGCAAGCACAGACACCAAGCCAAGAACAAGCCGGCCAGGCGGGGCGGGGCGGAAGCGTTTCCCGAACATCGCGCGGAAGGTTAGACCAAACGGCGGCGCTACTTGCCCCGGTCGTTCTCCTCCTCGGCCTGGCCCTCGCAGGAGGCGGGTTTGACCTGGGCGACCGGCACATAGCCGGGCTGGCGACGTGGTTGGTCGCGATCGGGCTCCTGGTCTTCGGACTGGGCACGCGAGCGACGCTGGAGCGACCGCTCTACGTGACGGCTGGGCTGATCGGCGGGCTGTCTTTCCTCTGCGCAATTTCGTCCTTCTGGTCGGGCTCAGCCGAGCTGAGCGTGATCGAGGCCGATCGGGTACTGGCCTACCTCGGCCTCTTCCTTGCCGCGTTCCTGATCGCCCAAACCAGCGAAAGGCGCCAACGTTTCGCTGAAGGCCTGGCAATTTCTCTCGCCTTGATCGGGCTCCTGGCGCTGGGGACCCGGCTGCTGCCACACCTGCTGGAGTTCGGCGACGGCCTCGGGAACGGGCCCCGGCTGAGCTACCCACTGGGCTACTGGAACGCAAACGGGGTGGCATTCGGAATAGCGGTGGCGCTGCTGCTCTGGATGAGCCGGCAGGCGAGCGCGGCAGTCCTGCGGTGGATCTCCGTCGCCGTGATGCCGGCCCTGCTGCTGGCGCTCTACTTCACCTACTCGCGCGGCGGCCTGCTGGCGCTTGCGGTGGCGACGGGCTGCCTGCTGGTGCTCTCGCGCGACAGGCTGTGGCTGCTCGGAACCCTGGCGATCGGCTCGCTGGGGGCGCTGCCAGCGCTGCTTGCGGTGCAGGACCGGCGCAGCCTCGCCGACAACCTGGCGAACCAGGCGGCGGTCGACCAGGGCGCGACGGTGCTGGCGATCCTGCTCGGTGGAGTTGCGCTGTCGCTGCTCCTCTTCGCCGGGCTGCGCTGGCTGGAGCAGCGCGGCGGCAGCCGCACCGGCCGGATCGTCGAGCTCTCCCGCAACCAGACGCTGCTGCGCGGTCTCGGTATCGCCGCCGCGCTGCTCGCCGTCGGGGCGGCGATCGCAGTCGGCGGGCGTGCCTGGGACCGGTTCTCAGACCCCGACATCCAGTTCCCGCAGCAGCCGGAGCAGCACTTCTCGGACCTCTCCAGCGCCGGGCGGCACGACTTCTGGCGGGTCTCGATCGACGCTTTCGGCGAGAAGCCCCTGCTCGGCCACGGCGCGGGCACGTACGAGTTCTCCTGGGAGGAGCACCGCTCGATCGACCAGCCCCTGCACGACGCGCACTCGCTGTACCTCGAGGCATTCGCCGAGCTCGGCCTGGCCGGCGGCATCTTGGTGCTGGCCCTGGTCGGGTCCCTGCTCTGGTTCGGCCTCGCCGCCTGGCGCAACGCCGCCGGCCCCGATCGCGACCGCTACGCGGTACTGCTGGCGGTGATGCTCGCCTTCGCGGTGGGCGCCGGCATCGACTGGCTCTGGGAGATCGCCGGCCTGGGGGCGATCTTCTTCCTCGCCGCCGGCGTCGTCGTCGCCGCAAGGTGCAGCCAGCTCGCCCTCGATCCCCGGCGCGAGCGGCCTGGAGCCGAGGGCCGGCGCTACGGCTTCGTCGTCGCCGGGATCGCGATCGGGTGGATCGCGGCGATCGCGCTGATCGGGCCGCTGCTCGTCGATCGCGAGATCGACGCCAGCCAGAGCGCCGCCGCCGAGAACGACGTCGCGTCCGCCATCGACCATGCGGAGAGGGCACGTTCGATCGAGCCCTGGGCGGCGTCCCCGTACGTCCAGCTCGGGCTCCTCGCTGAGCTGCAGGGCGAATACGAGACCGCGACCACTCACTTCACCGACGCGATCGAGCGCGAGGACCACAACTGGCAGCTCTACTACCTGCGCTCCAGGGTCGAGCACGAAGCCGGCGACGAGGCCGCCGCCCAGGCGGACCTCGACCGGGCCAGGGAGCTGAATCCGCGCGCGGACTGTTTGAACGAGGGCTGGAACTGCGGGTGAACGCACGATGACCAGGAACGCACAAGAGGTCACGAGGAAAGAGACCGGCACGCCGGCGCACGCCTCCCCCGCCCCGCCGGCGAGCTCCGAGGTGGCGACGCGCCTCGGCCTCACCGGACCGAGCGGGTCGCGGCGCCGTGGCGCGCTGCTGCGCCGCCTGCTCGCCACCGGCGACTGGACCGCGATCCTCGCGGCTCTCTGCCTGGCCACCGCGGCCACCGCGACGACCGACGTCGCCGTCCTGTTCTGGGCGGTCCTCTTCAGCCCCGCCTGGATCCTCGTGCTGAAGCTGCACGGCCTCTACGACAACGACCACCGGCGGATCCGCCACAGCACGCTCGACGAGCTGCCTGCGCTGATCTCCGCCAGCGCGCTCGGCACGATCGCCCTCGACGGCCTGCTCGCGCTGAGCCCGGTCGGCCCGCTCTCTGCCAACAGCGCGATCCTGGTCGGGGTCGGGGGGTTGGTCGGGACCTTCGTCGCCCGCGCGGTGCTGCGCTTCTTCTGGCACCACCTCACCGGCGTCGCGATCGGCGTGGTGATCGGCCCGGCCACGGCCGCGAACGTGATCGCCCGGCGGCTCGCCACCCATCCCGAGGCCCGCCTGGGGCTCGTCGGCTACCTCCACCCGGAGCAGACCAGCGCCGGCGAGAAGGGATTGCCTTGGCTCGGCTCGATCGAGGACATCTCCCGCGTCGCCGAGGAGCGCCAGGTCGAACGCGTAGTCGTCACCGAGGAGGAGATGAGCGAGCCGGCCGCGGAGCGGCTGATCGAGGAGTGCAAGGCCGCCGGCCTCGGCCTCACCTTCCTCCCCCAGCACTACGGCCTGCTCGGACCGGGGATCGAGCTCAACCGCCTGGCGGAGCTGCCGGTGCTCGACTTCCGCTTCTCCGACCCGCCCCGCTCGACGATGGCGATGAAGCGATTCCTGGACCTCGTCGTCTCGGGGGCGTCACTGGCGCTCCTCTCCCCCCCGATCGCCGCCGCCGCCCTGCTGATCCTGGTCGACTCCGGCGGCCCCGTCTTCTTCCGTCAGCGGCGCGTCGGCAAGGACGGGAGGCCGTTCACGGTGCTGAAGTTCCGCACGATGGTGGTCGACGCCGAGGAGCGGCTCGGCGAGGTCGTCGACCTGGCCGAACTCGACCAGCCCGCCTTCAAGGTCCGCGACGACCCGCGCGTGACCCGTACCGGCCGCCTCCTTCGGCGCACCAGCTTCGACGAGGTGCCCCAGCTGATCAACGTCCTCCGCGGCGACATGTCCCTGGTCGGGCCCCGCCCCGAGGAGGAGGCCGTGGTCGCCCTCTACAACGAGCGCCAGCGCATCCGGCTCAAGATTAAGCCGGGGCTGACCGGGCCGATGCAGGTCTACGGGCGCGGCGACCTCACCTTCGAGGAGCGGCTGGCGATGGAGCGCGACTACCTCGACAACCTCTCGATCGCCGGCGACCTGGCGATCCTGCTGCGCACACCGCGCGCGATCGTGCGCGGCGACGGCGCTTACTGAGCAGGCGATGACCAGCGCTCTCGACCTCGAGGTCGTCATCGTCAGCCACGGTGCCGAAGAGCTGCTGCGCCGCTGCCTGCGCTCGCTGCGCGAGCACCCGGCCCAGGGGGAGACGCGGGTCACGGTCGTCGACAGCGGCAGCCCCGACGCGACCCCGGACATGGTCGAACGCGAGTTCCCCGAGGCGCGGCTGCTGCGCCGCGACAACATCGGCTTCTCCGCCGCCAACAACCTGGTCCTGCGCGAGGACGCCGCCGGCACAGTCCTCCTGCTCAATCCCGACACCGAGGTCTACGCGGGGACGCTGGACGCCGCCCTGGCGCGCCTGCGCGCGGACGAGCGGATCGGCATGGTCGGGGTGAAGCTGGTGACCGAGTCGGGTCAGCTGGACCACGCCTGCAAGCGCTCCTTCCCGACCCCCCTGGGCGCCCTGGCGCACTTCACCGGCGTCGGGCGCGCTGACGGGGCCGCCGCATCCCTGAGCCAGTACCGGGCGACGCACCTCGACGACGAGGCCGGAGAGGTCGACGCCGTCAACGGCGCCTTCATGCTCTGCCGAGCAGAGGCGGTGCGCGAGGTCGGCCTGCTGGACGAGGGCTACTGGCTCTACATGGAGGACCTCGACTGGTGCCGGCGTTTCTGGCAGGCGGGATGGCAGGTCTTCTACGAGCCGGCCGGCGTCGCCCTGCACGTCAAGGGAGCCTCCAGCGCCGGGCGCCGGGCGGCGAAGCAGGAGATCGCCTTCCACCGCGGCATGGGTCGCTTCTACCGCCGCTTCGAGGCGGAGGAGCGCAACCCCCTCGTCAACGCCGCCGTCTACGCCGGGATCGGGGCCAAGCTCGCCGTCAGCCTGGCGATCACCGCCGCGCGACGTAGGCGTCCTGCATGAGCGGCATCTTCGGCGCGCCAAGCCGGAACTCGTGAACCTGAGAGAACCCGGCTAGCAGGCTGTCCTCGACGTAGGAGCGCGGGTGGTAGGCCGTGCAGAGGTTGCGGCCGGCCATCCGTGGGCGCTGGACGACGAGCTCGCCGCGCTCGAAGCGCTCGCGCTCGCCCCTGCCGAGGCGCTCCTGAACGCGATGACCGAGCACGCTGATCGCGAGCAAGCCGCCCGGGCGGAGGAGGCGCCTCAGCTCAGCCACCCAGGCGCGCTGCAGCGTCTCGGTCAGGTGGCTGAAGACCGAGAGCCCGTAGATCAGGTCGAAGCTCTGGGGCTCATAGGGGGACGGCGGCGCCAGCTCGTTGCGCATGAGCGCCATGAAGGGCAGGCTCTCCTCGCACCAGCCGACCAGCTCCGGGTTGTAGTCGCAGCCGTGGAGCTCAACCTCGTCGACGCCCTCCCAGTGCCGCGCGACCCGCCCGCAACCGCAACCGAAGTCGAGGACGCGCAGTGGCGCCGCGACCGGCGTGCCGGCAGCCGCGACAGCGTCGCGGATCGACTCGAGCATCGCCTCGCCAATGGACAGGAAGCGCTCCCCGTCGGTGCTGCGGCCGTCGACCAGGAGGCGCAGGCGCGCGGGCGGTAGCGGCAGACTCGCCGGCGCCGTCGACTCCTCCCCGGTCCGCATCGTCAGCCAGCGCTCACGCACGCTCTCAACGGTGCCCAGGAGGCCCGCCCGCTCGAGCCCGTTCGCAACCCTGCTCCTCGCCCGCTGCACCAGCATCGCCTGCTCCAACAGCACTAAGCCGCAAAGGTAGTGGTCAGCCGCGCTTGGCAGTCAGGATGTCCTGGAAGCTCGGCGCCCCTGCAGCGTTGGCCCAGCCGCCGAAGTGGATCGGGTCGCGGACGTCGAGGCCGGCGTTCCCGAGCATCGCTAGCGCCTCCTCGAGGCGGTAGGCGACCGCCTCCTCCGGGATGCGCGGATCGGTGGTGGCGGCGCCGTCGATCTCGTGCTCGAAGCGGAAGGCGGCGCGGCCGGCCGCCATCTCACGCTCCGCCTCGGCGGTGAGCAGAAAGAAGGTGAGGAAGCAGGTCCCCCCCGGCCGCAGCACCCGCGCGGTCTCCTCCAGGTAGTGCTGGGCCTCGTCGTGGACGAGATGGGTGAAGAGCGAGGTGGCGAAGGCGAAGTCGAAGGAGGCGTCCGGGTAGGGGAAGCGGAACTCGGCTGCGGAGAGGTCACCGAACGGGTTGTACTTGCGGTTGTAGACGGGCGCCCAGGAGAACTCGAACTCGGGGTGACGTGGGGTGATGTGGCGGCTGCACCAGCGCACCATCTCCCTGCCGACGTCGAAGCCGGCGTAGGAGCCGCCCTGCAGGTGGCCGGTCAGCGGGATCGCCATGCGGCCGATGCCGCAGCCGACGTCGAGCACGTCGTCGTCGGGGCGCAGGCCCCCGAGCTCGGTGAAGTGGCCGAGGAACTCCTGGCCGGTCTGCTCGAAGTCGCCGCCGCCGACGAAGGAGAGCCCCCGCGGCGGGATCAGGCGGGCGCGCCGCTCGTGCCGGTGGAGCAGGTCGTAGGGCGCCCAGAGCGCCCTACGAGCGGCCGCCTTCAGCAGGTAGATCGCGCGGGCTCTCACCCGTGCCCGAAGGGGAGCGTCTCCGCCACCTCGGCGAGGCGCGGAGCGGACTTGTCGCGCTCGGAGAGGAGCGGCTCGGCGCCGGCGGGGACCGGCCACTCGACGGCCACGTCGGGGTCGTCCCAGGCGATGCCCGCCTCCGCCGCCGGGTCGTAGGTGCTGGAGAGCAGGTAGGTGACGTCGGCGATATCGCTGAGGACGAGGAAGCCGTGGCCGAAGCCGACCGGGACGAAGAGCTGGCGGTGGGCCTCGTCGTCGAGGACGTGGCCCTCCCACTGCCCGTAGGTGGGCGAGCCGCGGCGCAGGTCGACGGCGACGTCGAAGATCGCCCCGCGGGGGCAGCGGACCAGCTTCGCCTGGCCCGGCGAGGTCTGGAAGTGGAGCCCGCGCAGAGTGTTCCTCGAGGAGCGCGAGTGGTTGTGCTGGACCAGCTCGACGTCGACCCCGAGCTCGGCCCAGGCGTCGCGGCGGAAGGTCTCCACCACGAAGCCGCGCTCGTCGCCGTAGACAGTGGGCTCGAGCAGGACGACGCCGTCGAGCTTCGTCGGCAGCCGCTCCGGCATCAGCCGAGAGCCCTGCCGTACTGCTTCTCGTAGTACTCGCGGTACTCGCCGGAGCGGATCGGCCCCCACCAGTCCTCGTTCTCGCGGTACCACCGCACGGTGCGCTCGAGCCCCTCGGCGAAGTGCACCTGCGCCTCCCAGCCGAGCTCCGTCTTCAGCTTCTCGGAGGAGAGCGAGTAGCGGCGGTCGTGTCCGGGGCGGTCGGCGACGTACTCGATCAGCGACTCGTCCCCTCCGGCCAACTCGATCACCCGCTTCACCACCTCGATGTTCTCGCACTCGTCGGGGCCGCCGACGTTGTAGGCCTCGCCGGCGCGGCCCTCGAGCAGCACCGTGTGGATGCCGCGGCAGAAGTCCTCGACGTAGAGCCAGTTGCGGACCTGCTTGCCATCGCCGTAGACCGGCAGCGAGTCGCCGTGGAGGGCGTTCAGCACCATCAGCGGGATCAGCTTCTCCGGGTACTGGCGCGGCCCGTAGTTGTTGGAGCCGCGAACGATCGAGGCCTCGATCCCGTAGGTGTGGACGTGGGCGGAGACGAGCAGGTCGCCGGCGGCCTTGGTCGCCGAGTAGGGCGAGGAGGGGTCGAGCGGCGAGGTCTCGGTGAAGGAGCCCGACTCGATCGAGCCGTAGACCTCGTCGGTCGAGACCTGCAGGTAGCGGGAGACCCCGAGCTCACGGGCGGCGTCGAGCAGGGTGCCGGTGCCGATCACGTGGGTGCGGGCGAAGGCGTCCTGGTCGTCGATCGAGCGGTCGACGTGCGACTCGGCGGCGAAGTTGACCACCGCGTCGCAGCCCTCCATCGCCTCGCGCACCACAGCCGGGTCCTCGATCCCGCCGACGACGAGCTCCACGCCCTCGGGCAGGTTCTCGCGCCGCCCGGCGTAGGTGAGCTTGTCGAGCACCCGCACCTGGTGCTCGTCGCCGACCAGGCGAACGTAGGTGGAGCCGATGAAGCCGGCGGCGCCGGTGACGAGGAGCTTCACGCGGCGGAAGAGTAGCGATCCTCAAGCGACAAGACCCGCCGGAGCGGGTCGAGCCTGGTGAAGCGGGGAACCACCCCGCAGGTGGATGACGTCCGCAATTAGACTACCATGGTCCACCCCAGACTCATACCTACTCCGGCGATCTACATTGCGGAGGGCGCCGGACTCGAACCGGATCCGAGGGTTGTCGGACATGGTGGACGTCAACCACCTGAGGACACCCGTCCCCTTCACCCTCCTGCCGGCGACGCTAGCAGTGAAATTCGCACTACGACAAAGTGGTAGTGAATTGATCCACACACTTTGCACTTCTGTTTGAAATTAATGCAGTGTGTGTCACAAAGGGGAGGATCAGGCAGCCTCCCGGCCGGCGGGGCGTTGAGCCAGGTAGCCGGCGAGGCCGTCTCTCCAGGAGGGCAGCTCGATCGCGTGGCGGCGCTGGCTGACCAGGGCCGAGTAGGCCGGGCGCGGCGCCGGCCGTCCCAGCATCTCGGTGGTCGCGGAGAGCACCCGGCACTCGACCTCGGCCTGCTCGAAGATCTCGCGGGCGAACTCGTACCAGGAGCAGGAGCCGGCGGCCGCCATGTGGTGGATGCCGAACTCGACCCCCTCGATCAGGCGGACGATGCCGTAGGCGAGGTGCCAGGTGTAGGTCGGCGAGCCGACCTGGTCGCGCACGACCAGCACCTCGTTCTGGGTGACGGCGAGCCGCAGCATGGTCTCGACGAAGTTGGAGCCGCCGATCCCGAACAGCCAGGAGGAGCGGACGACGAAGTGGCGCTTGTTGGCGGCGGCGGTCGCCGCCTCGCCCGCGAGCTTGGTGCGGCCGTAGGCGGAGAGCGGGGCCGTCTCGTCGGTCTCGACGTAGGGGGCGCCCTTGGCGCCGTCGAAGACGTAGTCGCTGGAGACGTAGACGACGCTGGCGTCGACCGTGGCGGCGGCGGCGGCGACATGGCCGGCACCAGCCTCGTTCACCGCCAGCGCCGCATCCTCAGCCTCCTCGGCGCCGTCGACGTCAGTCCAGGCAGCGCAGTTGATCACCACGTCGGGCCGCTCGAGCTCGATCTTCGCCTTGACCGTCGCCTCGTCGGTGAGGTCGAGCTCGGCATGGCCGAAGCCGACCACGTCGTGGCCGGCGTTGCCGGCGGCGAGCACGATGTCGCGCCCCAGCATCCCGCCGGCGCCCGTGACCAGCACCTTCATCGCGCGCGCCCCATCAGATGATCTTGATCTCCGACTTGTCGCCGACCAGCATCCGCAGCGTCTTCGGCATCCCGTCGCTGCGGGTCAGCTTGACTTCGCGGCCGAGCAGGCTGGCCTCCATGCGCGTGCCGAGGTCCTCGACCACGGAGCCGGCGAGGACGATCGAGTGCTCGATTTCGGAGCGGCAGATGCGGACGTTGTCGCCGATCGAGGTGTAGGGGCCGACGTAGGCGGACTCGATGCGGGCACCAGCGCCGATCACGGCCGGGCCGCGAACGACGGAGTCGTTGACGACGGCGCCCGCCTCGATCACGACACGGCCCTCGACCCGCGAGTCCTCGTCGACCTCGCCCTCGATCCGCGTCTCGAGGTCCTCCAGCACCAGCCGGTTCGCCTCGAGCATGTCGGCGAGCTGGCCGGTGTCCTTCCACCAGCCGCTGACCACCTCCGACCGAACGGTGTGGTCGTCCTCGATCAGCTTCTGGATCGCCTCCGTTATCTCGAGCTCACCGCGCCAGGA
The DNA here is from genome assembly GCA_035557635.1 of Solirubrobacterales bacterium. Lineage (GTDB taxonomy): Bacteria > Actinomycetota > Thermoleophilia > Solirubrobacterales > 70-9 > VRUE01. Next base: position 25,841 of record DATMDR010000027.1, on the reverse strand, counting down.
GGGCTCGAGGGTTCGCGCCGCCTCGAAGATCGAGGGCTGGAAGAGGTAGACGCCGACCAGGGCCAGGTTGGACGGAGGGTCTTTGGGCTTCTCGACCAGGCGCACGATCCGTTCGCCGTCGAGCTCCGCGACCCCGTAGTGCTCCGGGTCGGAGACCGGGGTGAGCAGGATCAGCGCGTCCGGCTCGGCCTCGCGGAAGGTGGCGACGAGGCCGCGCAGGCCGTCGGCGAGCAGGTTGTCGCCCAGGTACATGACGAAGGGCGAGCCGCCGATGAACTCCTCCGCGGTCAGCACCGCGTGGGCGAGCCCAGCCGGCTCGTCCTGAAGGATGTAGGTGATCTCGGCGCCGAAGGCGGAGCCGTCCCCAGCCGCCGCGCGGATCTCCTCGCCGGTCTCGGGCGCGATGATGATGCCGATCTCGGTGACGCCGGCGTCGACCAGAGCCTCGATCCCGTAGAAGAGCACGGGCTTGTTGGCGACGGGCACCAGTTGCTTGGCGGAGGTGTGGGTGATCGGGCGCAGCCGAGTTCCGGCCCCGCCGGAGAGAATCAAGCCCTTGAGGTCTTGCACGGTCGGGAAGGCTATCGTCGCGTCGCGATGAGCCCCACCTCGCAGCAACCATCCGCGGTCGACGTCGCGATCGTCAACTGGAACACCTCGGAGGCGGCGGTGGCCGCGGCACGGGCCTACGCGGCCTCGACCGGAGTCGAATCGCGGGTGACGCTGGTCGACAACGCCTCGGCCGCGGAGCAGCGGGAGCTGCTCGCCGCGGCCGAGCTGCCGGGGGTGCGGCTGGTGCTGAGCGAGGAGAACGCCGGCTACGGCACCGCCGCCAACCGGGCGCTGCGCGGCGGCACGGCGGAGACGGTGTGCATCAGCAACGCCGATGTCGTCCCCGAGCCGGGGGCACTCGCAGTGCTGGCCGAGGCAGTCCGGCAGGACCCGCGCGCGGGTGTCGTCGCGCCGGCCTTCGACGATGACGCCGATTACCACGCGGAGCTGCCCGGCGGCCTGGCGGTCCTCGGCCAGACACTCGCGGGCTCCTTCATGCGGCGGGCGGTCGCCAGCCCCCTGCGGGGCGAGACCCTGGAGATCGGCCAGCCTTCGGGCGCCTGCTTCGTCATGCGGCGCGAGACATGGAAGCTGCTCGGTGGCTTCGACGAGGACTTTCACCTCTGGTACGAGGACGTCGACCTGGCGAAGCGGTCGCGGAAGGCGGGCTACCGCAACCTGGTCGTCGGCTCGGCCCGGGTCGGCCACGCCACCGCGACCTCCTTCCGCCAGCTGGACACCCGCACGCTGCAGGCCCTGCGGCTCGCCTCGCTGCGCCGTTACATCGGCAAGCACCATCCCGCTCTGAGGCCGGTCGCAGCGCCGCTGCTGCGCCTCTCAGCGGCGCTGCGGGCAAGACCGCGGAGAGATGGCTGAGGGCTCCGGTGCGACCGGCGATCTACATCCCCAACTTCAACGGCGAGCGGCACCTGCCGCGGGTCCTCGCCAGCCTGCGCGCCCAGACCCGGCCCGCCGACGTCGTCATCGCCGACAACGGCTCCACCGACGGCTCGCTGGAGCTGGTGCGGGCCGAGTTCCCGGAGGTCGCGGTGGTGGCGCTGGGCGAGAACACCGGCTTCGGACCAGCGCTCAACCGGGCGGTCGAGGAGCGGCCGGCCGACCCGCTGATCCTGCTCAACAACGACGTAGAGTGCGAGCCCCGCTTCGTCGAGGCGCTGCTGGAGCGGCTCGACGACACCGTCCACTCGGTGGCCGCGGTGCTGACCCAGGAACGCGCCCCCGAGCTGATCGACTCCGCCGGCGTCGTCGCCGACCGCACCCTGATGGGCTTCGACTACCTGCACGGGGAGCCGCTCGCGGCGGCGGCCGGCGCCGCCGATCCGCTCGGGCCGACGGGGGGAGCGGCTCTCTATCGCCACGCCGCCTTCACCGCGGTCGGCGGCTTCGACGAGCGGATCTTCCTCTACTACGAGGACCTCGACCTGGCGCTGCGCATGGCCGCCGCCGGGGCGAGGTGCCGCCTCGCCCCCGAGGCACGGGCGCTGCACTCTTACTCGGCGAGCCTCGGCGCCGGGAGCGGCGCCAAGTACCGACGCACCGGCTGGAGCCGCGGCTACATGCTGCGCCGCTACCGGGTGATGTCGAGGCCCGGCGCGGCCCTGCGCGTCCTCGCCTGCGAGGGCGCGATCTGCGCCGGCCAGCTACTGGCCGACCGCACCGCGCAGGGGCTGAAGGGGCGCCTGCGCGGCTGGCGCGACGGCGCCGGCCTCGAGCCGCGCCCGGTCGCCGCGCCCCTGCTCGAGATCTCCGCCCGCGAGGCGGTGGCGCTTCGCCGGCGACGCCGGGGCGGGCGCAAGGGCGTCCTGTAGCCTGCCGCCGTGCCCACTCCACCCCCGAGCGCCGGCGAGCAAGCACGGCAGGAGCCGGCCCCTCCCCCACCGTCGTTCCTCGACGCACGCGTCGTCCTCGCCACCTCCTTCCTGGCGGGCGAGGGGATCGAGATAGGCCCGCTGCACCAGCCGCTGGCGCTCCCGCCCCAGGCCCGCGCGAGATACGTGGACCGGATGAGCGTCGAGGACCTGCGCCGCGAGTACCCCGAGCTCGCCGAGTGGGACCTGACCCGCGTCGACGTGATCGACGACGGCGAGGCGCTGGCCACCGTCGCCGACGGGTCGCAGGACTTCATCGTCGCCAACCACTTCCTCGAGCACTGCGAGGACCCGATCGGAACGGTGAAGACGCACCTCGGCAAGCTGAAACCGGGTGGCGTCCTCTTCTACGCCGTGCCCGACAAGCGCTACACCTTCGACTTCCGCCGCGAGGTGACGCCGCTCGATCACATGGTCGCCGACCACGAGCAGGGACCGCAGCAATCTCGGCGACAGCACTACGAGGAATGGGGTCGGCTGGTGGAGACCAAGCCCGGCGAAACCGAAGCGGAGCAGATCGCCCGCGCCGACCATCTGGAAGGACAGCAGTACTCGATTCACATGCATGTCTGGACGCAGGCCGAGTTCCTGCAGCTGATCGTCGCCTGCCGCGAGCGGTTCGGCGAGGCCTTCGAGGTCGAGGCCGCAGCGCAGCATGGAATCGAGTTCGTCGTCGTCCTGCGCAAGGCCGGGCCGCCGCCGCCCCCCCTCGCGACGGAATTCTCCCCCCCGAGGCCGTCTCTGCCGCGCCGGGCCGTTGCCAAGGGAAGACGGGAGATCCGCACCCTGCTGGGGCGGCACCGAACCGCGGGCTAGGGACGACCACTGTCACAGCTCGTCAGCAACCCGGTCGCGATCCAGGTCGAGGGACTGTCCAAGGCCTTCCGGATCCCGACACACCGCGTCGACTCGCTCAAGGAGCGGGCCGTTCGCCCTTTCGCGGGCCGCGACTACCGCGAGCTGCGCGCCCTCGACGGGATCTCGTTCGAGATCCACCAGGGCGAGTTCTTCGGCATCGTCGGACGCAACGGATCCGGCAAGAGCACCCTGCTGAAGCTGCTCGCGAGCATCTACAGGCCGGACGCCGGGAAAATCAGGATGGCGGGCAGGATGGCGCCCTTCATCGAGCTCGGCGTCGGCTTCAACCCCGAGCTGACGGCGAGGGAAAACATCCTCCTCAATGGGGTGATGATGGGCCTGACGCCGGCCGAGACGCGGGCCCGGCTGGACAGCGTCCTCGACTTCGCCGAGCTGCACGAATTCGCCGACCTCAGGCTGAAGAACTACTCGTCGGGGATGATGGTCCGCCTCGCCTTCTCGATGATGCTGCAGGCTGACGCCGACATCCTCCTCATCGACGAGGTGCTGGCGGTCGGCGACGCCGCCTTCCAGCAGAAGTGCGCCGACTCCTTCCACCGGATGAAGGCGGAAGGCAAGACGATAGCCCTGGTCACCCACGAGATGAGCACCGTGGAGACCTACTGCCACCGCGCGATGCTGATCGACGACGGGCGGATCCAGCACCTCGGCGACCCGGCGGAGGTCGGGCGCCGCTACATCAAGCTGAACTTCGAGCGCGAGCGCGTGGCGGCCGAGGCGCCCGCCCTGGACAGCAGCGACCGGGTCCGCATCCTCGACGCCAGGATCGAGGGGCCGGGGGGCGAGCGTCTGGAGGCGGTCGAGCATGGGACGAAGATCGGCCTGCGACTGGACTTCGAAGTAACCAGCGAACTCTCGGACATCAACGTCGTCTGCGTGCTCGCCAACGCCGACGGAGTCGGGGTCTTCCAGTTCGGCGCCGAGGCGAAGGCGGCCTCGGGCTCGCGAGATCTGCACCCCGGCGAGCGCATCAGGTTCCGGGCCGACCTCGAGAACCCGCTGGCCCCGGGACGCTACTTCGTGCACTGCGGAGTCAACCACTCCCCGACTCGCACGGTTCTGCTCCACCTGCACAACTGCGTCGACTTCGTCGTCTTCGGCGGCAACGCCGGCGGGGTCGTCGAGCTGCCCCACGAGGTCACGGCCGAGGTCGAGAGCGGAGGTCCCGGGTGACGCCGGGGACGGGCTCGTCCGCTGGCGCGCCGGGAACGGCGCCCCCGCTCGTCGAGGTGCCGGGGCCGTCCGCCCTGGGCGGTGGCTGGCGGCGCTTCGCCGACCTGCTCTGGCTGGTGGCGACGACCGAGTTCAAGCGCAACTACTTCGGCACCGTGCTCGGCTATATGTGGTCGCTGATCCGGCCGCTGCTGCTGTTCGCGGTGCTGCTCTTCGTCTTCACCAAGGTGATCCGGCTGGGCAGCGGCGTGCCCAACTACCCGGTGCTGCTGCTGCTCAACATCGTCCTCTTCACCTTCTTCGCAGAGGCGACCCAGAACGCCGTCACCTCGGTGGTCAACCAGGAGAGCGTCGTGCGCAAGACCCAGTTCCCGCGCCTGGTGATCCCCCTGGCCATCGTGCTGACCACCTTCTTCAACCTCTGCATCAACCTCCTCGTCGTCTTCGCCTTCCTCCTCGCCTGGGGCATCGACCCAGCCTGGACCTGGCTGCTGTTCTTTCCCGCGCTGGCGCTCCTGGTCGCCTTCACGGTGTCAGTCAGCATGCTGCTCTCGGTGCTCTACGTGCGCTTCCGCGACGTGCTGATGATCTGGGCGGTGTTCTCGCAGGTGCTCTTCTACGGCACGCCGGTGATCTACCCGGCCGAGATCATCCCCGCCGAGTACCAGCGGATCATGTTCGCCAACCCGATCGCGCCGCTCTTCGAGCAGATCCGGGTCTGGGTGATCGATCCGAGCGCCCCGAGCGCGAGCGACGTCGTCGGTGGCGCGGCAGGCCTGCTGCCGGCGGCCGCGATCTTCATCGGAGTCTCGGTGCTCGCCGTCTGGCTCTTCAGGCGCGAAGCCCCCCGCGTCGCCGAGGACCTCTGACGTCGGTCAGCCGCAGACGCGGACCGGCTGGGACGCCTCCACCCCCAGGTACCAGGGGTATCGTGGAGCTTCGTCGCCGGGCACTCGCAGCTCCGTGACGGAACCGCCCGGCCCGCCCTTGGTCGGCACCGGGTATTCCCTCCTGGCGAAGCGGCGAAGGAAGAAATCGGCGTGCGGCCCCGGTGCAACTTCGATCCTCGTCAGTCCCGGCGAAAGCCGCACCTCCCGAGGCACGGGCGGATCGCCGGGCCTGACGACAGTGCACCCCGTTCGCGCACGATCCACATCGAAGGCGTCGCGCTGGATCAAGGCCGAGAGGGGTAGCGCCTGAGAGAGGACGATGTCCGCCCGGCGGCGAGCTTCGGTGGGCGCGGTAGTCAGCTCAGCCGGAGAGTAGGCAGGCGAGCCATAGTCGTCGACGGCCTCCAGGTATTTATCCGCATAGACGTTGATCAGAGATGGCGTCCCTGACACGTCTTCGGTCAATTGGAAGTCAGGCTCAACGGTGCGTCGGGCGATCTCGATGGCGGCCACGTTCGCTTTGGCGATCACCGACTGGTCGCGGAAGAAGTTGGCACCGTCCTTGAGCACGACGACGTTGACGGAGATCGCGATCAGCGTCGCCAGGGCGGCCGCGACCAGCGCCTGCCGGCCCCAGCGGAGGCCGACCAGCGCGTTGGCGGCCAGCAGGAGGACGAAGATCGCGGTCGCGTAGACGTAGCGGTTGGTGATCGGCGCGCGGCCGGGGAACTGGTTGAAGGCGGTGAGGAACCAGTTGGCCGTCGCCGCCGCTCCCACCACCCAGAACGCCGTGGGGAATGGGCCCTTGCGGGCCCGCAGACCGACCGCGACGAGTAGGCCGATAACCAGCGGATAGCCCCAGACAGGGGTCGGCGTCCCACCGTAGGGGCTAGTTCCAAGACCGGCCATGCAGGCCACGCCGAAGGCGACGAGATCGGCGACGAAGCGGGGTGAGGCGAGCACGTTCCGCAGCGAGAGGTGGCTTTCGGCGTCCGAGCCCCAGCCCAGGTACCAGAGACCGAACAGCAGGACCGGAACGGCGAAGAGCGCCGCTCGCTGCCAGACGCCTCGTTCGCGGTGCTTCAGCAGGACGTCGGCGGCAGCGGCAGCGACGAAGGGTATGCCGAGACTGGAGAACGCCAGGGCTGCGAGCAGGCACGCCGAGGCGATCAGGTCGCCTCGGCGGTCGTTCCGCTCGAGCGCGAGGAGCATCGCCAAGCCGAAGAGCATCGAGCCGATAAAGCCGATCTCGAACGGCCACAGGAGAACCTCCCAGGCGGGGCCGAGGAAGAGCACGATCGAGGTGGCGAGCAGCGCAGGCCAGGGCCCGATCCGGCGCTCGACGTAGACGAAGAGGAGGATCGCGACGACGACCAGGAAAAGCACCAGCAGGAGGAGTTCGGGGGTGGTCGAGCTCATCCCGAAGAGCGCCAGCTGGGCCCTCTGCAGGAGAACCTGCATGACGTTGATGTGCTCGTTGTGGGGGGCGAAGACCGTGTCGAAGCTGAGGTCGCGCCGCTCCATCAGCGTCGCCCAGGTGTCGCCGAAGAAGGTGAACTCGACGCTCAGCGCCAATATCAGGGCCGCCGAGCCGGCCAGGGCCGCCGCGAACAGGAGGTAGGGGAGGTGGCGCGGCAGCCGGTCCATTTCAGCGGGCAGTGTATGGACGGGAGCCGTCGTCGCCAGGGTCACCACGCAAGCACAGGAAGGCGAGCGCGGCGAAGGCTGTGGTCGCGAGCGCGGCGGAGAAGGGCGAGTACGAGGTTCCCTCGATCGGCATCAGCGACGGTACGCAGAGCGCCAGCGACGTCGTCGCGCCGATCGCTACCACCGCCAGCGCGAGCAGGCGCGAGACCGCGTAGAGCCCGATCGTGCAGGCGCAGATCGCGAGCAGCGGCAGGGCGAGGCTGCCGACGTGGACCGTCGCGTTGGACTCCTGCCCGCCGAACATGAGCAGCACCCAGACCAGCGTCGCCAGTACGCAGAAGCCGAGCATCTGGAGCGCGAAGCGCCACTCCGCCCCGCCGGGGCTGCCCCGGATCCGCGCGACCGCCATCGCCAGCGGCGCGAGCAGGAAGACGCCGAGCAGCGGCAACAGCGAGATAAAGCGCGGAAAGCGGAGCGCGGCCAAGGTGTTGCCGAAACTGCCTTCCCCGGCGTAGTCGAGCGCCAACCGCACCCCCTCCCGCGTTTCGCTGACGCCTGCGACCGAAGTCAGGTTGCGCCACTTGTTTTCGAGCGTCCCCCCCGCCCCGGCCTCCGCGTAGCCGTCGGCGATCGTCTCCAGCGCGCCTTCGTCGGTGACCTCCAGCATGCCGCCGAGCTGCCACTTGAGCAGACGGTCTCCCGGCGGGTCGGCGAAGCGCTGGTAGGCGCTCCAGGGCGCCAGCGCGACAAAGCCGACGAGCGCCGCGACGGCGAGCCAGCGCCAGCTAGGCATCCCGCGCCAGGCCGCGAACCCGAGCAGGGGCAGCAGGACGAAGGCGCTGGCGCCGTGGGCGAGCATCGCCAGCGCGCAGAGGGCGGCGAAGAGCGCGGCGACGGCGTTGCTGCGCCGCAGCTCCGCCCAGCTCGGCGAGACGACGATCGCGAGCGCGCCGAGCAGAAAGGCCGCCGCCAGCAGCTTCGGCCAGACGAAGAACCCGTGCAGGATCGCGAAGTCGCTGACGATCACGGCGAACATCGCCAGGCCGCGCGCCGCAGGACGGATGCGGGCGGCGCAGAGGACCGCCCACATGCCGAGGATCCAGAGCTGCTGCACGACGACGCCGGTCACCTGGTAATGCAGCCCCACCTCGTCCCAGCCGAAGGGCCGCTGAGAGAGGACGTAGCCAACCTGCAGCGGCGGCCGGTCGCTGGAGAGCCAGCTGAAGAGGGGTAGAGGGGACCCGTCGCGGCCGTGCTCGTAGAACCACTCGGAGAAGTACCGCGGGATGTCGTTGTCGACGGGCAGCGAGTGGGAGAAACGGGTCGCTGCCATCGCCACCGGTTCGTCCTGGCCGCCGTGGAGGAAGCCGAGGAAGAGGACGAAGGCGCTGCTCAGGACCCAAAGGGCGGCGGGTGTCGCCAGGCGGCGCAAGATCTCGCGGTCGAGGCCGGACCATGAAGCCCAGGCGATCGCCTGGACCGATCCCAGCACGAGTAGGAACGAGACGGCCTGCCCGACCATCGGATCGGTGTAGTAGGCCCAGAACGCCAGCATCGCCCCGGCGCCCGAGGCCACCAGCGCGATCCCGAGCAGCAGCGGGACGCTGCGCAGCCCGCCGCGGACAGCAACGAGCACGGCGGCAGCGGCCGGCACCGCCGTCAGCGCCAGGTGCAGGATCAGCATCCAGGTGAGCTCCAGGCCCTCGCTCACCCGCCCCGCCCCCTCAGATCGGCCGACATGGCCGAGTAGCCTGCCACCGCCGTCAAGTCGGAAACCCGGATCGCACTCCGGATAGACTCGCAACGATGTCGGAGCAAGTCACTCCAGCGCGTCCCGGCGGGGACGTTGCGGGCGTCGAGTACGGAAGCTCCTACTTCCGCCACGAATGCGGCGTCCCCTACGAGCGCAACGCGCACTGGCTCGGCTTCTTCGACCAGGTCGCCGAGGGCATCGTCAGGGACCTGCGTCCCAGCTCCGTCCTCGACGCCGGCTGTGCGATGGGGTTCCTGGTCGAGGCGCTGCGCAAGCGCGGCGTCGAGGCGTGGGGCGTCGACATCTCCGAGTACGCGATCTCCCAGGTCGACGAGACGGTACGCGAGTACTGCCAGGTGGGCTCGATCACGGACCCTCCCGGCCGTCGCTACGACCTCACGGTCTGCATCGAGGTGCTGGAGCACGTCCCCCCCGCCGAAGCCGACGCCGCGATCGCCAGCCTCTGCGCTTCCAGCGACCGTCTCCTGGTCTCCAGTACGCCCGAGGACTACAGCGAGGCGACCCACCTGAACGTGCAGCCGGTGGAGGCCTGGTCGGCGGCGCTGGCCCGCGAAGGATTCCTGCGTGAGGTCGACCGCGACACTTCCTACCTGACCCCGTGGGCCGCCCTCTACAGCCGCACGGAGGAGTCCCTGGAGGACACGGTGCGCCGCTACGACAGGTCCTGGTACCGGTTGCGGCAGGAGGCGGACCAGCTGCGCGAGTCCCTGCTCGCCGCCCAGAAGCAGATTGCCGAGCTGGAGGCCAGGGTGGAGGAGTCCACCGAGCGCGCGGACGAGGCGGCCCGCGACGAGCAGGAGATCCTCAGGCTGCGCGACCTGCTCGTCGGCAAGGACGTCGAACTCGGCGTCGCGCGGGGCAGGCTCGCCGCCCACGAAGCCCGGGCCGAGCGCCTGGCCGGGGCCGCCGCCACGATCCAGACCAGGATCCCGATGGTGGGCCGCCTGCTGGGCCCGTTCCTGCGCAGGCTCCGCGGCCCGCACTGAGCGCTCGTGCCCCCGCCGCGCTTCTCGATCCTCACCCCCGTCTACGAGACGCCGGCCCGCGTGCTGCGCCAGATGCTGCGCTCGGTCCGCTCCCAGAGCCACGGCGAGTGGGAGCTCTGCCTCGTCGACGACGGCTCGCGCCAGCCGCACGTTCGCGAGATTCTCCAGGCGGCCGGCGCCAAGGACCCACGCATCAGGGTCCAGTTCAGCGAGGAGAACGCCGGCATCGTCGCCGCCTCCAACGCCGCCCTGGCGATGGCGCGCGGTGAGTTCGTCGCCCTGCTCGACCACGACGACATGCTGCACCCCGACGCCCTCTTCCACGTCGCCGCGGCGATCGACGCCAACCCCGAGACGGACTACGTCTACACCGACGAGGACAAGGTCGACCGCACCGGCCTCCGCCACTCGGAATCCTTCTTCAAGCCCGACTGGTCGCCCGAGCGCCTGCGGACGCAGATGTACACCTGCCACCTCAGCGTCTTCCGCCGCGCCCTGGTCGAGGAGGTCGGGGGATTCGACCAGGAGTTCGAGGGCTCCCAGGACTGGGACCTTGTCCTGAAGGTGACCGAGCGCGCCCGGGCGGTGGCCCACGTGCCGAGGGTGCTCTACCACTGGCGCATCCTCGACACCTCTGCCGCCGGTGGCGAGGCGGCGAAGCCGTGGGCCTTCGAGGCCGGCCGCCGCGCCGTGCAGGCGCACTGCGAGCGCACCGGCTTCCCGGCCGAGATCGAGCGGGACGCCGAGGACCCGGGCATCCTCCACGTCAACCCCCGCCTGGAGAGCGAACCGCTGGTCAGCATCGTCATCCCCACCGCCGGCCAGGTGCGCGAGGTCCGCTACGAGCCGGTCGTCCTCGCCGTCCACTGCGTGAAGAGCATCCTCGAGTCCTCGACCTACGAGAACTACGAGATCGTCTGCGTGGTCGACGCCTCGGTCGAGCAGGCGGTCCGCGACCAGCTACTCGAGATCGCCGGCGAGCGGCTGCGCCTGGTCGAGTTCGCCGAGCCCTTCAGCTTCTCGGCCAAGATCAACCTCGGCGCGGTCCACAGCCGCGGAGAGCACCTGCTCCTGCTCAACGACGACATCGAGGTGACGACGCCGAACTGGCTGGAGCGGATGGTGATGTACTCCGAGCGCGAGGGGATCGGCGCCGTCGGAGGCAGGCTGCTCTGGGGCGACGGCCGTCTGCAGCACGTCGGCGTCGACTTCGGGGGCGGCCTCCCGGGTCACATCTACCGCGGCTACTCGGGCGACTACCGCGGCTACGCCAACGCGGTCCTGATCGCCCGCAACTGCCTTACCGTGACCGGAGCCTGCCTGATGACCCGGCGCGACGTCTTCGAAGAGCTGGGCGGGCTGACGACGGTGCTGCCGGTCAACTTCAACGACGTCGACTACTGCCTCAAGGTCCACAAAAGCGGCCGCCGCATCGTCTACGACCCCGACCTGGTCCTCTACCACTACGAGTCCTCGACTCGCGACGCCGAGGTCAAGCGCTGGGAGTTCGAACAGCTGGTCGACCGCTGGCAGCAGGTCGCCGCCGTCGATCCCTTCGGCAACCCCAACCTGAGAAACGGGCTGCCGCGGCTGACCTCGCGGGTCAGCTGGATGCGCCGCCGCGTGCCGCGGCCGAGACTCGGTAGTCGCCCCGGCTGAGCGTGTGCTCGAGCCAGACGTAGAGCACGATGAACAGGTAGCGGCTGCCCATCTCTTTCATCGCCAGCTTCGCCTCGCCGCTCGTCCGGTTGGTCCAGGAGGTCGGCACCACCGCGTAGCTGTGACCGCGGACGATCGCCTTCAGCGGCATCTCGACGGTCAGGTTGAAGTGCTTGGAGAGCAGCGGCTGGATCGTCTCGATCACCTCGCGCCGGTACCCCTTGAAGGCGTTGGTGGTGTCGTTGTAGCGGTGCCGGAAGAGGACCCTGATGAACCAGTTGGCGAGGCGGTTGATCGCGAGCTTCAGGCGCGGGTACTCGTGGACGACGGCGCCCGGCACGAAGCGCGAGCCGAAGGCGCAGTCCCAGCCTTCCTCCATCAGCCGGTGGTAGCGGACGAGGTCCTCGGGGTCGTCTGAGGCATCGGCCATCGCGATCACGACCGAGTCGCCCCCGAAGACGTCGAACCCCGCCCTGATCGCCATCCCGAAGCCTTTTTCGTAGTGGGAGCGGTGGCAGCGGACGCGCGGGTTCACGGCGCCGATCGCCTCCACCACGGCGGCGGTCGAGTCTTCGCTGCCGTCGTCGACGACGACGACCTCGTAGTCGATTCCCTCGCGCTCCAGGGCAGCGGCGATGCCCTCGACCGTGTGCCCGACCGATCCCTCCTCGTTCTGAGCCGGTATGACTACGGAGAGCTTCACGCCGCCGCCGCGCCCCAGCGCTCCGCGTTCTGCTCATACATCTCGCGCAGGATGTCCTCGACGCCATAGCGCAGCTTCCACTCGGGGTAGTCGGCTTCGAACGGGGCGAGGTCGGAGATCCACCAGCGGTGGTCGCCGATGCGGGCGTCCTCGCCCATCTCCCAGCTCAGCTCGCGGCCCGCGACCCGCTCGCAGATCTCGATCGCCTCGAGCATCGAGCAGTTGCTGAAGCGGCCGCCGCCGATGTTGTAGACCGCGGCGGGGCGCGGAGCGGCATGGAAGGCGGCGAAGGCGGCGATCAGGTCGGCGCTGTGGATGTTGTCGCGAACCTGCTTGCCCCCGTACCCGAAGACGGTGTAGGGCGTGCCCGTGGCGGTGCACTTCATCAGGTAGGCGAGGAAGCCGTGCAGCTTGGCGCCGGCGTGCTGGGGCCCGGTCAGGCAACCGCCCCGGAAGCAGACGGTCGGCATTCCGAAGTAACGGCCGTACTCCTGAACGAGCAGGTCGGCCGCCGCCTTGGAGACACCGAACAGCGAGTGCGTGCAGTTGTCGATCGACATCGAGGTGTCGATGCCGCGGTGGTAGCGATGCGACTCGGGCAGCTCCAGGCGCAGCTCCAGATCCTCGAGCGGCAGGAAGTTGGGAGTGTCGCCGTAGACCTTGTTGGTCGAGCAGAAGACGAAGGTCGCCTCCGGGCAGTGGGCGCGGGCAGCCTCCAGCAGGTTGAGGGTGCCGTTGGCGTTGACCCCGAAGTCCACCTGGGGATCGCTCGCGGCCCAGTCGTGCGAGGGCTGGGCGGCGGTGTGGATCACCAGCTCGATCGCCGTGCCGTGCTGGGCGAAGATGCGGTCGACCGCATCGCGATCGCGGATGTCGGCGCTTTCGCTGCGGAACGCCGGGTGGGCGTCGAGGAGGCGCTCGGTGACGTGCGCGGTCGAGGCCTCGGGCCCGAAGAAGCTGGCCCGCATGTCGTTCTCGATGCCGACGACGTCGTAGCCCTCGGCGACGAAGTGCTCGACCGCCTCCGAGCCGATCAGGCCCCCTGAGCCCGTGATGATCGCTACCGCCATGTTCGTTCGCTACTCCTTCTCCCCTGCGGGGACCTCGATTTCCAGGGCGGCGGCGATTCGGTCCCGATCCGCCGCCACCCACTCCTGGATGTCGGCCAGAACCTGTCTCGCGTCGCGCTGCGGACGCCAATCGTCAAGCCCGAAGAGCCGGGCGCAATCGGAGATGTATATCGGCACGTCCCCCGTCCGGGTCTCGGCGACCGGCTCGATCGGAACCTCGTTGCCGGTCAGATCCCGGCAGATCGCCGTCGTCTCCTGCAGTGAGAGACTGCACTCGCGACCGCCGCCGACGTTCACGGTGCGCCCGTCCCAGCTCTCGGGATCGAGCAGCTGGCGCTCGACCAGGTCGACCAGGTCCTCGACGTGGAGCAGGTCGCGCACCTGCTTGCCCTCGCCGCCGAAGCCGATGTAGGTAAGCGGCTGCTCGAACTCGTGGGCGAGCATCCAGTGGGTGAAGACCCCCTGGTCCACCTTCCCCATCTGCCACGGGCCGGCGATCACCCCGCAGCGGTCAATCACCGCCGGGACGCCCTGTCCCGCCCGGTACTCCTCGATCAGGAGCTCCGCCGCCAGCTTGGTCGCGCCGTAGAGCGTGCGCGCGCCCTCGAGCGGGAAGTTCTCGGAGATGCCCGCCGCGGAGGCGCCGGCGACGCCCTGCTCGTCGGCGAGCTCGAAGCGGGTTGGCGCCTCGACGAGGTCCAGCGAGAGCTGTGGCGTGACCGGGTAGACGCGGCTGGTGGAGAGGAAGACGACGAAGGCGCCGTCGCGCCGTGCCAGCTCGAGGCAGTTATAGGCCCCGGTCAGGTTGGTGTGGACCAGGTAGGACGTGTCGCCGTCGGTGCCGCTCATCACCGAGGGCTCGGCCGAGCACTCGATCAGCGCCGAGATCTCCGGCAGCCGGGCGAGGTCCTCGGGCTCGCGCACGTCGCCTTTGACGAACTCGACCCCAGCCTGCTCCAACCGCGGCAGGTTCAGCTCCGACCCGCGCCTGTAGAGGTTGTCGAGAGCGAGGATCTCCCACTCGGGGTGGCGGGAGGCGAGGGAGACGGCGAGGTTGGAGCCGACGAAGCCGGCACCGCCGGTGATCAGCAGGCGGCTCATTCCCGCTCCTCCGCCGAACCGACCAGCTCGGACGGGCCGCGCTCGCCGAGCTCCTCGATGTTCGCAAGCGAGACGGCGCGGGTCTGGGAGAAGAGGACGAAGAGGCTGACGAAGTTGCCAAGCGCCACCAGAGAGACGATCAGGGAGCCGAGCGCGATGTAGCTGGTCCAGCCCGGGATCGAGGAGTCGGTGAAAAGCTTCAGGCAGACCACGATCACGGCCAGTGCCGCGCCGAGGATCCCGAAGAAGACGAAGGTGCCGAGGGCGCGGATCGCGATGCGATCGGTGAATGGCATCAGCATGCGCAGGCCGTGCATCGCCAGGCGACCGTAGGTCATTTTGGAGCGGCCCTCGTAGCGTTCGCCGCGCTCGCAGGGGACGTACTCGACGGGCAGGTCGAGGGCGAGGATCGCGGAGGAGTAAGAGAGGTCGAAGGTCGGGTGCAGCAGTGCCCGCTTGGCGATCGAGCCGGGCATCGCCGCGAAGTTGCCGGAGCGGACGGTGGCCCCGGTCAGCGAGCGGAAGAGCAGGCGGAAAAGGCGGTACAGGAGCTTGAAGGCAAGCGACTCGCGCCGTTTGGTGCGCAGGGCGAGCACGACCTGACGTTCCCCTCGCGGCCTCCGGTCGAGCGCCGCCAGGAGGCGCGGGAGGTCCTCCGGTCGGTCCTCGCCGTCGGCATCGAGGGTGACCACGGCGTCGTCGTCGCCGATGCGGGGCAGGGTCTTGCGCAGCGCGTAGACCAGCGCCCGCTGGTGGCCGAGGTTGAACGGCGGCGTCAGCACGGTGACGTCATCGAGCTCGAGCAGCGACCCGATCTCCGGGTCCTGGCCCGCGGTGTCGTCGATGGCGACAAAGCGCACCGCGTGCGGGGCGACGCCCGAGGACGCGAGCTCCTCGAGCAGGCGCTCGCGCAGGATGCGGAAGGAGCCGACATCGCGATACACCGGGGTGAAGATCCAGGTGGTCACGGGGCCGAGCCGACTCCTTCCCGCCGCAGCAGCTCATAGGAGCCGAACGCGACCAGCGGCCGGAAGCCCCGGTCCAGGTAGCTGACCAGCGGCCCTGGCGGGATCGGGCCCTGCGACCAGCCTTCCGCGAGGCCGACGTTCCGCAGCAGGCAGAGGCCTCGGATCTCACGGGTGTCCTCGATCACGCGGCGCTGATGGGCGTCGTCGAAAAGGTTCATCCAGTCGGTCGCGTTATAGCCGGTGGGGGGTTCCTGGTCGGTCCAGATATAGAAGTAATTCAATCCGGGAAGGGTCAAGAATGAGCCGCAGTTGCGCTCGATCGCCGCGCTGATGTCGCGATAGAGGTTGACCTCTTCCTGGGGAAGCCGGACCTTGCGCTCGCCCGGCAGGTCGAGTGGGACCCTGGCATCGTAGGCGGCCCTGGCGGATCGCAACGGCTCGCGCAGCGTAGCGTTGCCGGTGAACAGCAGGAGAGCGGACCCGGCGACGGCGCCAAGCGCCAGCGCCGCATGGCGCTCGCGCTCGTCCTCGAGCACCCCGATCAGTCCGCGAACGCCGTTGGCGACGCAGATCGCGCCAACCGGGATCGCGAGGAACGTCCCCAGCATCAGCTGGCTGCCGGCGACCGGGAAGGCATGCAGCGCCTGCAACACGGCCAGCGGGGGCAGGAGCAGGCGGGCGAACGAGATGTCAGGGTCGCGGTCGCCGGGTCCAGGCGCCAAGGCCACCCAGGCGAATCCCAAAAAGGCCATCCGATGGCCTGCGAAGTCGGTGCTGCCGAACAGGACAGTCTCCCCGATCACGGTCAGCGCCAGCCCGGCCCCGACGAGGATCGAGAGCAGCGAGCCGGCTGCGACCAAGGCGCTGCTGAACTCGCGCCGAGCGCCGCGAGAGGCGTACCAGAAAGCCCCGGCGCCGGCCAGGGCAACCAGGTCGAAGGCCCAGGTGCGACCGGACTGCGCGAGCGGGAGGATGAAGGAGTCGGTCTGCCGGAGGGGCTGCTGGATCACCCCGTCGAAGAGCCCCTCGAGGCTGGTACCCGACCCGATCACGGCCAGACAGCTCGCGAGGCCGACGCCGGCGAGCCCGGCGAGCATCCACCACAGCTCCTCCGTCGGCCTCCTCCCCGGCACCCGAGCCCGCAGCACGATTACCACCGCCAGTGCCGCGATCGCGACGTGGACGGCGTAGTGGCGCGCCCACGCTTCGCCGAACTTGCTCGTCATCAGCAGCAGCGGCAGGATCACGAAGCCGGCCTCGACTGGAAGCCGCACCCAGCGACGCGAGGCGAGGGCCGGATAGCTCACCACACAGGCAAGCGCGAGCGAGGCCAGCGCGAAGATCCCGATGTTGACCTTGACCAGGAGAAGGGCCCCGACCACGCCGCCGAGCGCGGTCGCAGCTGCGATCGAGATCGGCTTCCGCACGAAGCAGGCGACCCCCGAAAGCGCCGCCAGAAGCAGGGCGATCAGCCCTACCGGGTGCATCGGCTCGTTGGTGAGGACAATGAGGGAGTTGAAGACCGCCATCTGCGCGGCAAGGCCGAGCAGCAGGCTTCGCGTCAACCGCAGCGTCACCAGGCCGAAGGCGAGGCTGGTAAGCACCCACACCACCAGGGTTACGACGCGCCCGGCGTCGGGGATGAGGGGAATGCCGAAAAGCGAGAAGAAACCGCCCCAGACGTCGTAGTAGAAGGGTCCGTACTGACCGAACACGTCGTCGTACATGCCGCCGTGATTGACGAAGGATTTGAGGATCGTGAGCATGTAGCCCTCGTCCTCCTGAAGGGTGCGGACGCTGAACATGCTGGGCCGGGCGACGAGCACGGTCGCGACGGTCACTGCGGCGAAGGCCACGATCGCGACCACGGCCCGCACCCGCGGTTCTTCCCGCTGCCTGCGCACGAACTCCAAAGAGCTCATCTCAGGTCGATGAGCCGCGCCGGCCTTTCACGCCTGAGCAGGCGGTAGTCGCCGATCGTGGTGACCGGCTCGAAGCCCTGTTTCAGGTATCTGACCAGCGGACCGTCGGGCATCACTCCCGCCGTCCAGCCGAGGGCGAGCGGTTCGTTTTCGAGCAGGCACAGGTTGGGGATCCGCCCCGTCTCGTCGATCACCCGTCGCTGCCGCTCCTCGTCGAAGAGCGAGGTCCATGCGGTCGCGTTGCTGCCGGTCGGCGGCTCCTGCGTGGTCCAGATATAGAAGCTGTTCATCCCTGGCAACGTCAGGAAAGCGTTGCAGTAGGTGTTGATGGAGGACGTGACCTGACGGTAGAGGCTCACCTCTTCCGGCGTGAGGCGGACGGTCCTGGCGCCAGGCAGGTCGAGCCGCGTGGCTGCGTCGAAGGCCGCTCGGTTGTCGCGCAGTGGCCGTCGCAGCGTCGCGTCGGCGACGAAGAGGACGAGGATCGCTCCGACGACCGCGCCCAACGCGATCGCGACCCGCCGCTCCGGATCGTTGCCGACGGCCATCAGGCCACGAGCGCCGTTGGCGACGCAGAGCAAGCCCACTGGGATCAGCAGGAAGGTCGACCAGGCCACCTGGCTGCCAGCGACGGGATACGCGTGCAGCGCCTGCATCACCGCCAGCGGAGGCAGGAGGGCGCGGGCGAAGGCGGTGCTGGCCTTGCTGCCAGGCGCGGGGATCAGAGCTACCCAGGCGAAGGCGAGAAGGCCGAACTGGTACCCCGGCGTGCCGATCGCGTCGAAGGGCAGCGTCTTGCCGATCGCCGCGAGCGCGATCTGGATCCCGACCAGGATGCTGAAAGCCGAGAGGAGGGGCTGCCACGGGGTGGCGCCGCGCGAGCGGTTCCTGGCCGCGAACCAGTACCCGATCGCGGTCGCCAGCGCCAGCGCATCGAGGAGGACGAAGCGGTCCGAGTACGGAAACGGGATCGAGAAGGCATCGGCCTGCTTCAGGGGCTGGCCGACGATGCCGTCGTACAGCCCGCCGATCCCGGTGCCGGCGCCCAGCAGGGCAACGAGGATCATGGCCGCGGTGAGAGCGAACCCGCCGGCGATCCACCAGAGCTCGCCAGGATCCCGCTGGGTCACCTCGCGAGCCCTGAGGGCGATCACGACCGTCAGCGCCGCCACCGTCACGTGGAACGCGTACCCGCGAGCCCAGAACTCCCCGAGGTCGCTCGCCATCAGCACGACCGGCAGGGCGACGAAGCCGGCCTCTACGAGGATGCGCAGCCACGATCGCTTCGAGAGCGGCGAGTAGCTGACCGCGCAGAGGAGCACCACGGCGGCGATGGCGAAGGCGCCGACGTTCACCTTGGTCAGGGTCAGGGCGGCGAGCAGGCCGCCGAGCAGTCCGACCGGGATCAGCGAGGGCCGGTCCCGAACCAGGCAGGAGGCCGCCACGATCAGGACCAGCAGCAGCGATATGAGCCCACCAGGGTGCATCGGCTCGTTCGGCGCGACGATCAGGGCGACGAAGGCGATCATCTGGGCGACGGTTCCGAGCACGATGCTGTCCGTCATGCGGAAGGTGGCGAGGCCGAGGACGAGGCTGGCCATGACCCAGACGACCAAGGTCACGACCCGGCCGGAATCGAGATCGACCGGGATGCCAAAGAGCGGGAAGATCGCGCCCCAGAGCTCGTAGTAGAAGGGGCCGTACTGGCTGAAGACCTCTTCGTAGAGGGAGCCGCCGTCGACGAACGACTGCAGCGCGACGAGCATGTAGCCCTCGTCGTCGTAGGAGGCGAAGCCCGTCAGCATCCGCGGACGCGCGATCAGGACGGTGAAGACCGTCACCGCTCCGAAGGAGAGCCCTCCCAGGAGCCATCGGCCGGGGCCGCGGAACCACGAGAGAGCAGCCCCAGAAACCCTGCTCGCCTCCGCCGGCGCCACGCCCAGCCTCAACCAGTCCGCCGCATCACCGCCAGCAGGGAGGTTCCCGCGGGCCAGCGTCGACGCATCCTCATGGATCCCCTGCCGAGCTTGTAGAGGCCGCCGTTGACCCAGCCGGGAAGATCCGGGAACTCGGCGTCGGCGCCGTTGGAGCCCTCGGCAGCGGTGCCGCGCCTGGCCCGGCGCAGCCAGCCCAGCGGCAGGAGCTCCGGAAAGAGGTAGCTGAGCTCGACCACCTCGAGCGGGCTGTCCCCCACCGCCGAGAGCAGCGTCTCCTTGCGATAGCGGCGAAAGTGGCCGAGGACGATGTCCCACTCCGACCACAGCGACGGCATCGCCGGGACGGTCAGGATCAAGGTCGATCCGGGCGCCATCTTCGCGGCCAGCTCGCGCAGGAACAGCCCGTCGTCCTCCTGGTGCTCGAGCACGTCCAGGAGCGTGACGAACCCCGCCTCACCGAAGGTCTCGCTCTCGCGCAGGTTGGCCTCGCTCCCGAAGCGGGCTTCGAGCGTCTCCTCCAAGCCCTCGAGCGGCTCGATGTAGCGATAGGAGATGTTCGGGAAGCCGGTCGCCAGGAGATCGCCGAGAAATCCCGGGCCGGCGCCGACATCGACCAGCTCGGCGGGCTCCGTCGCGGGCAGGCGGCTGCAGACGAGGTCCCAGCGGATTCGGTTCCAGAAGAAGTTCCGGGATCGTTCCGCCTGGCGATTCAGGTGCTCCTCGAGAGTGCTCATCTGCCCTTTCCTTGCGTGGCCGGGGCCTCTGGGCCCGATCGAGCTCGCGACCGTATCAGTGGCGCTCAGGGTCGAACTCGCCCGCCCGTGACCGCGACGAAGGCGCGCCAGGCCGGCTTCGGGCTGAAACCGGTTCCGGCGCGGAAGAGGCCGACCGAGTCGCAGAAGTTGCACGAGCCGCGCAGGTCCTTCCAGGAGTACCAGTAGGTGCCCTTGAGGTTGAGACGGCCCCGGTTGTCGATCAGGTAGCGGTAGGTGCCGCGCAGTTCCCGTACCTGCCCCATGATCCCCTGCTCGAAGGCGACGATGTGGGGGTCGTTCTGGGAGCCCCAGCCCATCTCGGTGATGTGGAGGCGGGCACGCGGGTCGCGGTTCTCGATCACGACTTCCCGCATCTCCTCGGTCAGTTCTTCGAGGTCTTCGACGTGGAAGGCGTAGGGGTGCAGGGCGACGGCGTCGAAGCGGGACTTGATGCCCGGCACCGCGTAGAGGCGGTCGAGGAAGTCGGGTGCGTCCATCCCCCGCCTGCCGGTCTCGTCGGGATCGCCGAAGAGGCCGGAGAGGATCACCTCGGCACCGGGGTCGATTGACTCGATCGCCGGCTGGGTCAGCTTCAGCAGGCGCGCGTAGCGGCCGGGCGAGACGGGGAAGGCGAAGTAGAAGAAGTTGGCCTCGTTCCAGACCTGCCAGGCGCGGATCGGCAGGGGGCGCGGTATCACCGGCAGGTAGTTGGGCCCGATCCCGCCCGCCGCCCGTTCCGTCCAGAACTGGCCTCCGGGGCCGTAGCGTTCGACCGCGGCTTTGACGAAGGCAACCCAGGCCGATCGCGCCCGTCCGCTGTCGATCGGCAGCGTCTGTTCTTTGCGCGCCAGCCAGCGCGGCGTGCCAAAGAGGAAGGGCAGGACGCGCAGGCCGTTGCGGGAGATCGTCTCCATCACGGGGTCGACGCTGCTCCAGTCGTAGGTGCGCTGCGGCGTCGGCTGGATCAGGTGCCAGAGGAACGGCAGCCGCACGACGCCGATCTTCCCGGCCCGCATGTACTGCACGTCGCGGTTGGTCAGCGGCGTCTGGGGCGCGATGCCGAAGAACGACGGCGAGGGCTTCGCGCTCGCCTGGGAGACGGGCGCGCCGCTGGTCGCGACGGGCAGGGCGACGATCGCGCAACCCAGCGCCACGACCAGCGCGAGCAGCAGGATCGGTGTCTTCTTCGCGGGCTTCACTCGGTATGGGCGGCGACGGTGAGGCGCCGGTCAGCTCTAACACCCCGGAGGGAGATTGGTAGCGCCGGAAAGTTAGCGGCTCGGATGGTCGCTTCCCGTGGGAGCCTCTTCGAGGGGCCTTCGAGAGCGGGATGCAATCGACATCGACTGGCCGCGTTGGACCGCAGCGTGGCGGCTGAAGGGCCGCGCGACTCCTGGATCAGAAGAACTGAAGTCGTTACAGAGATTTTGCTCCCTGCGCGCAAGCTGTGCGAGACGAGCAAATAGCGTGGCGACATGCCGAGAAGCGCAGAGGATGAGCCTCCCGGAGGGGGCGAGATCGTTGCGGAAACGACTGACCCCAGCGGCACCCGAGTCGTGCTGCTTGCCCGCATCTGGCAGGGAAAGGTGCTCACCGACCATCCAGAGATGCAATCGCTCGAGGATGAGGCGCTCAGTGCTGTCCGGTCACCCGATCACGTCGAGACGGATCCAGTGCGGGGGGATCGCACACGCTACTTCGCAAGCGGCGTTGGGCCGAGTCGATGGCTGGTCGCGGTCGTAAGCTATGAGCAGGCGCCGGCACGACTCATCTCCGCCTTTGCCCACCGAAAGGATCCACCGAAGTGGAGCGCGTGAACATCAAGATTGGGCGGGTCGTCTTCGACCACGCCGACTACGACGACGAGAATGACGTGCTGTACCTGCACGTTGGAAAGCCGGGGGGTGGAGAGGGAGAGGAAACCCCCGAGGGCCACGTGATCCGATACTCACCGGATACGAACCGGGTAGTCGGGCTGACGCTTCTGAGCCCGCGCTTCATCCTCCAGCGGGACGGGCACATCGTCGTGACCATGCCCGAGACAGTCGAGGCGACCGCCGATGACCTGGCGCCTGCGCTAGCCGCCGTCTGAGGTCCATCGCTCAGTAGGACCCGCCCAGCTTGCGGTGGTCCCAGGTGGCGACTCGCACTGGCTTGAAGTGGATCGCGACCCGCTTCGGCGCCTGCGCCTCCAGCGCCGTCTTGGCGTCGCCCTCGACCGAGGAGATCCCCTCGGCGTAGCGCAGAGTCAGCTCTTCGGCGAAGCCGAGCACCGTCTCGGGGTCGCGGTGGATCTCCGCCTCGGCCTCGACCATGACGCCGCGCAGCTCGCCGTACTCGTGGCCGGTCTCGACCAGCACGGTCGCCCGCGGGTCGCGCTCCAGGTTGCGCACCTTCTGCGATTTGGCGTAGGTCCAGATCCAGACCTCGCCGTCGCGGGGCACGAACCACATTGGCATCGAGTGCGGCCAGTCGCGGGGGCCGAGGCTGGAGACGACCGCGATCCGCTCCCCCTCGAGCAGCTCCAGCAGCTCGGCGTCGCTCAGCCTGATCTGGTCGCGGCGGCTCACGGCACTGATTCTTTCCTGAATCGTCTCGTCGTGCGCGCATCCCGTCGGAGGAGAGCCGGTAGCGTCGCCCCGATGACGTCAGGAACGCAAGTGCACGGGACTCACAGCCCCACCGTCACCGGTGGCTGTTATCGTACGTACTAATAGATCTGAATACGTACGTACGTCTCTTACGGAGGCCACCATGGCAGTCAGCGCTTCGAAACTGCGCGCCAACGTCTACCGGTTGCTCGACGAGGTTCTGGAGACCGGGCAACCGCTGGAGATCGAACGCAACGGCAAGACCCTCGTCATCGCCACGAAGGAAGAGCAGTCGATCTGGGATCGCCTACCGCGCCGCGAGGGCGCGATCGTAGGCGACCCTGACGAGCTGATCCACATCGACTGGTCCTCGGAGTGGAATCCTGATCCTTATTGACACCCATATCGCTCTTTGGCTGTACGCGGGCCTTGCGGAGCGGCTTCCCAAGCCCGCCCGTGCGCTAATCGAGGAACGGGCACCGCGAATCTCGCCCCTCGTGGCCCTCGAGCTGACATATCTGCACGAAGTTGGCAAGGCCCGAGATTCGGCATCCACGATGCTGGCTGCGCTGAGGCAGAGCATCGGCCTCGAGGTTGCAGACGCCTCGTTTGCCGATCTGATCGACAGAGCTGTAGATCTCTCCTGGACGCGCGATCCCTTCGACCGCCTGATCGCCGCCCATGCGATCGTCGCCGATGCCCCTCTCGTGACCGCCGACGAGACGATCAGGAAGCACCTCGCCCTGGCGACCTGGGACTGAGCGAGCGCTCCGGCCCACCACGGGCCGTCCGGCTAGCGGGCGATACGGACGAAGGCGTGCCAGGCGGGCTTGGGCTTGAAGCGAGCGCCGCCGCGGAAGAGGCCGACCGAGTCGCAGAAGTTGCAGGCCCCCCGGCGGTCCTTCCAGCTGAACCAGTGGACCTGCTTCAGGTTGAGCCGGGCCCGGTTGCCGATCAGGTAGCCGTAGGCGCTGCGCAGTTCGCGTGCCTGCTCCCTCAGGCCGACCTCGAAGGCGACGCGGCGGGGGTTGCGCTGCGAGCCCCAGCCGACCTCGGTCAGGTACAGGCCGGCGCGGCGATCGCGGTTGCGGACGGTCACCCCGCGCAGCGCCTCGGTCAGCCTGCGCAGCTCGGCCGCGCTCGCGGCGTAGGGATGGAGGGCGACCCCGTCGAAGCTCTGCTTGATCCCCCGCACGGCGTAGAGGCGGTCGAGGAAGTCGGTCGCGTCCATGGCGCGCGGCGGACGCTCCTTGGGGTTGCCGAAGAGGCCGCCGAGGATCACTTCCGCACGCGGGTCGGTCCGCACGATCGCCTGGTGTGAGAGTTTCAGCAAGCGGGCGTAGCGCCCCGGAGAGACGGGGGTCGCGAAGTAGAAGAAGTTCGGCTCGTTCCATACCTGCCAGCGCCGGACCGGACGGGGCGGCACGAAGTCGCCGGATGCGGGGCCGTGCTCGGCCCAGAACTGGCCGCCCGGGCCGTAGCGTTCGACCGCCGCGGTCAGGAATGCCTGCCATTCCCGGCGCTGCCGTGCGCTGTCGACCGGCATCCGCGTCTGGCGGCCGAGCCAGCCCGGGGTCCCGTAGAGGAAGGGCAGGAGGTCAAGCCGGGACCGCGCCGTAGTGGCGAGGACCCGGTCGACCTCGCTCCAGTCATAGCCCGAACGAGGTGACGGCTGAACCGAGCTCCAGAACACGGGCAGGCGGACCACGTCGAGACCACCGCCCCGCATCCGATTGGTATCCGCGGCGCTGAGCGTCGTCTGCGGCACCACGCCGAAGAAGTCACGCGGCAGGCGAGCCTGTGCCGTCGCCGTACCGGCGACCAGCATGGCTGCCAGAGCCAGCGCCGCGAGCGTTGTGGTCCTGGTCCGCATCGGCGATCAAGGAACACGGCAGGCCGGGCCGAGGCGCGGTCCCTCTCCGGAAGCAAGGCGGAATCGCAGATCAGGCTGCCGGCTGGAAGGAGCGGCGGTAGGCGGTCGGGGTGGTCGCGGTGGCGCGGCGGAAGTGGTCGCGCAGCGAGGCGGCGGTGCCGAAGCCGACTCGCCAGGCGATCGCCTCGACCGGCAGCTCGGACTCCTCGAGCAGGCGGCGCGCCTCGAGCACGCGCTGGGAGAGCAGCCACTGCAGCGGCGTGGTGCCTGTCTCCTCGCGGAAGCGGCGGGCGAAGGTGCGGGGGCTGACGCCGGCGTGCCGCGCCATTGCGGCGACGTCGAGCGGCTGGTCGAGGCGCTCTGCGGCCCAGCGGCGGGTCGGCTCCAGCGAGTCGGTCGAGCCGACGGCCCGCAGCGGCGGGCGCTCGATGAACTGCGCCTGGCCACCCTCGCGGTGGGGCGCGGCGACCATCTGGCGGGCGACCCGCTCCCCCACCGCCACCCCGAAGTCCTTGCGGATCGCGTGCAGGCAGAGGTCGATGCCGGCGCTGAGCCCGGCGGAAGTCATTACTTTCCCTTCGTCGACGTAGAGGGCGGCGGCGTCGACGTCGACCGCGGGGAAGCGCCTGGCGAGCTCGGCGGCGAAGGCCCAGTGCGTGGTGGCGCGGCGGCCGTCGAGCAGGCCGGAATGAGCGAGGGCAAAGGCTCCGGTGCAGACCGAGAGCAGGCGCGCGCCGCGCTCGGCGGCGGCTCGCAGCGCCTCGACCACCTCGCCGGGCGGCGGATCGAGAACCGCGAGGCAGGCGGGGACTACGACCGTGCCGGCGGCTTCCAGCGCCTGCAGGTCGCCCTCGGGCCCGACGGTGAACCCGCTCAAGGTGCGGACCTGTGCCCCGCCGGGCGAGCAGGTCGAGAACCCGTACAGGGGCGTCCCGTCCTCGTCGTGCGCCAGCCCGAACGCCTGGGCGGGCGCGGTCAGGTCGAAGGCGACAAGGTCCTCGAGGCAGAGTGCGACGACACGATGCATGGCAGAAATCTATCGAACATTGGCAATCCTGCCACTGGCGATTGCTGGTTCGGGCGGCGAAGATCTCTCCCATGCGAATAGCGATCTTGATCTTCGAGAAGCTGACGGCGCTCGACGCGATCGGGCCCTACGAGGTGCTGCGCTCGGTGCCGGGCTGGGAGGTCAAATTCGTCGGCCCCGAGAAGGGCCCTGTGCGCGCCGACAGTGGCGCACTCGGGCTGAGCGTTGACTTCGGGCTCGACGAGGTGACCGAGCCGGACGTCGTCCTCGTCCCCGGCGGCGAGGGGAACCGGCCGCTGCTGGAGGACGAGACGGTCCTCTCCTGGCTGCGCCGAGTCGACGAGAAGACGAAGTGGACGACATCGGTCTGCACCGGCTCGCTCGTGCTCGGCGCCGCCGGGCTGCTGCAGGGCAAGCGCGCGACCGGGCACTGGCTCTATCTAGA
>DATMDR010000026.1:0-2667 GCA_035557635.1 Solirubrobacterales bacterium | reverse complement strand
CGCGCCGCGATCACGGCCGCCGGGACGGCGATGCCGAGCGCGACGTAGATCACGACGATGGCGATCGGAAAGGCGCGCCGGCCACCGGTGAGATAGGCCTCGCGGGCGGCGCCGCCACCGCCCGCGAAGGCGACGAACAGCACCACGATCCCCAGCACCAGGAACGGCCCGATGACGAGCAGCACTTCCATCGAGGGCGGCACTCTACCTGCCGCGGCAGAAGTCGATCGGCGCGCACTCGGCCGAGCCGAGCGCTTGCCGCACAACGCGATCGGCGCGCACTCGGGTCGGCGTCGGGGAGGCTAGGCCGACTCTGCGGCCGCCCGGCGGGCGCGCTTCCAGCTGCCGTAGGCGGCGAAGACGTCGCTCAGGGCGGGGAGCGCCTCGTCGTCGGAGGCGCGTTGCTGGTAGTCGACCATCAGCAGGCGCTCGGGCCGCTGGCCGGAGTCCTCGGCGACCTTCCTGATCGCCTTGCGCACGTCGTCCTTGGAGGCGTCCGCGTCGCCGCCCGCGCGCTTGGCCTCATGGGCGAAGACCCCGGCGGCGCTGCCACGCGCGCCGGGCTCGGCCGACGGGGTGGGCCGCGCGCGGCCCGTGCCGACGAGCAGCCGGCAGTGCGGGCACCGCAGCGGCTCCTGCGGCCAGTCCTCGCCGACCTTGCGCTCGATCAGCAGGTGGCAGTGCGGGCAGAAGGCATCCTCCGCCGGCTTGGCCTTGGCGGCCTTCGACTTCCTCCTACGTGAGGTGGATGGACTCTTCTTCTGACGCGTAGCGGACGACACAGGCAGGCACCCCCTGGTGCGCCTCTAGTCGCCACTTACGGCGCTGTCCAAACCGAAATGCGGTGAGCGGTCGTTTGCGGTCGCCCGTCGGCGGGCGACGAGCCAGAGACGATCCGCGCCGGCCCATGCCGCGAAGCAGAGGCCGCCGAGTGTGCCCGTCACCGTCAACAGCAGACCTGCCGCCGCCGCCGCGGCCACCCCGTCGCTCCCCAGGATGAGCACCGCCGCGGCCGCGCCGACGCTCGGACCAACCGGGAGCTGGGAGAGAGTCACCAAGGCGATCAGCACGGCGATCGCGTCGAAGAACGAGGCGTCCACCCCGACGGCGTGCAGCAACAGCCAGTTGCGGAAGATCTGCGCGAACACGGCGATCAGCACGAATCCGACCACCCGGCTTCCGCCTCTCAGGCTGCGCAGCACCGCCAGCCCCCTCCACACCTTGCGACCCTCCTTGACCGCGAGCCGCCGAAGGGCCGCACTCGCTGCCCCGACCACCGCGAAGCCGACGATCGGAAGCCACCACGGAAGGCCGAGCGGTGCGACGAGCGTGAAGGAGGCCAGCGCGGCCAGCATCGCCTCTACCGCGAGGATCGGGAACTCGGCCGCGACGAGCGTGGGCACGGGAGGGCACGTGTCAGGGGAGGAGCGTCTGAGCGCGGCGATCCGCATGGCCACTCCAAGGTGGCCGTTGATGACGCCCCCGAGCACCTGCATGCTCGACGCCCGGTACAGCACCCGGCGCGCGACCGTCCCGCCTGCCGCTCCGATGGTGAGGTGCCAGGCCTCGCTCCGGGACACCAGGGCGACGATCTGAAGCAGCGCCGTGACCCCCAGCACCCAGACCGGGGCGCTCGACAGAGCCTCCCCGAACTCGTCGCGGCGGCCGGCGAGCAGCACGACGAGGATCGCCGCGGTGAGCAGCGATCCGACGATCGTCAGCAGTGTCCGCCGGCGGCGCACGAAGGCCCGCAGCCGGGGGATCAGCCGGTCGCGCGACACCGCGGCGCTCGAGCCGAAGCGGTTACCCGCTTACGGGGTGCGGCGGCGCTGGAACTCGGCGTACCGCCTGGCGGCGGCCGCCTGGCGCGCTTGCTCGCGCCCGCGCTCGTACGTCTCTCGTTCCAGCTTTCCGGCCTTGCGCGTCTCCGCGTTCCGCGAAGCTACGCGCTCCCTCTCCTCTTTCCACGCCTGCTCGCCGCGGGTCGAGGACTTCCAGGTGGAGCCGTCGTCCTGCTGGGCCATGGGCACTATCCCTTCCGGGCTCCCAGGGATGAGGACCACTGGGGGGCGCAGGGAGCGCGACACCCGACGGTGGGACCTGCACGTATCAGGATACTCCCCGGGCGGCTAGTCCCGCCCGGGGCGCATCCAGACCACGTGTGCCGGGTTGACCCCGAAGCGCTCGCCGTCGGACGCCTCGAACCACGCCAGCGTTCCGGCGCTGCTGCGCGCGGCGTTCTCGAGCTCCTTCGAGATGCGCTCGACGGAGCCCATCACCTCGAGGGTCTCACCGGTGGCAAGCATGAGGGTCGTACCGCCGGAGGCCGGCGGGACGGCCGGCCCGTTAGCGATGTCGGGCTCCCCGACGGCTGTCAGGAGATGGCGCGAACGTTGACGGCCTTCGGGCCCTTGTCGCCCGCCTCGGCGTCGTACTCGACCCGGGCGCCCTCGGCAAGCGACTTGAAGCCGTCGCCGACGATGCCGGTGTGATGGACGAAGAGGTCCTTGCCGGTCTCGTCGGGCGTGACGAAGCCGAACCCCTTGTCGTCGTTGAACCACTTCACGGTTCCGGTGGCCATTGCTGGTACCTCCACTGATTTGCGTGCTGCGTCGCGGAGGAGCTGTGAAGCAACGACTGCGGGCGCTAACACTCATTCGCCGGACT
>DATMDR010000025.1:0-10932 GCA_035557635.1 Solirubrobacterales bacterium | reverse complement strand
GGATGACGGCACCGAGTTCATCGCCGGCCCCGGCGACATCACCTCCCTGCCCAGCGGCCACGACGGCTGGGTCGTCGGCGACGAGGCCGCGGTGGTCATCGACTGGTACGGAGCCAGCAACTACGCCAAGCACAGCTGACGCATCGGGCGGCGCCTTCCTAACGAACCAGCCGGCGGGGCCGCCTGTCGTGGCGGCCCCGCCGGCGCTGTAGCGGCCGACCTCCTCGTCAGCGGGATGCCGATCTGGCTCGGTGAGAAGTCGTCAGTCGCCACGCAGGTGATCGAGCGGCTCTACGGCAACTCCCATCTCCTCAACGCCGCGGGCCAGTACGCCTGCTACGGCCGCACCGCCGGCTGCCTGGTGACCGGCAACGAGGACGGCGTCAAGCACTGCGCGATGAACGTCCTCTACTCGCTGCAGCACCTCGGCTACACGATCCCGCCCCAGGCCGACTCGGGATGGATCGGCGAAGCCGGCCCCGGACCGTCATACCTCGACGAGGGCTCCGGCGGGCCCGAGAACGACTTCACCAACCGCAACACCACCTTCGCCGCCTGGAACATGCTCCACTTGGCTCGCCTGCTCAAGGATGCCGGTGGCATCCCCGCCCACGGCAACCAGCGCACCGAGTGGGACGCCGGCTGCCGTTTCGACTTCCCCAACCCCGAGCACCGCTGACGGGACAGCAGCGCTGTTGGTTCGGCCTACCTCTCACGAGCTCGATGGAGCACCCCTAGGGGACTCCCTGGAAGACCGGGGGCGGTGAATAGGGGGATCGCCCGACGCAGTAGGGGTCTGTGGCGATCAGGGTGGAGACATGAACCCGACTACCGCAGCATCTCCAACGT
The DNA here is from genome assembly GCA_035557635.1 of Solirubrobacterales bacterium. GTDB lineage: Bacteria > Actinomycetota > Thermoleophilia > Solirubrobacterales > 70-9 > VRUE01. Next base: position 10,083 of record DATMDR010000025.1, on the reverse strand, counting down.
CCCTCGCCGCCGACCTCCGGGCCCGTGGCTTCACCGGTCGCCTCGTTTCACCCGGCGACCCCGACTACGACGCCGGCCGCGCCTGCTGGAACGGCGACGTCGACCGCTTCCCGGCGGCGATCGCGATGGCGCGCGACGCGGACGACGTTGCGGCCGCGGTGTTGGCCGCGCGCGCCGCAGGACTCGACCTGACGGTCCGCGCCGGCGGCCACTCGATCTCCGGCCGCTCTGTCCGCGACGACGCCCTCTGCATTGACCTGCGCGGCCTCACCACGATCGAGGTCGACGCCGAGCGAGCCCGGGTCACGGTCGGCGGCGGCGCCCTGCTCGGCGAGCTCGACGCCGCCACCCAGGAGCATGGGCTCGCCGTCCCGGCCGGCCAGATCTCCCACACCGGCGTCGGCGGGCTGACCCTCGGCGGCGGGCTTGGATGGCTGATGCGCCACCACGGCCTGACGATCGACTCGCTGCTGGGGGCCGAGGTCGTGCTCGCCGACGGCAGCACCGTCCTCGCCTCGGAGGAGAGCAACCCGGACCTCTTCTGGGCGCTGCGGGGCGGGGGCGGGGACTTCGGAATCGTCACCCGCTTCGAGTTCCGTGCTCACCGGGTTGGGACGGTCCTGGCCGGGATGCTGATCTACCCCTGGGAGCGGGCGCGCGAGGCCTTCCAGGCGACCCGTGAGCTGATGGAGGAGGCGCCGCCGCAGCTGACCGCCTTCTGCGTGCTGCTCACCGCGCCGCCCCAAGAGCCGTTCCCCGAGGCGCTGCAGGGTGGCCCGGTCGCGGTCGTCGCGGTCGCCTGGAGCGGCGCGGATCTCGCGCAGGGCGAGGCTTTGCTGGCGCCGCTACGCGAGCGCTGCCCGGCCGCCCTCGACTTGGTCGAGCCGATGCCCTACGTCGCCCTGCAGTCGATGCTCGACGAGACGGCACCGCACGGCTGGAACTTCCGTGACCGCCTGCACTACCTGCCGGAGGTCAGCGACGGCTTCCTCGATGCTTTGCTCGATGGGTTCGAACGAGTTCCCACGCCGCAGTCGCACGTGATGACCGCGTGGATGGGAGGGGCGGTCGACGACGTGGCACCGGGGGAGACCGCGTTCGGCAACCGCGGCGCGCGGGCGCTGACCTGGCTGATCGGCTGCTCGGGCGAGGATCCACTGGAGCCGGCGGCGGCCTGGGTGCGCGAGCTCTGGGAGGCAACCGCCCCGTTCGCCTCCGAGGGCGTCTACGTCAACGCCCTCGAGGCCGGACGGCCGGCCCGCGATGCCTACGCCGAGGAGGTTTGGACCCGGCTGCTGGAGGTGAAGCGCCGCTATGACCCGGAGCGGGTCTTCGCCGGCAACGGGATCGGCTAGACGCTCCAGCGGTTCCTGCGACTAGCAGAGGCCCTCGCGGACGGCCAGGGCGGCCGCCTCGGTGCGGCTGCGGACGCCGAGTTTGCCGAGCACCCGGCCGACGTGGTGCTCGGCCGTCTTCGGGGCGATCACCAGCCGTTCAGCGATCTCGGCGTTCGAGAGCCCGTCGACGACCAGGCTCAGCACCTCGCGCTCGCGGTTGGTCAGCTCGTCACGATCGGAGCCGCGGGAGATGCTGCGACCGGAGACGCCGAGGCTGCGCAGCAGCGCAGCGCTGCGGTCGGCTTCGTCGCGCGCCCCGAGGCGCTCGAAGACGTCACGGGCCGACCGCGCGCTCTCCAGTGCCGCCGGTGACTCAGCCGCGACTTGGAGCTCGGCGAGGGCGAGTCGGGCACGTCCCTCCTCGAACGGGAAGCGGACAGCGGAGAAGCCGGAGATCGCCCGTTCGAGCGCCGCGGTCGCCGCATCCTCCTCACCCGCCGCTGCCGCGGCGCGGCCGCGGATCAGGTCCGCTTCGGCGGCGAGATCCTCACGGCCGAGGTGTGCGGCCAGATCGTCGAGGCGAGCGGCGACCGCCGTGGCGAGGTCCGCCGCTTCGCCGGCCAGGGCGATCTCACCGCGTAGCGAGAGCAGCTGCGCATCGTCCTCACCGAGCGCGGCGGCGTGGCGCTCGAGCAACGCCTCGGCCCGCTCGAGCTCGCGCCGGTCGAGCAGCAGGCGCGCCAGCACCGGTGCCGCCGGGGGCGAGTCCTCCAGGCCCGAGAGCAGGCGCTCGGCCTCCTCCCGTCGTCCCTGGCGCAGGCGCAGGTCGGCGAGCACCGAGAGCGGCAGAGTGCGGCCGCTGTCGCGGCGGCGGTCATCTTTCCCGCGCAGCGCTTCGGAGAGAACCTGCTCGGCGCGCGACCAGTCGCCGGCACGGACGAGCACGCCGCCATAGATCCCGCGGCACCAGGACTGGACCGGGAGGAAGCGGCGGCGCTCGTTGAACTGGACCACCGCCTCGCACCACTGCACGGCGCGGTCGAGGTCGGCGAGGTCGTCGCAGACGACCAGCGTCGTGCAGCAGGCGTCGCCGCAGGCCAGTGGGTCGCTGGTCTCGCCGCCGAGCGCGACCGTCATCGCCTCGTCGAGCAGGGCAATGCCCTCGGTGGCGCGGCCCTGGCGCACGAAGGCGCGGCCGAGCTGGGCCAGCGCCATGCACTCCACGTCGGGATCACCGAGTTGCTGGGCCAGGTCGAGTGCCGCCTGGGCGTGGCCGGCGGCCTCGACCGGATCCTCAGTGCGCTTGGCGTACTCGACTTCGAGCCAGCCGCGCTCTGCCACCGCGCCGTGGTCGGCGAGCAGGCGCTGGGCGCGCGCCTGCCAGCCGGCGGCCTCCGCGTGCTGGCCGTTGATCCGGTGCTCACCGGCCAGGTAGGTCGCCAGCCGTCCCGCCGCCAGCGAGTCGCCGCGCCGCTGGTAGGCGGCGTAGGCCTGGCGGCGGCGATCGATTCCGGCATCCCGCTCGCCCAGCCACCAGAGCGACTGGCCGAGCCCGTCGAGCGCCTCTGGATCGTCCGGCTCGGACTCCAGCACGGCGGCAAAGGCATCGCGGGCGCCCTCCCAGTCGGCGGCGCCGAACGCGCGCCAGCCGTTCTCGATGCCGTCCTCGCTCACCGCTCCAGCCTACGGCGCCGCCCAGAGAGGCGAGCTACCTACTCGTCGAGGTATGGACGCCGATGACGGACAACGCACTTCACATCGTCGATCTCTAGAAGCCCTACATCGGCGCCCAGTGCTCGGCAACGATCGCCAGCCCGAGCCTCGCTCGTGCAGCCGAGGCGGTGCAGGGCGCCGAGCAGCCTCCGGACAGGGGCCATCGCGGCGGTACAGGCAGCTGGTTGGAGTTCGTCGCCGTGCTAATATTGTCCGACAGAATTGTTAACTTGGCTCTGTGGATCTGAAGTGGGCCAGAGCCGCAACCAAGCACCGAATATCGCGTGAACGCTCTCGCTATGTCATCGAGCATTGCGGCCTCCGCTTCGAGCAGGACCCACCCGCCGATGCTCCGGAGAACGCCAGTTTGCGGCTCGTCTTTCTCGGTGATGACGAGGAGGGAATTGCGCTGGAGGTGATGGCGGTCGAGCTCGAGGACGACGCCCTCCTTGTGATCCACGCGATGCCGTTGCGCAACCGCTACCGAAAGCAGTACGAGGAGGCAAAGAAATGGCGAAGGTAAAGAAGGCGACTCGCAAGCACCCAAGGACGAAGGCTGGGACGGAGGTCACGCCCGAGATCGCCGATGCCCTCGCTGCTGAGGCTGAGCGTGGCTATGACCTCTCCAAGGCAAAGCGCCGCCGAGTGGGCCGGCCTTCGCTGGCTGGGGCTGGCGCCTCCCCGCGTTTGAGTTTCCGCACGACCCCCGATCTCTATCGAGCAGCTCAGAAGCGGGCAAAAGAGGAAGGCCGCTCCGTTAGCGACCTTGCCCGCGAGGCGGTAGCCCGCTACGTAGGGGCGCATGGATAGGGGTCACCCAGCCAGTACCGTTATCCCGATGGCCAAGACCGAGCTGATCGGGGGACTTGGGTGTTAGTTCAGGCTAGTCCGCCATCCGCAGTGATCAGCCAGGGGACGCTGCTGCTGCTCGGCCTCGCGCTCCTTGCCTGGCTGCTCAGCATCGGCCGCATGGCCGGCATGGACGCCGGCCCCGGCACCGACCCCAGCGCGCTCGGCTTCTACCTCACGATCTGGGTCGTGATGATGGCGGCGATGATGTTCCCCTCGATTGCGCCGATGGTCCTCGCCCACGCCGCGGTGGAGCGGGGGCGTGCGGCGCGGGGGAAGGGACAGCCCGGCGCGACGGCGGCGTTCATCGCCGGCTACCTGATCTGCTGGACGGCGTTCGGGCTCGGCGCCTACGCGCTGCTGGAGCTCGGGCGGGCGCTGCATCCCGGCATCCTCGGCTGGGACCGCGGCGGCCCCTACTTCGCCGGCGCGGTGATCGTGGCCGCCGCCGCTTACCAGCTGACTTCGCTCAAGGACGCCTGCTTGACCAAGTGCCGTGGCCCGCTCGACTTCGTCATCGGCCACTGGCGCGACGGGCTCGGCGGCTCGCTGCGGATGGGCGTCGAGCACGGTGCCTGGTGCATCGGTTGCTGCTGGGCGCTGATGGCGGCCCTCTTCGCGCTCGGGATCATGAGCGTCGCTTGGATGGCCTTGGTCGCAGCGCTGATCGCGATCGAGAAGCTGGCGCCGTGGAAGACCACCGCGAACCGTGCGATCGCGGTAACGCTGGTGGTGCTCGGGATGGCGGTGGCGGTCGTCCCCGAGCAGGTGCCGGGGCTGACTGTGCCGACTTCGGCAGGCAACGGGATGACGATGGAGGCAAGTTGATGATGGACCACAGGATCGGCACGCAGGAGGAATGGAAGGCGGAGCGCGACGAGCTTCTGAAGGAGGAGAAAGAGCTCACCCGCCGCGGCGACGAGCTGGCCAGGAAGAGGCGCGAGCTGCCCTGGGTCCCGGTCGAGACGGACTACCGGTTCGAGACCGAGGACGGCACGAGGACGCTTGCCGATCTCTTCGACGGCCGCTCCCAGCTGCTCGTCTACCACTTCATGTTCGGACCGCCCTACGAGGCGGGCTGCCCGGTCTGCTCCTCGATTGCGGACACGCTCGATCCCCAAGTCGCCCACCTGAAGGCCAGGGACGCCACCCTGCTGCTCGCCTCCCGCGCGCCACTCGAGAAGCTCCTCGCCTACCGGGCGCGGATGGGCTGGAGCATCGACTGGGTCTCGAGCGGCGGCAGCGACTTCAACCGCGATCTCGGCTTCCTGCACACCGAGGAGGAGCTGAAGCCGTTCTTGGAGGGCGAGATCCCACCCACCGTCGAGGAGAACGCGCGCTCATGCGGGACTGATGTCGTGGGGTACGTCTCCGAGGGGCCGGGCCTGAGCGTGTACGCGCTGTCGGACGGGACCGTCTACCGGACCTACGTGTCGACTGCCCGCGGCCTCGAGCCCGCGATGGCCTACTACGGCCTGCTGGACCGGACGCCGAAGGGTCGCGACGAGAGCGCCACGGAGCCGTTGTGGGTGCGGCGCCACGACGAGTACGAGACGAGCTGATGGAGGGGCGGGGGCACCGCTCCCGGCTCAGCCTGGATATTCGTCCTTCCGCCAGGCCCTCGGCTCCTCCGGCTGGGGCTTCGGCGTGCGCTCGAGCAGGAAGTTGAAGTAAGGGGCGACGAAGGGGTCGGGCGCCCTCACCGTGTAGGTGTGGTAAACGGCCCCGTTCTCGCGCGCGAAGCCGATCCAGCTCGGCGCCTCACGCAGGCCGTCCTTCAGCTCAGCTCCGATCTGCCCCGACCATTCACCTAGCCAGCCCGGTGGGCTGTCGATCATCTCCTTCACCTCGGGGACCTCCTCCACCTGCTCGGGGGTCATCGCCAGCCCGAAGTCGAACGGGAACTCGCTCCCGTAGGTAGAGACGTAGGGGAACTGCCAGCCCATGCGCCGCTTGTAGGCGGCGAGCCGGTCGATCGGCGCCCGCGAAAAACAGATCAGCGTCACGTCGCGGTGCTGCATATGGATGAGCGTGCCATCGAGGCCGTCGGCGAGGCTGGAGCAGCCTGGGCAGGCACCGAGCTCGTAGTCGGGTCCGAACATGATGTTGTAGGCGAGGAGCTGCGAGCGCCCGTCGAACAGCTCGGCGAGCGTTTTCGTGCCCTCCTCGGTCTCGAACTCATACTCTTTTTCCACCGGCACCCAGGGGAGGTCCAGCCGCTTCTGCCTGACCTCATCGTTCCGCTCGGCCTGCTCTTTCTCTAGCGTCGCGAGCTCGTCCCGCGCCGCCCGCCACTCCTCTCGGGTCCCGACCTTGTGCTCAGGCATCTCATCTCCTTCCGGCTCAACGGAGTCGCTTCCATCCCGTCGACCAACACTGAAGGTACCCACCGACCATGGCCTCGAACGCGGGGCTCGGCTGACTTCTAACCGCGAAGGCGCGAAGCCGACCCGGCGATCCGTCGCTCCTCGTGGTAGGGGTGATTCAATAGCCAGCGAGCCGAGCGGCGATCGCCCCCGCATCGCGCCAGCCGCCTCAGCAGCCGGCCGGCGCGCCGATCGGCGCCGTGGGCGGCCAGGTCGGAGTGGCTGAGAATTCCGATCACGCGGCCTGCCTCGGTCACCGGAAGGCGGCGCACCTGCTCTTCCTCCATCCGCTGTGCCGCTTGATCGAGCGTCTCCCCCGGCGAGACGGTCGCCGGCTCGCCCGAACCGCACTCGCCGACCGTCAGCGCGTCGGGATCAAGGCCCTGGCCGAGCACGCGGACGACGATGTCGCGATCGGTGATCACGCCTTTCAGGCGATTGCCCGGGCGGCAGATCGCCAAGACACCGACGTCCTGCTCGGCGAGCCGCTCGGCGGCCTCCGCTACCGGGGCCTCGGTGTCTATCGCCGCCACCTGCCGGCTCATCGCGTCGCGAACCAGGGTGCTCTCCTCGAGGTTCGACTTGCGCCTGCGGGCCTTCCTGCCTCCCAGCTCTGAGAGCGCAGCCTGCGCGCGGGTGATGAGTGAACGGTCCTTCTTCTCGGTGCTCTGCATTGCCATCTCAAGCTCCCCTCCTGTCGGGTTTCCTACGGGGTTAGCTGACGGGCTCGCGGCCGATACCGCTAGGGCCGGATCACCGGCCCACTCGCCCCAAACTGCCTGGGTCCCCCGTCCGCCATCGCCTGAGCGAGGCGGCTCGGATTTGAACGTTCAACCTAGCAACCCCGATCGCCCAGCCGAGTTGCCCTCCGCGGCGCGTAAAAATGCCCCAACTAACGCCCGCGGCGAGCAACTAGGATGAAGGCAAGGCACTGAACGGGGAGGCATGTGATGCAAGGAGATATGGGCGAAAGCAGTGACACGCCCATCCTCTGGCACCTGAAGGTTTCGCACTACAACGAGAAGGCGCGCTGGGCGCTCGACTACAAGGGCATCCCACATACCCGACGGGCGGCCGTTCCCGGACGGCACGCGAAGCTGGCGCGGCGGCTCACCGGCGGCGACAGCACCTTCCCCGTGCTCGTGCTCGATGGCAAGGCGATCGGAGACTCGACGCGCATCATCGAGGCGCTTGAGCGCCGCTGGCCAGAGCCGCCCCTCTATCCCACCGATCCCACGCAGCGCCGGCAGGCGCTGGAGCTCGAGGAGCTCTTCGACGAGGAGCTCGGCCCCTACTCGCGCCTACTCGCGGTTCACCGCATGCTCCCCGACTCCAACCTGATGCTCAGCGCCTTCACCCCGGACCTTCGAGGCGGACGCCGAGTCGCGGCGCGTGCCATGTATCCGCTGATCCGTCGTCGCGTGACTGCCGATTTCGGGATCGACGAGCGGAGCGTCGCGCTGGCTGAAGGCAAGTGCCGAGCGGCTTGCGAGCATTTTCGGGCCGAGCTGGGGCCGAGCGGCTATCTGGTCGGCGATCGGTTCACGGTCGCCGACCTCACCCTGGCGGCGCTCATGGCGCCCCTGGTCGCGCCCGAGCAGTTCCCATATCCCCAGCCCCAGCGTGGACACCCACGGCTGGCCGACGTCCGCGACCTGCTCGAAGAGCACGGCGCCGGGGAGTGGGCGCGGGAAATCTACGCCCGCCACCGCGGCGCGTCTGCGGAGATCTCGACCTAGCGCGCAGGGATGCACTGAATCTGCCGCGGCAGTGGCCCAGGATTTCCTCGGTCGGAGCCATATCTCTGACTGGCACAAAAGCGGCCGCTCAAGGCGCAAGCCGCTCGAGCACCGTGCCGTCTGCCCGAACCGCGAAGACTGCCAGGCAGAAGCGCCGTCCAAGCGTCAGGCCGATCAGCAGCTGGGCGCTCATCAACATCCACAACAGGCCAGCCGAAGAGGAAGCCCGCCAGCGCCACGATCCCGACCACGGCCTGGTTGAAGCGGGGCCCTCGCGCGTCGATCACTTCGGTCTCTCGCCAGGGGGCCCGCTGTGCGCGGCTTGGCCATAGCTCCAGTGTAGGAAGGAGATGCGTCGGCTCGGGCGCTGCGGCCAGTTTTCGGCGGAGGAGGACCGGGTATCGGCGAGGGGAAGACGGTAAGGCTGAGTCAGTCAGGACATGAGGGAACAGAAGATGAATACGGTCAGCGAGCGCATGAGCACCGACATCTCCCCGGCTCGTCCCGATACCACGCTGGTCGAAGTAGCTCAGCAGATGCGGATTAGCGGGGTCGGCGGCATTCCGGTCCTCGACCACGACGGCGAGTGCGCGGGGATCCTCACCGAGCGCGACATCGTAATCCGCGTCCTCGCCGAGGAGCGCGAGCCCCTTGCCGCCTTCGTCCGTGACGTTGCGACGATGAATCCTGTTACCTGCTCTCCCGAAGAGGACATTGCGGCCGTGGCGGAGCGAATGCGCGAGAACGAAGTCCAGCATTTGCCTGTCTGTCGAGAAGGCAGCGTGGTTGGCGTGATCTCCCTCGCCGACATCGTCTTCGAGCGGCCCGACGAGGAGCGAGGGACGATCGCGCCTCCGCCGCGGGCCGTCAGCCGGTAGCGGCTGTACGTCTCAGTTGTTTCGCATCTCCAGTTCGACCCACATCGTTCAGGCCGCCGAGGTGATTGCGAACGACGGTGTAGATGCCGAGGCGCTGCTCGCTGCTGATCGTGATGGTGGTGGTGCCGGGCACAGGCGCCCCTCCTCTCGGCGGCCCCGGATCTATCTCATGCGTTCGGAACGTGGTGAGGCACGTCAACTAGTAGACGCGTCCGTAAGTTCTGGTCATCAAGCCGCCGGCCTTAGCTGAGGCTCCAGCTCGGCGACCCGCTCGATCACCCGGTCGGGATCGGCACGGGTGAAGGACCACTCGAAGGGGCGGGCGATCTCGGCGTAGTGCTCCTGGAATGCCAGCAGCCGCTCGGAGAGTTCGCCGAGGGAGCCGAAGTCGTTGGGGGTGAGCGCCTTGCGCTGGAGGATCGAGAAGTAGAGCTCGATCTGGTTGAGCCAGGAGGCGTGGATCGGCAGGTGGATCAGCCGCAGGTTCTCGTAGGCGCCCTCGAGGCGCTCGATCGAAGTCTGCCCGGCGTGGGAGGAGCCGTTGTCGACCACCCAGAACACGCGCTTGGCCGAAGCGTAGGGCTCGGTAGCCATCACCTCTTCGACCAGGCGGCCGAAGGGCTCGATCCCGGTCTTCTCCTCGACTCGGCCGAAGAGGTTGGCGTGGTGGACGTCCCAAGCGGCCAGGTAGGCGAGGGTGCCGCCGCGACGGTAGTCGAACTCGACCAGGGCCGGGCGGCCGGGCCCGGGCGCGAGCGTGGGGTGGCGACGGCCGAGCGCCTGCAGCTGGGACTTCTCATCGGCCGAGATCACGTACTCGTCGGGGCGCAGGCGCTTGCCTTCGAAGCGTCGCTGGTAGAGGTCGAGCACCCGCGCCGCCTTGGCGGCGAAGTCGGGGTCGCGCATGAACAGCCAGGAGCGCTGCTGCCAGGGCCGGATCGCGTCGTCGTGAAGCCAACGCCAGATCGTCGAGGCCGAGGCATCGGTGACACCTCGCTCGATCACCAGCCGGTGCAGCTCAGTGCGCGTGAAGCGGCCGAGCGGCAGGCCGTGAACGGCCGGCAGCTCGCAGGCGATCGCCTTGACCTCGGCGACCTGCTCCGGGGGGAAAACGGCGGGGGCGTCCCGCGCGTGGCTTGTCCTTCAGTCCTTCGAGGCGCTCGGCATGGAAGCGTCTTCGCCAGCGGCCGACGATCCCGGG
>DATMDR010000024.1:0-48938 GCA_035557635.1 Solirubrobacterales bacterium | reverse complement strand
GACGTAGCCGGAGAGGTCGCGCCCGGTCTCGCCGCGCATCGCGTCGGCGACGATCGCGGTGTCGCGGTAGGCGGGCTCCCAGTACGGGATCGAGCGGTTGAAGCCGCGGGCGCCGGCGCCCTTCAGGCTCGAGGAGTACTCGCGCAGCAGCACCTTGAGGTCCTCGCGCGTGTCGGACTGCAGCGAGGTGAGCAGCTGGTCGAACTGGACGGGGACCGCCGTCTGGTTGATCGGGATCGTGGCCTCGTCCTCGATCTCGGGCGCGCCGGGGGTGCCCGGCTCGAGGTCGACGAAGAAGTTGCCCTCGAGGAAGATCCGCGGGCGGATCTGGGCGAAGGCGTCGTCGTGGATCGGACGTCCCTTGTCGGTAACGGTGAAGGTGACCGTGGCGGCCTCGCCGTCGCGCTCGGTCGAGATCACTTTGCCGACGTCGACGCCGGCGATCCGCACGGGCGAGTTTTTGGCGATGTTGACGCCGTTGGCGAAGGTCGCCTTGAGCTCGTAGCCGTAGCTGGTGAAGGGGATGTGTTTGGTGAACGCGAGGTAGGGACCGACGGTGAAGATGAGCAGGAAGACCACCGCGATCATCGCGTTGCTGGGCCGCCACCTGATGCCGCCCTTCGTGGCGCCCGCCCTGGTGTCTCGCTCCGGCAGCCGGCCCATCAGTTGCCCCCCTGTCCTTTGATCTGGCCGGCGGTGATCGTCCCCTGGTTGCCGGGCACGTTGCCGATCCTCGTCGTGCCGGCGACGTAGTTCTCGTTGCCGGCCTCGCACTCCCTGGTCTGACCGGGCGCGGCCACGTTCGGGTAGGGGTTGGTGTGGAGATGGTTGATCGGGAGCGGCCCGTTGGCGGGAGCGGAGGAGGGGGTCCCCTCGGAGTTCGGCCCTTCGGGCGGCTCGACAGCGAGCGCGGCGAGCCAGTTGCCGAGCCCATTGCCCTCGCTGGTGGCGCTGGCCAGGTTCCGGAAGGCGAGCGTCAGGTAGTTGCAGACCGTCTGCGCGGGCGCGATCTGGCGGATCGCCGGCCTCAGCTGGTTGTTGAGGTCAGTCAGCAGGTCGAGGCCGTTGAAGACGCCCGGCGCGCCCTGGAAGGCGAGCAGGGCTTCCGCCGTCGGCGCCAGCTGGGCGTTCAGGGTCGGCGAGGCGTTCAGCGCGGGGACGCCGGCCCGCAGCGCCGCGGCGATCGTCGGCGAGGTGTCGGCCAGGGCACGAGCGCCAGGCTGGAGCGCGGTGAAGAAGCGGGCGGAGTCGTCGAAAAAGGGACGCAGCACCGGCAGCGCGGTGTTCGCGGCGTCGAGGGTGTCGTCGCCCTTCGAGATCGATTCCTGGATATATGGGCGCGAGACCCGGGCGAAGGCGCCGAAGGTGCGGTCGAGCGCGACGAAGAGGCTCGCCTGCGTTTCGGCGACCGGGGCGACGGTGGCGGAGAGCGCCTCGAGGGCACGCCAGAAGCCGCCGAAGTTGGTCCCGGGCGCGACCAGCGTGCGCAGCACCGGCGTGCCGTTTTCGGCCAGCCGACGCAGCGCCGCGAAGGCGGCGTTGATTTGGGGGCCGCGACCGGCAAAGGCGTTGCCGAAGCCGGCCTGGTTGCGCTGGATCGACTTCCGGGTGGGCTCGTCGAACATGTCGAAGAACTCGTCGATGTCGACCGGTTCGGGCCGCGCGGAGGACTCGGGGATCGTGTCGCCGGCGGCGAAGTTGCGCGAGGAGTCGCCGGGGACGATCTGCAGGTACTTGAGGCCCAGTGGCGACTTCGGCCGGATCATCATCGTCGAGTCGACCGGCAGCGGTTCGGCGGTCTTGTCGAGGCGGAGCTCGAGTTCCGCGGCCACCCCGCCGTCCTCGAGCTGCACCGGGGTCACCGTCCGGACGATGCCGACCCGGGCGCCGCCGATCCTCACCTCGTTGCCCTTGACCAGGGCGTCGGCGTTGGGCACGCGGGCCGTGAGGTTGTACGTGGAGACGAAAGGCAGCCCGTTGTTGGCGTTGTAGGCGAGGAAGACGGCGACGATCACGACCAGCACGGTGACCGCGCCGACGATCGCCGGGCTGCTCGCCACTCCCTGTATGCCGCTGCGGTTCCTCATGGCCCGAGGAGGTAGTCGAGGAGGGCACGTTGCGGCACCGACGGCAATTCCTCGGCGCCGAGCTGCTGGCTCTCACCGAGGCCGGGGGCGGCCGGAGCGGCTGGGACGGCGGGTGAGATCGGCGGCGGGCGGCGCTGCTGCGACTGGCCGGCGGCCGTGCCACCCGAGGCGCCGCTGTCGCCACCCTGGCTTTCCAGCTTCTCCTGCAGGAGGCGGTAGTGGTCGGCGAAGCTGGCCGAGCTCGAGGCTTCGCCGCCGAAATTGAAGTTCGAGGTGCACTGGCTTTCCGGCGTCACCGTGTATTCGAAGCAGGCGGTCAGGGTGACGAGGCTGCGGACGAAGTGGCCGTACTGGTCGAAGCCGTTGTTGGCGGCGGCACCGTTGTAGATCAGGTCGACCAGCCCGTCGAAGCCCTTCGTCCGCTGCGTGCTGACCAGGAACCGCGACAGTTCGTTGGTCGGGACGACGCCGGAGCGAGCGAGGTCGCGCGTCTTGCGGAGGACAGGGGTGGTGGCGCGCAGCAGCGGGCCCGCGACTTCGCCGCTGGCGCCGAGCGACTTCAGTGCCACGGTCGAAGCGGCCGAGAAGGGGGTCAACAGCCGGGTCGCTTCGGCGAAGGCGGGGCTGGCCCGGTCGAAGTCGGCGAAAACCGGCGAGGCGGCGTCCGAGAACGCGCCGAGGCTGCGCATCGTGGCCCGGAACTGACGCAGGAACTCGGGGAACTTGCGCAGCGACTCTTCCAGTTCGTCGCCCCGTTCGGAGCTGGCCTCGCCGGCGGCGCCGGCGTTGGCGAAGAACCCGGCGACGTGCTCGCGCTCACGTGAGAACGGTCCCAGGATCTCCTCGGAGTCCGCCGCCAGCTGGGTCAGCTGCTCGCGCTGCTCATCGAGGATCCCGATCAGGCGCCCGGCGTCGCGCAGGGCCGGGTTGGCCCGCTTGACCGCCTCCTGAATGTCCTCGCCGCGGCCTGCGAGGCTGGCGCCGAGTTCGTTGAGGATGAGGCGGAAGCGCTGCGCGTAGGGCAGGCTCTGGATGTCGTTGATCAGGTCGGGGTCGACGCTGGTGCTGTTGTTCTCCAGCGGCAGCAGGTATTGCCCCTCCCCCGGCTGGCCCTCGGGGATCTCACGCAGCGGCGGGGGCGGGGGCGAGCCGGGAGCGCGGGGCAGGGTCGGGCGGCAGTCGACGAACTTCTCGCCGATCAGCGACTGGGGGCGAATGTGGCAGCTGGCGTCGCGGCGGAAGCCCTGGAAGCTGGGGTCGTTGATCCGCATCACGATCACGGCCTTGCCCGAGATCGCCTGCGGGCGGCCGTTCTCGTAGCTGCTGATCTCGCCGGGGAGGGTCACGTCGACCGACTCGATCTCGCCGACGTCGGCGCCCGCGACCCGCACCAGCTCTCCCTTGACCATGAAGCCGCCGCTGTCGAAGACCGCGCGGACGACGTAGGCATCGTCGTCGCCGTCCCTGCTGGCGAGGACGACAACCAGCACGGCGACCGCCGCCAGGACCAGCCCGATGACCAGCCGCCTGCTCATGGCATTGCCTCGCGCTTCGCTCCCGGCGCGAAGAACCAGAGATGCACGCTTGGTCGCTCCGCGCTCATGGCCCGAGAGGCGCGTCGGCCGGGTTGCAGTCGGACGGGGTCACGCCGGAGCCGGCGAAGGGCGGTTCAGTGAAGGGGTTGGAGCCATCGGGGGCGGACTGGGTGGCGCCGCCGGGACAGAGCCGCTTGACCGGAGCCGAGTCGCCGAAGACGTCGTACTGCTCGCTCGGCGAGATCGGTTTCAGCTCGCCGTTTTCATCGTTGAAGTCGAAGATGTTGAGGTTGGCGAACTGGACCCGTGCGTAGTGGCCGTTGGCGTCGTATCCGGCGCCGATCTGGCCCAGCTTGCCGAACCCGTTGAAGATGTCCGGGGTGTAGGCGCGGGCGAAGTTGAGGTTGGGCTGGAAGGCGGAGATCCCTTCTTCGGCGTGGGGGAAGGTCCTCGAGGCCCGCTGTTCCACCGCGGGGAGGGTGGCCAGCAGTTCCGCGGTGTCGTTGGCGAACCCTTTCCGCCGCACCGTGAGGCTGAGGTTCTTGAAGACCGGCACGGCCCGCGAGAGCACCGGCCGCAGGTCGCGCAGGAAGGGGGCGAAATCGTCGGTCACCGGCTTGAACTCGTCGATCAGCGGTTCGACGTCGTCGAGCGCGGCACGCAGGTTGACGAAGGTGGTGCTGCCCTGGCGGAAGACCTGCGGCACCAGGTCGAGGCTGCGGCTGAGGGCGACGTTCTCGCTGGCGATCGCGCCGAAGGCCGTGCTGGCGTTGGAAATCGCGCTGGAGAGCTCGTTGCTGCGGTGGGCGACGGCGGTGGCCAGCCTGCTGGAGCTGACGACGAAGCGCTCGAGCAGGCGCTGGTCGGCGTTCAGCGCTTGAGCGAAGGTGGCTGCGCGGTTCAGGCCCGGGCCGAAGAACTTGTAAGCCCGGTTGCCCTCCTCGCCCCTGCCGGCGTACCACTGCGCGTTGCCCTTGATGAACTGGGAGAGGCCGCGGCGCACCGAGGGCGGGAAGGTGTTGAAGAACTGGTCGAGGTCGACCGCCGTGGTGGTGGAGCCGAGACCGAGGACGTCGCCGTCCTCGAGCTCCGGGCTGCTATTGGGGCCGGGACTGATCGAGACGTAGTGGTTGGCGACGCCGGAGAGCGAGGTGGCGCGGATCACCGCGGTCGATCCCTCGTGCAGCTGCTGCTCCAGCGAGATGCGGATGCTGGCCAGGTTGTCGTCGGTCAGCTCGATGCTCTCGACCGAGCCGACCGGCTGACCTCCGATCAGAACCTGGTTGTCGGTGACGAGCTGGGCGGCGTTCTGGAAAAGCAGCTCGTACTCGTAGCTGTCGTCGCTGCCGAAGATGACGACCCCCAGCGCGATCACCGCGGCCGCGAGAGCAGCGATGACCGCGACGCGGACAGGGGTGATACCCCGGCCTTGCGCCGCGCTTTTCTCCTCGCCTAGGGGTTTAGCAGCAGCCACTTATCGTCGCTTGCGGCCCCCGGCCTCCGACCCGGCGTAACCGCGCGAGAATCGTATCCGAGCGATCCCCCGGCAAGCCCGTCCGAGCAGGGACTTAACTGGAATTCAACGCGCTTCGCGAAGGGGAAATTCGCGGTTCAGACGTTGAGACGTGGGATTACCCGCTCTAGCGAGCGCGGCAGCCACCAGACCCGCTCGCCAATTAGCAGCATCAGCGCCGGCAAGAGGACGATGCGAACAACCGTGGCGTCGAGGATGACGGCGACCGTCAGCCCGATGCCGAGCTGGCTCACGGTCGCGATCGAGGCACCGGCGAAGGCGATGAAGACCGCCATCATGATCGCCGCCGCGCCGGTGATCACCCTGGCGGTCTTCTCAAGGCCGAAGGCGATCGCGTCGGCGTGGTCGCCGGTGGCGTCGTAGCGCTCCCGCATCCGCACCAGGAGGAAGACCGCGTAGTCGATCGAGAGGCCGAAGACGACGCCGAAGATCAGCATCGTCCCGACCGCGTCGACGTACTCGCGGCCGCCCAGAGGCCAGCTGGCGGGAACCTCGGTGAGGATCATCAGGATGCCGAAGGCGACAGCGACGGTCGCCAGGTTGAGCCCAACCGCGATCGCCGCCAGCGGCACCGCCCGCAGGACGAAGACGAGGACGAGGAAGGTGGCGAGGGTGATCACGGCGACGAGGAGCGGGATTCGCTCCCTGGTTACCTTGCTGTAGACGTTCAGCGTCGTCGGCCCGCCGGCGACGGCGGTGGTCGAGTCCGTGTCGCGGGCGATCGCCGCGGCGTCGTCTTTGAGGCGGCGGTCGAGGTCGATCGAGCCGTCCGAGTTGAAGGGGTAGCGGGAGATCACGAACAGCGTCGCCGCCTGTCCTCCGCGATCGACGTCGATCGCGCCAGCGGCGAGCTCGCGCAGGTCCGGACGCGCCCCGTCGAGGGCGGAGAGCACGAAGTAGCCGGAGTCGAAGATCCCCGGCGAGGTACGGCGCAGGTCGTCGACCTGACCCTGCAGGCGCTCGCTGCCGTCGGTTATCTGGACCGCGGCACGGCTCAGGTTCGTCTGCAGCGGCAGAGATTGGCTGTAGCCCTCAGCCAGGCCGCGCTCCAGCGCGGTCGTCCCGCCGGTGAGCCGTCCCAAGGCCCCGGCGAGCCTGGTGGCTCCCTCGGCGAGCTGACCCAGACCGCCGCCCAAGGCCTTCGCTTCTTTCGAGAGCAGAGCGGTGCCCCTGGCGAGCGTCTTGCCGCCCTTCTCGATCTGCCTGAGGCCGTCGGAGAGCTGCTCCGCGCCCCTCGACGCCTGTTTGATCTGGACGATCCCGGTCACCAGCCAAGAAGTGACCTGCCTGGCTTCCGCGACGTCTTCGAGCAGCCGGGTTTCCAGTGACGCCAGCTCCGCCGAGAGGCCGCCGGTCGTGGCGGCAGCCTGTCGAGCCGCTTCCAGCGCCGGTCCGTAGTTGGGGTCCGATTTCCCCACTGTCATGCCTTCGAGCAGGCCGACGACGGCTTTCAGCTGATCGCCGGCCGCCTGGGAGGCGCCCCGCAACTCGGGCAGCTTGACCTGGGCGTCTTGGTTGAGCGATTTCTGCAGGATCCGCGATCGTCGCAGCCCGTTTCTGTTGAGGTTGCCGGCGATTTCGGGCAGCCCGAGCTTGAGGCCGAGCGCGCCAAGCGACGCACGTTCCTGGGCTTTCGCAAGCTGGGCGGTGCCGGCGGCGATCCGGTCGATCGCGGTCACCGCTCGGCCGCTGCCGGCCGCTGCTTGACCAAGGCCTCCGGCAAGGATCCGCGCGCCCTCCTCGGCAGCCCCAGATCCTTTCGCGAGCAGAGCGGCGCCGTAGGAAGCCTGAGAGATGCCCTCGCGGATGGCGGCGACGCCGTTGGAAGCGCGCCCGAGGCTCGGGCCGAGCCGTTTCAGGGTCGCCAGCGGCCCCCTGTCGTCGCCGGAGACGAAGATCTGCTCGACCTGACGCAGCGGTTTGACAGCGCGCGAGACCTGGCCCGGGCCGATCACCGCCTCCACGCCGGGCTGGGTGGAGAGGCGGCGTTGCCAGCGGGTCAGGGCGGCGAGGCGGTCGGGTTCGGTGATCGTCCCCCGGTCGGCTGCGACGACGATCGTGAACGGCGCTTCGAACCCGGGGGCCCCGGCTGCCTGGATCTGTTCGGCGTCCTGGCGGGCCTGGTTGTCCTCGGGCAGCTGGCCGATGTCGAAGGGACCGGTCTTCAGCGCCAGCGCCGGCGCGGCGAGGATGAGGACGACGACCCCAATCGCGGCGGCAACCGGGGCAGGTCGGCGCAGCGCGGCGCCGACCAGCGCCATCAGTCGCGAGCTCCCCTCCCCCGGCGCCCGGCCGATCTGCCAGCGGTTCACGTGGCTGCCGAGCAGGACGAGGATCGGCGGGCCGAAGACGTTCGCGACGAGGACGGTGAGCACGACGACGAGGGCCAGCGTCGCCGCTAGCGCAGCGAGCAGGGGGCCAGGGACGATGAAGAAGGCGACGGCCATCGAGAGCACCAGCGTGCTGCCGGCGAAGATCACCGTCCGCCCGGCGGTGCGTCGCGTCGTCCAGGCAGCGTCGATCGGCGCAGCTCCCTTTGCCAGCTCCTCGCGGAAGCGGGAGACCAGCAGCAGCGCGTAGTCCACCCCCAGCGCCAGGCCCATCATCGTGCAGACGACGAGCGCCAGGGCGCTGACGTCGAACCAGCCGGTGAGGAGGGAGAGCAGGCCCTGCGAGGCGAACACCGAGATCGCCCCGAAGACGAGGGGCACCGCCGCCGCGACCGGCGAGCGGAAGACGAGCAGGAGGACGACCAGCAGGATCGGCAGCGCGATCAGCTCAGCCCGCTCCGTGGCATGGATCGATTCGTCCTCGATCTCACGGCTGAGAGTGGCGAAGCTCGTCTGGGTGGCGCGGACCGGAGGCCGGATCTCCTCTTCGAGGGTGCGATCGAGCAGGTCGACCTTCTCGTCCACCGCCTCGTTGATCTCGACGTGGAAATCGACCAGGAGCAGGGCGCTGTTCGGGCTCGGCCGCAGCGTCTCGACCCTGCCGCGGTCCCAGGGAGAGACGGTGGTCACGAGCGGGTCGCGGCGCAGGGCGCGGATCAGCTCCGGTCCCTGACGGTCGAGGGCGGCCTGGGGACCGCGCAGCAGGACGGCGAAGGGCGAGGCGGGGCCGAAGTGCTCCTCCAGCAGGTCGTTCGCCCGCGAGGCCGAGGTGCCGGGGATGTCGATCGAGCTGGGGCTGAGCTTCTCCTCGAGGTTGAAGCCGAAGCCGATCAGGATCGCGACCAGGACCGACGCGATGCCGAGCGCGCGGCGAGGATGCCGCAGCGACAACGGGGGACGGGCTGCGCCCTCGCGATCACCGCGCGAAGAATCCCTCCGT
This sequence comes from Solirubrobacterales bacterium, assembly GCA_035557635.1. Lineage (GTDB taxonomy): Bacteria > Actinomycetota > Thermoleophilia > Solirubrobacterales > 70-9 > VRUE01. The sequence goes on along the minus strand of DATMDR010000024.1, from coordinate 40,452 downwards.
CCCCTGCTCCCTCTCCTCAAGGACACGGACGACAGTTTGGCGGTACGGGCAGGCGAAGCGGGTGGATGTTGCAGAAGACTGTGTTAAGAAATCCACTTCGCGCTACCTTTGAAGCGGGTGAAGAAGACTCTGGCAATCGGAGCGGCGATTGCCTCTCTGCTGCTCGCGGGTGGGGCTGGCGCCGCGCTGGTCAAGGTGAATGGCTTGGTGCTGCGCGCGGACGGTGGATTCACGCCACGTGAGCTGCCGCGGCTGGCCTTCGCCCCGATCGACTTCGAGGGCTGGGCTGACGTGAGGGCAGTGGGAGGCGGTGCCCCGCCGCCGCTACAGCAGGTCGTGCTCAACTTCGACCGCGACGGCCGGCTGAACACCACCGGGCTGGCCACGTGCGCTTCCTCCCAGGTCGAGACGGCGAGCCCGCGCCAGGCCAGGAGAGTCTGCGCCGAGGCGGTGGTCGGCACCGGCAGCGTTGAGGCGCTGATCGCGCTCGAGGGGCAAGCGCCGATCCGCGTCCGCTCGCCCCTGACGCTGCTCAACGGGCCTCGCCAGGAAGGCAAGCTGACCGTGATCTTCCACGCGCAGACGACCGTTCCAGCACTGCAGACCTTTGCCGTCGTGATCCCGCTCGAACGGCGAGCGGGCTACTCCTACCGCGCCACGACCGACATCCCACCGATCGCTGGGGGCCGGGGGTCGCTCACCCGCGTCGAGGTCGAGATCGGCAAGCGCTTCCACTTCCGCGGCGCCGAGCGCAGCTACGTCTCGGCGCGCTGCAGCGACGGCGTCCTCGAAACTCGCGGTCGCTTCACCTTTGCCGACGGCACGATCATCGACGGCAGCGTCGAAAAGCCCTGCCGGGCCCTGTAGAGCGCGCCCGATTCCTATACTTGCCCGTCGCGGGCCGCTAGCTCAACTGGTTAGAGCAGGAGCCTCTTAAGCTCAAGGTTGAAGGTTCGAGTCCTTCGCGGCCCACTCTCGCCCAGGCGCGCCGCACGGTTGAATTCACTCCGAGTCAGCCGTAGCGACGGAAAGTTCGGCGATCCAGTTCCAGAAGGAACTCTCCGCCACGCTGTAGATGTCAGGAGAGCCGATGGTTGGGTCGGGAACTAGATCCACCACCCCTAGCCTTACCAGCCGAGACAAGCACTTTCTTATCGAGGAGTGGCTGGGCGGAGCAATTTCGTGTCCCGCAGCATGCTCGCGAGCCTCGGTGATCACCTGTTCGGCTTGAAACGGCTCTCGAAAATCAGCTACGACCAAAGCGACCTCAAGTTGGTGGGGACGTCCAAAAACCTCTTTAGAGATGTCGCGAAATGTCGAAAGCTCGTTCATGTCCGACGTAAATTGTAGATTGCGTTTCGCAAAATGCAATACAAGTATCCGCATCTCGAATTGGTAAATCGCCCATCCGCAGAAAAAGCGCCTCGCAAGTACCGGGGTTCTGGTGCGCCGACACAAGCCTTCCCTCGACAATCGGTAATCGGTCAGGAAGAGTCCGGCCAATGCTGGCGAAGCGCGAGATGAGACTTTCCGCGGCCACCCGTGACGAACTTGTACGAGCCGCTCACCGGCGGCTCCTCGACCGCGCCGCCCAGGGAACGATCGACACCGCTGACCCGCTGCGACAGTTGGCCGAACTCGACCCCGCCTGGCGAGACCCTGACGCCTCTTGGTCACTGGCGAGTTCGTTGTTGCGGGTCAGCGAACGTTGCCAGGTACAGGCCAGTGGCTCGAAGCGAGATCGATCCCGCATCAATCTCGTCTACAGCGTCACCCTCACAGTTTACGACGAGGCTCGCCTGCGTAGGCTCAAGCGTTCAGCGGCCATCAGGCTGCATGCCTCTGACTAACCTTCAAGCGAACTTCTCATAGAGGACCCCTTCTAGGGACTTTCGTCCCTGAACAAGCTCATCTCCCAGATCCTCAAATAGTTGCGGATGAACGAAGATGCGGCACTTCTTGACATGCTGGTCAAACTCCTCCCCGTGGCTTTTAATAAGGGGAGATACCTCGTCAACCTCTCGTCCTCTCGACGGATCACGGTGGGGATAGACAAGCACCTCAGACCCGGAAAGCTCACGTTCCTTAACCGGGATGTCGAGGAGTACCTCGCCTTCCCTGATATCACGACCGGCCGCCTCCCGCAAAGCCTCTCGGGCTAGATTGGTTATCTCGCCTGTCTCCTCGGATCGCTTGTACGCGAGTGCTCCGAAAAGATGTTTGCTCTCCTCGTCCGCATCTCCCTTGGCGAACGTCAGAATGCGCTTGTAGAGCCAGCGATCTCCGTTCTGCAAGCCGATCAGAGGATTAGTCTGCTCCGGGAAGGTTTCGTCGAAACGTTTTGAGAGGAGCGCTAGGGCTTCTTGAATGGTGGAGAAAAGAGTCTCCTCGATGTACTGCGACATATCGAGCGCTTTCTTACGTCGTAGTTCCGCGATCACATACTTGACCATCGTGATCGCTGCTCGATTGGTATGGTGCCAATAGACTCGCTTCAGCATCCAGTAACGGCTAAGGATCACACTCTCAGCAGCCGGCAGCCCCTTGTCGCTCAGAGCAACGATGGGCTTCTCTGAGGCGGCAAGGCGCTCAAGATCAAATGGACTCGGGGTGCGCAGCGAAGAAAGGAAGGCGTCAACGTCGATCCCCAGTCCATAACGAACCCCGGTCATCGCACTGTCGTCGCTGAGATACGCCAGCTTGTCGGCGTCTACCGGTGAGCTGATCAGCCCACGGAGAATCTTCGCGCTCGATGACTTACACGATTCGACCGTATGGAGTGCCTCCTGCACTTTGTCTGAAAACCCTCCGGGCGCGAAAACTCGTTCATGGAAGATCGCCCTATCAGTCGGATGGCCCGCAGACGCCGCAGAGATAACCTCGGCGAAGTGGGCGAACGGTCCCCCGCTTAGCGATTCAGGGTGCAAGAACGCATAGAAAAGGTCATCGTCAGAGGGAGTACGCCTGTCATCGGGAACATTGCCTTCTCGTCTCTCTTCTTGGGCGAAGTCCTCAAACATATGCGAGAGCGGATAGTGGCCGATGTCGTGACACAGGGCCGTCAGCAGGGCCGCTTCAATCTCTTCAGAGTTCGCCATCAGCCGGAATGCTGGGTCGCGCAAGAGGTGCAGAACGCAGCGCCGCGTCATGTCGAAGGTGGAAAGTGAGTGAAGGAGGCGTGTGTGCGTAGCACCGGGATAAACGAGGGAGACCAACTCAAGCTGAGGGACCAAGCGCAGACGCTGCATCGCAGGGTGATTAACCACTGCCAAGGTCCTGTCGGTGAGGCTTACCCGACCCTGGGGCGTCGCGATCGAGGTCTTCGCCTGCGCGCCGATCGCCAGCTCGGGGATGCCAACTGGCGCCAGGTGACGAGGATGTAGCTTGCGCCAATCCTCGCGAAGCTGAGAAACGGATTTGTAGTGAGGCTCCTCGGCTGAGGACTTGAGGAGGTGGGCGACCAACTGCTCCAGAGCTCGCAGCCCAGTCTCGCCCAGTTCCTCGCCAAGGCGCTTCTTCAGCGAATCGATCTCGAGTGCCTTGTCTACTAGGACACCGAGCCCGTAGAGGTCATGGTAAGGAAAGAGTTCATTCTCAAGCGTCGTGCGCAAGATCCTCGTATTCAGGTATGGCCGCCACTCTTCGCGGGTGATCGACTCGCTGGAAACGAAGTAAGTCTTCTCCTCGTACTCCTTATCTTCGGCGTGCTCGTCCCCACTATCCGGATTGACTTCAGAATTCTTCAGTCCATCTTCAGCTGGATCGTTACGGTCACCCTCCTGCTTCTTCACTACCTTTGCCACTCCGAGGTCGACGATCGTTGCCTGCGCTTGCCCATCGAAGGGACTATTAACGAGGATGTTGGCTCCCTTGAGATCGCAGTGCATGATCCAACGGACGTGCAGGTATTCAACCCCCTCCAGAACTTGATCAATGAGAGCGAGGAAGTCCCGGCCTGACAGCTTCTCTCTTTCTAGAAAATCTTGAAAGGGCGTACCGTCGACGAAGTCCATGACGTAGTAAGGGACCTCACGATCGTCGTCGTCACTGACGATGCCGACATCGATGATCTTTGCCAAGCGGGTGTGGGTGATTCGTGCGAGGAGCTTGATCTCGCGCTGAAACGTCTCGTGGAAGACACCGGAGTCGTCAGCAATCAGCCCCTCAGCCGGGTTGAGAACCTTGATCGCAAAACTCAGTCCCAGCTTGTTGGTGGCTCGAAAGACCTGGCCGGCGCCGCCGTCGATCGACTCCGCCGGCTCCCCTCTTCGCTCGACGTTTCCGTCCATGCGGACCAGTTCATAGGTTTCGGCATCGAGTTCCTGGCCCGTCACCAGCGTCAGCTTGTGATGCCGCTTGCCGCCTGCCGCTCTATCAGTTGTCTTCGCCCTCGTCGGCTTGACGCGCTGAGCCGGTGGCCGGACCACAAAACGAAGGGAGAATTTCTTTAGCCATTGCCACATCGTGCCCAGCTAAAGAAGTCGCTGGTAAATCCATATTATTAAAGCAAGACCTTGACGATGGCGGCTACGGGCCGCCCAGGCCGCCGCCGGCGAGGCCGCCGAGGGCGTTTTCGAAGCTTTCTTTGCTCTGGCCCTGCTGGGTTTTTTCGAATTCGCGCCCCTGTTTGTCGAAGCGTTTCGCGTTTTGGCGGTAGGGGACCAACTGGCGTGCCACCGCTTTCTTTTCCGCTTTGCTGCGAACCAGGTTCTGCGCTTGCTTGCTCGCCTGGTCGCCAGCGGGGAAGTCTCCGTTGAAGTACTCGTAGATGGCGAGGGTGCTGAGGGATCCGACGTTTGGACGCGCTTTTGCCGCCAGAGCCTGGGTTTCGGCGGCACCTTCGACGAATTCCTCGATTTCCTGGAAGCTCGCCGAGTTTTCCGCCAGGCTGAAGTAGGTCCCGGCGATGAGCGTGGCGGCAGCGGGATTCGGCTCTTTTGCCTGTTCGAGGTAGCGGCGCCAGGAGGTGATCCCCGCTTCGAACTGGGTTCGCGCCTCCGGAGTGACGATCGGCGCCCCGGTCTGCGGGTCGGTTTCGATCAGCCCGTTGCCGGCGCCAATCCGGGCACGGCTGAGGGAGAGCAACAGGTCTTCGTCTTGCGGGCTTGCTTTGAGCCGCCCTTCGATCCTCTCCGCCCGGTCTTCGAGGGCATCGCTGGCGCTTGTGGACCCGCCGCTTCCGCCAAGTTCGCCGAGGTTGAAGGGGCCTACGACGAGGAAGAGGCTGGCCCCCATCAGCAGAGCGAGGACCGCGTAGACGACCCGAACGACGTGCCGGCGGCGCCCTCGAATGTCGAAGAGCATCCGTCGCTCGTCTTCTGCCATCTCTAGCTCACCGCTCCTGGGTCGAGGGTCTGGGTACGCCTCCCGATGCCCTCGGCCTGCCGAGGGCCCTGGCGAGCAAGATACTCAACTCATACAGAGCGAGGAGTGGAACCATCTCGAGCAGCATCGAGATCGGGTCCACGCCGGGAAGCGCCGCGGCGATCACGGCGATCGCCAGGTACGCGTAGCGGCGGTTGGTGCGCAACTGGTCGATCTCGACGATGCCGAGGCGGGTCGCAGCGATCACCGCCAGTGGCAGCTGAAAGACGACCCCGCCGGCGAGCATCGTCGTTCCGAAGAAGCCGTAGTAGTCGCGGGCACGGACCTGGACGGTGAACTCCGAGTCGTTGAAGTTGAGCAGGAAGTCGACCGCGGCCGGCATCACGACGAAGTAGGCGAAGGCGACGCCGGCGAGGAAGAGGAGCGGCGCCAGCAGCAGGATCGGCAGCATGGTGCGGCGCTCGACGTCGCTGAAGGCGGGCAGGACGTAGGCGTAAGCCTGGTAGACGATCACCGGCATCGAGAGCAGAAGGGCGCCGTAGACGGCGACGGTCACGGTCGTCATCAGGGGCTCGGTGACGCCGAGGGTGAGGAGCTTCTCGTGGCCGCTCGGCAGTGGGCCGGAGGCGAACTCGAGCAGCAGGTGGTTCTGCCAGAAGCAGAGCGCCAGGGCGACGATCAGCGTCGCGACGCAGACGATTATCCGGGCGCGCAGCTCGTCGAGGTGCTCGACGAGGGTGAGGCGATCCTCGTGGGAGACCGCCCTGACGCGACGCGCCATGGGCGAGCCTCAGCCGCGCTTCGAGCCGACCGGGCTCCCTTTGCCGGACTCGATCTCCCGCTGTGGGGCGGGGTCGTCCTCGTCGTCGTCGTCGTTGCCGCCGAGCGATCCGCGGAACTCGCGGATTCCCCTGCCCAGCGAGCGCCCCAGCTCGGGCAGGCGCTTGGGCCCAAAGACGATCAGGGCGATGATCAGGACGACGACGATCTCCAGCGGGCCGATGTTTCCGAGCATGGGCTCATGGTACAGCCGCACGCTTTTGTGGATGCTTGCCTACCCGGTAATGGAACTTTCTCGGTAACTCACCGAAAACTGCGGATGGAATTGCTCGCTCGCGGGTTCGATAGTTGAGTCATGCGAAACGCAGCCGCCAGCAAGACGAAATCGGACCTCGAGCTCCACGTCTGCCCCGAGTGCGGATCGCAGCTGGTGCAGCCGACCTGCTGGGAGCAGGCAGGCGACCGCGGTCACTGGCGACTGTGGCGGCGCTGCCCCGAGTGCGAGTGGCGCTTCGACTCGGTTCACGGCGAGACCGAGATCGACGCCTTCGACGAGGAGCTCGACCACGGCACGCGAGCGCTCAGCAGCGTGCTGAAGGAACTCGAGCACAAGAACATGCAGCACTTCGGCGCCACCTTCTCCGCCGCGCTCGAGGCGGACCTGATCAGCGCCGACGACTTCTCCTAGGCCTCAGCTTCAGCTGTAGCGCTGGACGACGCCGTCGGCGACGAGGCCGAGCAGGTGTCGCTGCTCGGAGTCGAAGGCGGCGACCTCGAGGCGTCGCTTTGCCGCGGCGACCATCTCCAGGGCCCGCGAGCGGACCTGCTCTAGCGCACCGGTCGCGGCGATGCGGTTACAGAGCGCCTCGGCGCCGGCGGCGTCGAGGACGCGCAGGTCAGCCTCGCGGAGCGTCGGGTCGGACTCGGCGGCGAGGATGAGCGGCAGCGTGACCGTTCCGTCGAGGAGGTCCGTGCCGCGGGCCTTCCCCGTGCGCTCGGGCGGACCGCTGACGTCGAGCACATCGTCGAGCAGCTGGAAGGCGAGCCCGATCGCACCGCCGAACTCAGCCATCTCCTCCGTGTCGCGTCCGAGCAGGCAGGCGCACTCGAAGAGCTTCGCCGTCTTCAGCCGGCAACGCTCCAGGTAGCGCCGTTCGTCGATCGTCGTGTCGAAAGCGTCCTCGCGCTGGGCCAGCTCGCCGCGGGCCAGCGCCGCCGAGGCCTCGGCCAACAGACCCACGGCGCGCTCGTCGCCGGCCTCCGCCAGCAGCGCGAAAGCGCGCGAGAAGAGCAGGTCGCCGGCGGCGACCGCGCGCTCGCGGCCGGCGCTGGCGACGACGGTCGGGTGACCCCGTCGCAGCGGCGCGGCGTCGAGAACGTCGTCGTGGACGAGACTCGCCATGTGGACGAGCTCCACCGCCGCCGCGGCCCTCACCGCCTCCTCTCCCCCGTCCGCTCCGGCGCAGAGCAGGACCAGCATCGGCCGCAGCCGCTTCCCTCCGGCGGCAAGGGTCGCGGCGGCATCTTCACCGAGGACGCCGCCGCGGGCGGCGCTCTCCTCGCCCAGCCGCCGCTCGACCTCGCCCAGGCGCGCCGGCAGCCAGCGACTAGAGGCGTCGAGAACCGCCGTCACCGGCGGCGGGACGGCCGAGTCTCGCGTCACCCGTGCCGCCTCTCGTAAATACGGTCCGGCTCTGACGAGTGGCTGGGCGTGGCTGGCAAGCTCGGTGGGCGAAGGCGATGCAGCGCATCGCCGAGTCCGCTGGGCGCTGCCAGACGCGTCCAGACGCCGTAAGAGTGGGGCGTATTTGCGTGAGTCGGCACTAGGCTGCGACGCCGCTGTGAATCGTGACGATCCCCCCCGCCAGGATCGTGTACCTGATCCGCGCGAGCCCGGCGGCGTTCATCTTCTCGGCCAGGCCGCGCGGGCCGGGGAAGCTGTGGACCGATTCCGCCAGGTACGAGTAGGCCTCCGGGTCGTCGGAGAGCTTCCCCAGGATCGGAGCGATGCGGTCGAACCAGAGCGCGTAGAAGGTCGAGAAGGGCGGCCGGCGTGGCTCGGTGAACTCGAGCACGACGAGGCGGCCGCCGGGACGGAGAACCCGGGTCATCTCGCCCAGGCCTCTATCTCTGTCGGCGAAGTTGCGGACGCCGAACCCCACGGTCACGGCGTCGAAGCGGCCGGCGTCGTAGGGGAGGTTGAGCGCGTCGGCCCACTCGTAGCGGACACCCTCGATGCCGCGCCGGGCGGTCTTCTCCCGCGCCAGGTCGAGCATCGGCTCGGAGAAGTCGCAGCCGACGACCCGGCCCGCGGGCGTCACGCGCCCCGCCAGCTCCAGCGCCAGGTCGCCGGTGCCGCAGCAGACGTCGAGGACCGAGTCCCCCGGGGCCAGCTCGGCTCGGTCGGCGGCCCGCTCGCGCCAGCGGTGGTGGAGGCCGGCGCTCATCAACGAGTTGAGCAGGTCGTAGCGACCCGCCACCCGGTCGAACATGCGGTTGACCTGCTCCGCGAACTGCGCGGAGTCGCGCGAGGGCTTAATTGAGGGACGCGAGGAAGTCAGCGAGCTCGTTCAGCTTTTTCGGGGGCAGGTCCCGGAAGGACGGCATGATGCCTGGCCCGATTTCGACCGAGCGGATGATCGCCGCACGGGGGATGCGCGAGGCGATGTGGGTCAGGTCCGGCCCCGGGCCGTGATTGCCGTTCTCGCCGAGCTTGTGGCAGGCGAGGCAGCCGGCTCCCGCGACGACCTCCTTGCCGAGCTCGTAACGCGGCGCGACCTCCATCTCGATCTCGGTCGGCGAGCCGCCGATCGCGCCGAGGTAGGTGAGGTAGGCCATCGCGGCGATCGTCAGGCAGCCGACAGTGGTCGCGATCGGACGGCGTCCGGGATGGCGCTCTGGCCCGCGGTCGTAGAAGGGCAGCAGGAGCAAGAGCACCATGCAGATAGTGGGAACGCCGATCGTCGCCAGCGGTACCAGCTGCCAAGGTTTGATCACGCGCAGGACCTCGAAGAGGAAGAAGAAGTACCACTCGGGGCGCGGCACGTAGCTGGTCGTGGTCGGGTCGGCCTTGGGGCCCTGCTCGGCACCGAGGATGATCGACATCGCGATGATCACGCCCGCGACGATCAGCATCATCGCCGAGTCCTTCATCACTGCATATGGGAAGAAGGGCTTGCCCTTCTTCTTCAGCAGCTCGTACTCCTGGAGGTATGCCTGCTTGTCCTGCGGCTTCATCGCGCGGGTGTCGCTCCGTTGCCGTCGGCGCCGGCGTCAAGCCGGGAGACCGGCGCCGCGACCTTGGGCTTCTCGGCGCGGACCCAGGGCGGCGCGGTCGTGCCGAGCTTGACGACGAGGTAGAGGTGGGCGCCGATCAGGGCGATGATCGCGCCCGGAAGCAGCAGCATGTGGATCGCGTAGAAGCGCGAGAGCGTGGTTGCCCCCAGCTCAGGCCCGGCTCGCAGGAAGTCGCTCAGGTAGGGGCCGATGATGGGCCCGGTGCCGTTGATGTTGATGCCGACGACCGAGGCCCAGAAGGAGCGCTGGTCGAAGGGCAGCAGGTACCCGGTGAAGGCCATCGTCATGGTCAGGATCAGCAGCACGACCCCGATCACCCAGTTGAGCTCGCGCGGGTACTTGTAGGCGCCGAAGAAGAAGGTGCGGCCCATGTGGAGGAAGATCAGGATCACCATCACGCTCGAGCCCCACTTGTGCATGCCGTGCACGAAAGCGCCGAGGAAGACCTCGTTGTTGATGTGGGAGATCGAGGCGTAGGCCTGGGTCGTCGAGGGCGTGTAGAACATCGCCAGGAAGACACCCGTCACGGCCTGGACGATGAAGGCGAAGAGGGTGGCGGAGCCGAGCGTGTAGAACCAGTTGGTCCCCTTCGGCACCTTGCGGAAGAGCATCCCGGTGAGGAAGCCGGAGGCGGCGGTGCGCTGGTCGACCCAGGCGAGGACGTCGACCGGAGCCTCCTTGGCGCGGTCGGCGAGCTTCTGCGCGTCGGAGGGGCGCTCGGGTGGCGCCGTCTTGAGGTCGGCCGGGGCCTGACCCTTGGCGCCGTTGCCCGTACCCGGCTTGGCCGGTTTGCGGAGCGGGGCGGGAATGAGCGAACCGAGCTTCATCGCGGGCTAGCCCTCAGCCACCCGGGGGCGGGAAGGTAGATGGACGAGGCGGATACAGATACTCCCAGATGCCGCCGGTGAACTCGCCGGGATCGCGGGCACGCACCGGCTCCAGCTGGGAGGTGACACTGTAGCGGGGGCCCACTTCCACCCGGCCGTTGCGGATTCGGGTCTGGAACTGGTCGAGCGGGCGCACCGGCGGGCCTCCGAGCCGTTTGCCCTGGAAGTCGTAGACGCCGCCGTGACAGGGGCAGATGAAGTTGCCTGCAGCCTCGATGTAGCTGACCGGGCAGCCGAGGTGGGCGCAGCGGTTGGAGACGGCGACGATCTCGTTCGGGCTCTCGCCGAACTGCTTGGAGCCCTTGCGCACGTAGGCGGTGGTCTTGCCGGCGTCGCCGATCCCCTCGGTCTCGGTGAAGACGACCTGGCGGTAGGTGTCGGCGACGAAGTCGTCGACCGGCCCAACCTCCTCCCAGCGCTCCTTGCCGCGGTGGAAGATCGGCGCGACGGCGAAGCCGACCGCGGGCAGGATGATCGCGGCGCCGGCGATGCCGCCGATGCCCTGGGCGGCCACCGTGAAGGCACGGCGGCGGGTCATCGACTCGCCCTCGAAGTAGCCGGGAGGGTCGGGCTTCGCCCGCTCCGGCCGCGAGGACGTCTCGGCCCCGTTCTGCTTGTCCGCTTCGTCAGCCACAGCTAGTCGTAGGAAGATCGAAGTCTATTTGACTCCGCCGATCGCCCGCGCGGCGGCCTGCCAGCGGTCTGGCGCCGCGGCCTCGCGACCCTCTGTATGGAGCTGCGCGCAGTCGGCGATCAGCTCGCCCAGCTCGCGCACCGCGGCGGGGTCGCCAAGCCTGGCGAGGCGCTCGATCCCGAGCGCGTAGAGGTAGTCGCCGGCGAGCAGGGCGAGGTCGTCGTCGTGGCCGGCGAGCAGGCGTGGCTCGCCGTAGTGGAGCAGGTAGCCCTCGCGCACCGACTCGACCACGAGCGCGTACTCGCCCGGCGCGGCGGCGGCGCGAGGCCCGCTTGCGGCGAGCGGGCCGAAGACCGCCTCCTCCTTCGGCTCGACCACGTGCGCCGCGATCGGGGTGTCCCCCTCGCGCAGGAGGTCCGCCAGAGCCTGCAGGACGTCGCTCACGCAAGCGCCTCGTCGAGCGAATCGAGTGCGGCCTCGAGCGTGCGGTCGACCGTCGACTCGTCGTGGGCGAGCGAGACGAACCAGGCCTCGAACTGGGAGGGCGGCGGGTAGACCCCGCGGTCGAGCATGGCGCGGCAGAAGCGGGCGTGTGCCTCGAGGTCGCAGCCGACGGCAGCGACGAAGTCCGCGACCGGGGTCGCGCTGAAGAAGAGCGTGACGAGCCCCGGCGCGGCGGCGACCTGCAGCGGCCGGTCCTGCACCAGCTCGGCGAAGCCATGGGCGAGGCGGTCGGTGAGCGCGGCGAGGCGGTCGTAGGCGGGTGCGTCGAGCTGGCGCAGCGTCGCCAGGCCGGCGGCGACGGCGAGCGGATTGCCGGAGAGGGTGCCCGCCTGGTAGACGTCGCCGGCCGGGGCGACCCGCTCCATCAGCTCGCGCGGGCCGGCGAAGGCCGCCGCCGGCAGGCCGCCGCCGAGAACCTTGCCGAGAACGGTGAGGTCGGGCTCGACGCCGTAGAGCTCCTGCGCCCCCCCGCGGGCGAGGCGGAAGCCGGTGATCACCTCGTCGAAGACGAGCAGGGCGCCGCTGTCACGGGTGACGGTGCGGAGGAACTCGAGGAACCCCTCCTCGGGCGGGACGACGCCCATGTTGGCGGCAACCGGCTCGGCGAGCAGGGCCGCGACAGGGTGCTTTGCAAGCGCCCGGGTCACAGCATCCCTGTCGTTCCAAGGCACCACGACCGTGGCAGCGGTCTGGGCGACGATCACGCCGGGGCTGGCCGGGATCGCCAAAGTCGCCAGGCCCGAGCCGGCGTCGGCGAGCAGGCCGTCGGAGTGGCCGTGGTAGGCGCCGGCGAACTTGACCACGACCTCGCGGCCGGTGACCGCGCGGGCGAGGCGCACGGCGCTCATCGCCGCCTCGGTGCCGGAACTGGTCATCCTCACCATCTCCGCCGAGGGCACTCGCGCGGCGACCTCCTCGGCCAGCTCGACCTCGCCGGGGGTGGCGACGCCGTAGCTGGTCCCGCGCCCGGCCGCCTCGGCAACCGCGGCGACGACCGCCGGGTTCGCGTGGCCGAGGATCAGCGGCCCCCACGAGCCGACCCAGTCGAGGTAGCGGTTGCCGTCCACGTCGATCAGCTCACAGCCCTCGCCGCGGTCGACGAAGATCGGCTCGCGGTCGATCTGCCGCATCGCGCGCACGGGTGAATTCACTCCCCCGGGAAGCACCTTCAGCGCCCGCTGGTAAAGCTCGGAGGATCGGGACACCTAAGTGCCTATCTCGGTAGGGGTGGAACGTCTTGTACTTTTCCCGCGACCCGGCCGAGGGGCGCTGGCAACTGCCGTCGGGAAAAGTTAAGTGGAACCCCTGCCGAGATAGGCACTAAGAGTGCTCCGCTTCCCACCTGGCGTAGTCGTCGGTGAAGTAGTGCAAGCGGATCTTCTTGTACTCGGTCGAGGAGTAGAGGGTGGCCCGGTCCTCGGGACCCATCCCGCACTCGGCGGCGATCGAGTCGAGGATCGCGTCGCACTCCTCCTTCGAGCGGCCGTGGGCCATGGTGAAGACGCTGTACGGCCAGTCGGCGTAGGTCGGCCGCTGGTAGCAGTGGGAGATGCCGCGGAAGGCGGCCATGCGCCGTCCGGTTTCGAGGATGTCCTCCTCCGGGACCTTCCAGACGCCCATCCCGTTGGCGGAGAAGCCGGCGCGGCGGTGGAAGAGAATCGCGGCGACGCGGCGCAGCAGCTTGCGGTCAACCATCTCCCGCAGGTGCTCGAGCAGTTCCTCGGTGTCGATGCCGAGCTCGCTCGCGGCGGCGTCGTAGGGGCGCTCGACCGCGTCCATCGGCCCCTGCAGGGCACGGATCGTGGCGATGTCGCGCTCGTCGTAGGGCTGCGCCTCCAGCTCGCGCGGCGGTGCCGCCTCGATCGCGGCGGAGAGAGCGTCGGTGTCGCCCTCCATCTCCAGGTTCATGTTGATCTTGAACAGGGTCAGGGTCGGCAGCTCGCGCATCGACTCGGCGCCGGTCTCCCGCATCAGTGCCTCGAGGGTGCCGGAGAGGCCGAGCTCGGAGTCGGGCGGCGTCGCGATCGTGAACCAGAGGTTGAAATCGTGGGTGCGCAGGTAATTGTGCGAGACGCCGGGATGGGAGTTGACAACCGCCGCTGCGCGCTGGGGGTTGTCGGAATCGACCTTCGCGGCCACCAGCATCGACTCGTAGCCGAGCGCCCGGGTGTCGAAGATCGGCGTGATCTCGCGGATGATCCGCTCGTCGAGCAGGCGGCGCGTGCGGGCAAGGACGTCGTCCAGCTCCATCTCCGCCTCGGAGGCGAGGAGCGCGAACGGCTCCGGGTCCAGCGGGAAGCTCGACTGGAGCAGGTTCATCAGCCGCTTGTCGGCCTCGTCGAGCGGAATCGCGGCGCCGTCCTTGCGGGTGCGGGCCTTCGACTGGGGAACCTTCGACGCGCCTACCGAAGCCACCCTGCGGCCTCCTTCGCGTAGTAGGTGACGATCGCGTCGGCGCCGGCGCGGCGGATCGAGGTGAGGGTCTCGCGCACTGCGGCGGGCTCGTCGATCCAACCGTTCGCCGCCGCCGCCTTCAGCATCGAGTACTCGCCGGAGACGTGGTAGGCGGCGACCGGTGCCTCGGTCTCCGCCTTGACCCTGCGCACCACGTCGAGATACGGAGTAGCCGGCTTCACCATCAGCATGTCGGCGCCCTCCTCGAGGTCGAGCTGAGCCTCGCGCACCGCCTCGGCCGCGTTGGCAGGATCCATCTGGTAGCCGCGGCGGTCGCCGAACTCGGGCGTCGACTCGGCCGCGTCGCGGAAGGGGCCGTAGAAGGCCGAGGCGTACTTGGCGCTGTAGGCGACGATCGGGGTGTTGGGATGCCCCTCCTCGTCGAGCTGGTGGCGGATCGTCCCGATCCGCCCATCCATCATGTCGCTGGGCGCGACGGCGTCGGCGCCCGCCTCGGCGTGGGAGATGGCGGTCTTGGCCAGCAGCTCGACCGTGATGTCGTTGTCGACCTCGCCGTCACGGACGAAGCCGCAGTGCCCGTGCGACGTGTACTCGCACAAACAGACGTCGGTGATCACCGTCAGGTCCGGGTGCGCCTCCTTGAGGGCATGCACCGCCATCTGCACCACACCCTCGTCGTCATAGGCTCCCGTCCCCGACTCGTCCTTTTCCGCGGGGATACCGAAGAGCAGAACCGCTTTGACGCCCACCGCCGCAATCTCGGTCGCCTCTGCCACCAGCTCGGAGATCGAGAAGCGTTCAATCCCAGGCATGGACTCCACCTCTTCACGGACTCCCTCCCCGGCAACGACGAACAGCGGCTGGATCAAGTGCTCTGGTCCCAGATTCGTCTCGCGGACGAGACCGCGCAGAGTCTCGGTGCGGCGCAGGCGCCGCATGCGTGTGGCGGGGAACGGCATCAGGGGCGAGTTTAGGGGAGGGGTTGGGGTGGCCGGGATGTCCCCCGCCCGGACAAGTGCCGGTCTAATGAGACCGGCACTTTGAGTATCCGCCCGTTCGGGGGACATCCCGGCCACCCCTCAAGCCGCTCCTAACAATCCGCCGGATGGCAGCGCAGTAGCGTTCGAGCGCAGATGGAGGGGACTGCCACGGCGGCGATCGAGGCTCGGGGGCTGGTGAAGCGCTACGGCGAGCGCGAAGCACTGCGCGGAGTCGACTTCGGGGTGAACCCCGGAGAGGTTCTGGCTGTGATCGGGCCCAATGGGGCCGGGAAGACGACGTTGCTCTCGATCTTGGCTGGGATCTCGAAGGCGGACGAGGGGGATGTGCATCTGCCGAGCGGCGATGTGGGCTGGGTGCCGCAGCAGGCGGCGCTCTACAGGCGGCTGACCGTGGAGGAGAACCTGTTGCTGTTCGCGCGGCTGGAGCGCCATGAGGATCCGCATGCATCGGTCGAGGAGATGCTGGTGCTGACCGGGCTGGGTGAGCGACGTGGGGAGATCGTGGCGCGGCTCTCGGGTGGCAACCAGCAGCGGGTCAACATCGCGATCGGGCTGCTCTCGCGGCCGGTGGTGCTGCTGCTCGATGAGCCCAGCGTTGGCCTCGACCCGCGGCAGCGGGCGCGCCTTTGGGAGTTCATCTCCGGGCTGGCGGGAGGCGGCGCCACGGTGATCTTCTCCACCCACGACATCCAGGAGGCGGAGCGCTACGGGGAGCGCCTGCTGGTGCTCGCCGATGGCGAGGCGCTCTTCGACGGGGCCCCGGCCGGCCTGCGCGAGGCGGTGCGGCGAGAGGCGCCCGAGGCTGCCGACCAGGACTTCGAGACCGCCTTCGTCGCCTTCCTCCACCACCGGGGCCACTGATGCGCTGGCTGCTGCTGAAGGACCTGCAAATCCTTCGCCGGTCCCCCCTGCAGGCGGTGCTGCTGGTCGCCTACCCGGTCCTGATCGCCCTCCTCGTCGGCTTTGCGATCTCCCGCGACTCCGACAAGCCGCGCGTCGCCTTCCTCAACGAGATCCCGGCTGGCTCCAGGGTCAGCGTCGGGCAGACCGAGCTGCCCGCGGTCGAAGTCGACCAGCGCATCTGCCGGCGGGTCGATTGCGTGGACGTGGCGAGCCGTGAGGAGGCGATCGAGGAGGTCCGCTCGGGCGACGTGCTCGCCGCACTGATCCTGCCGGCCGACCTCGTCGACCAGATCAACTCGCTCTCGACTCCGCGGCCCGGCGCGCCGCAGGTCGAGGTGATCGTCAACGAGGAGGACCCGGTCAAGGCGCAGCTGGTCGACGATCGCATCACCTCGCTCCTCGCCCAGGCGAACCTGCTTATCGCCAGGCGGATCGCCAACGAAGGGGGAAAATTCCTCGACCTCGTCATCAACGGCGGCGACTTCGAAGTGATCGGCCAGACGGTCGAGATCCTCGGCCTGCGCGCCTCCGCGCAGATCCTCCAGGCGCTGCGACCCGCCGTGGCCCGAGGCGGCCTGCGCAAATCGCTGGACCAGGTGGTCGAGTTCACGAACCTCTCCCGCAGCAACCTCGACGTCGGCGCCGTGCTGCTCTCCCGCCTCACCCAGCCGATCGCCGTCGACAAGCAGGTGGTCAGCGGTGGGGCGCCGCCGCTCGACCTCTTCGCCATCGCGGTGGCGGCGACGCTCACCCTGACCTTCGTCGTCGTCCTCCTGGTCGCCGGATCGCTCGCTCTGGAGCGCGAGGAGAACGCCTTCGCGCGCCTGACCCGCGGCCTTGTCTCGCGCTCCGGGCTGCTCGCCGAGAAGGTAGGCCTGGGGGTCGCGGTGGGCGTGGTGGTGACACTGCTGATGCTGGCCGGCCTGGAGCTCTTCGTCTCACTGGCCTGGGAGCGCTTCGCCCTATGGCTGGCGGCGATCGTCGGCGGCGGCGCGGCGCTTGGGGCGGCAGGGGCGGCGCTCGGGGCAGGGGCCCGTGACGTTCGCGCTGTCTCCCTGCTCGCCTTCATGGTTTCGCTGCCGATCGCCTTCCTCTCGCTGATCCCCTCTGGCGCGGTCGGCGGCGCCCTCTACGACGCGATCCAGGCGCTGACCGCTCTCTTCCCCTTCAAGCCGACCCTGCGGGCGATGACCGCCGCGCTCGACTCCGGCGGCGACAGCATCCGTGGGCCGTTCCTCCACCTCGCTGCCCTCGCCGTCGCCTATGGCCTCCTGGCCCGCTTCGCCCTGCGCCGCTTCGCCGTGACCTGAGCGCTACCCGCGCTCGGCGAGCTGCTGGCGCGTGCTGAGCGACCGTCTAGTGTGCACTGGCCATGCGGGTGCTCTTCATCGGGGACGTGGTGGGCGGGCCCGGGAGGCGGGGGTTGGCAGCGACGATGCCCGAGCTGCGCGAGCGCTACGCGCCGGACTTCGTCGTCGTCAACGGTGAGAACTCCGCGGGCGGGATGGGGATCACCGAGAAGACCGCGGAGTCCCTTTTCGAGGCGGGAGCTGACGCGATCACCACCGGCAACCACGTCTATCGCCACCGCGAGGTCTACGACTACCTGACCCGCAACGACCGCATCGTCCGTCCCGCCAACTACCCCTACGCCAACCCGGGGCGCGGCTACACCGTGATCGAGGCGGGCGGGCGGCGGGTGGGCGTGATCAACCTCAGCGGCGCGATCGGGCTGACCGTTGCGCGATCGCCCTTCCACGAGGTCGACAGCATCCTCGAGAAGATCGAGGCCGACTTCTCGATCGTCGACTTCCACGCCGAAGTCTCGAGCGAGAAGGTGGCGATGGGCTGGCACCTGGACGGTCGGGTCGCCGCGGTGCTCGGCACCCACACCCACGTGCCCACCGCAGACGCCAGGGTCCTCCCCCAGGGAACCGCGTTCATCTCCGACGTCGGCATGACCGGCTCGCGCACGGGCGTGCTCGGCGTCAAGCCGGAGCTGATCCTGGAGAGGTTCATCACTCAGATGCCGGTCAAGTTCGAGACGGCCGAGGAGGACATCTGGGTGATGGGTGCGGTGGTCGACGTCAACAAGGACGGGTTGGCTGATTCCATCGAGCAGGTGATGGTGCCTGCCAGTGGTGGTTAGAGGGTGGGGATGCCCCGCCCGGACAAGTCGCGCGCTAATTAGCGCGCGACTTTGAGTATCCGCCCGTTCGGAGCATCCCCACCCTCTTTTCCAACCGCTGCCAGGGCCACCAGAAGCAGGGGGTAGAACCAGACTATGTAGAGGTAGAACCAGTGCTCCGCAGTCAGCTGGACTGCTATGAGCAGGGCAGCGCCTAGGGCAGCTACCTGCACCAGTGACTTCTCTCGCGGGCGGAAGGCGAAGAGCATGGCCATGGCCCCGACCGCGATCAGGATCCCGATGCGTAGCGGCTCGAGTGCGGCTACCTGTCCCCAGATGCTGAACGGCGAGTTGCGATCGGCTTGGTAGGCAATCGTGCGGTCGTAGAACGTGCTTAGGCCTGGGTCGATCGAAGGCCACAGCATCATCAGCGCGACTGTGATCAGGAAGGCAATTGCGAACGTGGCTCCCGCGGGTGGCGCCGTAGGGGGGCCCACCCCTGAGGAAGCTTTAGCTACCGGAAGGGGTGGGGGGTCCCCTGCGGCGACAGGACCCGTGGGCCGGTACGTCGCGAGCATCGGAGCCAACAACGCTGGGGCGAACTTCGTGAGCGACGCGAGGGCCAGCAGGACTCCGCGTGCGGCGGGTCTGGCGAGGACGAGCAGCGTGGCGACGAGGAGCAGGGCCACCAAAGTGTCATTCGAATTCGACTCCAGGACGAAGGCGGTGTATGGGTAGGCGGCCCAGGCAAAGGTCAGCGTGGCGGCCAACTTGTTGCCAGCGGGGCCCGGCCGGAGGCGGCGGCCGAGCAGGATCAGCAGGGCGACGGTGGCGAGGTCGAAGCCGACGGCGGCCCCGTGTGCGGCGGGCAGGTCGTCCCAGCTCCCCGACCACGGCCAGATCAGCTCGAAGGGCGTGTAGGCCAGGTAGTTAACGGAACCGTAGGTGTCGCCCTGCAATACGTCGCCGGAGAAGTTGTCGTAGATCGGTTCGCCGTGGGTTATCCGGTCAGCGCCGACCACGCTCGCGTAGCCGACATCGATCGCGCCCGAGTCAGCAACGTTGAGCCCGACTCGAAAGCCGATCAGGAAAAGCGCTGCGACGAGCAGCCAGCCCGCCGACCAGACCGGGCGTATGCCCTCGCCGCGACCTCGGAAGCCAATCCACAGCCCTCGGCCGAGGAAGTAGAGGAGCGGCGGGTACTGGAGTGGCACCGAGGCGTCGATCTCGCCGCGGTTGAAGAAGAAGTGCGAGATGCCGAAGGCGAGCAGGACGAGGAGGTCGAGGTTGGCGACGCGCCAGAGCCGGCGCCAGTCGACCAGGCCGATCAGGAAGAGGGCACAGAGGGGCAGGAAGACGTAGGGGGCGTTGAGCTTGTGGCCGAAGGCGCCCGAGTACCCGCGCGCCATCTTCCAGGCAACCTGATGCCCCGTCCAGGACTCGCGCACCGCTCCGGTCGCGGGGTCGACGATGACAAGCGCCACCCGCTCGTCATCTGCGAAGTAGGAGACCTCCCAGTTGCCGTCGACCATGGCAGCGCTGTGAGTCAGCCCTGAGTTCTTCTCTCGCTGGTCGAGGACCTTGCCGTCGCGCCCGGCGATGCGGATCGCCCCGGCTTCGCCGATCTGCTCGGCCATCGCCGCCGCCGGCCATGCCAGGAAGGCCGCGACCACGAGTGCGCGCAGGGCGCAGCGCATCAGCTCAAGCCGAAGTGCTCGAGGACGACGGGCGCCACGTCGCGCAGCGCCCACTGGGATCGAGAGTGCGGGTCGTCCGGCCCGCAGCCCACGAAGAGCAGGGGGCCCAGCGAATCGCCGGCTCGCAGCGAGCCGTGGCTGCCGCCGCCGGCGTGGCTGACACCACCCCAGTCGACCGCCTCGTAACCCGGAGACAGGGAGACGATGAAGTCGCCGGCGTGCGGCGCGGCGAGCGCCGACCAGACCCGGGCCAGGGGGTCTGGGTACTCCTCGCTGCGCAGGCGGCCGTCCTCGACGGTCGCTTCCAGCGTTCCGAGCTCCCCGTCGAGGTCCCAGTCCTCACCGCGGAGGTCGGCGACGGCGCTGCCGGGACGAAAGCGGAGCTGGGAGCCGGCGCGCTCCACCACAGCGCTGGCGCCCGGCGGCGGCGCCCCGGGCTCGCTTCGCTCCAGCGGCTCGCCATCGGCGCCCTCGAGCCAACAGACCAGATCGATCCCCTCGGTCACCGCCAGGCGTTGCCCGACGTCGCCATGCTGTGCTCGCTCCCCCTCCGAAGGCAGCAGGTAGACGTGGGCCGCGCGGCCGGTCGGGCTGACCGCCAGCTGCGCCTGCTCGGCCCGGTCGTCGGAGGGGCGCAGCACCTCCCACTCGCGGCCCAGCAGGTCGGCAAGCGGAAGGCCGCGGGTCACCGGCGTCTGCGCGTGGTCGGCGAGCAGGATCACCGCGTGCTGGTCGAGGAAGGAGTCGAGGTCGCCCGCCGACGCGACCAGCTCGGCGAAGCAGCTGTCGGCCTTGGCGATCGACTCGACGCTGGCCTCGGGGCCGTGCCGGTGCGAGTAGTTGTCGTTGTCAGGTAGGGAGAGCAGGAGGAAGTCGAAGCCATCGCTGCCGACCAGCTCGGCCGCGCAGCAGGCGGAGTAGCGGTCGCGGCTGCCGGGGATCGAGGTGGGGCGACAGGGAACCTCGCGACTGGCGTAGAGGTCGCCGTAGAAGAGCTCGCGCGGGCCCCATGTGTGATGGCGGAACTTGAGCCGGGTGGCGTCGACGGCGCGGCGCAGCAGCCCGTCGAGGGATACCTGGTGGCGGTGGCGGCCGCGGAAGATCAAAAACGGCGTGCACGCGGTCCGCTGCCCTGCGTCGTCGAGGCGCTCGAACAGCGTCTCCACCTCGGGGCTGAGATGGGCCAGGTTCATGTTGTAGACGAGGTCATAGAGGGCGCGGAAGATGCCGAAGGCGCGGCTCGCCTCGAGCGAGGTGCCGTACTCCACGTAGCGCCGCTCGAGCCGGTGGTACCAGTTCATGCCGCTGATCCAGTGGCCGTCGGCGGCGTGGCCGGTGGCGAGCTCCGCGCAGGCGACCGGGGTAACCGAGGGGAAGCTCGAGACGCAATCGGGGACGAGGGCCCCCCGCTCGAGCAGGGCGCCGAAGGTCGGCGCGCGGCCCTCCTCGACGGCGCGCTCCAGCATGTCCGTGCGCAGGGAGTCGACGTAGGTGAGGATCAGCTTCTTCGCGGCCATCGGTCGCGAATGATCCTTGAACGGGCGGCGCGGCTAGCGGAGCACGCGCAGGCCGGCGTGCTTGCGCTGGCTACGGCGGTGGCGCGAGATCCCGACCCAGATCAGCGCAGCGAGGACGAGCAGGACCAGCGGCGAGAAGACGATCGCGATCGCGAGGACGATCAGCGCCGCAAGCGAGACGAGGAAGGCGAGCGCGCCCGTGCCGCTGCCCTCGCGGCGGCCGGCCGCGCCGACGACTTCGCTGACGACGACGCAGGCAGCGACGCCGCCGATCAGGCAGAAGATCGCGCTGACCGGCAGGTCGAGGTCGGCGGTGCCGGCGAGCAGGGCGCCGACCGCGAAGCCGATCACGGCGGTGAGCAGGGTCATCCGTCCACGCGCCGATCCGTGCGTCCCCGTGGTCCCGGCGAGCATCCCGATCGCGAGACCGATGCCGAGCACGAAGCAGATGTCAGAGAGAGATCCCATGCGGAAAACCTAGCCGTCCCGGCGCCAGGGCGTGGATTCGCCACACTATCCCCCATGCCCGAGCCGCCCCACCGGCGTCGCGCCCATACCCGTACCCGTGACCTGGAGCGCTACGCGGGCCTGTTCGCCCAGCGGACGCGGGTGATGCGCTCCTCCGCGATGCGGGACCTGATGGCGGTGACCGCTCGGCCCGATGTGATCTCGCTGGCGGGGGGCCTACCCGACACCTCGACTTTTCCGCCCCAGACCTTCGCCGCCCAGATGACCCGCATTGCCCAGGAGTCCGCTGCGGAGGCGCTCCAGTACGGGCCGACCGAGGGCTTCGAGGAGACGGTCGACTGCATCGCCCAGGTGATGGCCGCCGAGGGAATGCTTCCCGACCCCGAGGACGTGATCGTCACCACCGGCGGCCAGCAGGCGATCGACCTGATCTCCAAGACGCTGATAGATCCGGGCGACGTGGTGATCTGCGAGGCCCCCACCTATCCCGGAGCCGTGCCGGTCTTCTGCAGCTACCAGGCGGACACGGTCCAGATCGAGTGCGACGAAGACGGGATGCGGATCGACGAGCTGGAAGCGACCCTGGAGCGTCTCGATGGCGAAGGCCGCCGGCCGAAGTTCGTCTACTCGGTGCCGAGCTTCCAGAACCCCGCCGGAGTGACGATGTCGCTGGAGCGCCGCCGGCGCCTGGTGGAGCTGGCCCAGCGGCGCGAGCTGCTGGTCGTCGAGGACAACCCCTACGGCCTGCTGCGCTTCGGCGGCGAGCCGTTGCCGCCGCTCTACCAGCTCGACGGCGGCGACTTCGTGATCTACGTCGGAACCTTCTCGAAGATCCTCTCGCCCGGAATCCGGCTGGGCTGGATGGTGGCGCCGCCGCCGGTGATGGAGAAGGTCGTGCTCGGCAAGCAGGCTGCCGATCTCTGCACCTCGACCTTGACCCAGTACTTCGTCCGCGAGTACTTCGCCGACGGCAACTGGCGCGAGTACATAGCGAGCCTGGTCGAGATCTACCGTGCCCGGCGCGACGCGATGGTCGAGGCGCTGCGTCAGCACTTTCCCGCCGAGGCGACCTGGACCGAACCCGAAGGCGGGCTCTTCATCTGGGCGACCCTTCCCGATTACATCGACACCGAGGACCTGCTGGCCAAGGCGCTGCGCGAGGATGTCGCCTTCGTCCCCGGGCGTGCCGCCTACGTCGACGGGCGCGGGCGCAGCTCGATGCGCCTCAACTTCTCCGGCGCGAGCGAGGATGAGATCCGTGAGGGGATCCGGCGCATCGGCAAGGTCGTCAATGAGCAGCTGGAGCTGTACGGGACGCTGACCGGGGAACGGGCGGCGGTTCCAGCGCGCGCGGACGAGACCGCCGAGGAGAACGTCGTGCCCTTCCGCAAGACCGTGGAGGGCGGCGGGTGAAGGTCGCCGTGCTGAAGGGCGGTCGCTCGCTGGAGCGAGGCGTCTCGCTGCGCTCCGGCGCCAGGGTCGAAGACGCGCTGGAGCGGCTGGGCCACGAGGTGGTGGCGCTCGAGGCGGAGGGCGCCCTGGTGAAACGGCTGGACGAGTCGCGGCCCGACGTCGTCTTCGTCGCCATGCACGGCCGCGGCGGTGAGGACGGCACCGCGCAGGAGCTGCTCGAGATCCTCGGCATCCCCTTCACCGGACCCGGGGTGGCGGCCTGCATCCGCTGCATCGATAAGGTCCTGGCCAAGCACGAGATGCGCGCCGCGGGCGTGCCGACTCCCGACTGGTTCGCATTCAACGAGACCGCCTTCCGCGAGCTGGGAGCGGCCGACGCGCTCGGCGCGCTGGAGGAACGGCTCGGCTTCCCGCTGGTGGTCAAGCCGAGCCGCGGGGGCTCCTCCCTCGGGGTGAAGTTCGCCGCCAGCTGGTTCGAGGTGCCGGAGGCGCTCGTCTCCGCCTTCAGCTACGACGATCGTGTGCTGCTCGAGCGTTTCGTCGAGGGACGGGAGCTGGCGGTCAGCGTGCTGGGCGGTGAGGCGCTGCCGGTGGTGGAGGCGATTCCCGCCGACGGCGACCGCTACGACTTCGAGGCCCGCTACGAGATCGGCCGCACCACGTTCGCCTGCCCCGCCGATCTGGGCGGCGACGAGGCGGCCGTCACCGCGGCGGCGCTGAGTGCCTACGAGGCGCTGGGATGCTCGGGCTTCGCCCGCGTCGACCTGATCCTTGGAGGCGACGGTCCCCAGGTGCTCGAGGTGAACGCGATTCCCGGCCTCACCGACACCAGCCTCCTCCCCCAGGCTGCCGAGGCCGGGGGAATGAGCTTCGAGCAGCTGGTCGAGCGCATCCTCGACCTCGCGCTGAAGCCGGCTGCCGCCTAGGCGTCCTCGCCTTTGGCGAAGTCCTCTGGCGTGACCTCGTCGAGGAACTCCTTGAACTTGTCGACGACCTCCTCGGTGTCCTCGACGTCCTGCTCGAACTCGATCGCCGACTCCTCGATCACGTCCTCCGCCGCGAAGATCGGCGCCGAGACGCGGACGGCGAGGGCGAGGGCGTCGGAGGGGCGGGAGTCGATCTCCAGCTCGGAGCCGTTGATCGAGACGGTGATCGAGGCGTAGAAGGTGTTGTCGCGCAGCTCGGTGACCGAGACCCGCTCGCATTTTGCGTCGAGCTGCTCGAGCAGGTCGGAAAGGAGGTCGTGGGTCATCGGGCGCGGCGTCGAGGCGCCCTGCAGCTTCATCAGGATCGCCGCCGCCTCCGGGTGACCGATCCAGATCGGCAGGAAGCGATTGCCGTCGACCGTCTTCAGCAAGACGATCGGCTGCTTGCCGACCATGTCGAAGCTGACGCCATAAATTTGCATTTGCTGCACAAGAATCGCTCCGGACCGCGGTGGGATGGCCATTATAGGCGCGGTCCCGAGCCAGATTTACGGCGTTGGGCCTGAGTCGCGCAAGCGAGCAGTGGGCGATCCTGGATTCGAACCAGGGACCTCGTCCTTATCAGAGACGCGCTCTAACCAACTGAGCTAATCGCCCGCGGTGGGTTGGCGATGATAGCGGCCGGACTCAGCCCCGCAGCCGCTTCAACCGGCCGGCCAGGGCGAGGGCCTCCTCGAGGTCGTCGAAGCGGATCTCGACCGCGATCTCGCCGTGGCGGGGACGGACGCTGACCTCGTGACCGAGCGCCGACTCGAAGCGGTCCGCCGCCTCCTTCATCGCCGCCGCCTCTTCTGGTGCGACCGCCTGTCGCGATCCTTTGGTCTTTGGCTGGCCAGCCAGCTTAACCCTGTTTTCGGTCTCGCGCACCGACCAACCGGCTTTAGCAGCGTCGCGGGCCAGGCGCCGGCGGACGTCGTTGCCGTCGGCGGCAAGGAGAGCCCGACCGTGGCCCTCACTGAGGCTTCTCGTCTCGAGCAGCTCGAGCACCTCGTCGGGAAGCTCGAGCAGGCGGATCAGGTTGGAGACGGCCGGGCGGCTGCGCCCGAGGCGCTGAGCCAGCTCCTCCTTGGTGAGGCCGAGCTCCTCGACCAGCGCCGCGCAGGCGCGAGCCTCGTCGATCGGGTTGAGGTTCTCGCGCACCATGTTCTCGATCAGAGCCACCTGCAGCCGCTCCGCCTGCTCTGAGTCGCGGGCGATCGCGGGCACCTTGTCCAGCCCGGCTTGCTGCGCAGCGCGCCAGCGGCGCTCGCCGGCGATCAGCTCGTAGCTGCCATCGTGCAGGGGACGGACCAGCAGCGGCTGGACGACGCCAGACGTTTCGATCGAAGCCGCCAGCCCCGCCAGGGCCTCGGGCTCGAAGCGGGTGCGCGGCTGGTTCGGGTTGGGCTTGATCAGCTCGACCGGAAGCTCGAGCAGCTCGCCGAGGCCTCCCGCCTCGGACTCGGGCAGGATCGCCGCGATGCCTCGCCCCATGCCGCGCTTGGCGACGCTAGCCACGAGCGGCGAGCTCCTGGGCGAGCGCCCGGTAGGCGGTCGACCCGCGCGAGGAGGGAGCGTGCTCGGTCACGGGCAGACCATAGCTGGGAGCCTCGGCGACTCTGACGCTGCGGGGAATGACCGTCTCGAAGACCATCTCGGGAAAATGCTCGCGCAGTTCCCGCTCCACGTCCTGGGCAAGGCGGGTGCGCTCATCGTGCATGGTGATCAACAGCCCCGACACCTTCAGGGCCGGGTTCAGCTCGCGGCGGATCATTCCCAGCGTGTCGAGGAACTGGACCAGCCCCTCTAGGGCGAGGTACTCCGCCTGGACCGGCACGATCGCGCGATCGGCGGCGGCGAGGGCGTTGACGCTCACGGGGCCGAGCGAGGGCGGGCAGTCGAGCAGGGTGAAGGCGAAGCGCTCCCGCACGGGGCCGAGCCGTTCGCGCAGGCGCACCTCCGACTGCTCGAGCCGGGGCAGCTCGACGGCGGCGCCGGCGAGGTCGCGGCTGGCCGGCACCAGCCAGAGGTTGTCGGGTCCGGCGGGGCGGGCCGCCTCCGCCACGGAGACCTCGCCGATCAGGCAGTCGTAGGAGGAGGGATGGCCCTCACGGTCGCCACCCAGGGAGACGGTGGCGTTGCATTGCGGATCGAGGTCGACCAGGAGCGTCTGCGAGCCGGCGGCGGCAACGCAGGCCGCCAGATTCACCGCGGACGTCGTCTTGCCGACTCCGCCCTTCTGATTCGCGACCGCGTAGACGAGCCCCATCCGCGCCAGCCTAGTTAACCGCGGGGGCGCTTCTTGGCCACCCCGGGGCGGCGGGGAAGATCCGGCGGAGTCTGGTCTGCCTTGCGTATTACATGGAGGTGGCGATGCCTGGAGCCGGCCCGGTCGCCGACGTCGACGATCCGCTCGGGACGCATGGCGAGCGCCTCGGCGGCGCGGTCCAGCTGCGACTCCTCGCCCTCGTCGCGCCTGCCCTTCCAGGCGACCAGGACGCCCTCCTCGCGCAGCAGCGGGGAGGCCAGCTCGGCCAGGGTCGAGAGGCGGCCCACCGCGCGCGCCGTGACCACCTGGTAGGCCTCCCGGCCCGCACCGCCGGCGATCTCCTCCGAGCGAGCGTTGAGGACGTTGGCGTTGGCGAGCCCGACCGACTCGATCGCCCGCTCGATGAAGTCGCACTTGCGGCCGACCGACTCGATCAGGTCGACCCGCGCCCGAGGCAGGGCCACAGCCAGAGGAAGGCCGGGAAACCCAGCCCCAGAGCCGATATCGGCGATTGTCATCGCCGATCGCAAAGCCGGCACCTCGAGGCCGGTGAGGCTGTCGACGACGTGGACCGTCCAGGCCCGCTCGTCGACGATCGAGCTGACCGAGGCACGCTCTTCCGCGAGCAGCCCGAGGACGGTTTGCAGCGCTTTGCGAGCGTCCGGATCGAGGTGCGCCGTGGGGTCGCCGCTCACTCTGCGACGAGCGGCGCGACGACCACGCAGCGACTGGGCTCGTCGCCCTCGCTGTAGGTCTCGACGCCGGCCCTCTCCTTCAGGTGCTCGTGGACCACACGGCGCTCCTGAGCGCTCATCGGGTCCATGGTCACCCGGCGCTCGCCGCCCAGCGCCTGCTCGGCGGCGCGGTCGGCGCGGGCTGTCAGCGTCTCGCGGCGGCGCTCCCGGTAACCGGCGGCGTCGACGACCACCCGCTTGCGATCCCGCATCCCGCGAAAAGCAGCCTGGTAGCAGAGCAGCTGAAGCGCGTCGATCGTCTGGCCCCGTTTGCCGATCAAGAGGCCGTAGTCGTCGTCACCTTCGACAGTGGCGACGATTCGCTCGTCGCCCTCCGAGACCTCGACGTCGCCGTCGAGCTCGAGTTCGTCGAGGACACCCTCGACTACCTCCCGGACCCGCTCCGCGGGCTCTGCTGGCCAATCCACCCCATCAGTCACAGCGGGCACCATATTCCAGCCAGGGGGTGTCGTGGGAGGCGATTGGAGATGCCTCGACTCCGCCCACCCCCACCTGCGGTGGGGGAATTTGGTGCCCCTTCGGGGCAAGAAACACTCCGCGGTGCCGTAGGAGGCTGCGCCGAGGCATCTCCAATCGCCCATTCACACGCTCTGGCAAGCCAAATGCAGCCCGCGGCGGCGGGCACGTGGGCTGGCGAGCCTCGCTTCCGAAAGCATGCGAAGGACGGGAGCTTGTCGTAGGGCGAGGGCGGGGGTCTTCTCGATGGTGCCTCCCCCGGCACCGCGGAGTGATTCTGGGCCTCCCGCAGGGAGGCTCGTCGTTGCCCCAGCCGAAAGGCTGGGGCTGGGCATCCAGCGAGGAGGCCCCCGCCCCTGCCCTTACCGCCGCTTCTTCCGTTTTTTCGGCGGTTTAGGTGGCGGCTTCGTCGCCGCGACCTCTTCAGGCGTCGACAGCGCGGGCGCCGGGATCAGCTTGGCTGCCGCGTAGGACTGGAGCACAGTCCAGAAGTTGGTCGTGATCCAGTAGAGGCTGAGGCCGGCCGGGAAGGAAGGGACGAAGAAGACGCCAACGAGCGCGAAGGCTCCGAGCAGGAAGTACTGCTGATTGCCGACCGTGCTCGGCGAGGAACGCATGGTGACGTACATCGAGAGCGCCATCGAGGCGGCGAAGAGGACCATCAGGATGATCGTCTCGGTGCCCTGGGGATTTTCGACTACGGAGTCGACGAAGAACCAGCCTGCTCCACCGCTCGATTCGACGTCCTGCTCAAAGCTGTTGCCGCGGAGAAGTTGAAAGAGGGCGAAGAAGATCGGCAACTGCAGGATCAGGGGCAGGCACGAGGCCAGCGGGTTGACTTTGTTCTCCTGGTAGAAGCGCATCATCTCCTGCTGCATGCGCTGCCGGTCGTTTTTGTACTTCTCCTGGATCAGTTTGATCTGCGGCTGCAGCGCCTGCAGGCCGCGCATCCCCTTGATCTGTTTGTAGGTGAGCGGGATCAGTACCACCCGGACCACGATCGTCAAAGCGATGATCGACGTCCCCCAGCTCAGGCCCACGTCGTCGTGGAAGAACTGCAGCACCGCCTCGGCGACGTCCTCGATCGGCTGCAGGATGTTCGCCAGGAAGATCATGTGCTCGCCTCGCCGTGGTACTCAGCCGGGTCGACCGGGCCCACCCGCAGCGTGAAGCGGTCGGGGATCGGGTCGAAGCCACCGTGGCTGAACGGGTTGCAGCGCAGCAGACGCCAGCAGGCGAGCAGCAGGCCGCGGGGCGCGCCGAATCGCTTGACCGCGTCAGCCGCATAGGAAGAGCAACTCGGCTCATAGCGACAACGAGGGCCGAGCACCGGAGAGAACCAGCGCTGGTAAGCCGCGATCGCGGCCAGCACGGCGCGTTTCACGTGGAACGCCCCCCGGCTGATGTGCTCGCCAGCGCCTCCTCGATGCTCGCTTTCACGCCCGGCTCACCTTCCCGCTCGATCAGGTCGGCGATTTCCGGCCTCGCAACGAGGACGAAGTCGTGGTCGTCGGGGAGCCGGTCCGAGAGATCCCAGAAAGCCTCGCGCAGCACCCTCTTGACACGGTTTCGCTCCACCGAGGATCCGATCTTGCGGCTCGCTGAGACGCCCAGCCTTACGCCGGCCTCCTCGTCCTGCTGGCGAGGGAAGCTGTAGAGGACCAAATGGCGGGTCGCGCTCGACGATCCGTCACGGTAGACGCGGTCGAACTCCCCACTCCGCGAGAGGCGGCGTCGCTTCGCCGCCATCTACGGAGTCAGGCGCTTCCGACCCTTGCGGCGTCGGCGCTTCAGGATCGCGCGGCCGCCGCGGGTGCTCATCCGTGCCCGAAAACCATGCGTCTTCGCGCGCTTGCGCTTCTTCGGCTGGTAGGTGCGCTTCATCGGGCGTCGCAGTATACGGACGCGATCCGGGCATCAACGGGCCGGTCCAGAATCTTTTTGACGGGATTTGCGGCGCGCCCGCTTTCCGGGCACCAGGCCGCCGCTATGGTCGCTCGCTTGTGGAAGACGGCGCCTCCCGACACGATCTCGAAGCTCTCTGGCAAGACGCCCAGGGGCGACTGAGGTCCTCGGTACCGGAGTCCACCTTCTCGCTTTGGCTGGCGCCGCTCCAGCCGTCGGCGGTGCGCAGCGGGACGCTCTACCTCACCGCTCCGGAAAAAGTCCGTGCCTGGGCCGAGCGACGCTACTCCTCGCTGATCCGCGAGGCCGTGATCGCTGCCGGGGGCCCGGCCGCGATCAGCTTCGGACCCGCTGAGACAGCGGCGGACGGTGAAGGCACAAGTCTCGACCTCAACAGCAGCCTCACCTTCGAGCGGTTCGTAATCGGCGACGGCAACCGGCTTGCCCACGCCTCGGCACTGGCGGTCGCCGAGGCGCCGTCGGAGGCCTACAACCCCCTCTTCCTGCACGGCCCACCCGGGCTGGGCAAGACGCACCTCCTGGTTGCGATCGCCAACTACCTGCGCACCCATGCACCCGAGCTCGACGTCCGCTACACGACGGCGGAGGGCTTCACCAACGAGTTCGTGACGGCGCTGCGGGCAAGCGGCGCCGATGAGTTCAAGCGGCGCTACCGGGACATAGACGTCCTCCTCGTCGACGACATCCAGTTCCTGCAGGGGAAGAAACAGACCGAAGAGGAGTTCTTCCACACCTTCAACGCCCTCCACGAAGGCGGCAGCCAGCTCGTCCTCTCCGCCGACCGGCTTCCGCGCGAGCTCTCCACCCTTGCCGCGCGGCTGCGGGACCGCTTCGAGTGGGGCCTTACGATCGCGGTCGAGCCGCCCAACCTGGCGACTCGCGTCACCGTCCTGCGCCGCCTCACCCGCGAGGCGGGCGTCGAGACCGACGGCAGCGTGATCGACGAGCTGGCGCGGCGGATCGACGCCAACGTCCGGCTCCTGCACGGGGGGCTCACGCGGCTGCTCGCCCACGCCTCCCTGACCTCCAAGCCGCTCAGCTCGGACTTGGTCGCCGAGGTAGTGCCGAAAGCAGCTCGGCCGGCCAACCTCCCGGTGGAGGAGATTCAGCAGCGTGTGGCTGCTTCCTTCGGCATCTCGCGGGCTGAGCTGGTGGGCACGAGCCGCGCCGCCACCCCCCTGCGCGCCCGGCAGGTCGCGATCTTCCTCACCCGGGAGATGACCGACCTCTCGCTACCGCAGATCGGGCGCGTCTACGGCGGGCGAGACCACTCCACCGTGCTCAACGCCCTGCGCAGGATCGAGGTCGGGCTGGCCCAGGACGACGCTCTCAGCGCCAGGGTCAGCGAGCTGCGCACAGCAATCCACAACCCAACCCCCGGCGACGCCTAGACGGCCGGGCGCGCTGTAAGAATCAACGCCTTCCACAACCCCGTTCCACAGCCCCAATCCGCACACGTGCTCGATTCGACCTCAGATTCACCGCTTTCCACAGCCCCTAACTCAACTCAAGAAGGTAATCGGTCTTTGAAGCTGAAAATTCCAAGAGAGGAATTCGTCACCAAGCTCTCCACCGTTTCCCGGGCGCTCTCGACCCGTACCGCGACCCAAGCGCTCTCGGGAATTCACGTCGAGGCGACGGACCAGAGCGTGACCTTGGGCGCCACCGACGGCGAGATGGGGTTGCGAACAGAGCTCGCCGCGGAGGTCGAGGCGTCAGGATCGGTGCTGTTGCCGGGCCGCCTTCTCGCCGACATCGCCCGTTCGCTCGGCGGCACGACGGTCGAGGTCGAGGTGCGCGAGGCCGAGCGGGACGTGGAGATCCGCAGCGCCGCCTCGAGCTTCCACCTGCGCGTCCTGCCCGCCGCCGACTTCCCCAAGCTTCCCGAGGAGGGAGACGCGCCGCTGAAGATTCCCGCCGAGGCGCTCGCCTCGACCGTCGAGCTGGTAGCTCGCGCCGCCTCTCGCGACGACATGCGCCCTGTCCTCACCGGCGTCCTGGTCAACGTCGCCGGCGAGGAGATGACGATGGTGGCGACGGACTCCTACCGGCTGGCGGTGAAGCGGACCGAGCTGAAAGGCGGCATCGGTGGCGAGCTGGAGGCGAACATCCCCGCCCGCGCCCTGCGCGAGCTCGGCCGGATCCTCTCGAGCGAGGGGGTCGAGGAGGTCGCGGTCAGCCTGCTTCGCAACCAGGCCGTGTTCAGCGCAGGCGGGGTCATCCTCAGCACGACGCTGATCGATGGCCAGTTCCCCAACTTTCGACAGCTGCTGCCCGAGTCCTACGACCACGACGTGCGGTTGCCGCGTGGCGAGTTCCTCGAGGTGGCGCGGCGGGTCAGTCAGCTCGCCCAGCGCAACGCGCCTCTCCGCCTCGCCTTCGCTCCCGGCGAGCTGACGGTGGCGGCGTCCACTCCCGACGTGGGGGACGCGGAGGAGACGATGCCCGCCGCCTTCGAGGGGGAGGCGCTGGAGATCGGCTTCAACCCGGAGTTCCTCAAGGAGGGGATCGAAAGCGTCGAGGGCGACGAGGTGCTGCTGCGGCTGATCTCGCCGCTGCGCCCGGGTCTGCTGCAGCCCGTCGACAACGAAGACTTCCGCTACCTGGTGATGCCCATTCGCCTCAACGTCTAGCGATGCTCGTCGCGGCTGTCGAAGCGAAGCCGCTGCGCAGCCTGAGTGAGGCGCGGGTCGAGCTCGGCCCCGGCATCGTCAGCCTGGTGGGCCCCAACGGCGCCGGCAAGACCAACCTGCTGGAGGCGCTCTACTTCGCCCTCACGGGACGCTCCTTCCGCACCTCCGATCGCCGGGACCTGATCCCGTTCGGGGGAGCCTTCGCTCGCGCGGAGGTCGCGATTCGAGGGGGTGACGCCGGCGAGCGCCGGCTGCTCGCCTCGGTCAGTCGCTCCGAGGGCCGCCGCCACCTCCTCGACGGTAACCCGGCCGATCCGGCGACGGTGTCGAGGTGTCGCCCGCCGGTTGCGGTCTTCTCACCGGACCGGCTGACGCTGGTCAAGGGCCCCCCGGCCGAGCGGCGTGCGCACCTGGACCGTTTCGTCGCCGCTCGCTGGCCTTCCCGCACCGAGCTGCGCCAGCGCTTCGGACAGGCACTCGCCCAGCGCAACGCTCTGCTCGGAAGGATCGCCGCGGGCCGCAGCGGCACCGGCGAGCTCGAAACCTGGGACGCCGCCTTCGCCGAGGCCGCGTCGGAGCTGGGTCAGGCCCGCGCTGAGGCCGCGGCAGAGCTGGGCGAGCCCTTCGCCACAGCCGCCGAGGAGCTGGGCCTGGAGGGCGGCGCTGCGATCGAGTACGCGCCCCGCGCACCGGGCAGCGCGGAGGATGTCCGCGCAGGGCTCGCCGAGCGGCGCGACGCCGACCTCGCTCTCGGCAGGAGCTCCTGGGGACCGCACCTCGACGAGCTGAAGATCTTGGCGGGCGGGAAGCAGCTGCGCCGTTACGGCTCCCAGGGCCAGCAACGGGCGGCGCTGCTGGCTCTGCTCTTCGCCGAGCGCGACGCCCTCCTCGCCGCGCGCGGCGTTCCGCCACTGCTTCTCCTCGACGATGTGATGAGCGAGCTCGACCCTGGCCGCCGCGAACGCCTGGTCGATCGACTCCAGGGGGCGGGCCAGACTTTGATCACCGCCGCCGCGGCGGAGTCGGTCCCGCCCGCGGCGCTGACCCAGACGGTGCGTATGCCGCTCCCCGCCGAGTCGGGAGCGGTGGCGGCATGACGCGGCGCCGCGCACCCCGCCCGGCCGACGCCGCGCTTCAGGCGGCGCTCGTCGAGGCTGCGCCGAAGACCAGGCTCGCGGCGGTGCAGGCCGCCTGGGCGGCGACCGTGGGAGAGAGGGTGGCGGGGGTCGCCCAGCCGGTCGCGGAGCGGGCCGGCACGGTGACCGTCGGCTGCGCCGATCCGGTCTGGGCGCAGGAGCTCGACCTGATGCAGGACCGGCTTCTGAGCCTTCTGCGGGAGAGGCTCGGCGAGCAGGCTCCGCAGAATTTGCGCTTTCGTGTGGAAGACCAGGCCATCCAGTGACGTTTATCCATGATTTGCAGGGATTTTCTTCTGCTCAAGAAGGTTTTCGAGGGGGCCGAGCTGGTATTCTTATGTCAAGTCGCATTTCACCCCGACCCGCGCGACACAACCAAGGTGGGCCGGGGTTTTCTATGAGATCGGGAAGGGACTAATTGCCTGAGAAGACGAAGAGCGCTGGCAAGGGGAAAGCTGCTGCCTCCTCCTATGGCGCCAAGGACATCACGGTCCTCGAGGGGCTGGAGGCCGTCCGCAAGCGCCCTGGCATGTACATCGGCTCGACCGGCCCGCGCGGTCTGCACCACCTCGTCTATGAGGTGGTCGACAACTCGGTCGACGAGGCCCTCGCCGGTCACTGCGACACCGTCGAGGTCGTCCTCCACCCGGACAACAGCTGCACCGTCACCGACGACGGCCGGGGGATCCCGGTCGACATGCACGCGAAGGAGAAGCGCCCCGCCGCGGAGGTCGTGCTGACCACACTCCACGCCGGCGGCAAGTTCGGCGATGGTGGCGGCTACAAGGTCTCCGGCGGCCTGCATGGCGTCGGCGTCTCCGTCGTCAACGCCCTCTCCGAGCGGCTGCACTTGGAGATCCAGCGCGACGGCCATGGTTGGAGCCAGGACTACGAGCGCGGCAAGCCGCTCGGCGAGCTGGCGCGGGGAGCGACGACGACGTCGAGCGGCACCACGATCACTTTCTTCCCCGACGCCGAGATCTTCGACGAGCTCGAGTTCGACTATGCGACCTTGGCCGAGCGCCTGCGCGAGACGGCGTTCCTCACCCGTGGCCTGAAGATCGACCTGATCGACGAGCGAGCCGCCGGCCAGCGCGACACCTTCCACTACGAGGGCGGCATCGTCGACTTCGTCGCCCACCTCAACGAGAACAAGGACGCGCTGCACCGCAAGACGATCTACTTCGAGGGCGAGACCGACGACGGCCAGGTCGAGGTGGCGATGCAGTGGAACTCCTCCTACCAGGAATCGGTCTTCAGCTTCGCCAACAACATCAATACTCACGAGGGCGGCTCTCACCTCTCGGGCTTCCGCTCGGCCCTGACCCGCACCCTGAACGCCTATGCGCGCAGCAAGGGGCTGCTCAAAGAGAAAGACGAGAACCTGACCGGCGACGACGTGCGCGAGGGTCTGACCGCGGTGATCTCGGTCAAGCTCGCGGACCCCCAGTTCGAGGGCCAGACGAAGACCAAGCTCGGCAACCCGCCGGTCGAGGGTCTGGTCAAGGAGACCGTCAACCGCAAGCTTGCCGAGTTCTTCGAGGAGAATCCCGGGGAAGGGAAGCGAATTGTCAGCAAGGCCGTCGACGCCGCGCGCGCCCGGCAGGCAGCCCGCAAGGCACGCGACCTCACCCGCCGCAAGTCGGCACTGGAGAACTCGACCCTGCCGGGCAAGCTCGCCGATTGCACGGTGCGCGACCCCGCCCTGGCGGAGCTGTTCATCGTCGAGGGAGACTCCGCCGGCGGCTCGGCCAAGCAGGGACGCGACCGCAACACCCAGGCGGTGCTGCCTCTGCGCGGCAAGATCATCAACGTCGAGAAGGCGCGCATCGACAAGGTCCTCTCCAACCAGGAGATCCAGGCGCTGATCACCGCCGTCGGTACTGGCATCCGGGAGGAGTTCGACGTCAAGGAGGCGCGCTACCACAAGGTCGTGTTGATGACCGACGCCGACGTCGACGGCGCCCACATCCGCACCTTGGTCCTTACTTTCCTCTATCGCGAGATGCCGGAGCTGATCGAGGCCGGCTACGTGTACATCGCCAAGCCGCCGCTCTACAAGCTGAAAAACGGCAAGCAGGAAACCTACGTCGAGAAGGAGTCGGAGCTGGAGGAGCTGCTGCTGCGCGACAAGCTCGAGCAGATGGAGGTCACCGACGCCGAGGGCAACTCGCACAACCTGACCGCGACCCGCTGGCAGCGTTTCAACCGCCGTCTCAAGGAGCATGAGGGCTGGGCCGACTCGCTGCAGGCGGATTTCGGCCACGAGCTGGTGCGCTTCCTCGGCGAGTCGGAAGTGCTCGACCGCGGTGTCACCTCGCTTGCCGAGGTGAAGGAAGTCCTCAACGGCGACGCCGGCGAGGCCGAGCCGTTCGACACCGAGATCGTCTCCGAATCCGGCGACGAGATCCTGGTCCGCGCGGTGCACCGCCGCGACGGACTCGCCAAGGCCTTCGAGCTCTCCGCCGGCCTGGTCGAGTCGCACGACTACCGGCGCCTGGTCGAGTCGCACCGCGAGCTGTTGAGCCAGGTCGGTCGCCCCCCCTTCAGGGTCTCGCTCGATCAGAAAGAAAAGACGGCGGAGTCCTTCGCCGAGCTGCGGCGGACTGTGCTGGAGCTGGCTCGCCAGGGCGTCACCATGCAGCGCTTCAAGGGATTGGGCGAGATGAATGCCGAACAGCTGCGTGAGACGACGATGGACCCTGCCAGCCGCACCCTCGAGCGAGTCCAGATCGACGACGCGGCGATGGCGGAGAAGATCTTCGCCGACCTGATGGGCGACAAGGTCGAGCCGCGCAAGGCGTTCATTGAACGCCACGCGAAAGAGGTCAGGTTCCTCGATGTCTAGCCAGAGTCCTGTCCTGGGGAGCGTGATCTAGATGGAGGGCGCCGAAGCTCTGACCGGGGGGCGGATCGAGGAGCGCGAGCTGACCACCGAGATGCGCTCGTCGTATCTCGACTACGCGATGAGCGTGATCGTCGGCCGGGCGCTGCCCGACGTGCGCGACGGTCTCAAGCCGGTTCACCGCCGGGTGCTCTACGCGATGCACGACCTCGCCCTGCAGCCGAACCGGCCATACCGAAAGTCGGCCTTCATCGTCGGCGAGGTGATGGGTAAGTACCACCCCCACGGCGATAGCGCGATCTACGACACGCTGGCCCGAATGGCGCAGGACTTTTCCCTGCGCTACATGCTCGTCGACGGTCAGGGCAACTTCGGCTCGATCGACGACGACCCGCCGGCCGCCATGCGGTACACCGAGGCGCGCCTCGCCCGGCTCTCGACCGAGATGTTGCGGGACATCGAGGCTGACACGGTCGAGTGGGGGCCGAACTACGACGAGTCCCAGCAGGAGCCGCTGGTGCTGCCGGCGCGCTTCCCCAACCTGCTCGTCAACGGCGCCGCCGGGATCGCTGTCGGCATGGCGACCAACATCCCGCCTCACAACCTGCGCGAGGCGATCGGGGCGGTCAAGGCATACATAGCCAACCCCGGGATCGACCTGCCCGGCCTGATGGAGCACGTCAAAGGCCCGGACTTCCCGGGCGGCGGGATCATGAGCGCCGAAGGTATCCGCGATGCCTATGCCTCCGGCCGGGCCTCGGTGCGGATCCGCGCCCGGGCCCACGTCGAGCCGCTCAAGGGCGGCCGTGACGCGATCATCGTCACCGAGCTCCCTTTCATGGTCAAGAAGGGCGGCGACGGGGGCCTGATCACGAAGATCGCCGACCTCGTCCGCGACAAAAAAATAACCGGTGTCTCCGACCTGCGCGACGAGACCGACCGCTCGGGCATGCGGCTGGTGATCGAGACCAAGCGCGGCGGCGACCCGCCCGAGGTGGTGCTCAACCAGCTCTACAAGCGCACTGCGATGCAGAGCACCTTCGGCGTCAACATGGTCGCCCTCGTTGACGGCGTGCCGAAGACGCTCAGCCTCAAGGAGCTGATTGAGCACTACGTCAGCCACCAGCGCGAGGTTGTGATCCGCCGCACCCAGCACGAGTTGCGCCGCGCCGAGGCCCGCGCCCACATCCTCGAGGGACTGCTGATCGCGCTCGACCACCTCGACGCGGTAATCGAATTGATCCGCGGCTCGGCTGATACGGAGACGGCGAAGGCCGGTCTGGTCGATCGTTTCGAGCTGTCCGAAGAGCAGGCGCAGGCGATCCTCGACATGCGCCTGGCCCGCCTCACTGCGCTCGAGTCCGACAAGCTGCGCGAGGAGCACGAGGAGCTGTCCAAACGGATCGCCGAGCTGCGAGCAATTCTCGGCGATCCCGCCCGGATCGACGCGCTGATCATCGAGGAGCTCGACGAGGTCGACAAACGCTACGGCGACGAGCGGCGCACCGAAATCACCCACTTCGAGGGCGACATGAACATCGAGGACATGATCGCCGACCAGCAGATGGTGATTTCGATCACCCACTCTGGCTACGCCAAGCGGCTTCCTCTCGCCACCTACCGCCAGCAGCACCGTGGAGGGCGCGGGGTGATGGGGATGGACATGAAGGAGGACGATTACATCGAGCACCTCCACATCTGCTCGACCCACGACTTCCTGCTCTTCTTCACCAACCGCGGCAAGGTCTACCGGCTCAAGGTCTACGAGCTGCCAGAGGGATCGCGCACTTCCAAGGGAAGGGCCCTGGTCAACGTGCTGCCCCTGCGCGAGGGCGAGAAGGTGACGGCGGTGATCCCGACCCGCGACTTCAGCGAGAACAAATACCTCGTCTTCGCGACCGCGGGCGGCCTGGTCAAGAAGACCGAGTTCAAGGCTTACAACACGCCGATCCGCGCCGATGGGATCATCGCGATCAAGATCCGCGACAGCGACGAGCTGGTCCAGGCGCGGCTCACCTCGGGCGACGACGACCTGCTGCTCGTCTCCAAGTCCGGCCACGCGTCGCGCTTCTCCGAGGAGGTCGTGCGGCCGATGGGACGCGACACCAGCGGCGTCAAGGGGATGAACGTCTCCGCCAAGGTCAACGGCGGGCCCAACCAGGTGCTGGCGATGGACGTCGCCCGCGACGACTCCGAGCTCTTCGTCGTCACCGAGAACGGCTACGGCAAGCGCACCTCGGTCGCGGAGTACCCGGTGAAGGGGCGCGGCACCAAGGGAGTGCTGACGGCGAAGCTGACTGAGAAGAAGGGCGGCCTCGCCGGCGCCCTGATCGTCCGCGAGCACCAGGATCTGCTCTTCATCTCCCAGAACGGGATGGTCCAGCGCACCCCCGCCGGCGGCATCTCCCAGATGGGCCGGCCGACGCAGGGGGTGCGGGTGATGAACATGAAGGACGACGACAAAGTCAGCGCCGTCGCCCTGGTCATCGACTCGGACTCCGACGACTCAGAGCCGGACGGGCAAGAGCAGCTGGCGGAGTAGGGGACCGGGAATGGTCCTCGCCCGGACAAGTGCCGGGCTAATGAGCCCGGCACTTTGAGTATCCGCCCGCCCGAGGACCATTCCCGGTCCCTCAAGCGTGCAGCTGGCTTTCCAGGCTGAGGGGCCGCAGGCAGCATCTGCCACACCTCCCCGGCACTTACTCCTGGCTGTCGAAGCTGGTTGGGGCTCAAGGGCGCGCTGAGGGTCTCCAAAAGAGCCTCGCGAAGCGGCTCCGCAGAGTGTTGGTGGGGCCGCGAAAGCGGCCACTCGATTGGCACCGCCGTCAGGCGGTGCCTGGGCTCTCTTTGGAGACCCTCAGCGCTCCCCTAGGCCGCTGCAGGGAGATATTGCTGCCAGGCGGCGGGGATGCTGGGGCTGGCTACCTGGATGAAGACGTTGGGCCCGGGGGCCTTGGGTCGCTTTTGGGGATGCATCTGGATCTCGCGGGGGAGGCGGTTGCCCTTGCGGCGGTTGCAGGCAGCGCAGGCGGCGACGATGTTCTCCCAGACTGATTTGCCGCCTCGGCTGCGGGGGATGACGTGGTCGACCGTGAGGCGCGATTTGCGCGAGCCGCAGTACTGGCAGGTCCAGGCGTCGCGAGCGAGCACGGCGCGCCTGGTGATCTTGCGCCTGTGCGCCTCGCGCGGGATCCGCACGTAGCTGACCAGACGGATCACATCCGGCCGCTCCAGCGTCATGTGCTCGGAGTGAATTGCTCCTTCGCGCCGCTCCAACATCTCCGCCTTTTCCTTCAGCAGCAGCACAGCAGCACGTC
Organism: Solirubrobacterales bacterium; assembly: GCA_035557635.1. Taxonomy (GTDB): domain Bacteria; phylum Actinomycetota; class Thermoleophilia; order Solirubrobacterales; family 70-9; genus VRUE01. The sequence continues at coordinate 1,181 of DATMDR010000024.1, read as the reverse complement.
TTACCGTGCAGACGTTGATGGGCTCATACGTTGCGTTGAGTACGAGCACGCGTGCCATCTTGCCCCGGAATTCTACGCAGGGGTTGGTCGAAGCCGCCAGAGGAGGCTCCTCTGGCGGCTCTACCCGACCGGGTAGGAACCGAGGATTCGCACCGAGGCGGCCTTTTCGCGGAGCGCGGAGATCGCATCCGAGACGGCGGGGTCCTTCGTCGATCCCTCGAGGTCGCAGAAGAACATGTAGCGGCCGAGGCCCTGGCGCAGGGGCCGAGACTCGATCCGGGAGAGATTGACGGAGCGGGTCGAGAGCTCCTGCAGCGCCTCGACCAGCGCCCCCGGGTGGTCCTCGCCCAGCTCCGAGAAGACCAGCGACGTCTTCCACCTCCCCTCGCCCGCGGGCTCGGTGCCCGCCGGGGCGATCCAGACGAAGCGGGTGACGTTGTCGGCCTCGTCCTCGATCCCCTCGCGCAGGATCGTGCAGCCGTAGAGCTCCGCCGCAGCCCTGGCCCCGATCGCCGCCCAGCGCTCGCCGGACTCGCTGACGAGCCGGATCGCCTCGGCGGTGCTGCTGACGCTGCGTCGCTCCGCCTGCGGCAGCTGCTCCCGCAGGAAGCGGGCGCACTGGGCGAGTGGCTGCGGGTGGGAGAGCACCGCCTCGATCAGCTCCGGCTGGAGGGCCTGCCGTGCGATCAGGTGAGCGCGCACCGCGTAGTCGTGCTCGCCGACGATCGTCACCCCCTCGGCCTCGAAGGCGAGCGCGTCGAGCGTGCTCCGCACCGATCCCTCGATCGAGTTCTCGAACGGGACCAGGGCGCGCTCGGCGCTCCCGTCGCCCACGGCGGCGATCGCGTCGTAGATCGTCGGCGCCGGCAGCGGCTCGACCTGCGCGTCGCCGGCGGCGGCGCGCAGTGCGTCCTCGCTGAAGGTGCCGGCCGGGCCTAGGTAGGCGACTCGCATGGCGGCGAAGCTACCGGACGCCCGGCGCCCGCCGGCCGCTCAGTTGAAGGTGACCGTATAGGTCGCGGAGTTGTTGTCGATCACCGTCTCGCCGAGCACCGGGATGACCTCGATCACGAGGGTCAGCGGGACGTCGGTCTCGGGCACCGTGTCCAGAGGCACGCTCGTCTCCCCGATGCCCTGAGCGTCGATGCTCGGGATCGTCGCCATCCCCTCGACCTGCTCGG
>DATMDR010000023.1:0-19904 GCA_035557635.1 Solirubrobacterales bacterium | reverse complement strand
AACGGAGAGGGAGGGATTCGAACCCTCGAGAGAGCTTGCGCCCCCTACTCGCTTAGCAGGCGAGTGCCTTCAGCCACTCGGCCACCTCTCCGGGCGTTTTGATTGTAGGGCGACGGCAGGGATAGGCTGATCCGCGCGATGCCGAGCCATGCCGAGTACGAGTCGACCTTCGCCGAGGTCGAGGCGCCCTTCGCCTTCGTCGACCTCGACTCGATGTGGTCCAACGCGGCGGAGATGCTGGGGCGGGGCGGGGACAAGCCGATCCGGGTGGCGAGCAAGTCGCTGCGCTGCCGGGCGCTCCAGGAGCGCATCCTGGCCAGCGACGAGCGCTTCCGCGGCCAGATGACCTTCACCCTTCCCGAGACCCTGTGGCTGGCCGAGCAGGGCTTCGAGGACCTGTTGCTCGCCTACCCGACGACGGACACCGAGGCGCTCGGCGAGCTGGCGCTGCGCTCGGCGGCCAACCCGGGAAGCGCTCCGATCGTGATGGTCGACTGCACCGACCACCTCGACGCGATCGAGTCGGTGTTGGGCACCGGCGCTGCCCCGGTGCGCGTCTGCATCGACCTCGACGCCGGCTGGTGGGCGCTGGGTGGACGGGTAAAGGTTGGGCCGAAGCGCTCCCCGGTCCACACCCCCGACCAAGCGGTGGAGCTGGCGCGCGAGATCGAGCGCCGCCCGCAGCTGGAGCTGGCGGCGTTGATGGCCTACGAGGGACAGATCGCCGGCGTCGGCGACATGCCGCCCGGGCGGCGGCTGCGCGGTGGCGCGATCCGCTTCATGCAACGCCGCTCCGCCGCCGAGCTGGCCGGGCGGCGGGCCGCGGTCGTCGCCGCGATCCGCGAGGTGACCGAGCTGGAGATCGTCAACGGCGGCGGCACCGGCAGCCTCGAGCTGACCGGGTCCGAGGACGCCGTCACCGAGCTCACCGCCGGCTCTGGCTTCTACGCCCCCACCCTCTTCGACTACTACAGCCGCTTCAAGCTCTCGCCCGCGGCCGGCTTCGCGCTGCCGATCGTGCGCAAGCCGACGGGAGGCGTGGCGACGGCGCTGGGCGGTGGCTACCTCGCCTCCGGCAGCGGCGACGCGGCGCGACTGCCTTCCCCCTGGCTGCCGCCGGGCCTGAAGCTCGACCCCGAGGAGGGCGCGGGCGAGGTGCAGACGCCGCTCAGCGGACCCACGGCGGCCGAGCTGCAAATCGGCGACCGCGTCTACATGCGCCACGCCAAGGCCGGCGAGCTCTGCGAGCGCTTCGACTCGCTGCACCTGGTCCAGGGCGGCGAGATCGTCGACGAAGTCCCCACTTACCGCGGCGAGGGCCGCACTTTCCTCTAGGCGGCGAAAACCAAGCCTGGCAAGGACGCAGGAAGCGAAGCGTGCTCTGCACGTGAGCGACCGAGGACGCCGCCAGGCGCCGGTTTGCAGCCGCCTATGGGCCGAGGACGCGCGCCGCGTACTGGTTGGTGAAGACGCGGTTGGGATCGAGCTGGTCGCGGGCCGCCTGGAAGTCGGCCCAGCGGGGAAAGCGCGGCGCCAGCGTCTCCGCCGTCTGGAAGTGGCGCTTGCCCCAGTGGGGGCGCCCCTCGTACTCGTCCATGATCGCCTCGACCGCCTCGAAGTAGGGGCGCCACTCCATGCCCCGGTACTGGTGCACGGCGATGTAGGCGGTGTCGCGCTCGTGGGAAGGGCTAATCAGGGCGTCGTCGGCCGCGGTCACCCGCATCTCGATCGGAAAGAAGACCGGGTAGCGGTTGGAGCGCACCCACTCGATCACCCGGCGCACCGCCTCGGGGCCATGCGCGCGCGGCACCCCGTACTCCATCTCGGTGAAACGGACGCGGCGCTCGTTGGCGAAGATGCGGTCGCTGCGATCGGTGACGGCGCCGCCGGAGGCGAGCCGGGCGGCGAGCCGCGAGAGGCGCGGTATGGCCGCCGGGAAGACCTTGCCGGCGGCGGAGATCGCCTCCAGCGCCCAGTTTTCGAGCACGACGTCGTTGAGGTAGGTGGCGACCGCTCCCCGCGGCCGCGGCGGCTCCTCGGTCCGGTTGCGCTCGAGCACCAGGGCGGAGTCGGCGTAGGGGAAGGTGAAGAGCTCGAAGTGCTCGTGGGCGGCGGCGCGCTCCTCGAAGGAGTCGAGGACCTCTTCGCGGGGGTGCGGCGCGTCGACCCGGCGCAGGGTGAAGGCGGGGACGCAGCGCAGGGTCACCGCTGAGATTGCGCCGAGCGCGCCGATCGAGACCCGGGCCGCGCGCAGCAGGTCGCCGTCGGCGGGACCGAGCTCGCGCACGCTGCCGTCAGCGAGGACCAGCTCCAGCCCCTCGACCTGGGCGGCGAGGTTGCGCAGCTTCGCCCCGGTGCCGTGGGTGGCGGTCGAGATCGCCCCGGCGATCGTCTGTTTGTCGATGTCGCCGAGGTTCTCCTGCGCCAGGCCGAGCCGGTGGAGCTCCTCGTTCAGCTCGGCGATCACCGTGCCGCCGCCGACCTTGACCAGCCCGGTCGAGGTGTCGGCGTCGATCGTCCCGCGCAGCGCCCGGGCGTCGATCATCGTGCCCTCGCTGATCGCGGTCTCGGTGAACGAGTGCCCCGAGCCGACGACGCTCACCCGGCGACCCGCGGTCGCGGCGGCGAGCACGGTCGCGGCGAGCTCGTCGCGGTTGCGCGGACGGGCCATCTCCGCCGGGCTGCAGGTCTGATCGCCGGCCCAGTTGCGCCAGGCCGGGGAACCCTGTGTGTTCCCGGGGGAAGCCATCCGCGGCAGCGTAGCCCTCCGGCGAGGACCTAGGCTTCCGCCGGCCTCACCGTCGTCGGCCCGAGCACGCGGAACCCGTAGGCCGCCGTGCCCAGCAGCAGGGCGACGATGACGAAGCTCGGAGCCGCGTAGCCGACCGCGCCGGCCACGCCGGCGCCGGCCACGCCGCCGACCACCTGACCCGACGCCCAAGCCATGTTGGAGAGGCCGGCGGCGTAGCCCTGGTGGAGGCTGCTGGCCTCGGCAGCTTCGGAGAGCATCGCCAGCGCCGGCGCGAAGCAGGCTCCCGCCCCGAGCGAGGTGGCGATCAGGGCGACCATCACCACCCCGAGGGTCTGGCCGACCCCGACCAGCGCCATCGCGATCGCGCAGATCAGCAGCCCGGCGACGAGTGGCCTGCGGCGTCCGGCCCGGTCCGAGTAGCGGCCGGAGATCGGCGCCAGGGTAGCCTCGAGCCCCGCCCCTGCGATGAAGCCGCCGGCGATCAGCGCGTGGCCGCCCCCAAGCTCGTCGATCCGCAGCGGCAGCAGCACCTCGACCGCGCCGAACATCACCGACGGGATCGCGACGAAGCCGGTCGCGACCAGGATCGGGCGGCTTCCCATTGTGGCCACCACCTGGCGCAGGCTCTGGCTCTCCGGCACGCGGGAGTCGGGCATGCGGGCGGCAAGGGCGGCGAGCACGAAGGCGACGCCGAAGACCGCGCCGAAGACCGGCTCGGTGCCCACTTCCGCCGCGAGCGCACCCAGCGCCGGCCCGAAGAGGGCGCCGGCGACGGCCGCCCCGAGCGCGGTGCCGATCACCGAGCCACGGCGCCCCGGCGGCGCCGTGGTCATCAGCCAGCTCAGCGCCCCCGACCAGATCAGGGCGCCGGCGACTCCCTGGGAGAAGCGGGCGGCGTCGAGCAGGAGGATCTGCTCGACGAAGCCGAAGGCGAGGCTGGCGACGCCGAGCAGCAGCAGCCCGATGATCACCGTGCGGCGCGGTCCCAGCCTGGTCGCGAGCAGCCCGGCCGGGAGGGAGGCGAGCAGCGTGCCGGCCGCGTAGGAGGCGGTGAGGATCCCGGCCTCGACCTTGCTCAGCCCGAACTCGGATACGTAGTCGGGCAGCAGCGGAGCGATTGCCGCGAAGAAGACGACGTCGAAGAAGACCATCGTCGAGGCGAGTACGAGTAGGCGACGCATTGCAGACAAATCCAATCACTTTGAGCACTCGCAGTCCTCTGCCCCTGCGTCTAGCATCCGTACCGTGCCTACGCCTCGGAGGGGTGGCAGAGCGGTTGAATGCGGCGGCCTTGAAAGCCGTTGGGCGTCGTAAGGCGTCTCGTGGGTTCGAATCCCACCCCCTCCGTCTTCCAGCTCAGCTCCCGCCGGCCGGCGGAATAGCCTGCTTATCGTGTCTGCGGACCGTCGGGAGAACTCCAGAAGCTGGGTGCTGGACTGGGTGCAATCCACTCCGCTGACGGCGCGTCGGGCGGCGGTGATCATCTCGATGTTCACTCTCGCCCTGACCCTGCTGGGGGCGACAATGGCCTTCCTGCTCGACCGCGAGGACTTTCCCAATCTCGGAGTCTCGATCTGGTGGGCGCTGCAGACCGTGACCACGGTCGGCTACGGCGACTTCGTCCCCCACAACACGGAGGGCCGCATCATCGGCTCCTTGGTGATGCTCGGCGGGATCAGCTTCGTCGCCGTGGTCACCGCGTCGATCGCCGCGGCCCTGGTGGAGTCGGCCAGACGGCGGGCGAAACGCACACCCGACGACCTCGTGACCGTCAAGCTGGAGGAGATCGTCTCCAGGCTGGAGCGCCTGGAGCAAGCCGTGAGCCGCTCCCAGTCCTCGGGTCCCGGGCGATAGTCCGATGACCGGCTCGGAGAGCCCAGCGGGAATGGCCAAGTGGGGAGTCCTCGTCGTCCTCGCCGCCGCCCAGTTCCTGATGGTGCTGGACCAAGCGGTGATGAACGTCGCGATCTCCCAGCTGGTCGAGGACTTCGACACGACCGTGACCACGATCCAGATGGTGATCGCGCTCTACGCCCTGGTGATGGCGGGGCTGATGCTGACCGGCGGCAAGCTGGGCGACCTCTGGGGACGGCGCCGCGCCTTCGCGATCGGCCTCTGTATCTACGGCGTCGGCTCCGGCCTCACGGCCGCCTCCTGGAGCGTGCCGACGCTGATGTTCGGCTGGTCGATCCTCGAGGGCATCGGCGCGGCGCTCGTCCTGCCGGCTCTCGTCGCCCTGGTCGCGGGTAACTACCGGGGCAGCGATCGCGCGATCGCCTACGGAGTGCTGGGCGGGGTCGCCGGCGCCGGGATCGCGGTCGGGCCGATCCTCGGCGGCTGGGTCACCACCGACTTCACCTGGCGACTGGTCTTCATCGGCGAGGTGGTGGTCACGATCGGCATCCTGATCGGCACGCGGCTGATTCGCGAGCCCGAGAGGACGGGGCCCTCCCCCCGCCTCGACTGGGTCGGCAGCGTGCTCTCCGCCGCCGGACTGGCGCTAATCGTGTTCGGCGTCCTGCAGGCGAGCAACTGGGGCTGGCTGAAGCCGCTGGACTCGCCGGTCGAGCCGTTCGGCTTCTCGCTCACCCCGTTCGTGATCGCCGCCGGAGTACTGGTGCTGGCCGCCTTCCACGCCTGGGAGCGCCGCCGCGAGGAGCAGGGCCTCCCGCCGCTGATCCACTTCCGGCTCTTCCGCATCCCCTCCCTGCGTGGCGGGACCGCGATGCTGCTGGCCCAGAACCTGGTCCTGATGGGGATCTTCTTCACGATCCCGCTCTTCCTGCAGATCGTCCAGGGACTCGACGCGCTCGACACCGGAGTGCGGATGCTGCCAACCTCGGTCGGCCTGTTCCTCACCGCGCTCGCCGGCTCGGCCCTGGCGTCGCGGTTCGCGGCCAGGACCCTGGTGCGGGCCGGGCTGGGCGTCACCTTCGTCGCCACCCTGCTGCTACTCGGCACGATCGAGCCCCAGCTCGACAACGCATCCTTCCTCGTCGCGATGGGTGTGCTCGGAGTGGGGATGGGCCTGATCGTCTCCCAGCTCGGCAACGTGGTCCAGTCCGCGGTCGGCGACAGCGACCGCAGCGAGGCGGGCGGAGCGCAGAACACGGCCCAGCAGCTCGGCTCCTCGCTGGGCACGGCGCTGCTCGGCGCGATCGTGATCAGCGGTCTGATCACCGCCTTCTCGAGCAACGTCGAGTCCGACCCGAGCATCTCCAAGCAGGCGAGCAACCAGATCCAGGTCGAGCTCAGCGCCGGCGGCAGCTTCGTCGCTTCCGATGAAGTCCGCAAGAGCGCCGCCGCGGCCGGGCTCGACCAGAAAACGGTGGATGCGGTGGTGGGGAACTACGAAGACGCGCAGCTGACGGCGCTGAAGACGGCGTTCCTCTTCGCCGCGCTTCTCGTTCTCGCCTCGTTCTGGGCGACGCGGCACCTGCCGACCAAGCGCTTCGACCAGCTCCAAGCCGGGCCGGACCCGCCACCCGCCGAGCCCGCCGCCACCTGAGGCGCGTTACTCGCCGAGCTCGACCCGCTCGATCGCCTTCGGCTCGAGCGGCTGGTCCGAGGCGTCCGTCTCCGACCCCTCGATCGCGTCGACGACGTCCATGCCGTCGGTGACACGGCCGAAGACGGTGTGCTTGCCGTCCAGCCACGGTGCTGCATCGGTGGTGACGATGAAGAACTGCGAGCCGTTGGTGTTGGGGCCGGCATTCGCCATCGCCAGCGCCCCGCGAACCACCTTGTGCTCGTTGAACTCGTCCTCGAAGGTGTAGCCGGGCCCGCCGCGCCCCGTCCCCTCCGGACAGCCCCCCTGGATCATGAAATCGGGGATGACCCGGTGAAAGACCAGGGTGTCGTAGAAGCCGTCGGCAGCGAGCTTGCGGAAGTTCTCGACCGTCTTCGGCGCCTCGTCGTCGTGCAGCTCGAGCACGATCGCCCCGGCGCTGGTGTGGAGGGTGGCTTGCGACATCGCCTCACCCTATCTCAGCCGCTGACCTCGACCGTCACCGGTCGCGAGGCACCCGGCACGTAGGGCCAGCGCTCCTCCGCAAGGGCGACGGCGCGAAGGCGGATGCTCGCCATGCCGCTGACGTAGCGGAAGCGGTACCGGGCCCGGAAGCGGCCGTCGTGATCGCTGCGCGTGACGAGGACCGGCCGCCAGCGGCGGGCCGCCGACTCGTAGTACTGGATCGCGACCAGCTTGCCGCGACGTGGCAGCGGCGCTCCCGCGGCTCGCACCCGGCCGTGAAACCGCACGAGCTCGCCGGTGCGCAACGTGTGCGGCGCGGCGCGGAACAAGAGGCCGCTCCGCACCCGCAGCGCCAGGGCGGGACGGCGTGAGGGCTCCAGCCCATCGTCGCCGCGGTAGTTGACCGTCACCCGCCGCGAGGGCCCCACCGGCAGCGGCAGGCGGAAGCCACCCTGCGGCCCGGTGCCGATTGTCCTGACGCTGGGACGGCTCAGCGCGCCGCGCGAGGGTCGCGAGACGACTCGCAGCTCGCGCCCACCGAGGCCGGCGCCATCCGCGTCGATGAGGCGACCGCTGAGCACGGCGGTGCCCCCGAACGGAATCGTCACGGCGGGGCCGCTCTGGCGACGCCAGCGCAGGCGCGCGAAGAGGCGCGTCTTCGCCTGGGGGCGCGGCGCGCTCGCCCGCCTCGCCTCCACCACCGCGACGCGACGCCGCAAGGACATCTCGGTGCCATCGGCGCGGCGGGTGGTGGTGGCGGTATTCCCGGCGCGGTCAAGGCCCTCCGCCCGGAAGAGGTAGGTGCCCGCGGGGAGCGTCTCGGGGAGGCGGGCGACGAGATGCGCGGTGCTCGCCTCCGAGCCCCGCTCGAACTTGGTCGGCAGCTCGGTCCACTGCTCAGCCTCGATGCGGCGGTAGTGGATCTGACCACTCTCTGGCCCCGAGTGCGCATCGTCGACCTGGGCCCGCACCACCTCCGGCAGGGCGTCCTCGGCGGCGACCGTGTCCGGCGCCCGCTCGAAGGCGATGCCGGGTGCGACTTCGTCGAAGCGCAGCGGCACGTCGACGGCGGTGCCGGGCGCTTCGTTGCCGGCCTCGTCGCGCAGCCAGACGCGCAGCGTGAAGACCCCGACCCGCGGCGCGGCGAGGTTCTCGAGGGTGGTCCGGCCTCGTCCGGCGGCGTAGCGCACGCCGCTGTCGTAGCCGGCCGGCCCCTCGATGCGCCAGAAGGCGCCCCCGATCGGGCTGGCGGCGCCCTGGTCGGGATTGGTCCAGAGCGCATCGAAGTCGTTGGTCCGGTGCCACTCCTCGCCCCCGGCCAGCGTCAGTTTGCGTGGATGGGCCGGCGGGTTGTTGTCGACGAGGAATCCATGCGCGGGCGTGCAGCCGACATTGCCCGCGAAGTCGGCGATGCAGTGATGGGCGCTGTGCGGGCCATCGCTGAAGCGGGTGGTGTCGATGGTCGCGTTGCCACCGATCCCGAGGCTGCAGGGCCTCATCGCGGTGGCCCGCCACTCGCTGCCGATCAGCGCCTTGGCACAGCCATACTCGGTGAGGTTGACGCGGCCGCCGTCGACGAAGGTCTCGCTGAGACGGAGCCCGGAGCCGGTGTCCGCGCCCCAGAAGGCGACGTTCTGGCCGCCGCGGCGCCAGCCGCCGGTGAGAACGTCGCCGCCGATGCTCGCGACTGGCCAGTGGTCGTCCTGGACCGTGATCGTCAGCGCCCGCACGCCCACCCAGGAGCCACGGTCGAGGCTGCACCATTTGCTCTCCAACCGGGCGCAGAGCAGCCGGCTCTCGAGCGCCGGCTGTGGCGGGTTGAAGCCGGCGACGAACTCGCGCAGCGCGGTGTCGGTCGCGGAGGCAGCGGCGAAGACGTCGAAGCCGCCGCCCCAGGTGCCGACGCCGATCCGGTGCTCCATGCCGTCGTGAAGAGCATGCCACCAGGTTCCCCGCACCTGGGAGATCGCGGTGCCGGCAGGAGCCTCCCAGCGCCAGCGCCCGAAGCGGGTACCCGAGACGGTCCCCTGGCCCTCACGGGTGAAGCTCTTCAGGTGGACGCCATTGAAGGGGTCTTGGCCAGCCGGTGGCACGCACCAGCCGTCCTGGCGGAACTTCGCGCCGCCGGTCGTGTCCGCCCAGCTCGCGTCGGCGCCCACGTACCAGCCGCACTGGGCGACCGCGTACTTGCCGGCCTGCGCTTCCCGCGCGCCGAGCAGCAGCAGGGCCAGCGCCAGCGCGACCCCCAGCACCGCGATCCGGGCGAACCCGCTCCCTGTCCTCGACATTCGTCCCTCCTCGCTCGACGTCATCTGCCGGGGTTAAGGGCCGGGGCGCCCCGGTCTCTCCCCCCGCCGGACGACGCGGCGCCCGGCGCCAAGGCCGGGCTTTGCGAGAATGGCCTCGATGCCCCTCCCCACGCAGGACCAGATCACCGAGAAGCTGCGCGCCGTCATCGACCCAGAGCTGCGCCGCTCGATCGTCGAGCTGGGCATGGTCCGCTCGATCGAGGTCAAAGACGACGGCCGGGTCGAGGTCGTCGTCTCGCTGACCACGGCGGGCTGCCCGATCCGCTCCCACTTCGAGCAGGCGGTCGCCCAGCAGGTCTCCGAGCTGGACGGCGTCACCGAGGTCGCGGTCGGCTTCGACGTGCTCTCCGACGAGGAGAAAGGGCAGCTGCAGCAGACGCTCGGGCGCGGCAAGCTGCCGCAGGGCGCGCTGGCCCAGGTCAAGAACGTGATCTGCGTCGCCTCCGGCAAGGGCGGAGTCGGCAAGTCGACGATGACCGCCAACCTCGCCGCCGCCCTCACCGCCGAAGGCCACCCGGCGGGCGCTCTCGACTGCGACGTCTACGGCTACTCGATCCCGCGCATGCTCGGGGTCAACCGCAAGCCGGAAGTCAACGGCGAGCGAAAGATCCTGCCGCTGGAGGCCGCTGGAGGCGTCAAGGTGATGTCGATCGGCTTCTTCGTCGAGGAGAACTCCGCCGTGGTCTGGCGCGGCCCGATGCTGCACAAGGCGATCCAGCAGTTCCTCGAGGACGTCGCGTGGGGAGAGCTGGAGTACCTGCTGCTCGACCTGCCGCCGGGAACGGGCGACGTCTCGATGACGCTCGCCCAGCTCCTCCCCCAGGCCAAGTTCCTGATCGTTACCACGCCCCAGCCGGCAGCGCAGTCGGTGGCCAAGCGCGGCGCCGAGATGGCGCTCAAGTTCGACCTCGAGCTGCTCGGCGCGATCGAGAACATGTCCGGCTTCACAACGCCGGACGGCGAGCGCTTCACGATCTTCGGCGAGGGCGGCGGCCAGCAGTTGGCCGACGAACTCAACATCCCCCTGCTCGGCAAGGTGCCGCTCTCCGAGCCGCTGCGCGAGCACGCCGACGCTGGCACGCCCCTGGTCACGGCGGCACCCGACTCGCCCGCCGCACAGGCGATCCGCCAGGCCGCCCGCGGCATCGTCGCCGCCACCCCGCAGGAGCTTCCGGTCCTGCAGGCCACACCGGCAACGGCCGAAGCGCCTCCGGTCAGCGGCACGCCGCTGCCGATGGCGTAGTAACCACCTCGCGGCGAGGCTATTGGCTCGCTTCCGCCTGCGGCGGCATGCCATCCGTGATCACAGCGTTACGGCCGAAACCGGTGCGGGCATCGCGCAGCGCCAGGACCGGGACCCGATGGATGCCCGTCGCCGTGTAGCGGGTGAGAGTGAGCCTGTCCAACCTCACTCGCTCGACCGGGCGGAAGGCCGGCGGCAGGTTCGGCGGCCGGCCAACCACCACCGCCTTGCTGATCACGTCGACCTCGCGGATCGGCACCTTGCCGCGGTACTTGCGCCGCGAGGCGTGGTCGAGGTAGAACTGAACTCCATCTGCGGCGAGCGTCCAGGTAACGATTGCCCGCGGCCGAGTCGGTGACCCGAGCTGCTCGACCACATCACGGAAGTCCGGCCGCTGCAGGTTGAGGGTCCGGGCGACGTGGACGTCGAAGGCGAGCCAGTACACGCAAAGCATGGTCGCCAGAGCCAAACCCACCCGCCGCGCGCCGCTTGCCGCAAAGCCAACCGCAGCGGCGAGGACGAGCGGGACCAGGGCGGGCAGCAGGTTGCGCTCGACGATGTAGTCCTTGCCGGCCAGGGCGATTCCGGCGGCAAGCAGCACCACCCCGATTCCGATCGTCAACCCCAGCGCCGCAGTACGTTTCTCCCGGCTGGAGCCGCGCAGCGCCGTCAGGAGCAGGGCGGCGCCGATCAGCAGCGCGGGAATCAATGCGTAGCGCTCGCGCGGAGGCTGGGCGATCACGTGACCGGTCTCTCCCATCAGAAAGCTGCCGCCGGTCTCGAACAGGCGGGTGGACAGCGGACTGTGGTCGATCCAGCCGATGTGGGTCGGGTTGATCTGGGCTGAGATCAACGGCAGCAGCGCCAGCCCGACCGCGACGACGCCACCGACCGCGAAGAGCACCAGACGCCACCTGGTCCGCAACGCGACCAGCAGCCACACCGCCTCGATCGCCACCGCGAAGACGGCGAAGTAGTGACTGCAGAGGGCGAGGGCGGAGGCAAGCGCCCACAGCCCCAGATCCCGCCCCTGGCGGGTGCGCAGCGCCCGTGCGAAGAAGAGCAGCGCGAGGGCGCCGAAGAAGACGAGCAGCGCGTAGGAGCGCGCCTCCTGCGAGTACCAGATCAGCATCGGGCTGACGGCGACGAGCGCGCTAGCGATCAGGCCGGCGCGGTTGCTCGCCAGCTCGCGGCCGATCAGGAAGGCGACGGGGACGGTGGCCGCGCCGAAGAGCGCCGTCAGCGAGCGCAGCCCCACCTCTCCGGTGCCGAACGCCTTCGCCCAACCCCATGCCAGCACGTAGTAGAGGGGCGGATTGGACTCGCTCCCCTTCACCTCACCCAGCATTTCGGTGAAGCTCCCGGGAATGACCCGCATGGCGGTGATCACCTCGTCGTGGTGGTAGCTCTGCACGCCGAGACTGGCGAAGCGGATGGCGAGCCCGAGCGCGGTCAGGCCGGCGAGCGCCCAGAGGACGGTCGATTGCGTACGTTCGGCCGTCAAGGGGCGCAGCGACTCTTCGGCATTGGCCGCTGAGGGCCGAAGGAGGGCGGCAGAGCGGCGGCGGAGTCGCCCCAGGCGCGGTTCGGTCGCGTCCCGAGACGGTAGGTGAGGGTTGCTCCACGCGCCAGCGCGCAGACGGTCGTCCACGGCCGGCCGTAGGGATGGCCGTTGAAACGCATGGCCTGAATGTATGGGGCTCGGCGCAGGGGGGCACGCCGGGCCGACGCGGCGATCCGCAGCTTGCGCCCACCCGCCAGCCGTACGGTCGCCTGGCGGAAGAGCGGGCTGCCGATCGCCAGCAGGCCGGTGCCGGGGACCTCCGGGTAGAGGCCGAGCGCTCCGAACACGTACCAGGAGGAGAGCGTGCCGAGGTCGTCGTTGCCGGGGTATCCCGACGGCGTCGGACTGTAGAGCTCGAGCAGCGCCCGGCGCACCGTTGCCTGCGTCTTGAATGGCTGCCGCGTCCAGTCATAGAGCCAGGGGACGTTCAGGTTCGGCTCGTTGCCGAGCAGGGCATGGTCGGCGTGGGTCGCGCCGCCGCTGCCGTTCAGCTTGCGCAGGAAGCGGTCGAGCCGGCTCGCCGCCCTGGTACGACCGCCGATCGTGGCGAAGAGACCAGCCGGATCGTGAGGCACCATCCACGTGTACTGCACCGAGTTGCCCTCGGCGAAGCCGGCCCCGCGCAGGTTGTCGTAGCGGGGAGGGAACGTACCGTCGGCGAACCGTGGCTCGATCTGGCCACTGCGAGGGTTGAGGAGATTGCGCCAGTTGCCTGAGCGCCGCATGAAGGAACGGTAAGTGGCACGGTCGCGGAGGGAGCGGGCTGCGAACTGGGCGATGGAGAAGTCGGCGACCGCGTACTCGAGCGTCGTCGCCGCCGAGGCCCAGACGGCCTCGGGGTCGCCGAACAGCGAGTTCGCGTTGCGGCGTTTGACGTCGATATCGAAGGGGACGTAGCCGAGCGCCTTGTACTCCTCGAGGCCCTGGCGCTGGACGTAGCCGCCGTCCGGGGTGCGGCAGCCCTCGCTCGCGCCCTTGACCATCGCCGCCAGGGCGGCGACCTCGTCGAAGCCCCGGGCGCCAAAGGCGGAGGCGGAGGCGATGATCGGGTCGGCGGGATCGCCGACCATCGTCATGCTCTGGCCGTTGGCGTAGGACCAGCGCGGTAGGCAGCCGCTCTGGGCGGCACCGGCGAGCATCGAGGCAACGATGTCGCCGGCGCGGTGCGGCATCAGCATCGCCAGCAGCGGGATCTGGGTGCGGTAGACGTCCCAGCCCGAGAAGTCCGCGTACTGGGTGCGCCGGCCACTGTCGTGGATCAGCCCGTCCATGCCGATGTAGCCGCCGCCGGCGTCGTTGAAGGTCCGCGGCGCGAGCAGCGCGTGGTAGAGGGCGGTGTAGAAGGTGTTGAGGTCGCGCGACTCGCCGCCGCTCACCCGGATCGCGCCGAGGGAGCGGTTCCAGCGCCGCTTCGCCGCCGCAGCGACGTCACGGAGACCGCCGCCGGAGCTCTCGGCGGCGAGGTTGGCGCGGGCGCCGTCGACGCTGACGAAGGAGACGCCGACGCGGACGGTGACGACTGGGTTGCGGCGTGTGTCGAAAGAGGCGTAGGCGCCTGCCTGGGCGGTATTGGCGGGGACGTTCGAAGGAGGCTTGCTGTCGCTGGCGCCGGTCGAGCTGGGTTCCAGCGTCTGGCGCGTCCAGGTGCCGTGGGCATTGAAGCGACGGTTGAAGACGGCGGCGAAGTAGACCCTGTAGCGCGGCCGCTGGGCACAGAAGTAGCCGCTCGACGCCGAGCCGGTGATTTCGCGGGCGGCTGGGTCGACCTGTACTTCGGCGGAGTCATTGGCCTTGGCACTGCCGCCCGCGTCGATCAGCACGCTCGCGTGCGGGGAGCGCGGAAAGGCGAAGCGCGCGATCCCGGTTCGGGTCGTCGCCGAGAGGTCGGTGTCGATGGCGCCGCCCCCCACCGGGTTGAGGCGGACCGAGTAGCGACCGGGACTCGCCCGCTCGCTGGCATGTGAGAAGCCGGGCTCGAACCGTCCGGCGAGCCCTCCGGTGCCGAGTGCCGGGGAATCGCGGAGCGGCTCGGTGGTCGGCAGGAAAGGGAAGTCCCCATACAGGGAACAGCCGGCACCGTTGAGATGGGTGAGGCTGAATCCGGTGATGTGGCGGTCGCGGTAGTCGTATCCGCCGGAGTGCCGGTCCGAGGGAGCTGTGTCGGGCCCCCACTGGACCATCCCGAAGGGAACCGTTGCCCCTGGGAAGTTGTGGCCGCCGCCAAAGGTACGGGAGCCCGGCTGGGTGCCCGCGAGGGGGTTGACATGGTCGGCGAGGCTGGCCGCGGACACCGATGGAAACACGAGGGCGGCGAGCAGCAGCGCTTTCAGGATTTCGCTGACTGCTCGCTGCACGAAACAGGCACGCTACAGGCCCATTCGCTCCCGACTCGAGAGCAGGTCGGGTTCTACGCCGAAGCCTTGCTCTTGTAGTAGTTCGCGTTGATCTCCGCGTATTTGGCCCACTCGGCGGGGAGCTGGTCCTCGGCGAAGCAGGCGTCCACCGGGCAGGCCTCAACGCAGGCGTCGCAGTCGATGCACTCGTCGGGGTCGATGTAGAGCATCTCGACCGAGTCGTAGTCGGGCTCGTCCGGGGTCGGATGGATGCAGTCGACAGGACAGACCTCGACGCACGAGTTGTCCTTGGTGCCGATGCAGGGCTCGGCGATGACATAGGTCATTCGAGGCTTTCTCCTAGATCGTTTTCCGGGTGCCCGCCGGGAGCCCCGGCCAAGCGCGAGCACCCATTTTAGGGATGATGGAGGCGATGCTGCTGCTGACAGGGGCAACTGGAAGCATCGGTTCACGGCTGCTGCCGTTGCTGCTGGAGCGCGGCGAGGACGTGCGCTGCCTGGTCCGTGAGCCGCGGCGGCTCGGCGAGCGGCGCGTCGACGTCCAGATCGCGCTCGGCGACCTCGGCGAGATGTCGGATCCCTACCTGGTGCGGCAGGCGCTGCGCGGCGTCGACACCGTGGTCCACCTGGCGGCGACGATCCGCGACCAGCCGCCGCACCGGATCGAGGAGCTGAACGGCCTGGCGACCGTCCGCCTGCTGCGCGCCGCCGAGCGCAGCGGCGTCAAGCGCTTCGTCTTCTTCAGCGCCCTCGATGCCTCCGCCACCCAGCGCACCCGCTTCTTCCGCGCCAAGTGGCTGGCCGAGCAGGCCGTCCGCTCCTCGGCCCTGGAGACGACGGTCTTCGCCCCCTCGATCGTCTACGACCGCAGCGACCCCTGGGTGACGCTGCTGAAGCGCTTCTCCTTCCTGCCGGTGATGCCGGTCTCGGGCGAGGGCCAGGCCCGGTTCCAGCCGATCTGGGCCGCTGACGCCGCCCGCTGCGTGGTCGCAGCCCTCGACCGAGACGGGCGCGACCGCTACGAGCTGGCCGGCCCCGAGACGCTCAGCTACGACGAGATGTCGGACCTGGTCAGCCGCGTCGCGGGGAGACCGCGGCCGCTCGTCCACCTGCCGCTTCCGCTCGTCCGCTCCGGATTGATCGCACTCCGCTCCATCTTCGGCGAGGCCGTGTTCGCTACTTGGGAGGAGGCCGAGCTGATGGAGGTGGCGATGGTGAGTGAGCGCGGGACCGCAGATGCCGAGGACCTCGGAGTGATGCCGCGAAGGATGGGCGATGTTCTCGCCGAGTCGTAGCCGGATCGCGCTGCTCGCGATCGCGCTGCTCGCCGCCGCGCCGGGGCAGGCGCAGGGCCTGAGCCTGGCGCCGCCCAAGCCGAGCGTCTTCTTCGGCGTCAGCGACCGTGGGACGACCCAGGAGTTCAACGAATTCACCGAACTGCTCGGCGGCAAGCACCCGGCGCTGCTCTCGACCTTCCACCCGTGGGGCAACAGCCTCAACCAGGCCTACGAACGCTGGCGCGAAACGGCGACCCGCCCGATCCTGCACATCTCGACCGCCGACGACCAGACGCTGGCGGAGCTGATCACCCCGCAGCAGATCGCCCTCGGCGCCGGCGACAACTACCTGCTCCAGCTCAACGACTTCTTCTTCAAACGCGGCCTGCCCGCCTACATCAGGCCGCTCGGCGAGCCCAACCGCTGCCTCAACGTCTGGTCCGCGGTCAACTGCGAAGGGGTGCAGAAGGGCGGCGAACACACGACCGGCTGGTACAAGCAGGCGTTCCGCCGCATCGCCGCGATCGTGCGCGGGGGCGGCACCCTCGAACAGATCAACGCCACCCTGGCCGAAATCGGCCTGCCGCCGGTCAACCGGACCAAAGGACCGCCGCCGACCAGTCTGCCGGCGGCGCCGGTGAGCATGATCTGGAGCCCACTGCCCGGCGGCTCGCCGCGGGTCAAGGGCAACTTCCCCGGCAACTACTGGCCGGGCGCGCGCTGGGTCGACTGGGCGGGCACCGACTTCTACTCCGAATATCCCGTCTGGAAAGACCTCAACCGCTTCTTCAAAGGCAAGCAGTGGCGGGGCAAGCCGATCGCGCTCACCGAGTGGGCCGTCTCCGGCAAAGACGACCCGCGCTTCGTCAAGCAGCTGGTCGCCTGGACGGTGAAACGCCCGCGGGTGCGGATGTTCGTCTACTACAACGGCTTCGGCACGACCGGAAACCCCTACGACATCCACCTCTACCCGCGCACGATGAACACGCTGCGGCTCAAGGTCCGGCGCGAAAGCTTCGTCCAGTACGCCGAATACAACGCCGGCCTGCTGCCGCCGCTGCCTCCGCCGCCGCCCAAAGCCCCGAAATCCCCCTAGCCCAGCCGACGGGCCGATAAGACTTCCTTGGCTGCCTGATTTGGCCCGACGACATCGCGACGAAGACATTGCGGACCGTCGGACTGAATTCCCAACCGCCCGGTCAAGCCTGGGTAAGCAAGCGGCGGATCGTCTCCGCAAGAACGGCGGGTTCGAACTCGACCTGCTCCCAAGTGCAACGCGAAACCCGCCAACCCGCAACCTGAAGCCTCTGCTCCCTTCGCCGATCATCGACGAACGCGATGTCGGTGTCGTGAAAACGACGGCTGTCGGCCTCGAGAATCAGCCGCTCACGGCGCCAGAGAAAGTCGGGCTTGAAGCGCCGATCGCCGACCTCCAGCGTCGCGTTGACCTCTGGCTGCGGCAACCCGGTCTGCAGGCACACATGCAGGAACATTCGCTCCAGCTCGCTACGGCTCCGTTTCGTCTGGGGGTGGATCTCGTCGAGAAGCAGGCGCAGCCGGGCAACTCCGCGCCGACCTCTTCCGCGGCGGATTTGATCCCGGAGCCGCTGGTGATCGACGAGTCGCATGACTTCCGCCTCGCCCAGGGCCTTTCTCAGATACCGGGCTGGAAGGATGGCCGCCAGATCCAACAGCGTCCGGGCGACAGTCGTGCAGGGCACGCCACGATAAGTGGTTCTGTCAGAGGGCGGAAGCCGGCCATCTCTGTGAGCGACAATGCCCTGCGGACTACGACCGCGGCGATTTGACGCCATGACATGAATGTCGCTGCCCTTCTCCTCCCAGAATCCCCAGAGGGTCGATGCGGAACCGTGGGAGAGAACCGCGTCGGACCCACAGGCCAGGGCCGCGCCTAGGAAGGTCGCCTCGCGACTGAGGCATGGATGCCCGACGGCGAAGACTCCCTGGTGGATCCTGTGAAGGCGCCCCGATCGCACGCGGGCCGCGGCCGTCCTCCGATCCATTCCCAGACGTTCAAGCTGGGCCAGCGTCACCAACCCATGCTGGCGATTGGCGATCGCGGCGATCTCCAGGTCCCAGCGCCGCGGCCGCAGCCGACGGGCCGAGGTGTCGAAATCGGTGGCGCCGGGGGCCGACCTGTCTGACAATGGTGGGTTGATCGGCCCGTCGGCGCCTTGAGGGATGGAGGGGCTCATTGCCTCTGAGCCTGGCGGTGGCGAGCGCATGTGTGGGGCGCACTGTGTGGCGCCTTGGCGGCGAAAGTGTGGCGAAACGCGAGAGGGGGCCAACGCTTGCGCCATCCCCCTCTCCGAAGTCACTCGCCTGTTGAGGCGAGCATACGCCTGGGCGGACGACCCGCGGGCCTGTCTCGGAAGATCCGGGGTGTGCGGCTGGCGAGCGCCGAACCAATCAGGGCAAGAACGCAAGGAGCCCGAATAGCAGAGCTATTCGGGCTCCTGAGGACGCCGCCCTGAGCCGGTCCGCCGCCGCCAGGCGTGCGCACCGGGCTTTTGAGCCAGGTCCGTGGGTCGTTACATCATCCCGCCCATGTCCGGCATGCCACCGCCGGGCATTCCGCCGCCGGCGCCGTCCTTCTCCGGCGGTTCGGCGACGATGGCCTCGGTGACGAGGATGTTCTTGGCGATCGAGGCCGCGTTCTGCAGCGCCGAGCGCGTCACCATCGTCGGGTCGATGACGCCGGCCTTGATCAGGTCGCCGTACTCGCCGTCGGCCGCGTTCAGCCCTTCGCCGGGCTTCAGGTCACGGACCTTGTTGACGACGACCGAGCCCTCCAGGCCGGAGTTCTCGGCGATCTGACGCACCGGCTCCTCGAGAGCGCGGTGGACGATCCGGGCCCCGGTATGTTCGTCGGCGTCGCCGATCTTCTCCGGGTCGAGCCCATCCTGGGCGTTGAGCAGGGCCACGCCGCCACCAGGGACGACACCCTCCTCGAGCGCCGCCCGGGTCGCCTGTAGTGCGTCCTCGACACGGTGCTTCTTCTCCTTCATCTCGGTCTCGGTGGCAGCGCCGACCTTGACCACCGCTACGCCCCCGGCCAGCTTTGCCAGCCGCTCCTGGAGCTTTTCGCGGTCGAATTCGGAGTCGGTGCTCTCGATCTCCTGCTTGATCTGGTTGATCCGACCCTTGATCCCCTCGCTCTCGCCACCGCCGTCGATGATCGTCGTCGTGTCCTTGGAGACGACGATGCGACGGGCCTTGCCGAGCTGATCGATCTGGGTGTTCTCCAGCTTCAGGCCCATCTCCTCGGTGATCACCTCGCCGCCGGTCAGGATCGCGATGTCCTCGAGCATCCGCTTGCGGCGGTCGCCGAAGCCCGGAGCCTTCACGGCGACGCCGGTGAAGGTGCCGCGGAGCTTGTTGACGACGAGCGTCGCGAGGCACTCGCCCTCGACGTCCTCGGCGACGATCAGCAGCGGCTTGCCACCCTGCATCACCTGCTCCAGCACCGGCAGGATGTCGCGCACCGAGCCGATCTTCTGGTTGGCGATGAGGATGTAGGGGTCCTCCAGCACCGCCTCCATGCGGTCCTGGTCGGTGACCATGTACGGGGAGATGTAGCCCTTGTCGAACTGCATCCCCTCGGTGAACTCCAGCTCCATGCCGAAGGTCTGGCCCTCCTCGACGTTGACGACGCCGTCCTTGCCGACCTTCTCGATCGCGTCGGCGATGATGTTGCCGATCTCGTCGTCGGCGGCGGAGATGGCGGCGACGCGGGCGATCTGCTCCTTGCCCGCAACCTCCTTGGACTGCTTCTCGCGCAGCTCCTCGACGACCTCGTCGACGGCCTTCTCGATCCCGCGCCGCAGGGCGAGCGGGTTGGCGCCGGCGGCGACGTTCTTGAGGCCCTGGCGGACGATGATCTGCGCCAGCAGGGTTGCGGTGGTGGTGCCGTCACCAGCCACGTCGTTGGTCGCCGTGGCGACCTCGCGGACGAGCTGGGCGCCCTGGTTCTCGAAGACGTCCTCGACCTCGATCTCGCGGGCGATCGTGACGCCGTCGTTGGTGATCGTCGGCGCCCCGAACTTCTTGTCGAGGACGACGTAGCGGCCCTTTGGGCCGAGGGTGACCTTGACCGCGTTGGCAACGGCGTCGACGCCGGCCTGCAGGGCCCCTCTTGCCTCCTCCTGGTACTTCAGCTCCTTATGAGCCATCTGATCCTGTCCTCCTTGGTCTTTCTAAATCTTCTTGCGGGCTGTCAGGCGAGCTTGGCGAGCACGTCCGACTCGCGCAGCACGAGCAGTTCCTCGTCCTCGACGGTCACCTCGGTGCCGCCGTATTTGGAGTAGAGGACCTCGTCCCCCTCCGCGACGTCGAGCGGGATGCGCTTCTCGCCATCCTCGTCCCACTTGCCATCGCCGACGGCGACGACCTTGCCCTTCTGCGGCTTCTCT